>NZ_JBIVKC010000005.1:0-895135 GCF_044750615.1 Nocardia sp. NPDC088792
TCGCCCACACGCAGGCCGAGCACATCGGTGAAGGTCGCCGAGTAAGTGTCGGTACTGCCACTCACGGTGCGCGCCAACGTGTTCCAGATGACCGCGGTCACCAGAATCGACACGATGGCGAAGAGGCTGAAGCCGATCAGCGGCTTGCGAATACTCACTTACCCGCCCCGCTTTCGGACACGGTCAACGTTCCACCCCTCAGAATCGAGCTCAGCAGCAGGTATTCGGCCGCGGTGGGACGCCGGCCGAGCAGGGCGGTGATGGCGTCATCGCCGGCATAGGCGATCGCTCCGGCCTGCGGTGCGGCGCCGGGCTGCGGGGCCGGCTGGCTTGCCGGCGCGGCGGGAACGGCGGGTGCGGCAGGTGCGCCGGGCAGGCCCGGGATGTTCAGGTTCGGGAACAGGCCCTCCAGCGGGGTGCCCGCGAAGGGGTTGCCCGGCTGCGGGTTCTGGCCCGGCTGCGTGATATCGGTATTGAGGCCCGGAATGCTGGGGAAGCCCGGCGGCGGCGGGCTCTTCGGCAGGCCGGCGGCCGAGTCGAGCGCCTTGGGGCGCAACGACTCCGGCAGCGTGCCCGGATCCGAGACCAGCGGCGCGGTGCCGCAGCTGGGCGCGGCGAGGTCGCCGTAGCGCGGGCAGTCGTCACGTGTGTACGGCTTGTACGGCGTGAAGGTGATGCCCATGTTCCAGATCATCTGGCGCTGCGGTCCCCAGTGGAACGTGGTGTTCAGCTTGCGGACCGAGTCGTTCAGGTTGGAGATGGCCTGTGGGATGGCATCCGGGTTGCTGGCCAGCGCGCCGAACAGGGCGCTGGTGCCGACGGTGACGTCCTTGCCCACGTTGGGGTTCCGGGCGAACAGCGCGTTGACCTTGTCGACGGTGCCGGAGGCGCCGGTGATGAGCGAGATCAGCTCGGCCCGGCGATCGGAGATGGTCTGCGCGGTCTTCACCGATTCCTGCAGCACGTCCATGAGTTCCGGCGCGGACTGGTTGAGCGCGTGGAAGGAGGTGGAGAAGTCGTCGAGGAAGCCGCCCAGATCCGGCACCGAGGCGCGGGTCTGCTGCAGCCAGTTGTCGATTCGCTCGATGCTGGAGCCGGGCATGCGGCCGCTGCCGTCGAGGGCGTAGGACAGGGTGCCGAGCACCCGGCCGAACTGCACCGGATCGATCTTGCCGAGGATATTGCGCACCGTGGTGAGCGTGTCCTGCAGGGCGATGGTGCCCTCGGACTTGTCCTCGGAGATCTGCGAACCCTCCTTCAGGTGCGTGGCGTCCGAACCGTTGTAGACGAGTTCGACCGAGGTGACCGCGAACAGGTTGGACGGCACCACCCGGGCGGTGACATTGGCCGGGATGCCGGTCACGAATTCGGGCTTCATCTCGATGTGAACCTCTTGCAGTTCACCCTGATTCGCGACCGAGACATCCTTCACCGCACCCACCAGCACGCCGCGGAACTTCACGTCCGCGTCGGCGGGCAGGCCGTCACCGGTGGTGGTGAGGTTGGCGGTGACATTGACCTTCGGTACGAGATAGCCCTTGTACCGCGCCATCAGGAAACCCAGGATGAGGGCGAACACCACGAGGCCCGCGACGCCCGCGAGCAGCAGTTGCCGCATGGTCGGGCCGCGCCCGCTCGGATCGATGATCATTTCGCGCCCCCTATCCCGAGATGCGGATTCCGGGGTTGACGCCCCAGATGGCCAAGGTCATGAAGAGGTCCGCGAAGACGACCGCGATGATGCAGAGCTTGATGGCGCGACCGGCCGCGACACCCACGCCCTCCGGGCCGCCCGAGGCGAAAAACCCGTAGTAGCACTGGATGAACGTGGTGATCGCGACGAAGATGATCGCCTTCAGCAGTGAGTACAGCACATCGTGAGGTATCAGGAACTCATAGAAGTAGTGCTGGAAGGTGCCTGTCGCGGTACCGCCGACCAGCGTCACCGTCAGCGAGCACGCGATGTACGCGAACGGCAGCGCCAGGCAGTACAGCGGCACGATGGCGATCATGGCCGCCATCATGCGGGTGCTCACCAGGTACGGAAGCGGCCGGATGGCAACCGATTCCAGCGCGTCGATCTCCTCGGAGATGCGCATGGCGCCCAGCTGGGCGGTGAACCGGCAGCCGGCCTGCGCCGCGAAGGCGACCGTGGCCAGCATGGGCCCGAGTTCCCGGGTGGTGGCGAAGGCGGAGATGGCGCCGGTCAGCGGCGCCAGGCCGAGCAGGTTGAGCGAGGTGTAGCCCTGGATGCCGACCGTCATACCGCCGAACGCGGACAGGATCAGCACGATGCCGATGGTGCCGCCACCGACGACGAGATTGCCGTTGCCCCAGGTGACGTCGGACAGCAGGCGCCAGACTTCCTTGGGGTAGTGCTTGAACGCCATCGGCATGGAGCCGATCGAGCGCAGGAAGAAGAAGACCTGATGGCCGATGCGGGCCAGCCAGTCCCGGGGCGCGGTGGCCGCGCCCCGGAGACGCTGGAACGGCCGCAGCAGCGGGGGAACATAAGTTGCAGACACGTCTCAGACCACCTGCGGGGGGAACAGGGAGTTGTAGATCTGGGTGAGGGCCAGATTGGTGCCGAAGAGCATGACGGCCGACATGACCACCGCGGTGTTGACCGCGTTCGCCACGCCGCCCGGCCCGCCGCGGGCATTGAGCCCCGCGTCGCAGGCGATGATGGCGGCCAGCAGTCCGAAGATGAGCGACTTCAGCAGCGCCACAAAGAGATCGAGGGTTACCGCGAATGAGGAGAAGGTGCCGATATAGGAGCCCGGCGTGCCGTTCTGCGCGAAGATATTGAAGATGTAGCCGGTCAGAAAGCCGACGAAAACCACGAAGCCGCAGAGGAGTACGGAGACCAGCATGGCGGCGCCGAGACGCGGGGCGACCAGCCGTCGCATGGGGTCGACGCCCATCACCTTCATGGCGTCGATCTCCTCGCGGATGGTGCGGGAGCCGAGGTCGGCGCAGATGGCGGAGCCGACCGCGCCGGCGATCATGAGGGAGGTGACCAGGGGCGCGCCCTGCTGGATGATGCCGAGCCCGTTGGCGGCGCCGATGAACGAGGTGGCGCCCACCTGTCCGGCGACCGAGCCGACCTGAATGGAGACGATGACGCCGATCGGAATGGCGACCAGCAGGGTGGGGGCGGCGGCGACATTGGCCATGAAGGCGCACTGCCGCACGAACTCTTTGAAGGGGAAACGCCTGCGGAAGATGGCGATGAAGAGTTCGGCCACCGCGGCCACACCCATGGTGATCATGCGGCCGCCGGTTTCCAGCGATGCCTGGGGGTGATCCCGCCAGTAGCCCTTTGCCCAATCCAGGGCGAGATTCGCCCGTGATTCGGTTGGGCTCCCCTGCCCATCCAGGCTCTTGCTCAACTGCACTGGCTACCCCTCTCGACGCCGGAGTTACCCGCCTCCGACGACTGTTTGCTTGACGCACCCTACTACGGAGTTAGAAAAAACACATCACCGATTGTGGTTCCCGTCATAGACCCGGATCACTTTCGGCGTACCGCTGTGAACAGCCACATCAGAGTTGGTTTCTCGCCCAAAGAACCAGGCAGTTATCTAGAACTTGTTCTAGTTTGATACTTTCCGCCGCAACTTCAGAACTTCTGAAGACCTTCTAGGTAAGAATTAATCGGATTGAATTTATCGGAAATCGATACCCGATGCCTATTGATCCGATAACTACATCCAACTAGCTAACCGACGCTTCGCGGTGCAGGACACGGCTCGGCAACATGTGGCAGTACAACCGTCGACCTGGCCCGAATACTGACAGGATGAGGGCAGGATGAGGGCAGTCACGTTCGATTCGCGAGCGCTTCCGACGTCTGGAGGGTCATGATCAGGAAATTCGCCGGGGTGGTCGGTGTTTTCGCCGTCCTGAGCACAGCGCTGCTCGGCGCCGGAACCGCGAACGCCGACCCCGCTCCGGCCGTCATCGGCGGCGGTTCCGGGATCATCATCGATGACATGTTCGAATGCACCGTCACCACAGTCGGATACGACGGCGCCGGCCGGCTGGTCGGCCTCACCGCCGGGCACTGTGGCGATCCGGGCGCCAAGGTATGGGCCGAAAAGGACCGCGGCGCAGGGCAGATCGGCACCTTCGTGTACTCCGACCACGACCTGGACTACGCGATCATCCAGTTCGATCCGGGCCGCATCATTCCGGTCAACCACATCGGGAACGTGACGATCACCGGACTGGGCGGCCCGCCCGGATTCCCGATGATCGTCTGCAAGGAAGGCCGCACCACCGGCAATACCTGCGGCATCTCCTGGGGCGACGTCTTCGACACCAGTGTGGAGACCTGGAGCCAGATGTGCGTCGTCGAAGGTGACTCCGGCGCACCGGTTGTCGTGGGCACCACGCTCGTCGGCATGGTGAACGCCTACCTGGCCGTGGCCTGCTTCGGCCCCGAGGTCGGCACCAATATGTCGTCGATCATGAACGACATCAACAATCGCGGCAGTATCGGCGCGGGCTACCGCCCGATCTGATCGGCGAAAGACACAGGAGGAGGCGGTGATCCGGGATCACCGCCTCCTTCTTTGTGTGCGAGCTACAAGTTCTCGTCCGCGAGCTACAAGGCCCCGACGCAGACGACCGTCCTGCGGTCCCGGTACACATAGCCGCTGTCGCCGACGGTGCAATCGTCGAGGCTGATGCTGTTGGGCAGGATCGCGAGCACATGCACGCCGTCGGTGACGCCGGGCGTGCCGCAGGGGATGCGGTGCGGATCGTCACCGCCGACATCGAAGCAGTCGCCGACCACCCAGTCGACATCGAGACACAGTGCGCCCGTTTCGAGGCCGTTGACGGTCTCGTAGTAGGCCTGGTCGACATCCTTGGGGCACTGGGTGTTCGAGGGCGCCTTGCCGATCACCTTGTAATTGGCGTCCTGACTGCCGCAGGGTTCCTTGGCGATGGTGGCGTTGTCCGTGGTGCCGCCGAGCTTCACGCAGTCACCGACGCTCGCCTGGAAGTCGGTGTTGCCGCCCTTGTCGGCGCGGGCGGTGGTGGTGGGCGCGGCCGGCGCGCCGGGGGTGGTGGTGCTGCCGGGGCCCGTCTTGCCCGGCGGCTTACCGGGATTCCCGGAGACGGCCTGCGGGGTGCCGGAGATGGTGGAGCCGCAGCCGGTGAGCGCCGCGGCGCCCGCGAGCAACAGGACGGCGGAGATCGCGGGCAGCGCGATCCGAGCGGTGAGCTGCCTACGCAACACGGGCAATCCTCGCCTCAACTGATGGAAACCGCACAATTCGGACTTGCTCCCCATGGTTACACGACCTGCGGGGCGCGTATCGAACCGGGCCGTCGGTGCATGTCGTATAAAGCAGTATGGGCACCGGCGGGCTCGATCTGGAGCACTACTTCCGCTGGCGGCGGGCACGCGACGGCGATCCGTTCCGCATCCGATTCCCGGGACTCGGCACCTGCGTCTGCACCGGCACCCCGGCGGGCGCACGAGAACTCTTCCGCGCGCCGATCGACCTGCTCGCGCCGCCGCTGCCCAACCCCATCGAGCCCATGGTGGGCGCGGCCTCGCTGATCCTCGCCCGGCCGGAGAAGCATCGACCGGAACGGGCGCTGCTCGCCCCCGCCTTCCACCACACCCGGATCGCGCACTACGGCACCGTGATCCGCGACGTGACCCGGGCCGAGTTGAACGGCGACCGCACCGGACAGGCGTGGCGGCCCGGAGCACGGGTGGATGCGCGCGCCGCGGCGCGCGCCATGACGCTGCGGGTGATCCTGGCCGCGGTATTCGGCATCGACGATGCACGGCGACAGGCCGAATACACCGTCGCCACAATGGATTTCGTCACTTCGTTCAGTGGAGTGCTGATGCTGGCGCCGGCGCTGCGGCGCAATCTACTCGGATTGTCCGGGTGGGAGCGGTTCCGCGCGGCGCGGGATCGGCTCGACGCACTCATCGACGCCGATATCGCGCGGCGGCGGGCCGGCAGCGGCCAGGCCGGCCACGATGGCTCGGATGTGCTGGCGTTATTGCTGGCTACCCGCTACGCGGACGGGACCGCGATGACCGATACGGAGCTGCGCGAGCAGGTGCGCACCCTGCTGGTGGCCGGGCACGAGACGACGGCCACCGCCCTGGTCTGGGCGTTGTACCGGCTGCATCGCGAACCGGCGACGCTGGCGCGGTTGCGTACGGAATTGGCCGCGGCCGGAACGGATCTCGATCCGGGCGAACTGGCCGAACTGCCCTATCTGGATGCGGTCTGCCAGGAGACGCTGCGCCTGCATCCGCCGGTGCCGATCGTATTGCGCAGGCTCACCGGTGATTTCACGCTGCGGGGCACGGCGCTGGTGACCGGGGACACCATGGGGCTGATTGTGCCGCTGCTGCACTCCGATGCGACAGTGTGGGAGGCGCCGCGGTTGTTCCGGCCCGAGCGTTTCCTCGAACGGCACTACAGCCCATTCGAATTCGCGCCCTTCGGGGGCGGGCACCGGCGGTGTATCGGGGCGGCGCTGGCGGAGTACGAAATGCGCATCGTGCTGGCGACGGTGCTGAATACGGTGCGGCTACGGCTGTCTCCGCGTTTCGCGCGCGGGCGGGTGCCGTGGACGGTGCCACACAACATCGCGACCGGTCCGCACGCCGCGATAACATTCGAGGTCGCCGCGTCCTGACCAGGTGGTCGCCGAATTCCGATGGGGCGCAACATCGCTGCGACTCCAGTGATTTCGATCACAACCAGGTTTGCGGAAGCGACCGCTCCACAACCGGGCGCACGCCCGCCGGCGCCGGGGAATCGCCGGTGTCATCGGCGCATTCGCGCCATCCTGGACGGCCGTACCAATCAATGTGACCTGTTCCACACCAGGAAGTTGGTATGCATAACTGGCAGAACACGATTGGACTACCGCGCCTCGCGCGGTAGTAATGGATGCTGGTTACAACTGATTTCGCAAGTTCCGGGTAACTCGTGGGGTACGCCCAAAATCGGGTTGCTCGCCAAACCACCGCCGCGTACGCAACTGTCCACGGCTCTCAGCCGTGCGCTGAAGTCACGGAGAGGCGGTACAGAGAGGACCAAGCTGTGCGAGTTACCCGGTACCGGAGAACGGGACTGATCGCCCTCGCTGCCATCGCGGCGACCGGAGCCGTGGTGGCCGGACCGGCCGCAGCCGCACCGCTATGGCCGGGCGGGCCGGATATCCCGGGCGTGCCCTCCGCCGTCATGCCGCAGCCCGCACCGGGTTCGCTGCCCACCGATCCGAACGCCAAGTCGCCCGTGCCGCCGGCGAACTTCGCCGCCCCCAACATCACCCCCGGTGACGGTGACACCGTCGGCGTGGCCATGCCGGTCATCATCAACTTCAAGGACCCGGTGACGGATCACGCCACCGCCGAGAAGGCCATCCGCATCACTTCCACCAACAAGGTGGACGGCCACTTCTACTGGCTGAGCGACAAGCAGGTGCGCTGGCGGCCCGAGCAGTTCTGGCCGGCCGGGACCGACGTGACCGTCTCCGCGGGCGGCACGGACGTCGCCTACCACATCGGCGACGCCCTCGTGGCCACCGCCGACGACGCCACCGAGACCATCACCGTCACCCGCAAC
This sequence comes from Nocardia sp. NPDC088792, assembly GCF_044750615.1. Lineage (NCBI taxonomy): Bacteria > Bacillati > Actinomycetota > Actinomycetes > Mycobacteriales > Nocardiaceae > Nocardia > Nocardia sp. NPDC088792. Next base: position 7,617 of record NZ_JBIVKC010000005.1, read on the forward strand.
GGTGACGTCGTGAAGACCATGCCCACCTCCATGGGCAAGGCGGGGCACGAGACCCCGAACGGGACCTACATCATCAGCGAGATGAATCGCAAGATGATCATGGATTCCGCCACCTACGGTGTGCCCAGCACCGCCGCCGAGGGGTACCGGCTCGAGGTCGAGTACGCGAGCCGCATGGCCAACAACGGCATCTTCCTGCACGCCGCACCGTGGAGTGTTGCGCAGCAGGGTGTTTCGGACACCTCGCACGGGTGCTTGAACGTCTCCACGGAGAACGCCAAGTGGTACTTCGAGAACGCCAAGAAGGGCGACCCGGTCATCGTGAAGAACACCAACGGCGGCACCTTCACCGGTGACGGCTGGAGCGACTGGAACTGACGTTCCACACAGACGGACAAGGGGCCCCGCCGGATGGCGGGGCCCCTTGTTGTTGATCTGACGTTCATCCGTTTCATGCTCGAAAGCGGTTACTCAATCGTATTATTCGCCGCATGTCCGCATTGTCGGTATCCCTGATTAACCGGCTATTTGCCAAAGATCGCGACAGTGCGCGGGTGCGATCACACCCCGAACGAGTCCTGCCACAGCCCAGAGGGCGTGGCCGGCGCAGCCGACCATGGCAGGACTATGCGCTGTTCGCCGTGCTCGTCGCACCCAACCTGATCCTGCTGGGACTGTTCGTCTACCGGCCGCTGATCGACAACGTCCGGCTGTCCTTCACCGACTGGAACCTCTCCGCGACCAGCCTGAGCTGGGTCGGTTTCGACAACTACACGGAGTGGTTCCGCCGCGACGACTCCTGGCAGATCGTCGGCAATACCGTGATCTTCACGGTCGCCGCCGTCCTCGGCAGCATGGTGCTGGGACTGGGGCTGGCCCTGCTGCTGGATCGCAAACTGCTCGGGCGCAATATCGTCCGGTCCGCCATCTTCGCGCCCTACGTCATCTCCGGAGCGGCCATCGGCGTGGGCTTCCAGTTCATCTTCGACCCCGGCTTCGGGCTGATCCCGGACCTGTTGCAGAAGCTGGGAATTCACTCACCCGACTTCGTGCAGAACCCGCACTGGGCGCTGTTCATGATCACGGTCACCTACATCTGGAAGAACCTGGGCTACAGCTTCGTCATCTACCTGGCGGCGCTGCAAGGAGTCCGGGCCGACCTGATGGAGGCCGCCGAGATCGACGGCGCGAGCCGCTGGACCACCTTCAGCCGGGTGCTGCTGCCGCAATTGCGGCCCACCACCTACTTCCTGTCGATCACCGTGCTGCTCAACTCGTTGCAGGTCTTCGACCTCATCAATGTGATGACCCGCGGCGGGCCGATCGGCACCGGCACCACCACCATGATCTATCAGGTCTATCGCGAGTCCTGGGTCAACCAGCGCGCCGGATACGGGGCGGCCGTCGCCACCATCATGTTCCTGGCGCTGCTGATCGTGACCGTGGTGCAGGTACGCATGATGGACCGAGGAGACGAGAAGTGAACCGGCTCAACGACAATCGGGACCTGTGGGCGAAGGTCTTCGGCTACGCCGCCATGCTGTGCGTGCTGATCATCGTCGGCGTCCCGCTGTACTACATCCTCACGCGCTCGTTCATGGCGCACTCCGAGGTCTACACCCAGCCCGTCACCTACTGGCCGAAACATTGGCTCGCCTCGAACTATCACGACGCCACCACCACACTGCCGTTCTGGCAGTTCCTGCGGAACTCGATCATCGTCACCGGCATCGTGTCCGCCGTGAAGTTCGTGCTCGGCGTGTTCAGCGCCTACGGGCTGGTGTTCCTGCGCTTCCCGGGCAAGAACATCGTGTTCCTGGTGATCATCGCGGCGCTCATGGTGCCCAACCAGATCACCATCATCTCCAACTACGCCCTCATCGCCCAGCTGGGCTGGCGGAACACCTTCCAGGGCATCATCATTCCGCTCTGCGGCGTCGCCTTCGGCACCTTCCTCATGCGCAATCACTTCCTGTCGCTGCCCGGTGAAGTGATCGAGGCCGCGCGCATGGACGGCGCCGGCTGGTGGCGGCTGCTCACCCGGGTGGTGCTGCCCATGTCCGGACCGACCATGGTGGCGTTCGCCGTGGTGACGCTGGTCAACGAGTGGAACGAATACCTGTGGCCGTTCCTCATGGCCGACGACGCGCGCGTCGCGACCCTGCCGGTCGGCCTGACCCTGTTGCAGAACACCGAGAACCCCAGCGTCACCAACTGGGGGCCGGTCATGGCCGGCGTCGTGCTGACCATGCTGCCCATCCTCATCGTCTTCCTCGCGCTGCAGCGCCAAATGATCAAGGGCCTCACCTCCGGTGCGGTCAAGGGTTAAGTCCCAGAAGGAGATTCCTGTGCCCGAATCACGTCTGCCCGCATTGTCCCGACGCGGGTTCCTAGGCCTCGCCGGCGCGGCCGCGGGCGCGGTCGCGCTGACCGCCTGCGCCGGTACCGGCGGCGGCGGTACGCAGGGTGGCGACTCGAAGACCATTACCTTCTGGTCCAATCACCCCGGTACCTCGAAGGATCAGGAAAACGAGCTGATCAAGCGCTTCGAAGCCAAGTACCCGGACCTGAAGGTCGACCTGGTCGACGCGGGCAAGAACTACGAGGAGGTCGCGACCAAGTTCAACGCGGCGCTCACCGGCGGCGAGCTGCCGGACGTGGTGATCCTGTCCGACGTCTGGTGGTTCAACTACGCGCTCAACGGCGCCATCGAACCGCTGGACAGCCACTTCTCGGCCGCGGGCGTGAACGTGTCCGACTACGTGGACACCTTCGTCGGCGACTACAAGTTCAACGGCAAGACCTGGGCGCTGCCGTACGCGCGCTCGACGCAGATCTTCTACTACAACAAGGACGTCTGGGCCAAGGCCGGGCTGCCCGACCGCACCCCGGACAGCTGGGCCGAATTCGACGAGTGGGGCCCGAAGATCCAGAGCGTGCTCGGCGGCGGTAAGTGGGCGCACGGCTGGGGCGACGCCAAGAACTACCTGGCCTGGACCTTCCAGGGACCGATCTGGACCTTCGGCGGCGCCTACTCCGACGAATGGAAGCTGAAGTTCGACGATCCCGCCACCCTCGCCGCCGGCAACTACCTGCGCGACTCCATGAACACCAAGAAGTACGCCAGCATCCGCCCCACCTACGCGGTGGACTTCGGCAACGGCATCATCGCCTCCGCCATCGGCTCCACCGGCGATCTGAAGGCCATCGACACCAGCTCCGCGGGCAAGGTGGAGTTCGGCACCGGCTTCCTGCCGCACCCGAACGGACTGGCGGGCTGCACCACCGGCGGTGCGGGCCTGGCGATTCCGTCGCGGATCAGCGACGCCCGCAAGGAGAACGCGCTGAAGTTCATCGACTTCATCACCGATACCACCAATACGGCGTACTTCTCGCAGGCCACCGGGTACGTGCCGGTGCGCAAGTCGGCGGCGCAGGAACCCGGCATGGTGGACTTCCTGGCCAAGAACCCGCACTTCAAGACCGCCATCGACCAGCTGCCGCTGACCAAGCCGCAGAACTACGCGCGCGTCTTCGTACCCGGCGGCGATCAGATCATCGGCACCGGCCTCGAGCAGATGGGCCTGCAGAACCGGGATACGGCAGCCACTTTCGCCGATATCGGCAAGCAGCTGCAGACCATCATCGACCGGCAGATCACGCCCAAACTGCCCAAGTAATCAGCAACCGCCTGACAGGTGGTGAGACACAAGGAGATCCGCCGGCATGGCGACTGTGCAGTTCGAGGGTGTTTCCCTCACCTATCCGGGTACGCCCGGCCCCGCGGTGGACGACCTGAACATCGAGATCGCCGACGGCGAATTCCTGGTGCTGGTCGGCCCTTCGGGCTGTGGCAAATCCACCAGTCTGCGCATGCTGGCGGGCCTCGAAGCGGTGACCGGCGGCCACATCCGCATCGGCGGGCAGGACGTGACCGGCCTGCCGCCGCGGGCCCGCGATGTGGCCATGGTCTTCCAGAGCTACGCGCTCTACCCGAACATGACCGTGGCCGCGAACATGGGCTTCGCACTGCGTAATGCGGGAATGAGCAAGGCGGACACCCGCATCCGGGTCGAGGAGGCCGCCGCCATGCTGGAACTCGAAGACCTCCTCGACCGCAAGCCCGCGAAACTGTCCGGCGGGCAACGCCAGCGCGTCGCGATGGGCCGCGCCATCGTGCGCCGGCCCCAGGTCTTCTGCATGGACGAACCGCTGTCCAACCTGGACGCCAAACTCCGGGTCAGCACCCGCTCGCAGATCGCGGCCCTGCAGAAACGCCTCGGTACCACCACGGTCTACGTCACCCACGACCAGGTCGAGGCCATGACCATGGGCCACCGGGTAGCCGTGATGAAAGACGGCAGACTGCAACAGATCGCGGCCCCGCGCGAGCTCTACGACAACCCGGTCAACACCTTCGTCGCGGGCTTCATCGGCTCACCGGGCATGAACCTGCTGACCGCGCCGGTCCAGGACGGGCAGGCGGTCCTGAACGAGCTGCGAATCCCCTTGCCGCGCACCGTCACCGGCAAGAACGTGATCATCGGCATCCGCCCGGAATCCTGGGAGGTCGCCGCCGGCGGCGAGAACGCCCTCACCGTCGAGGTCGAACTGCTGGAAGAACTCGGCTCCGAATCCTTCCTCTACTCCCACGGCGTCACCGCCGAATGGTCCAGCCGCTCCGGCCGCGTCGTCGCCCGGGTCGACCGCCGCTTCCGCGTCGCCCTCGGCGACCGCCTGTCCCTGACTCCCAAGCAGGACGAACTGTTCTTCTTCGACGCGGATACCGAAGAGCGCATCTCTTGACGGGCTCGTGCCCCCGTCCGCGGACGGGGGCACGAGATTCCAGCGCGGGGGGCTACCAGATCTTCACGCGCTCCGCCGGGTCGAGGTAGAGGGCGTCGCCTTGTTTCACGTTGAACGCTTCGTGGAAGGTGTCCAGGTTGCGGACCACGCCGTTGCAGCGGAACTCGGGCGGGGAGTGCGGGTCCACGGCGAGACGGCGGATGGCCTCCTCGGCGCGGGCCTTGGTGCGCCAGACCTGGGCCCAGCCGAAGAAGACGCGCTGCAGGCCGGTGAGGTCGTCGAGGACGGGGGAGTCCTTGCCCTCCAGGGCGATCTTGTAGGCCTCCAGGGCGATGGTGAGGCCACCCAGATCGCCGATGTTCTCGCCGATGGTGAACTCGCCGTTGACCTTGTGGTCTTCGGAGAGATCCTTCGGGGTGAACTGGTTGTACTGGGCGATGAGGGCCTTGGTGCGCTTGCCGAATTCGGTGCGGTCCGATTCGGTCCACCAGTCGATCATGTTGCCGTCGCCGTCGTACTTCGAGCCCTGATCGTCGAAGCCGTGACCGATCTCGTGGCCGATGACCGCGCCGATGCCGCCGTAATTGGCGGCGTCGTCGGCGTTCATGTCGAAGAACGGGGGCTGCAGAATGGCCGCGGGGAAGACGATCTCGTTCATGCCCGGGTTGTAATAGGCGTTCACCGTCTGCGGGGTCATGAACCACTCGCCGCGGTCCACCGCGCCGCCCAGCTTGTTCAGATCGCGATCGTGATCGGCCGCATAGCCGCTGCGGTAATTGCCGACCAGGTCGGCCGGGTCGACCGTGATCGCGGAGTAGTCACGCCACTCGTCCGGGTAGCCGATCTTCGGGGTGAACTTCTCCAGCTTGGCCAGGGCCGCCTGCCGGGTATCCGGACCCATCCACTCCAGCTGGGAGATATTGCGGCGGTACGCCTCCTGCAGGTTGGCCACCAGGTCGACCATGCGGGCCTTGGCCTCCGGCGGGAAGTGCCGGGCCACATACAGTTTGCCGACCGCCTCACCGAGCAGGTCCTGCACCAGGGACACGCCACGCTTCCAGCGCTCCCGGTTCTCCTGCGCGCCGGTGAGGGTGCGGCCGTAGAAGTCGAAGTTCTGCTCCACCAGGTCGGCGGTCAGGTAGGAGGCGCGGGCCTTCACGACACGCCAAGCCGCCCAGGCCTTCCAGTCATCCAAGGACTCCGACGCCCACAACTGGGCGAAGGTGCGCAGGTAATCCGGCTGGCGCACCACCAGTTCGGCGAACAACTCCGCGCCGGAACGATCCACGCCCGCGGCCAGCGCCGAAGTCCACGCGGCCCAGTCGAATTCGGGGTTCTCGGTGGTCAGCGCGTCGAAGGTGGTGAGGTTGTAGCTCAACTCGGCATCACGGCGGCGCACCACATCCCAGTGCCCTGCGGCCAGCTTGGCCTCCAGGTCGAAGACGCGCTGCGCGTCGTAGTCCAGACCGGCCAGTTCGAACATGCGGCGGGTGTGCGCAACGTACTTCGCGCGGATCTCCGCGTACTCGTCCTTGTGGTAGTAGGACTCGTCGGGCAAGCCGATCCCGGACTGGGAGACGTGCACCAGGTAGCGCTCGGAGTTCTTGTCGTCTGTGTCGACATAGAAGGACACCGCGCCACCCACGCCGGTGCGCTGCAGGCGGCCGATGAGCGCCGCGAACTCGGAGCGGTCCGAGACGGCGGCGACGGCGGCCAGTTCCTCGGCGATCGGGGTCAGACCGGCCGCCGCGACGGCGGCCTCGTCCATGAAGCTGTTGTAGAGGTCGCCGATCTTGCGCTCTTCGGTGCCGGGCGCGGCATCGGCGGCGGAAGCGTCCTGGATGATCTGCTGGACATCCTTCTCGGCCTGGTCGTACAGCGTGCGGAAGGCGCCGTCGACCGCGCGATCGGCCGGTATCTCGTGAGTGTCCAGCCATTTGCCGTTGACGTGCGCGAACAGGTCATCCTGCACACGGACAGCCTGATCTACGAAGGACAGGTCGATACCGGAGGGTGCGTTCAACTGCGAAGTCACGATCTCCAGTATGCCGATTTCGGACGATGCCGGTCAGGCGGCGACCGGAACTCGATCGAATTCACCGTCGCGGGCGCCGGCGGTGAAGGCAGCCCATTCGCCAGGGGTGTAGACCAGGGTGATCTCGGCGTGGCGGAGTTCGGTGTGGCCGTCGAGGCGGGTGTGTGCCGTGAGGGCGGTGCGGGCGGAACGGCGGTCCGGGAGGGTACCCAGGAACGACATCCATTCGCTCGCGGTGACAGTGATGACGGGCTCGGATTCGAGGCGATTTTCCGGGTTGCGCCGGTACTTGCTGTCGCGGATGAGCACCGACGCACCGTCGAATCGAACCTCCACGCACTGATTTCCGTTATTGGTACGGGTCGACGTGAACCAGCCGGTGGATTCCGGCTGGTACTTCGCGGTGGTAAGCATGCGCTGCATTTTACCGTCCGACCTCCGTATCCCACCCTTTCGAATAGCGTTCGATGAGCTCCAAAGAATCTGCGCGGCTGAGTGATTGGTCCAGCGCACGCACAAATGCGAACCCCAGATCGCGAACCTGATCCGTATCTTCCACGGCGCCACCGAAAACCGCGCTCTCCACCCAGGTGAAGGTGGGCAGATTTTCGGAAGCGAAATCCAGCAGATGGAAACTCGAGCCACCGAGCATCGCACCGCTCGTCGCGGTGAACGGAATCACCCGAACCGAAACGGAATCCAGTTCGGTGAGCAGATCCACCAGGTGTTCGAGTTGGCCGCGCAATACTTTCGGGCCGCCGATCTGTTGCAACAGCGTGGCCTCGCCGACCACCGCGGTCAATTCGACCCGGTCGTCACCGCGCAATCGCTCCTGCCGCCGCAACCGCACCGCCACCAGTTGTTCCACCTGGACCGGGCGGATCATGACGTCGGCGCTGATGAGCGCCCGCGCATACTCTTCGGTCTGCAGCAGGCCCGGCACCACCAGACTGTCGTAACTGCGGATGCTCTCCGCCCCGAACTCCATGCCGTAATAGCGCTGCAGTTCCGCGCCCAGCAGGGCCGAGGACTTGGCCCACCAGCCGCGCTCCTTGCTCTCGGTCAGCAGGGCGAGCAGTTCCTCGCGCTCCTCGCCGTCCACCTCGAGCAGTTCCAGCACCGGGCCGATGGTGGTCGCGGTCAGCACGCGCCGGGCCTTCTCCACATGCGACCAGTTGGCCGGCGTGAAGCCGGTGCGCTTGGCGAAGGTGGCCGAATCGAAGCCGCGCTGCTCGCGGAGTTCACGCAGCCGCAGAACCAGCTCCCACCGGGCGACCGTGGGCGAGACGGGTGCCATGACAGGCGATCCTACTCCGCACAACTCACTGGCGTGTGACTATTGTCATACAGATTGCGGGATAATAGGGTCGGTAGCAGGAGGTTCGCCATGAGCGCGCTGGACCCGTCCTCATACACCGCCACCCAGGAAGCACTGGCCCGCTGCCGGCGCTACCGCAAGGAGCACGGCCTGTACGGCGTCGTCGACTCGGCACTCGGGCGGATCATGCTGGAAGTCGGGGCGGTCGGCGCGGTCACCATGCCCGCTGAACTCGGCGCACGCGTCCGCAACCGGCTGCATGCACAGCATCGGTGCGGGCCCGTCATCGCCCATCCCCGGTCCGGGCGGTGGACCTTCCTCACCGGGCCCATGGACGACTCCTACCTCGACATGGCCCTGTTCTCCGACCTTTTCCGGGACTGCGCCGCGGTGGCGCTACCCGGTAGCCGCATCGTGCTGCCCTCACCCAGTGATGAGCACACCGGCTACCGCGCCTGGATCTGCCCGCCGCAGGGCGACTTCCGGCCCGAACTCGCCGAAGTGGTCCGGGCTACCCGCGAATGCCGCCCGGCCGCCGGTTGATCGAGAAACCGCTCAGGGCGCTCTCTCAGGGGGTCGGCTCGGGCGTGACGGTGATGCCGTACTTATCGCTGATGGTGGTCTTGAAGTCGTTCTGGCATTGGTCGACCTTGGCCTGATCGTTCCCGGCCTTGTTCAGGCAGTCGACCAGATCCTTACCGCCATTGTCGACGAACCAGCTGTAGGCGAAGACCGCAAGCAGAATCGAGATGATGATGCCGATAATGCCCAGGATCAGGCCCGACACTCCCATACCGAGACCACCCGCGGTGCCGTTGCGCGCCTTCACCATTGCGATGAGACCGAAGACCGTCGCGAACAGACCGAACAGAATGCCGCCGACCACCGTGACCGAACCGATCACCGCGAGAATGCCGAGCACCAGCGCGGTGATCGCCAGGCCCTTGCGCTTCGGCGACTCCTGCCAGTACGGCTGCCCGCCCGGCGGGGGATAGTTACCGGGCGGAGGCGGCGGATAGTTGCCGTACTGACCCGGCGGCGGGTACTGGCTCATGGCGTCGATGCTATTGCCCACCGAGGCGGGCATGCATCTCCCACACCAGAATTTCGGACGGCAGGTTCGCCGTCACCCGCTGGCCGCCACTGCGCACCATACGGACCGCGTCACCCTCGTACAGGGTGCCGACGCCCTCCATCTCCACCTCACCGCGCGCCACGAAGACATGCAGGTAAGGGGCCTCCGGCAGCCGCACCTCGACCGGCGCGGCCGGACCCGCCATGCGGGCCACGTGCAATGCCGAATGACTACTGGCAATGGCGATCGCGCTGCGATCCCGATAGCGCGGCAGGCCCGAGGCCACCGTCACCAGACCGCCGCCGGCCAGCTCGTCGTCGACCTCCAGCTGCTGATAGCCGGGCGTCAGGCCGGGCTCGTCCGGCACCACCCACATCTGCACGAAATGCACCGGCTCGTCATGCTCCGGGGCGGTACTGAGCCGCCACGAATCGTTCTTCTCCGAATGCAGAATGCCGGTACCAGCGCTCATCCGCTGCGCCAGACCCGGATAGATGACGCCGTTGTGCCCCAGCGAATCCTGGTGCACCAGGCTGCCGCTCAGCACCCAGGTGACGATCTCCATATCCCGATGCGGATGCGTTTCGAATCCCTCACCGGGCAGGACGATGTCCTCATTGTTCACCAGCAGCAGGCCGTGATGCGTGTTGTCGGGATCGTAATGCTCCCCGAACGAGAACGAATGCTTCGAATCCAGCCACGCCACACGGGTTTTCATGCGGTCGCCGCCACGATGGACATCGATGTGTGGTGTCGTGAGGGTGGACACCGCCGTACTCCTCTCACCGGCGAGCACCGATCGGATTCCAGGGTAGGGGCATAATCCATGCCCTGAGCTGAACTCCAGGTAAATAGTCTAGCGTGAGAGCACCGTTGCCCTACCCGCCGCCGACCAGGCGCTTCACCCTCGGCACGCGGTGCGGGCAAATGACTGGCGATGATCATCGGGAAGTCCGCGCGACGGCGTGATCCGGGTGGCGACCGTATCATGATGTGCCGCAAGTGAAACCGGAGGGAGAGCAGGGGGATGCGACCCGAAGTACTCGCGAGCATCGAACGCGAACTCCGGCAGCAGGCCGAGGCCGAGGGGATCGCGCACTTCGTGGTGGGGGTGGCGGTATTCCGCGCGGGCAAACTCCTGGTCGTGCGGCGTGTCGAAGGAACATACCGGGGCATGTGGGAGTTACCCGGCGGCGGCGTCGAATCCGGGGAAAGCTTTGCCGACTGCGTAGGACGCGAACTCTTCGAGGAAACCGGACTGCGCGTACTCGATATCACCGATGTACTCGGCGGCTTCGACTACGCCACCCGCACCAAATCCCGGGTCCGCAAATACAGCTTCGTCGCCGAGGCCGAGCCCGGCGACGTGCTGCTCGATCCGGCCGAGCACGATCAATATCAATGGATAGACGCCGACAGCCTGGACAACCTGCCCATGGCCGACGATATGCGCGCCGCGGTTTTCGCCTTGGTGACCACGCACCCGGCCCGGTGACCCGGACGGCCCCGCTGCGCGGCAGGCTGACGGCGGCACGCACCGGAATGGCAGCCGCACGCACGGGACTCGCCGAGAACCCCGGCACGTTACGGCTCACCGCGGTCCGGCTGGCCGGGCAATTCGGGGACGGCATGTTCCAGGCGGCGCTGTCCGGGGCCATCCTCTTCAATCCCGAACGCGAGACCGATCCACTCGCCATCGCGGGCGGATTCGCGGCGCTGCTGCTGCCGTATTCGATCATCGGGCCCTACGCGGGCGCGCTGCTGGACCGCTGGGATCGGCGGCTCGTGCTGCTGGTCGCGAACGTGCTGCGCGGAGTGCTGATTGCGATCACCGCCGTGAGCCTGGCGGCCGGGGCGAGTGACCGTGCGCTGCTCGCCCTCGCGCTGGCCGTGGTCGGTGTCAGCCGGTTCGTCAATGCCGGCGTCTCCGCCTCGCTGCCCCGAGTGCTCGCCCAGCGCCGGCTCGTCCCCATGAACTCGATCATGGCCACTGCGGCGTCCGGGTGCGCGATCCTCGGTGCGGGCGTGGCCTTCTCGATCATCGGCCTGGCCGGGGCCGGCAACACCGCCTCCGGACTCGCCGTCGCGGGCAGTGCCGTGGGATCCGTCGTGGGTGCGGTGGCCGCCGCCGGGTTCCGCTCGCGCGCCCTCGGACCGGCCTGGCCGGCAAGCGGATCCGGCGGCACACCGGAGGAGACCGCGTCGGCTGCCCCACCCGTGCAGCGGAGCGCGGTGCGGGCCATCGCCGCTGGGCTGAGAGAAGGGGCGGTGGCGGTGTGGCGGGTGCCGGAGGTGACGACCACGATGATCGGGATCGGGGCGCATCGGATCGTGTTCGGGGCCGACACGCTGGTGATGGTGCTGGTGCTGCGGCGGGGGGATCAGGCGGCGGTCGGGGCGCATATCGCGCAGTTCAGTGCGGCGATCACCGCGACCGGGGCGGGCATGCTGGGGGCGGCGGTGGTTGCGCCGGTGCTGATTCCACGCCTCGGGCGGCCACGGACCGTGGAGGCGGGGCTGATCATGGCGATCGTGGTGCAGTTGACGCTGGTCACGCCGATCACCGTGGCGCACGGCGCGGACGAGGATCGGGCCGGGCTGATGCTGCTGGCGGCGGCCTTCCTGCTCGGGCTGGCGGGGCAGACCATCAAGCTGACCGGGGACGCGGCCATGCAGATCGGCATCGACGACGCGCACCGCGGGCAGGTGTTCGCCTTGCAGGACACCATCTTCAACATCACCTATGTATCGGCGCTGGCGGGCACGGCGCTGTGGATACCGTCCGACGGGCGCTCCCCGGCCGTCGTGATGGCCGCGGCCGGCGTCTACGCCTGCGGCATCGCCGCAATCGCACTCAATTCGCGGCGCAGCGGAACGACACGGTAGCGATGACACCGGAGCGATAACGATCTTCCGGGACCCCGGCACCCATCCAACGGGTCGCGGCATTCGAATTGTCTTGGGGTCGGCCGACAATGCGGTCGGCACGGCCCGTTTTTCCGTGTTCGCGGTGTTAATATCGCCCGGGGCGCCACCCCCAGCCCCGGATGAGGAGAAACATACGGCATGGGATTCCGTTCGGTCGCGAGACCACGACGTTCCGAAATCCCCGCCGCACTCACCCTCTCCGGCAGTGTTGCCGCCGTCGCCGCGCTACTGCTGCCCGCCGCGACCGCGGGCGCCGCACCCCTCGCGCCCTGGGCCCCGCCGCCCGTGAACAGTTGCGGCGAAACGGGATACGACCCGCTGGCCCGGCAGCAGCCACCGGCACCGCCGGGACCACCGCCGCCGCAATCGAATCCGACCATCCACATCCCCGTACCGGTACCGCAGATCATGCCGGTACCCATCCCGGGACCCCTGCCCGACAACACCCGCGTCGATCAGCAGCCGCTGCCCGAGGACCCGTGCACCAACCCCTGCCCGGACATTCGCGACGACGCCAAACCTAAAACGGATGTGCCTGCACCGCAGGATGATCCGGCCACGACACCGGACCCCGCCGCCACCGGCACCGGGGAACCGCCGCAACCCACCACCACTCCGCCCACCACCACTCCGCCCACCACCACGCCACCGCCACCCAGCACGAACAATCCGCTGGGGCTGCCGCAGATCCAGATCGACCCGCAGACCGAGCCCATCCCGATCCCGGTACCCGGCGGCGAACCGCCCGAACCGCAGCCCGCACCCACCCCCGACGTGCAGCCCGCCGCACCGGCCCCGGTCGCGGCCGCACCGGCGAAACCGCAGGTGCAGTCCCTGGATCTGGTCGATCAGGTCACCGGGCACGGCTCCGCCAACCGCACCGATATGCGCTGGTCCGTCGACGGCACCGACCTCGGCCTGATCTGGGAGACCAAACCCGATCAGGTGGCCGTCGTCTTCGGCGACACCTTCGGAAAGGGCTGGGAAGCGCCCGGCGCGGGCACCGGCGACCAGGACTGGCGCAGCAACACCATCGCCTACAGCAGCAACCACGACCTGTCCCAGGGCCTCACCCTGGACAGCTTCGTCCAGGACAGCCGCTGCCACGCGGCCCAGATCCTGGACAGCCGCAAGATCGCCAACTTCGAGATCACCACCATCCCCACCTCCGGCTTCGCCATCGGCGACCGGCAATACCTGACCTACATGTCGATCAACCGGTGGAGCAAGATCCCGGGCATGTGGTGGACCAACCTCGGCGGCATCGCCTGGTCCGACGACAACGGCCGCACCTGGACCAAATCGCAATGGGCCCAATGGGACAACCTGTTCGGCGCCAACCGGTTCCAGGTCTCCACCATGGTGCCGCACGACGACTACGTCTACATGTTCGGAACACCCAACGGGCGCATGGGATTCATCGGCCTCGGGCGCGTACCCAAGGACCAGGTGCTCAACAAGTCCGCCTACCAGTACTGGGTCAACGGCAACTGGGAACCGACCGCCGGACCGGGCCAACTGCTCGCCACCTCGATCGCCGACGGCATGGCCGGCGAGATCTCGGTGCGCTACGACCAGGACAGCAAGCTGTGGCAGATGACCTACCTCGACGTCAGCAAGCATCAGATCGTGCTGCGCACCGCCACCGAACCCCAAGGCACCTGGTCCGCGCCGGTACCGCTGGTCGACACCGACGACTATCCCGCCGCCTACGGCGGCTTCATGCACCCGTGGTCGACCGGCAAGGACCTGTACTTCACCATGTCCGCCTGGAACAGCTACAACGTGTACCTCATGCACGCGACCCTGGATCCGGCGCACTGAGCCGGAACCGCACGGCCTGACCCGGGCGGGCCTGCGCCACCACATCCACATCGGCGTCCACCACCACCCCGATCACCGGATAGCCGCCGGTGATCGGATGATCGGCCAGGAACACCACCGGCTGACCGCTCGGCGGCACCTGAATGGAACCCAGAGCCATACCCTCCGTGGGCAATTCGGTGTCCACCGCACGCCGCAGCACCGGACCCGAACGCCGGTCCAGGCGGGCGCCGATGCGATCGGTGTCCGGGGAGACGGTCCACTCGCCCGCGAAAAGCGCTGCGGCATCGGCGAACCAGTCGGCGCGCGGACCCGGCACCACCCGCACGGTCAGCGGTCCGGCGGTGAGCGCGGCGATCGGGGCCACATCCACCGTCGGATGCGTGCGCGGCGGCCTCCCCACCGGCAGCACATCACCCACCCGCAGCGGCTCCGGGCCGATACCCGACAGCGTGTCGCGACTGCGCGAACCCAGCACCGGCGGCACATCGATACCGCCACGCACCGCGATATAACTGCGCAGGCCCGACCCGGCGAAACCCAGCCGAAGCCGTTGCTCCTCTTCGATTTCCAGCACGCTGGCCATCCCCATCGGGCGGCCGTCCACGGTGATGGGGGCGACGGCGCCGGTCACAGCCACGGTGAGATGCCGCAACGCGAGCAACTCCACGCCACCCAGCAGGGCCTCGATAGCGGCCGCGCCCTCCGGATTTCCGACCAGGCGATTCGCGAGCCGCAGCGAACCGCGATCCGCCGCACCCGCCGCACCGACACCGGAATCGAACCAGCCGGGACGGCCCAGATCCTGAATGGTGGCCAGCGGGCCCACCCGCTCCACCCGGATCATGCCGCGCCACCCTCGACAGCCACGAACTGGACGCGGCTACCCGCGCGTACCAGCGCGGGCGGGTCGCGATCCACATCCCACAAGGTCAGCTCGGTGCTGCCGATGAGCTGCCAGCCACCCGGACTACGCCGCGGATAGACCGCCGAATAACCACCCGCCAGGGCCACCGCACCGGCCGGGATCGCGGTGCGGGACTGGGCGCGGCGGGGGACCGTCAACCTGCGGTCCGGGGATTCCAGATAGCCGAAGCCCGGTGCGAAACCCGCGAAGGCGCAACGCCATACGACGCCGGTGTGCTGTGCGATCAATTCCGCGCGGGTGAGACCCAGCAACGCCGCCACCTCGGGCAGATCCGTGCCGTCGTAGCGCACCGGGATCCGCACCGGATCCGCGCCGGAACCATTGCCGCCCAGCGGGTCACTCGTCGCCGGCGCCCCCGCCAGGCCCGCCAGCAGTGCGGCCAGCTGTTTGCGCACCGGTTCCGCCGCCGCCGGGGAAGACAGTGTGACCAGGACGGTTTCGGCCGCGGGCAGCACATCGACGACGCCACCCGGCCGGATGCGCAGGGCCGCCACCAGCTCGGTCAGGACGGTGCGCCGCGGCACCATCACCAGCAGGGCGCAATCGCCCGCGGGCCGGATCTCACCGAGACCCGGTGCAGCGGATCGGAACTGGTCGGAGGCCGGATCGCTCATCGTTCACCTATCGCAGACATTCCGAGTTAATCCATTGCAGCCGTCCCGGATTCGACCATCGCAGCCATGCGGGGCGCACCGTCAGGTGAAGGCCCGCACGGGAATTCCGGAATCGTCCAGGGCGGCGCGTATGCGGCGCGCCATCATCACCGCCGCCGGAGTGTCACCGTGTACGCAGATGCTCGTCGCGGACACGGCGACCGTGCCGCCGTCCACGGTGACGGCCTTTCCATGATTCGCGATCGACAGCGCCTGCGTCACAGCTTCGTCCTCGTGCAACACCGCGCCGGGGGTGCCGCGCGGGGTGAGCAGACCCTCCGGCGTGTACGCACGATCCGCGAAACCCTCACCCACGAACGGGGTTCCGGCCGCATGCGCCGCCTGCTCCAGTTCGGTGGACGCCGGTCCCAGCAGGGCCAGCGCGGGATCGAATTCGCGCAGGGCGGCGACGATCGCCTCGGCGAGTGCCCGATCCGCGGCGACCTGGTGGTACAGCGCGCCATGCGGTTTCACGTAGCGCACCCGGTCACCGGCGGCGCGGGCGAAGGCGTCCAGGCTGCCGATCTGGTACAGCGTCTCGTCACGCACCTCGTCCGGGGTCACCGGAATCGCGCGGCGGCCGAAACCCGCCAGATCACGGTGACCGATATGCGCGCCGATGCGCACGCCCCGCTCCACCGCCAGCGCACAGGTGCGCCGCATGATGGCCGGATCCCCGGCATGGAACCCGCACGCGATATTGGCGCTGGTCACGACGTCCAGCATGGCCGCATCATCGCCCATCCGATAGGCGCCGAAGCCCTCGCCGAGATCACTGTTGAGGTCCAGGGTCATAGTTCCTCCCGAGCTCCAGAATATGACTCAGGTCACATCGATGAGACAGTGGCCCACAGGTCAGTATGAATAGACCTCGACCTCGGTCGCCTTCACGGCATAGAACACATCCATACCGGGAGCAAGATCCAGCTGGGCCGCCGCGGCGGGCGTCAGATCCGCGGCCAACCCCGCGGTCGCCCCCTGACCGTCTTCGGCGCGCACCCGGACGATGCCGCCGCGATCCTCCAACTCCGCGATCCGCACCCGAAACACATTGCGGGGACTGCCCTCCGGATGCTCGCGATGGACCGCCACCGCGGCCGGTGAGAAAACCGCGGCCGCGCGGGAATCCGGCACAACGTCGTCCTCCGAGCGGCCGGTCACTGTCGTATCGCCGTCGATGACAGCGACAAGACCGGCGGTCTCGCCGCCGGCCCCGGTACCGACGATCAGATTCACACCCGCGATCCGCGCGGCGAACCGGCTCCGCGGTCGCGCGAGAACCGTTGCCACCGGCCCGGACTCGACCACCCGGCCGGACTCGATGACCGCCACCCGATCGGCGAGCGTCACCGCGTCGATGATGTCGTGCGTCACCAGAATGGTCACCACCGGGCGCCCGAACTCCCGCACCCCGGCAATCCGGCCCGCGCGACCGGCAGTCCCCGCCGCACCCGCACCCCCGGCAGCACGCACCGTGCGAGGAGAGGCAGCACCGCCCCGCGCACCCAGGCCGACGCCGCCGGCGCCCGCCTTGCCGGCGGGACCCGGCGCGCCCGCGGCCTTACCGGCCACCGCGGCTCCTGAGAGCGTCGACGGCGCGTCATCGGTGATCGCGAGTGCCGACTCGGATACCGGATTCGGGCGGAGGACACGGCGCAGCAGAGTTCGCATCGCGGGTGCGGCGGTCACATCCAGGGCGGCCATGGGTTCGTCGAGCAGCAGCACTTCCGGCCGGACGGCCAGTGCGCGAGCGAGAGCCACCCGCTGTGCCTGCCCGCCCGAGAGGGAATCCGGTGGGCGCCCGGCGAAATCCCACATGTCGACCGCCCGCAACCATTCCTGGGCGACGGTATCGGCCCTATGCCCGCGCATACCCCGGCTACGCGGGCCGAACGCCACATTCGCGCGCACCGACATATGCGGGAACAGCAGCGCATCCTGCGCCAGCAACGACACCGAACGCCGATGCGGCGGCACCGCGATGCCCGCGGCGATATCGGTGAGCACCTCGCCGTTCAGGGTCAGCCGACCCGAATCCGGGACCAGCAGGCCGGCGACCATGTCCAGCAGCGTCGACTTGCCCGCGCCGTTGGGACCGAGGATCGCCAGCACCTCGCCGGGCGGTACCCGCAGCTCGACCTGGAAGTCGCGCTGTGCCAGGGTCGCCGACAGCACGAGGCCCGAATCCGGCTCAGCCATTGCGGACTCCGCCCCGGCTACGACGGGGCTCGAGCACTTCGGCCGGCCCGCACCGTCCATCGGCGAGTGTCACCCGGCCGCTGTCCGGCGTCGGTTGCAGCCGGATATTCCGTTCCATCAGACGGGAATCGGCTTCCGGGCCGGCGGATTCGCGCATCGATTCAGGTCCTGTCCACGCCGAGTAGGGCGGCCAAGTGGCGGGGGGCGGGGGAGCCGTGGGCGAGCATGGCGTCGTGCCAATCGCGGAGGGGAGTGGTGGCGGGGCGGGCGGCGGCGATGGCGGAAACCTCCGTGTAGCCGACGAAGTAGGTGGAGAGCTGGGTGGAGCTGAGGAGGGCGCGGCGCCATTTGCCGGCGGCTTCGCCCTCCTCTTGGAAGCCGCGGCGCAGCATGAGGTCCATGGCCTCCGGCTCGGTCAGGCCGGCGCAGTGCACGCCCTGATCCAGGATGGCGTTGATGGTCATGCGCAGGTGGGACTTCAAGCGCTGCAGGAGAACCGGCAGGCCACCGAAACCGTGCTCGGACATGAGCTGCTCGGTGTAAACCGCCCAGCCCTCGATGAAGGTGCCGCTCCAGCACATGGCGCGCGCCGCCGTGGAACCACGGAAACGCCGGGCCCGCGCCAACTGCAGAAAGTGGCCGGGCATGGCCTCGTGCACGGTCAGATTGCGCATCATGTGATCGTTGTATTCGCGATAGAACGAGGCGACCCGCTCGGCCGACCAGTCCGAAGGGGTCGGGGCGATGGCGAAAAACGTGGGCAGCTCGGCAGTTTCGAGCGGGCCCACCGGATCGCAGTAGGCGACCGCCACACCACGCGCGAACTCCGGCATCTCCTGGATCACCAGCGGATCGTCGACGAGAGTCGCCAGCTCGTGGGCGGCGACGAACGCGGTCGCCTCCTCGAGTGCGGTGGTGGCCGTGCCGACCACCGTGGCATTGCTCGGATGATCGGCGGCCAGGCGGGCCAGCGCCGCCCGGACCGTCTCGTCATCCGGATTCGCGACCCCGAGCAGTTCGCCTGCGGCGGCGCGGATCTCGGTGGTCAAGCGATCGAGGTGGGTGTGCGCGCGGTCCAGCACCGCGGCGGCGCTCAGGTCGGTGTCGAGGGTGTGCCAGAGTTTGGCCTCCCACAGGCGGCGGCCCAGTCGCGGATCCCGCTCCGAATGCTCTACGCGCTCGGCGAGCCAGCCCTTGAATTCGATCAGCGCCGCCACCGCCGTCCGCGCGGCCGCGTCGATCTCGAATCCGGGCGCCTGCGCGGTCAATTCGGGCAGCAGGTCATGAATCAGGGACTTGACCCCGCCGAACTGGCCGATCGCCGTCTCCACATGCACGCGCGGACAGTCACCCAGCACCTTGCGGGCCGTCGCCAGCGCATCCGGCAGGGCTTCCAGACGGGATCGCACCGCTTCCAGGCGTTCCTCGGCGGGCGCGAACGGGCGCGCCATCAGCCCGTACAGCAGCGGACCCGGGTTGTGTACCAGCGGATTCCACTCGTGCTCCCGCGCCTCGGTGAACTCGAAGAGCATCCCGTCCACGTGCTGCTGCAGCATGGCGTGATCCACCCGATCCTCCGGATCGAGCTCGTCGTCGTCGACCTCGGCCAGCGCGTGCGAGGCCTCACGCAGCATGGTGACCTGCGCGGCCACCGCCTCCGGCGAGTAATCCGGCAGCCGGTGATCGGCGCCGTGATCACCTACGAACGCGGCCAATTGCGGGTCGGCGGACAGCACGGCGGAGACGATGCGCTCCGCGCGATCAGCGAAAACACTCGGCATTCCGGCCACGCTACCCGCGCACCAGGGAACGGCGGTCCGTTCCGGACACGCCCGAACGGCGGTACGCCACCAGCACCACGAACACCGCCACCAGCACCAACAGCAGCGAAAGCGCCACCGCCGCATCCGGATCCACCTCGCGCTGCAGATAGATCTCCAGCGGCAGGGTCCGCGTCCTGCCCTGCAGGCTGCCTGCGAATGTCAGCGTGGCGCCGAACTCGCCGAGGGCCCGCGCGAACGCGAGGATCGTGCCCGAGATCAAGGCCGGGCGCAGCAGCGGCAGGGTCACCCGCCACCACACGATCGTCGGACGCGCGCCCAGAGTGGCGGCCACCCGCTCGTATCGATCGCCCGCGGTGCGCATCGCGCCCTCCAGGGTGATCACCAGGAACGGCAGGGCCACGAACGTCTGCGCCAGCACCACCGCGGTCGTACTGAACGCGATCTGGATCCCCATCGCATCCAGCTGCTTACCGAGCAGACCCTGCCGGCCGAACAGGTACAGCAACGCGATACCGCCCACCACCGGCGGTAATACCAAGGGCAGCAACACCAGTGCCCGCAAGATCGGCATGCCGCGCCAGTGCATGCGCGCCAGCACCGAGGCCATCGGCACGCCGAACACGACGCACAGCAGCGCCGCGGCAAGCGAGGTGCGCAGGCTCAGCAGCAGTGCGATCCGCGACGAATCCGACGTGACCAAGCCCAGGAAATGCGACCAATCGACCGCATCCGTCAAACCCACCAGCGGGCCCGCCACGAAACCGAAACCCAGCGCCGCCGGCAACAACAGCCACACCGGAATACGCGTGCCGCCACGATGATTCGACCATCGCCGCGGCCACCGAGGGATGCGACGGCCCATAGGCACCCGGGCCGCCGGATCCGGCGCGGAGCCGACGTCGACCCCGCCCCGCTCCGGGACGCCGGTCTCGGTCGCTTCCGCACCCGTCATTACGGAGCGCCGAACCCGGCCTGGCTCAACGCCTTCTGCCCCTCCGCGCCCGTGATCATGGCGACGAACTGATTCGCGACATCGGCGTTCTTGGAATCCGCCACGGCGGCAATCGGATAGGTGTTCACCGCGGTCTTCGACTCCGGGAACGCCACCGTGGTCACCTTGTTACCGGCCGACGAGGCATCGGTCACGTACACCAGGCCCGCATCCGCCTGACCCGTCTCCACCTTGGTGAGCACATCGGTCACCGAGGACTCCTCGGACACCGGGGACAACTTCACCTTGGTCTCGCCCTCCACCTTCTTGGTCGCCGAACCACACGGCACCTGCGGAGCGCACACCACCAGGTGCACGTTCGGCTTGGCCAGATCCGAGAAGTTCGCGATGTGATCCGGATTGCCCGGCGGGGTCACGATGGTCAGCACATTCGTGGCGAAGTTCTGCGGCTTGGCGCTGATCCGATTGGTCTTGGTGACCTTGTCCATGTTCGCCTGATCCGCCGACGCGAACACATCCGCGGGCGCGCCCTGATTCAGCTGCGCCGCCAGATCCGAGGAACCGGCGAAGGAGAACACCACCTTGGTGCCCGGATGCTCGGTCTGGAATTGATTGCCCAGCTGCGTGAACACCTGCTGCAGCGAGGCGGCCGCGAACACGGTGACGGTCTTGGTGCCGGAGCCGCTGTTGCTCGAGGACGAACCGCAACCCGACAGCAGGCCCGCGCCGAGCACCGCCGCCGCGGCCACCGCCACGCCGGACCGGGTGCCTAGCCGGCGCCACCCGATTCCGCGGTGGTCTCCACCACGACCGTGGTGGCCTTCACCGTGGCCATCGCCACGCTGCCCGGTTGCAAACCCAGCTCGCGCACCGATTCGCTGCTCATCAGGGATACGACTGTGAATGGTCCGCATTGCATCTCCACCTGTGCCATCACGGTATCGGCCACCACACGGGTGACCAGTCCGGGGAATCGATTTCGTGCCGAACTGGCACTACCCATCCGGGTCTGCGGGGTGCGAGCCTGCTCGACGGCGAGTTCCGCCAGCTCCCGTCCGTCCACCACCAGGCGACCGGACTCGTCACGACGCGCGGACAAGGTGCCGTTGTCTATCCACCGGCGCACCGTGTCGTCGCTGACGCCCAGCAACTGGGCGGCGTCACGAATCCGAATATCGGGCATGAGGAGCAGAGTACTTCCGCAGATGCGGAACAATCAATCGAATCCCACCGTATCTGCGGACACGTAACCCGTTCGCGTGTTTCACGTCACCTACCCGTTCCCCGGCGCCCGCTTTCTCGTTCCCGGCACTGTCACCGACGGTCGGTACGCTCGTTGCAATCATGGCCACGTACTTCGATCCGAAGGCCTGGGCAAGCTTCACCACCGCCTGGCTGGAACCTGCCACCGATTTCGGCGTCGGCGCCGTCACCGCCCTCATGCCCGACGTGCTCATGACCCTGCTGTCCGAAGGCATCCTCAGCCAGTTCGGTGGCAAAGAAGTCAGCGCCACCCTGCTCGGCCACGAAATGCGCGCCACGCTACAGACACTCAAGGTCCGCAGACGCGGGGCGCACTTCCAGACCAAAACCGTGCTCACCGGCCTGCGCTGGAACCGCCACCCCGTCGACGAAGTGACCGTCATCGCGCACGGCGTCCGGCTCATACCGGGCGTACCCACCAAGGTCCGGGCCGCACAACTCGATCTCACCGGCGCCATATCCGTTGCAGCGCTACTGGAATGGATCAACGGCTGGCAGACCGACTGGGAACTCGAACCCGCCGAAGGCGGACTGGTCCTCGCCAGACATCGCCGGCGCCGCATCCGCGCCCTCGCCGATGCCGAGATCAGCGACAATGTGCTGACCATCCGGGTGCACCGGGCGCACTGGCGAAAAGTCCCCGCCCCCAGGCGAATGACGAAACTCGACCCGATCCTCTTGTCGGACCTACCGAATCAGGCGCGCATCGCACGCGCGGAACGGGTCGGCGACAAGATCCACTTCACCGCCGACCTACCCGCCATGACCGGGTCGTTCGACCTCGCGCAGATCCGGGCAGCCATCGTCGCCGGCACCACACTGATCATCTTCTAGCGGCCGGCGGCTAAACCTGCTGCGTGGGCCACCATTCGAGCAAGGCGGCCTCCGCCTCGTCACGCGTCATCGGACCGCGGTCCAGGCGCAGTTCCTTCAGGAAACGCCACGCCTTACCGACATCCGGACCCGGTTGCAGGTCCAGCAGTTCCATGATCGCGTTGCCGTCCAGATCCGGGCGGACGCGGGCCAGATCCTCCTGCTCCGCCAGGCGCTCGATACGGACCTCGAGGTCGTCGTAGGTGGAACGCAGCAGGGCGGCGCGACGCTTGTTGCGGGTCGTGCAGTCCGCGCGCACCAGTTTGTGCAAGCGCGGCAACAACTCTCCCGCATCGGTCACATAGCGGCGCACCGCCGAATCCGTCCACTGGCCCTTGCCGTAGCCGTGGAAACGCAGGTGCAGGTACACCAGTTTCGCCACGTCCTCGGTGAACTGCTTCGGATACTTCAAGGCGCGCATGCGCTTTCGCACCATCTTCGCGCCCACCACCTCGTGGTGATGGAAGCTCACGCCGCCGCCCGGCTCGTTCCGCTTGGTCGGCGGCTTGCCGATATCGTGCAGCAACGCCGCCCAGCGCAACACCAGATCCGGATCGCCCTGCTCCTGATCGATGGCCTGCCGCAACACCGTCAGCGAATGCTGATAGACGTCCTTGTGCTGATGATGCTCGTCGATCTCCAGCTGCATGGCCGGAATCTCCGGCATCACCCGCTCCGCCAGACCCGTCTCGACCATGATGTCGATGCCGTCGGTCGGATACTCGCCGCCGATCAGCTTGTCCAGCTCGGTGTGGATGCGCTCCGCGGTGATCCGATCCAGCTCCGGCGCCATCGCCGTGATCGCCGCCCGCACCCGCGGCGCCAGCCGGAAACCCAGCTGCGACACGAAACGCGCACCACGCAGCATGCGCAGCGGATCGTCCCGGAAGGAATCCTCGGGCGCGGCCGGCGTATCGAGCACACCCTCCAGCAGGGCCTCTACACCGTTCAGCGGATCCACGAACTCGAGCTCACCCAGCGCGCCGATGCGAACGGCCATCGCGTTCACCGTGAAATCCCGGCGCACCAGATCACCCTCGAGCGTGTCACCGAAGGTGACCTCCGGATTACGGGACACCCGGTCGTAGGCGTCACTGCGGAACGTCGTGATCTCCAGCTGCTGACCGGCCTTCGACGCCGTCACCGTGCCGAACGCCAGCCCGCCCGTATCCCACAGATTATCGGCCCAGCCGCGCAGCAACTCCTGCACGACCTCCGGCCGCGCATCGGTGGTGAAATCCAGATCGGTACCGAGACGGCCCAGCACGGCATCGCGCACACTGCCGCCCACCAGATACAACTGATGGCCGTGCGCCGCGAACAGCTCACCCAGCGGAGTCATCACCTCCGACAGCTGCCCCAGGGTTATCGCCGCCGACGCCAGCAATCGGGTACGACGATCCACACTGGCTTCTTCGGACTTCGGCGATACCACGAAAATGCAGCTTAGTGGAGGGGCGCAAACCGCCGGGCCACGACGGTCAGGCAAGCGAACGATCCCCGCTAGACTGACGCAGTGTCCCCGGCCGATCGCGCGAACAGTCGACGCCGCCAGCCCCGGCGCCGAGGTTCGGCCGGTACTGCGGCGAAAGCCGGTGGTGCCCAGCGCGGGGAGGCGGAGCGCAAACCACGCATGCGCACCGTGCGGGAAACCTCCGCCGGCGGACTCGTGGTCGACGGGCTCGACGGGCCCAGCGAAAAACGCGCCGCCGCCCTCATCGGCCGCACCGACCGGCGCGGCCGGCTGCTCTGGTCGCTACCCAAGGGACACATAGAAGAGGGTGAGACCGCCGAGCAGACCGCCATCCGTGAAGTCCAGGAGGAGACCGGAATTCACGGCACCGTGGTCGCCGAACTCGGCAGCATCGACTACTGGTTCGTCACCGAAGGCCGGCGGGTACACAAAACCGTGCACCACTACCTCATGCGATCCCTCGGCGGCGAACTCTCCGACGCCGACGTGGAGGTCACCAAGGTGGCCTGGGTTCCCTTGAGCGAACTGGATTCCCGCCTCGCCTACGCCGACGAACGCAGGCTCGCCGAGGTCGCGAACCGGCTGATCGACCGGATGGAGAACGGCAGACAATGACGCGTGCGGGGTCTGGGCGTCCTGAACACGACACCGCGGCGGCACATCCGACAGCTACGAACAGGACGCTGTATCAGCGGCTGCTGTCGTTCGTCGCGGTACTGCTGGCCGTGCTCACGGTCGCCGGTATCGGACCGGCCGCCGCCCTCGGCGAACCCACCACCGGCGCCGGGAACGGCTCCGGCGATACCAGCGGGCCCAAATTCCTGAAACTGTCCCTCGATTCGGTCACGCCCACCGCCATCACCGCCGCCAGCGACCCCTACTTCGTGGTGTCCGGCACCGTCACCAATATCGGCGACCGCAATGTCGACGACATCGCCATCCGCGTCCAGCGCACCGCCGCCGTCACCAACCCCAGCGGACTGCGCTCCAGCCTGCGGCTCGAACAATCCAATTACGACATCACCGGCGAATTCCAGGATGTCGCAGACCGATTGACGCCCGGGCAGCGCAAACAATTCAGCCTCACCGTCGCCGTGCGCTCGGGAACCGATCTGCCCGACGGGGTTTCCGCGCTCGACATCACCAGCCCCGGCATCTACCCGCTGCTGCTCAATGTGAACGGGCAACCCGCCTACGGCGGCCAGGCCCGCCTCGACGACGCCCGCTTCCTGCTGCCCGTCCTCGGCATCCCCGCCGACCCCAACGCGAACAAGACCGACAACCCGGCGCCCCCGGCCGCACCACCCGCGCCACCCGTCGCCACCACCCTGATCTGGCCGCTGGCCGACCGGCCCCGCCTGGTCGCCGGACGACCCGGCGCACCCGACAACCACGCCCTGCTCACCGATGACGACCTCGCCTCCTCCCTCGCCACCGGCGGACGGCTCGACCAGCTGCTGTCCGCGCTGGAGAGCGCGCTCAAACCCGACAGCGGGCACGACAAGAACCTCACCTCCGCGCTCTGCCTGGCCATCGACCCGGACCTACTCATCACCGTGTCCGATATGACCAACGGCTACCAGGTCCTCGCCAGCCCCTCCGATCCGGACGGACCCACCCGCGCCGGCACCGGCGACAAGGCCGCCAAGGCCTGGCTGGACCGGCTGCGCGCCATCGCACCCCGGCTGTGCGTGGTGGCCCTGCCCTTCGCACAGGCCGACCCGAGCGCCCTCGCCGCCACCGACGACGCCACCCTCACCGACCGCGCCCTCACCGCGCCCGCCGACATCATCGATTCCCGGCTGTCGGTGAAATCCGTACGCGGCGTGGCATTGCCGGACGCCGGCACCATCGACGCCGACGGCGCCAACCTGCTCGCCCGGCACGGCTTCACCACCACCCTGCTCGCCGACAACGCCGTCACCGCGCCCGACGGGCACAGCAACCTCACCGCCCTGAAATCGGCCACCCCGGCGAACGATTCGGTGAATCCGGACATCGTGCAACTCGACGGCATCACCCTGCCCGCACCCGCCGGCGGCGAGAACAAGCCGCCGCCAACCGAATTGCGGGCCGCCACCTTCGACATCTGGTCGGCCACCGCGCTCGCCGCCATCGGGTCACACCCGCCGACCCCGCCGTTCACCCCCGACCGGGTGCGCTACGACGTCACCAACGACTCGCGCGCCGCCCGGCTGCAGGACGCGCTCGGCGCGGTCTCCTGGACGGCCTTGAACCCGCTGCCCGGCCACCCCCGCTCCCAGCTGCTCATGCCGCCGCAACAGTGGGGCGCCAACCGCGACGAGGCGAACGCCCTGCTCACCCAGCTCGACCTGTTGTTGCGCAACAACCTGGCGACCGCGCGGCCCCTCACCGATCTGCTCGCCCAGCCGGCCGACCCGCAGCCCTACGAACTCGACTACCTCAGCACCGCCGCCGACGACGCCGTGCCCGCGCACTTCGCCGAACCGGTCCGGCAGCAGGCGCAGCGCATCACCCAGCTGATGGGCGCCCTCGTCGACGTGCCGCAGCAGGAACTCAGCCCGCACGACTTCCTCACCCCGCTGCGCGACGACCTGGTCCGCGTGCTCTCGCTCTCCGACCGGTGGGCCGGCGGCTCCCTCGCCGATACCTCGGCGCAACGCCGCCTCGACCTCACCACCTCGACCATGGACGGCCTCTTCAACTCGGTGACCGTGCTACCACCCGGCGGCGTCTACACCCTCGCCTCGGAACAGAGTCCCTTGCTGCTGGTCGCGCGCAACGACCTGCCCGTCGCCATCCGCGTCCGCTTCCACATCGACGCGCCCGCCGAGACGAACATCACCGATATCGGTGAACAGCAGCTTCCCGCCAAGGGCAATCGGTCATTCCAGATCCCGACCGAGGTCTCCGACCGCCGGAACCTGGTCATTCCCATCGCTCTTACCACACCCGACGGCGTGTCGCTGGGCAAGGCCGTCTCGGTATCGGTGCGATCCAACGCCTACGGTCGTGTGTTGGCAATAATTACCGCGTGCGCTTGTGCACTCCTGCTTCTGCTGGTCGCTCGCCGACTGTGGCACCGCTTCCGCGGACAGTCCGACCCGGCTGACGAGGGGTTCGACCCGGGGACACGACGTCGAGTCAACCGGTACCGGCGCGCGCGAAAGCAGGAGTTGCGACGCAAGGAGGCGCGGTGACCGAACGACCGGAAGGGAATGACGGGCCGTCGCCGCGCCGCGCGCCCTCGGCACCCTGGGAACGCGGAGCGCCACGCCGGCCACAAGGACCGGCGGCCGGGCAACAGCGCGGGGTGCCCCCACAGGGGCCCGCGTCGGGGCAACAGCGATCCGTCCCACCGGGACCGGGCTCGGGACAACAACGTTCCGTGCCACCGGGACCGGCTTCGGGACAACAACGTTCCGTGCCACCGGGACCGGCTTCGGGACAACAACGTTCGGTGCCGCCCGGACCCGCTTCGGGGCAGCAGCGATCGGTACCGCCCGGGCCCGCGTCCGGGCAGCAGCGTGGCGTGCCGCCACAGGGACCCGGATCGGGAACGCAAAGGTCCGTGCCCGGCGTGAGCGTGCCACCGGGCCCGCAGCGGATTCCGCCACGGCCGCAAGGACAACCGTCCGGTCCGCGGACCGGTGAACCCTGGGCCCCCGAATCGGGACCCGTCATGCACCGGCAACCCCGGCCCGTGCCCCCCGGCGCACAACGACCGCCACAGCCCACCCGGAACCCCGGTGGGCCGGACCGCGGTGCGGCAAACCGCACTCCGTCCGAAGAGCGCTACCACTGGGGGCACTCCGGCCCCGACGCCAATCGTCCACCCGGACAGGCCCCCCAGCGCTACCCCACCCCACCGATGTCCAATCCGCGGGCACAGCAATCACTTCCGCGGAAACTGCCCGGCGCCGTCGCCACCGCACCGCGCGAAGAAAAGCCGGAGAGCGCGAACGCCAAACTGGTCCGCGACACCGGCTCCATCGCCATCGCCACGCTGATCAGCCGCATCACCGGGTTCGCGAAACAGGCCCTGCTGCTCACCGTGCTCGGCCCGGCCATCGCCAGCGCCTTCACCGTCGCCAGCTCCATCCCGAACATGATCTCGGAACTGCTGCTCGGCGCGGTGCTCACCGCCATCGTGGTGCCCACCCTGGTGCGCGCCGAACGCGAAGACGCCGACGGCGGAGCCGCTTTCGTGCGCCGCCTCTTCACCGCCGCGCTCACCGTGCTCGTCACCGGCACCGTCTTCGCCATGGTGCTCGCACCGGTCCTGACCGAACACATCTTCCTGACCAAGGACGGCCAGGTCAGCACCGGACTCACCACCGCGCTCACCTACCTGCTGCTGCCCGCCGTCGTGCTGTACGGCATGTCGGCGCTGCTCATGGCGATCCTGAACACCCACCAGGTGTTCAAACCCGGCGCCTGGGCGCCCGTCCTCAACAACGTGGTCGTGCTGGTGGTGCTCGCCCTCTACCTGATCCTGCCGGGCGAGATCAGCCTCGATCCGGTCCGGATGGGCGAACCCAAGCTGCTGCTGCTCGGCATCGGCGTCACCCTCGGCGTCGCCGTCCAGGTGCTGACACTGCTGCCGGCCATCCGGCGTGAAGGCATCAACCTGCGGCCGCTGTGGGGAGTCGACGCGCGGCTCAAGCAGTTCGGCGGCATGGCCGCGGCCATCATCCTCTACGTCCTGATCAGCCAGGCCGGCTTCAGCTTCACGCTGCGCGTCTCCTCGCACACCGACGTCGCCGGCCCGACCATCTATCAGAACGCCTGGCTGCTGCTGCAATTGCCGTACGGCGTGCTCGGCGTGACCCTGCTGACCGCGATCATGCCGCGGCTCAGCCGCAATGCCGCCGCCGACGACACGCCCGCCGTGGTGGACGATCTCGGCGCGGCCACCCGGCTCACCATGATCGCGCTGGTCCCGATCGTCACCTTCCTGACCTTCGCCGGACCCCAGATCGGCCAGGCCATCTACGGCTACGGGCGCTTCCACCACCACGCCGAACGACTCGGCGAGGCCGTGTCCTGGTCCGCGTTCACGCTGATCCCGTACTCGCTGGTGCTGATTCACCTCCGGGTCTTCTACGCCCGCGAGAAGGCGTGGACGCCGACCTGGATCATCCTCGGCATCACCAGCGTCCAGATCACGCTCTCCGCGCTGGCGCCGTCGTTCGTCTCCGCCGACCACGTGGTCATCGCGCTCGGCGTGGCCCGCGGACTCGGCTTCCTGTGCGGCGCCATCATCGGCGGCTGGCTGCTGCACCGCAGCCTCGGCGACCTGCGCATGACCAATGTCGGCCGCACCATCAGCCGCGTCGTGCTGGCCTCCCTGGCCGGTGGCGCCGTCATGCTGATCGTCGACAAAGTGCTGGGGCTGCACCGGCTTTCGGACTCCTTCGGCGGGTTCGGCTCACTGCTCCGGGTCGGCCTCACCGCCATCATCATGTTCGGCGTGGCCTTCGGCTTGATGCGGCTCGCAGGCGTTCCGGAGATCGTCGCCATCACCGTCGCCATCTCCCGGCGACTCGGCATCACCCCGCCCGCACCCGACCTCGGGCTGGACGGCACGCCGATCGACGACATCCACGAAACCACCGTGCTGCCCCGGCCCGATCTGCGCGCCGCACCGTACTACTACCGGTTCGACCCGTACCTCGACGCGCAGACCATGGTGCTGCCCGTCATCCGACCCGATGCGGTTGACATCACCCGCTCGGATGAGTTCCCGTACCCTGTTCCGCAGAGAAGCGCAACCGCCGGATCAGGCGCGCCCACGGACAATCGCGGGCCGTCGGACAGCGCCCGCGCATCGGACACCGGAGTCCGCACGACATCGGATGCCGGTGGCTCGGTTCCGGCCCCGACACATCGGTCTTCGAGATACCAGGGCGAAGGAGGCATGAGGGTGAGCGACGACGCGGCAGGCGGTGTGCCGGCCGCAGAGGCTGCAACAACCGCGGGTGGCGCCCTTTCCACGGATACCCCTCCGCCCGGTGGGCAGAGCGGAAAGCCTGGCGGCAACCCCGAATCCACGGCCCGGACCAGCGAGTCCGGCGACGACGCGCCGGAGAACCTACCGGAAGAGGACCACGCCGGTCCCGAAACCGGTGTCTACGAAGCGGTCTCGCCACAGATGCCACCCATGCGGGTGGAATCGCCGAGCAAGAAGATGCAACGCGGCCCCAAGCTGATCCCCGGCGCCTCGGTGGCGGGCGGCAGATACCGGCTGCTGGCAGGCCACGGCGGGGCACGCGGGCTACGGTTCTGGCAGGCCCTGGATGTGAAACTCGACCGCGAGGTCGCGCTCACCTTCGTCGACGCGGACCAGAAGTCCGCCGACAACTCCGGACACGATGGGCCGCAGGCCATCCTGTCCCGCACCCTGCGCCTGGGCCGCATCAACTCACCGGGCCTGGCCCGCGTGCTCGACGTGGTCCGCGGCTCCTCCGGCGGCATCGTGGTGGCGGAATGGACACCCGGCCGCTCCCTCAAGGAGATGGCCGACACGGTGCCCTCACCCATCGGCGCGGCCCGCGCCGTGCGGGCGCTCGCCGCGGCGGCCGAAATGGCGCACCGCGGCGGCGGATCACTCTCCATCGACCATCCGGACCGGGTGCGCATCAGCGCCACCGGGGACGCGGTGCTGGCCTTCCCGGGCACCCTGTCCGACTCCGACGCGCAATCCGATGTGCGCGGCCTGGGCGCCATGCTCTACGCGCTCATCACCGCGCACTGGCCCATCCGGGTCGGCGGTATGAGCGGCAGCGCGGCCACCGTCGGCGGGCTCCCACTGGCCGATTTCGGACCGGACGGAACTCCGGTGGAGCCCAGGACGATTCGGCCCGAGGTGCCGTTCGAGATCTCGGCGGTCGCGGTGCGGTCGCTGGAATCCAACAAGGGCGTGCGTACCGCGGCCACCGTCCAGCACGTGCTGGAACAGGCGTCCGTGGTCGACCAGAAGACCGATTTCATCCCCGTGCTGCGGCTGGGCCAGCGCCCGCCGAGCGCGCCGGACGAAACCCTCGCTGATCCGGAACTGCTTGCGGCCGAGAAGGAACGGTCGCAGCGCATGATGTGGATCCTGGTCGGGCTCGGTGTGCTGGCCGCGCTCGTGGTCGGCGTGATCATCTGGTGGCTGCTGAGCGTCTTCGCGCCCGGCTCCGCCAACGCACCGCTCAACGAGCAGCGCAATATCGGCCTCACCACCTCGCAGCCCGTACCGGCGCCGCCGGGGACGCCGCAGGCGCCCGCGGCCACCACGCCCACGGGTGGGGTGCCGGTGCCGGTGACCGGGGCCATGGTGTTCTCGCCGGAGGGCACTCCGGACAATGTCGGCAGCGTCGGGTCGGTGGTGGACAACAATCCCGGCTCGTCCTGGCGCACCGACGCCTATTTCCAGCAGTTTCCGGCCCTGAAGAAGGGCGTGGGCATTCTGGCCACCCTGGGCAGCCCCAGCAAGCTGACCAAGGCCATCATCGAATCGCCCTCGCCCGGAACGAAGGTCGAGATCCGCACCTCGCCGACCGCCTCGCCGACCCTCGATCAGACCCAGCTGATCGGGTCGGCGGTGCTCGGCGACGGCACCACGGAGATCCCGGTGCAGGCCGACCAGCCTGCCCGGTACGTGCTCGTGTGGATCACCCAGCTAGCGAACAGTGGGGGACAGTTTCAGTCGTCGATCGCCAAGATCCACTTCGAGGCCACTGCGTAATCTGCCCTCCGCTGCGCTCCGGGCGGGGGTTCGCGGCCCTAAGTCTCGATTCTTCCCTCCCTCCGCTCCTCCAAGGCGCAGGTCTATGGAGCCGTTCGCTCCCCCGCTCCACTCAGTCCAGAACCGAGCCGGCCGCGAACCATGAGCGTCGAGTGATAGCCAGGGTGGATAACAGACTGGTCGCGCATTTCGTACCAAACGGCCGCTACCAGCACTTTTTCTTATTCACTGTTGCTATCGAATCGTTATCTTCGATATGATCTTGCCTCGTCGTTGTGGTCGAATTCACCGGCCCTGAGGGGATTCATGTCGCCTTTGAACGGATACGGGCGAGCGGTCGAGCGAAACGCTCGAGCGGTAGCGACGGCCGTCCGGCCGAACCTGGCAACCTCCACCGACCGGGAGCTACTCGCCGCCCACGCCGCCGGCGAACGCGACGCCTTCGCCGAACTGTTCCGCCGCCATCGCGACCATCTCTACCAGGTCGCCCGCCGCACCTGCCCCACCCAGGTCGACGCCGAGGACTCGGTCCAGGAGGCCATGCTCTCCGCCCACCGCAATGCCGCCGGATTCCGCGGCGACGCGGAGGTTCGCAGCTGGCTGCACCGGATCGTCGTCAACGCCTGCCTGGACCGCATCCGGCGCAACAAACTGCGCACCACCGTCCCGCTCACCGAGGACAAGGCCGACGAACACCGGTACGACAGAGACGATTACGCGGCCCTGGAAGCCACGCTGCTCGTCGACGCCGCCCTGTTCACCCTGCCCGACGAACAACGCACCGCACTGGTCGCCGTCGAACTACACGGCCTGACCATCGCGGAAGCGGCTGAGCGGCTGGGCATTCCGGAAGGCACCGTCAAGAGCCGGTGCGCCCGCGCACGGCAGCGCCTCACCGCGCACTTCCAGGCCATGCACAACTGAATTCCGTTCCGGCGCCGCAAAATTCCGGCACCGGAAAACGGCCGGAACCGTAACGATCTCGGCCGCGTC
The DNA here is from genome assembly GCF_044750615.1 of Nocardia sp. NPDC088792. NCBI lineage: Bacteria > Bacillati > Actinomycetota > Actinomycetes > Mycobacteriales > Nocardiaceae > Nocardia > Nocardia sp. NPDC088792. The sequence continues at coordinate 40,436 of NZ_JBIVKC010000005.1, forward strand.
AGAAATAAAGTCAGGTCTGCGAATTTCCTACCCGAAGCCCTGGAGGGGCAATGGACGAGAAGGCCGAAACGGGCGCGCGGCGCCACCCGGCCGATAACGGAGCAGGAGCCATGGCCGGAACCATGCCGCCCTTCTCCGCCGAACTGCTCGCCGACCTGCACGCCGGCAACATCCCGGCGAAGGTGTCCGAGCAACTCTGGCCCGCGGTCCGCCGGGACCCCGCGGCCATGCGCTACCTGCACTCCCTGGACCAGGTGAACGATCGCGTCCGCGACCTCGGCCGCGACCCGCGCATCCTGCACCCCATGCCCGCCGACGTCACCGAACGGCTGGAACGCATGATCGACGAACTGGCCGCCGCCCCGATCGCGGCCACCACCGCACCGACTGCGACCTCTACCGCCCCGCGCGCGGCCGCCACCGTGCACCCGCTGCCGCGGCATTCCGGGCCGGCCGGCACCGCACCCCAGCCGGTGCGGCTCCCACCGGCCACCGCGCCCATGCCCGCACTCGGCGCCGCCATCTTCGACACCGGCCGCCTCGACCCGCGCGAACTCGAGGCCGACATGCCCGGCGCCGACGGCACTTTCGCGCCGGACAGCGACGGCGGTTTCGAGCCCGAGGCCGACGACACGCCGATCCGGCTGCCCGAACGGCCCTCCCGGCGGCTGCGCTGGCTCACCGCCGCGGCAGCGGTGGCGGCCGTCGCCGCGGGTGGCGTCGTCGCCGTGGACGCCCTGAACAGCCGTACCGTGGCCCCCGGCGGCCCACCGGCGGCCGACACCCAGCTGGCCGCCGATCTGCCGCCCACCGTCGTGCTGAGCGCCATGGGCAACCAGTCCTTCACCGGGCCGCTGTCGGCCGGGACGAACCTCACCGCGTGTCTCACCGCCGCCGGATTGAATCGCCCGATACTCGGCGCCCGGAATGTGACGTATTCGAACCAGCAGGCCGTCCTCGTACTGCTACCCGGAGCCAAGACACCGCAGATCACCGCGGTGGTCCTCGGAAACGGCTGCGGCGCAGGAAATCCGCAGGTCCTCGGCCGCGCCGACATCGGCTGAGACCCGAGCCCTCCGGAGCCCGCTGCCGAAGGGCAGGGAACAACAGCGTTTACGCTGTTGTTGACCGACACGCTCGTTCCACAAAATCTGCTTCGGAGGGCCCCTTGAGCACGCCTGTACGCGACCTGATCATTGTCGGTTCCGGGCCGGCCGGCTACACGGCGGCCGTCTACGCGGCCCGCGCGGAACTGCAACCGCTCCTCTTCGAGGGCACCCAGTTCGGCGGCGCGCTCATGACCACCACCGAGGTCGAGAACTTCCCCGGCTTCCGCGAGGGCATCATGGGCCCCGACCTCATGGAGGAGATGCGGGAGCAGGCCAAGCGTTTCGGCACCGACATCCGCACCGAGGACGTGGACGCCCTCGACCTGTCCGGCCCGATCAAGAAGGTGACGGTCGGCGGCGAGATCTACCAGGCGTACGCCGTCATCCTCGCCATGGGCTCGGCCGCCCGCTACCTGAACGTGCACGGCGAGCAGGACCTGCTCGGCCGCGGCGTCAGCGCCTGCGCCACCTGTGACGGCTTCTTCTTCAAGGGCCAGGACATCGTGGTGGTCGGCGGCGGCGACTCGGCCATGGAGGAAGCGACCTTCCTCACCAAGTTCGCCTCCAGCGTCACCATCATCCACCGCCGCGAGGAGTTCCGCGCCTCCCGCATCATGCTGGAGCGCGCCAAGAACAACGACAAGATCCGGTTCATCCTGAACTCGGAAGTCATTGGCGTGCACGGTGATTCGAGCGTCACCAGCCTGACCCTGCGCGACACCCGCACCGGCGAGACCAGCGAGCACGCGGCCACCGGCCTGTTCGTCGCCATCGGCCACGACCCGCGCAGCGAACTGGTGCGCGGCCAGGTCGACCTGGACGACGAGGGTTACGTGCTGGTCAAGGGCCAGAGCACCTACACCTCGCTGCCCGGCGTGTTCGCCGCCGGCGATCTGGTCGACCACACCTACCGCCAGGCCATCACCGCCGCCGGCACCGGCTGCCGTGCGGCCATCGACGCCGAACGGTGGCTCGCCGACCAGGGCGACATCACCAGCAACACCCTCGATCACGCCGGCGCGCCGGTCGAAGTGAACAACTGAAGGAGCACCCCATGTCCGACGCCACCAAGACCGTCACCGACAAGACCTTCGCGGACGACGTGCTGCTCAGCGAGAAGCCGGTCCTGGTCGACTTCTGGGCGGCCTGGTGCGGCCCCTGCAAGATGATCGCCCCGGTACTGGACGAGATCGCCGCCGCCAACAGCGACAAGATCACCATCGCCAAGCTCGACGCCGACAACAATCCCGAGACCGCCGCCAGCTACGGTGTCATGGCATTGCCCACCATGATCCTGTTCCAGGGGGGCAAAGAAACCAAGCGGATTGTCGGCGCAAAGGGCAAAGCGGCCCTCTTGCGCGAACTCGAAAGCGTTCTCTGACACCGCTGTGTAGGATTTCGGCGCCAGGAGGGGCCGGAGTTGGTAGCGAAAGCTCCCGCCTCCGGCCCCTCACACTGGCGTCAAGTTAGTATTCCTGCACTCGACAGTTGCCGAAATTCGGTCCGGGTCTGAGAGAATCGACCGACGCTCCGACCGTGCGAAGGTGTGAACCGACGCATTGTGGGTACCCGGGTTGGCGGAAGGAAAGGGCTCTCACGCATGCACCGACTTCGTCACGGCGATACCGGCCCAGCCGTAGCAGAGGTTCGGAGCACCCTGGCAAGCCTCGGGTTCCTGCACACCCACCCCGTCGAAGGGGCGAACGGTGAGTACTGGAAGGACGCAGACGCCTCCTTCGGTCACGACCTCGACTCCGCGGTGCGCGCCTTCCAGCAGCATCGTGGCCTGCTCGTCGACGGTGTCGTCGGCCCGGCCACCTATCGCGCGCTGAAGGAAGCCTCCTACCGGCTCGGCGCCCGCACCCTCATCTACCAGCTCTCCGCGCCCCTGTACGGCGACGATGTCGCCACCCTGCAGCGCCGCCTGCAGGACCTCGGGTTCTACGTGCACCGCGTGGACGGCTACTTCGGGCCGCACACCCACGACGCGCTCACCTCGTTCCAGCGGGAGATCGGCCTGTCCTCCGACGGCATCTGCGGTCCGGACACGCTGCGCTCCCTGGAACTGCTCGGCGCCCGCGTCACCGGCGGCAACCCGCACCGCATCGCCGAGGAAGAAGTGGTGCACCGGGCGGGCCCGCAGCTCACCGGCAAGCGCATCGTCATCGACCCGGGCCTGGGCGGACCGTACAAGGGCACGCCCGTACCCACCGAATTCGGCGACGTGTACGAGTCGGAGATCCTGTGGGACCTGGCCAGCCGCCTCGAGGGCCGCATGGCCGCCACCGGCATGGAGACCTTCCTGTCCCGGCCGTGGGGCGCCAACCCCTCCGATGCCGAACGAGCCGACACTTCCAACACTTTCGACGCCGATCTGATGATCTCGCTGCGCTGCGCCGGCAACCCCAGCACCTCCGCCAGCGGTGTGGCCAGCTTCCATTTCGGCAATTCGCACGGCTCCACCTCGATGATCGGGCAGGTGCTGGCCGGGTTCATCCAGCGTGAGATCGTGGCGCGCACCTCGCTGCAGGACTGCCGCACCCACGCCCGCACCTGGGACCTGCTGCGCCTCACCAAGATGCCCACCGTCCAGGTCGACATCGGTTACCTGACAAACGATTACGACTCCTCCGTGCTCACCAACCCGCGCATGCGCGACGTGATCGCGGAGGCCATCCTCATCTCCGTGAAGCGGCTCTACCTGCTCGGCCAGGACGATCAGCCCACCGGCACATACACATTCGCCGAACTGCTGGCCGAGGAATTGGCCGCGGCGGACCGCATCTGAGCCTTCGAAGCAACGAAAAAGGGGCCTGGGAGAACATCCCAGGCCCCTTTTCTGTCCGTAGGTCAGAGTGTCATGACCCGGTTGGGCATGGTCATGGAGGCGGCGGCGAGCAGCTGATCCAGCGCGCGCTCGACGTCTTCCTTCCACAGATGCTCAGTATCGAGTTCCAGCCGCAGCCGCGGGAAACGATGATGCGAGGCAACCACTTTGAAACCGACATCTTCCAAGAAGTCGGCCTCGATCATGCAGGTCTCCGGCGAGCATCCCGAGGGCGCCGGCGCGGGGGAGCGCCGCGGAGTCCCGATCCGCTCCCGCAGGGTCATCGACCCCACCGACGGCATGGGCGAGGTCGGCGGATCCTTGCGAATCCCGAACGCCTCGATCGCTCGCACGCCACGACGCATCAGATCGCCGACCACGGCCTGCAAAAGCTGATTGGCCACATCGGTGCCCTCGTAAGGGGATTCGGCCCGCAGCGTGGTGATGAGCACGGCATCCGGGCTCACCGGGGACGTGGGGAACAGGCCCGCGCGCGGCACCGCGCTGGGCGGCGCATAGAGCGCGCACCCGGCCGACTTGTCCTCCACCATGGCGACCTGCCCGCAGGAACCCCATTCGAGCAGGACCCGGGACAACCAGGCCTCCTTCTCGAAGACCGGGTCACTGAATTCACGACAATCCGCGGCCACGGCGGGATCCATCTCCCAGAACACGCAGCGCCGCGCGTGCGTAGGGAGTTTGTCGAGTCCGCCGAGGGTAAGTGCGGTCACGCTGGTCGACACTGCTCTGCTCAGCCTCCAGCTGTCCGATTCATCCACGCTCACGCCGCATCAACTGCTCGCCAGCCAGGATATGCGATCACCGCAATATGCCTCTCCACCGCATAGGAAAAGAGCCCCGTCACTGTGACGTTTCAGCCGAGGCCCCCAAGTAGGGCCCTTTTCAGAGCTTGGACTGCTCCATGAGACTCACGATCCGCTCCAGATCATCGATGGAACCGAACTCCACCGTGATCTTGCCCTTCCGCTTGCCGAGGCTCACCGTGACGCGAGTATCGAACGACTCCGACAACCGCTCCGCCACATCCTGCAGACCCGGCATCTGAATCGGCTTGCGCTTGGGAGCCGGGGGAGTGGTCCCGGCATCCGGATCCCGATTGGCCAGCGTCACGGCTTCCTCGGTGGCCCGGACCGACATACCCTCCGCCACGATCCGGGCGGCGAGTGCTTCCTGCGCCTCGGCTCCGGCTTCCACGGCGAGTAGCGCCCGGGCATGTCCGGCGGACAGCACGCCCGCCGCGACCCGGCGCTGGACCGGAATCGGAAGCTTCAGCAGCCGAATCATATTCGTGACGACCGGACGGGAACGGCCGATCCGGGAAGCCAGTTCCTCGTGGGTGACGCCGAACTCCTCGAGCAGCTGCTGATATGCGGCCGCCTCTTCGAGCGGATTCAGCTGCACCCGATGGATGTTCTCCAGCAACGCATCGCGCAGCAGCGACTCGTCCGCGGTCTCGCGCACGATGGCCGGGATCGCGGTGAGTCCCGCCTCCTGACTCGCCCGCCACCGCCGCTCGCCCATGACGAGCTGATAGCGCGGCTCCGGCAGGGTCGACACCTGACGCACCACGATGGGCTGCATGAGCCCGAATTCCTTGATCGAGTGCACCAGTTCGGCGAGCGCCTCGTCCTCGAAAACCTGACGCGGCTGCTTCGGGTTCGGCTCGATCTGCTCGGGCGGGATCTCCCGATACACCGCACCCGCGTCCAGCGCATCGGCGCCTTCGACCGGATCGGGGACCCGGTGCAGATACGCGGAGGCCGGCTGCGGGCCGATCGGGTCTACACCGATGACGACATTGGCGGCGGCACTGCCGAGCCCGCCGGGTGTGGTCGCGGGCCCGGTCGGGATCAAGGCCGCGAGACCGCGGCCCAGTCCACCTTTCTTCGCCTGACTCATCGGCTTACCGACCCCTTTCGTTGTTCAGCGCACCCGAAATTCAACTACACACCGGATTCTGCGCCGGGCTGGGGCACCGGCTCGGTCTGGCGCGCCGTGCGCGCCGCAATCTCTCGTCCCGCATCGAGGTAGCTCATGGCGCCTCGTGAACCCGGGTCGTAGTCGAGCACGGTCATGCCGTAGCCGGGCGCCTCGGACACCTTGACGCTGCGGGGGATGACCGAGCGCAGCACCGCGTCACCGAAGTGCGAGCGCACCTCCTCGGCCACCTGATCGGCGAGCTTGGTGCGGCCGTCGTACATGGTGAGAACGACGGTGGAGACATGCAATTCGGGATTCAGGTGCGCCTGCACAAGACCGATATTGCGCAGCAACTGGCCCACGCCCTCGAGTGCGTAGTACTCGCACTGGATGGGGATGAGCACCTCCTTGGCCGCGACCATCGCATTGACGGTGAGCAGGCCCAGCGAAGGCGGGCAGTCGATCATGACGTAGTCGATGTCGTACCCGGCGAGATTGGCTTCCTGGATGGCGGCCTTCAGGCGGCCCTCGCGGGCGACCATGGAGACGAGTTCGATCTCCGCACCGGCAAGGTCGATGGTGGCGGGGATACACATCAGACGCTCATTGTGCGGGCTCTGCTGGATCGCTTCACTCACCGTGCACTCGCCGATGAGGAGTTCGTAGCTGGAGGGGATGCCCGAGTGGTGGTCGATGCCGAGGGCGGTGCTGGCATTGCCCTGCGGGTCGAGATCGATCACCAGCACCCGCATGCCCTGGATCGCGAGGGCGGCGGCCAGGTTCACGGCGGTGGTCGTCTTGCCCACGCCGCCCTTCTGATTCGCGATGGTGAGGATCCGCTGTTCCCGCGGGCGGGGTATGGAAGCGGCGGTGCCGGAAAGCACCTGGGTGGCACGCTGCGCTTCGGCGGCAATCGGGGTCTCGGCGCCGGAGATGTTCCCGAACGGGGTGCGGTTGAACTCCTCTGCATCGAAGGGACCGCTATCGAGCATGCCTGGAACCCGGGACGTTGTTTCCCGTGAAACATTCGCCGGACCGTTGGACATACAGGCTCCTAACCCCGAGAACTCAAAGACACGTGGCCGAGCAGAATTCCGCGCACCCGACAGCAGCAGCCGCAACGCTGCGTCGTCACCGAGGAGATGCGAGGTGTGAGATCGATACCCATTCCGAAGCCGTTCCGCTGACTCCCAGCCGATTTCGAGCCGGTGCCGGGCATCTCGAGTCTGCGCTCACGCTCGACGTTCACTAGCTTGCCAGTACGGGACACAATACGGAAGTTGAACGGGAATCATCTCGGTGCGACACGCGAATCTAGCAACCTCGCACCCCATTCGAGTCATGTTTCACGGGAAACATTGCCCGAGCGGGCAAACCGGGGAGGGGTGTCCGGGGGAGGGGTCACTCCGTCACGGTGACGGTAACGTACCGGGCGCCGGCATCCGGCTGACTGGCCGCCAACTCGTGCGTGCCTCCGGTCGAAGGACTCCAGTCGGTCGACGCCGTCGGGCCGGCGGCCATCACCTGAGCGATCTCGGATCCATTGTCGGTGAAGGTAACCGGGAGGGGATTGTCGCTCGGCGCCACCGTGGCGGTCACCGTATAGGTCTGCCCGACCGAGACCCGGACGGCGGACACCTCGACCTTCAGCACGACCGCCTCGGCGCGGGGCGCGGCGCACCAGACGCCCGCGGCGAGTACGAGGGAAAGACCGGCCCCCACACCGGCGCTCCGGAAAGATCTCATGGGTACTCCTGCAGCGCATCCCGCAGCCGCACCGCGCATTCCGCCTCCGCCCGGTGCCTTCGCATCCGCGGGGATGATTCGGACGCTACCCCTTCGCGCGCTTCTCGGCACGAACCCCGGCGCGTCGTTCCTTCCGGGGGAGTCGCTCGGCGCTGATGACCACAGTGGGCGTCTCCAGCACTCCCACACCACATTCCAGGACTTCGGTCTTACCGGCGCCCGCCTTGGTCAGTTCGGCGCGATCCCGCTCGAGTTCCTCGGCCGCGCTGATTCCCTTGAGCGCCAGCATCCGTCCGTGATCCCGGACCAGCGGCATGGACCAACCGGCGAGCTTGGCCAGTGGCGCCACCGCGCGGGAGGTGACCACATCGGCGCCGCCCGCTTCCTTCTTCACCCCGGCCTGCTCGGCCCGCCCGCGCACGATGGTCACATTGGTCAGTCCCGCGGCATCGACGAACTCGGCGAGGAACAGGGTGCGGCGAAGCAGCGGCTCCACCAAGGTGATTCGAAGGTCCGGGCGCGCGATGGCGAGCGGGATGCCGGGCAGGCCCGCGCCGCTGCCGATATCCACGACCGTCGCGCCCTGGGGGATGAGGTCACCGATCACGGCGCAATTGAGGATGTGCCGATCCCACAGCCGGGGAACCTCGCGGGGTCCGATCAGGCCGCGCTCCACGCCCGCACTCGCGAGCACTTCGTAGTAGCGGCGGGCCAGCGGCAGCCGGTCCCCGAAGACGACCGCGGCAGCGGCGGGCGGCTCGGCCGAACCCTGATCGATCGCCTCGGCGTCAGGTTCCACGTGAAACATCCTTCCAACTCTCGCGTCGTTCCGATTGCAGATAAGCGTAGGGCCCCCGGTCCATTCGAACCGGGGGCCCCGAGACTGCGTGTCCGCGCGGCGGACTCAGCCGGGCAGGACCACCACGCGGCGGCTCGGCTCGACGCCTTCGCTCTCACTCACCACACCGTCGACGGCGGCGACGGCGTCGTGCACGATCTTGCGCTCGAACGGAGTCATGGGGACCAGCACCTCGCGCTCGCCGGACTCCAGCACCCGCTTCGCCGCCTCCGTGCCGAGGGCGCTCAGCTCGGAGCGGCGGTTGGCGCGCCAGCCCGCCACATCCAGCATGAGCCGGCTGCGCACGCCGGTCGCCTGCTGCACGGCCAGACGGGTCAGCTCCTGGAGCGCGTCCAGGACTTCACCGCGCCGGCCGACCAGCTTCGCCAGATCCTTACCGCCGTCGATGCTGACGACCGCGCGGTCACCCTCCACATCGAGGTCGATGTCACCGTCGAAGTCGAGGACATCCAGCAACTGCTCCAGGTAGTCGCCCGCGATCTCACCCTCTTCGATGAGCGCTTCCTCGGTGTCGTTCGCGTCGTTCGCGACTTCGGTCGCTGCCGTCGCAGCCGTCACAGTGGGGTCCCCTCCGTCGGTTTCAACAGTCATGGTTGTTTCCTTCATCTGGAGTTGTCGGCGCGATGCGCCGCAGCAGCTTTCTCAAATCTGCACAGCGGCCGGAGAGTCAGCGACGCCGCTTCTGGTTCGGCCGACCACGATTGCCCGAACGCTTCTTGGCCGTCGCGGGTCGCGCACCCGGCGAAGGCTTCGCGCCCGGCGCGGGCTTGGAACCGTTCTGCGACGCCTGCGCCGGCGCGTCCTCGAGCGGAGCGTCCTGCACGCCATCGGTCTTCGCGTCCTGTTTCTTCCGGACGTCGACCGGCTTCGCCCCCGGCTTGGGAGCGTTCTGCGCGCGGCGCTCCAATGCGGCTGCCTTCTTCGCCTCTTCTTCCTTCTCGATACGACCGAAGACGAGGTGCTGCTGCGCATAGGTCCAGATGTTGTTGGACACCCAGTAGATCAAGATGGCGACGGGCAGGAACGGGCCACCGACCATGACACCGAGCGGGAACACATACAGCGCAAGCTTGTTCATCATGGCGGCCTGCGGGTTGGCGGCGGCCGCCTCCGACTGCCGGGCCACCGAGGCGCGGGCGTTGAAATGGGTTGCCACACCGGCGATCACCATCAGCGGAATGGAGACGGCCGCGATGGCCACCTTGCTCGGGATCCCGCCGTAGTGCGCGAAGGAATCCAGCATGGTGGTCGGCTGCGTGATGTACGCCGAGAGAGGAGCGCCGAAAAGCCGTGCCGACAGGAAGGATTGAACATCCGGCACGCTGAAGATGTAGTTCGGCGTATTGGCATTCTGCTCGGGCGACATGCCGAGCTGGCCGATGCCGTGGCCGGTGCGCTGGAACGAACGCAGCACATGGAACAGACCGAGGAACACCGGCACCTGCAGCAGCACGGGCAGGCAGCCCATGAGCGGGTTGAAGCCGTGTTCCTTCTGCAGCTTCTGCATCTGGACCGTCATTTCCTGACGGTCGTTCTTGTACTTCTTCTGCAGTTCCTTGATCTGCGGCTGCAGCTCCTGCATCTGCCGGGTGGTGCGCACCTGCTTCACGAACGGCTGGAACAGCACCAGTCGCAGGGTGAACACGAGGAACACCACGGCAAGTGCCCAGGCGAACCCGCTGTTCTTGCCCAGCACATACCCGAAGGCCTGGTGCCAGAACCACAGAATGGCCGACACCGGGTAATAGATGAAGTCGAGCACGGCTCTATGCACTCCCGTCGTTCGTATCGCCGGTCACCGCAGGCGGTGACCCTTCACAAGCTTGTGCCGCGTGCCGGTGACCGTGATCCTTGCGAGCAGACCGAGGTTCCGGTACGGGGTCCCACCCACCAGGGTGCCAGGGCGCACATTTCGCCAAACGGACGGCCGCCAGTCCGAGACCGACGAACAGTCCGCGGGTGCGCAACGCGGTCACCGCGTACTCGCTACAGGTGGGCGTGAACCGGCACACCGGCATCCGAGTGGGAGAGATATAGGTCCGATACAGCTCGATGAGGAATATCAGAGCTTTGGCCGGGAGCCGGGCAGCGGCGCGCACACCATTCATGATTCGCCACTCACAGGGATACCGGCCTCACCTTCGGCCGTGTTCGATTCACCGCTCGCGGTGGTGATCATCCCGAGTTTGCGTAATCCGGCGTGCAACTGCCGATGCAGGTCTTCGGAGGTCGCGTCCGCGGCCCCGGGGAGCGCACGAATGACAACGTCTGCGCCGTCGGGCAATTCGGCCACGAAGCTTGCGCAGATATGACGCAGGCGGCGGGCCACCCGGTGGCGTACCACCGCCGGACCCACCGCCTTGCTGACGATCAAGCCGAAGCGCGGACCGCCCACCCGGATTGCCGGGTCGGATCCGTTCGCTTGGTCGTCGTGTAGCAGTAGATGCACAACGAGGTCCCGTCTCCCGATCCGCCGGCCCTGCCGCACCGTCCGGGAGAAGTCGATGCGTCGATGCAGCCGGTGATGCTCAGGCAGCACCTGAGCATCCGTCGGAATGCTGGGGGATGGGGGACCGGAGACCGGACGGCGAGCCGTGCGAGCGACTCTGCGACGAGCCGTCGATTCGACTCAGCGGCGAGCCGCACATCCGACTCTGCATCCGGGATTACCGAATCAGGCCGTCAGCTTGGCGCGGCCCTTGCCACGCCGAGCGGAGACGATGGCGCGACCCGCGCGGGTGCGCATCCGGAGACGGAAGCCGTGGACGCGCGCCCGACGACGGTTGTTCGGCTGGAACGTCCGCTTGCCCTTGGCCACGGTCAACACTCCTCTAGGTGGTGGGCGTCCTTTGACGCCCGAAGCTTTGTCGGTGATACGTGCTCTCGGTGAATCCTGGGATTCTCCGGCGCAATACCCTGGTAGGCACGGGCAGCAGACAGCCGCCACCGCACCATAGGGTGACTGTAGAAGGGTACTTACCCGCTGAACGAGAATCAAACTCGGGGGTGAGTGACCCTGGACTCCTCCGCCTCTCCGGGACTTCAGCGCCCGGCTGAGTGCCGTCATCAGCTGCGCATGCGGTGAACGGTCAGGTACCGAACCTATTTTGGACGTCCCCGACGAGTTACCCCGAAACCTGCGAAATCAGTCGTTCCGCCCCGCAACTGCGGGTTTCGTCTCGTGAGGGGATGTCGTGTACGGTCCTTTCCACGGCCTAGACGTGACCGCGGTTGACTTTGCCAGCGATTAGCTGTGAACCCGCAGGTCCGAGCCGGATTCGCCCCATCGGACACGCGGAGACGTGTATCCCCAGGTTTTCCACATCTGTGGATAATTGTGTGGAAAGACCCCTGGAGTGGCATATTCGTAGGGCTGGCGGTGCCTCGCCGACGCCCGGCGACTGGGGGAGCCGAGCATACGACGGCCGTCTGCTCCTATCGACATACATCCGGGGAGGAACGCGTTCGTGGACGACGAGCAGAATGTGCTGACCGCTGTCTGGCCGGAGGTGATCGCCGAACTGGCGGACGGCTCGGCGGACGGTGAGATCCAGCCGGTCAGCAAGGCGCACAAGGCGTGGCTCAACACTATCGAACCGATCACCTTCGCACAGGGATTCGCCCTGCTCTCGGTGCCGGGAACGATGGCGCAGGTCACGGTGGAGCGCGATCTGCGTGAGATCATTCTGCGCTCGCTCGCCCGCCGCGGCCTGCAGGTGGAGGGCCTGGGTGTGCGTATCCGCGCCCAGCAGCATCCGCCGTCGGACCGGTCGGCGAATCCGCCGCGGCACGCGCGCATGACCTCCCGTCCCGAGCGGCCCCGCGAACCCAAACCCGCACCTCGGTCCTACGCTCCGGAACCCGTCGGCTACGGCCAGGAGCCGGTCGGATACGGCCAGGACACCAACGGATACGCCCAGGAACCGCAGCCGGCCGAGCGTCCGGCACCCGGTTATCCGGCGCCGCAGGACTACCAGACGACGCGCTACCTTCCTCCCCAGGACTACCCGGCCGAGTACGGCGAGCGGGATGCTTATCCACCTGTGGAATTCGGGCAGCCGTCGATGGCCGAAGAGTTGCCGGCGCCCGCTCCGGAGCCGCAGCAACCGCCGCGTCGCCGTGATAATCACCGGGCCCAGAGCATGCCGCCCGGCCAGGAAGCGCTCTTCTCGCCCGAAGCGGACGACGACGAACCGCCCCGGCCCGCACCGCGCCGCATGCCGGAGGAACCGGCCGCCCGCCGCCCGGTCGACGAGGACCACGACGACGAACCGGTGGTGAACGTCCGCAATTCGTGGCCGACCTACTTCAACCGGCCGCCCGAGCGGGAGCCGCAGTCGTCCTCACCTTCGGCCAGCCTGAACGCGAAGTACACCTTCGAAACCTTCGTCATCGGCGCGTCCAACCGGTTCGCGCATGCCGCGGCGGTGGCCATCGCGGAAGCGCCGGCCCGCGCCTACAACCCGCTGTTCGTCTGGGGCGCTTCGGGTTTGGGCAAGACGCACCTGCTACACGCGGCGGGGCACTACGCCCAGCGGCTGTTCCCGGGGATGCGCGTGAAGTACGTGTCCACCGAGGAGTTCACCAACGACTTCATCAACTCGCTGCGGGACGACCGGAAGGTGGCGTTCAAGCGCCGCTACCGGGAGACCGACATCCTGCTGGTGGACGACATCCAGTTCATCGAGGGCAAGGAAGGCATCCAGGAGGAGTTCTTCCACACCTTCAACACCCTGCACAACGCGAACAAGCAGATCGTGGTGTCCTCCGACCGGCCGCCGAAGCAGCTGGCGACGCTGGAGGAGCGGCTGCGGACCCGGTTCGAGTGGGGTCTCATCACCGATGTGCAGCCGCCGGAGCTGGAGACGCGGATCGCGATCCTGCGCAAGAAGGCCCGGATGGATCGCCTGGATGTGCCGCATGACGTGCTGGAACTCATCGCCAGCCGGGTGGAGCGCAATATCCGGGAGCTGGAGGGCGCGTTGATCCGGGTGACGGCGTTCGCGTCGTTGAACGGGCAGCCGCTGGATCTGTCGCTGGCCGAGGTGGTGCTGCGGGATCTGATGCCGGATACCGCGACGCTGGAGATCACGGCGGCCACGATCATGGCCGTGACCGCGGAGTACTTCAACACCACCCTGGAAGAGCTGACCGGGCCGGGTAAGGCGCGGCCGCTGGCGCAGGCCCGGCAGATCGCCATGTATCTGTGCCGTGAGCTCACGGATCTATCCCTGCCGAAGATCGGCCAGGCGTTCGGCCGCGACCACACCACGGTGATGTACGCGGAGAAGAAGATCCGCAAGGAGATGACCGAGCGGCGGCGTGTGTACGACCAGGTTCAGGAACTAACAGCCCGAATCAAACAGCGGTCCCGGTAATCCACAGTCCACAGGCCCCCACGTCGATTGACGTGGGGGTCTTTCGTTTTCGGGGGTGTGGATTCCTCGAGGAGTCCTCGAGGAGGGTGTGTGGATTCCTCGAGGAATCCCACTGTTGTCCACCGGTTCGCTACCAGGCCTCTACTAACAGGGGTGCACAACAAGTAGTGCACAGTTCCCACAGGTGAATTCATCCTCGAGGGCTGACCAGCGGTGATGGCAGTTGTGCCATGTGGATTCCTCGAGGAGTCCTTGTCGAGTCCTCGAGGAATCCTCGAGTTGTCCCCGGATCGGCTCAGATGTTGGCAGCGGGCCCGGAAACCGGGGAGCAACTCGAGGATGGCTCGAGGATGGATGTGGAGTAAGGCGTTGCCTCCACAGCCACCCGCCGTTAACCCTCGAGCCATCCAGACGACATCCCCACGCCGCCGCACGCTCCTGCCTGCGGAAACGGGCGAAGTCCACAGAACTAACAGGACCTATTACTACTGAGATTTCTCTTCTAAGAATCCTTCTTCTAAAACAGGGTGTGTGGAAAGTCGGTCTGGGAGGGGACGGTTCGATGGGTAGCTCCTCCCCACTCGATCGGGAGGCAAGGAGGACAAGGGGCGAGGGATCCCGTCCGCTCGATGCGTCCCGAGGGCGGGCCGGAACGCCGGAGGGTCGGCGTAGGCGTCGCGGCGCTGCGCAGGTACGGTTTGGTGTCGGCCCCGTGTGCGAGACTGCCGATTACACGACTGATCGAGACTGGGAGAGGACAAACGGGCGATGGAGCTTGCCAGCATGAAGTTTCGGGTCGCCCGCGAGGACTTCGCCGAATCCGTAGCGTGGGTGGCGCGCAGTCTGCCTTCCAGGCCTCCGGTGCCCGTGCTGGGCGGCGTTCTTCTCGTGGCTGACGAGGACGGCCTGACGGTGTCCGGCTTCGACTACGAAGTCTCCGCGCAGATGCGGGTGGCTGCCGAGGTCGCCGGTCCCGGGCAGGTGCTCGTATCGGGCCGCCTGCTGGCCGATATCACCAAGGCGCTGTCCAACAAGCCGGTGGATGTTTCCGTGGACGGCACGCGGGTGCTGATCCAGTGCGGGAGCGCCAAGTTCTCGTTGCCGACCATGCCGGTCGAGGACTACCCCCAGCTGCCCGAATTGCCGCCGCAGACCGGCGAACTCGGCGTCGACCTGTTCTCGGCGGCGGTGGGCCAGGTGGCCGTGGCCGCGGGCCGGGACGACACGCTGCCGATGCTGACGGGCATCCGGGTGGAGATCGAGGGCCCGAAGGTGGTCCTTGCCGCCACCGACCGTTTCCGGCTGGCTGTGCGCGAGCTGGAGTGGCAGCCGGGCCGCGCGGATGTGGAGACGGCGGTGCTGGTTCCGGCCCGCACCCTGTCCGAGTCAGCGAAGACGCTCGGTGCGTCCGATCAGCCGGTGCAGCTGGCGTTCGGTACCGGCACCGACGGCCTGCTGGGCATCGTGAACGGCGGCCGCCGCACCACCACGCGCCTGCTCGACGCGGAATTCCCCAAGTTCCGTCAGTTGCTCCCCAAGGAGCACACCTCCATCGCCACCCTCACGGTGAGCGTGCTGACCGAGGCCATCAAGCGGGTGGCCCTGGTGGCCGAGCGCGGCGCCCAGGTGCGGCTGGAGTTCTCGGAGGAGGGCCTGCTGCTCTCCGCCGGCGGTGACGATGCGGGACGGGCCGAGGAGTGGCTGGAGGCCGATTTCCTCGGTGAGCCGCTGACCATCGCCTTCAATCCGGGCTACCTGATCGACGGCCTGTCCGCGCTGCATGCCGAGAAGGTGGCGTTCGGGTTCACCACTCCCAGTCGTCCGGCGGTGCTGCTGCCGGCGGCGCAGGAGGAGCCGCAGCCGCTGGAGTCGGGTGCGTACCCGGCGCTGACCGGAAACTACATCTACCTGCTGATGCCGGTGCGGCTCCCGGGCTGACCGGGCGCAACCTGTGCACAGTGTTGACAAACCTGTGAAAAACTCGGCGCGCGTAGCGGATTCGCTGCGCGCGTTCGGGTATCCACATGGCTTTTCCCCAGGCCAGGGTTTCGGGGGCGAAGCCCCCGAGTGTCCCGAGAGTTGGTAACTGCCGCGTGTACGTGCGTGCGCTGTCGCTGCGCGATTTCCGGTCCTGGGAGGCGGCCGAGCTCGAATTACCGCCTGGTAGAACCGTTTTCCTGGGCTCCAATGGGAACGGCAAGACGAATCTGATCGAGGCCCTCGGCTATCTGTCCACACTGGGTTCGCACCGGGTGGCGGCCGATGTGCCGCTCATTCGTATGGGTGCGCAGCGGGCGCGGATCGGTGCGACGGTTGTCAACACCGGTCGTGAGTTGCGTGTGGATATGGAGCTGAATCAGGGGTCGGCGAATCGCGCGCAGATCAACCGTTCTCCGGTGCGCCGGACGCGGGAGATCCTGGGGATTCTGCAGACCGTCCTGTTCGCGCCGGAGGATCTGTCGCTGGTCCGGGGCGATCCGGGGGAGCGGCGGCGCTTCCTGGACGAGCTGGCCACCGCGCGACTACCGCGGCTGGCCGGAGTGCGCGCGGACTACGACAAGGTGCTGCGGCAGCGGTCGGCCCTGTTGAAAACCGCTGGGCGGAATGCCCGTTCGGGTGCGCGCGGTGCGGAGATGAGCACCCTCGATGTGTGGGACGGCCATCTGGCGGCGCACGGTGCGGTGCTGGTGGCGCAGCGGCTGCGGTTGGTACACGAGCTTTATCCACATATTGCACAGGCTTATTCAGGTATCGCGCCCGAATCGCGGCCCGCCGCAATCGGTTACCGCAGTTCGAGTCTGCCGCCGGAATTCCTCGACGTCACCAGAACGCCACGTGACGATGACGAGCAGGTGCTGGAAGCCATCCTGTTGCAGGAGTTGTCCACAGCTCGTCCCAAGGAATTGGAGCGCGGTGTATGCCTGGTCGGTCCGCATCGTGACGATCTGGAGCTGATGCTGGGGTCCGCGCCCGCGAAGAGTTTCGCGAGTCACGGTGAATCGTGGTCGTTCGCACTGGCTTTGCGGCTGGGTGCGTTCGAGCTGCTGCGGACGGCCGGCACCGATCCGGTGCTCATCCTCGATGATGTGTTCGCCGAACTGGATCGCCGCCGCCGCACCGCGCTGGTGTCGGTGGCCGCGACCGCCGAGCAGGTGCTGATCACGGCGGCGGTCGCCGAAGATGTTCCGGCAGAGCTGGAGTCGACGCCGATGCGGGTCGAGACGGTCGGCGAGGCGGACAGTCGCACCTCCCGGATCGCCGAATAGGCGTCCCGCGTGGTTGTCGGTGGCATGGGGCAGAATCGGTCGGAACAGGGTCCCGGACGGAGAGAGGTTGCCGATGGCTGACCAGCCGGAAAACACCGATTCCGGTGCCGCGGGCCCGGAGCCCGAACTGCGCGGGGTGGATCTCGCGCGGCGAGCTCTCGAGGAGGCGCGGGCCGCGGCCCGCGCGGCCGGGAAGTCCGTCGGCCAGGGCCGGGCCTCGCCGCGCAAGGGCGGAGTGCGGGCGCTGCGCCGGCGCAGTGGCTGGTCCGGTGCGGGTCCGGACGAACGTGATCCGCAGCTGTTGTCGTCGCTGGCCATGTCGCTGGCGAAGGGCCGCGGCTGGTCGGGGAAAGTAGCCGAGGGCACGGTGTTCGGCCGCTGGTCGGACGTGGTCGGTGAGGACATCGCCTCGCATGCGCAGCCGGTCTCGCTGGAGAACGGCGTGCTGAGCATTCAGGCCGAGTCGACGGCCTGGGCGACGCAGCTACGCATGTTCCAGTCGCAGATTCTGGCCAAGATCGCGGCGGCGGTGGGCAACAACGTGGTGACCCAGTTGCGCATCAATGGCCCGACGGCGCCCAGCTGGCGCAAGGGTGAGCGGCACATCAAGGGCAGAGGTCCGCGCGACACTTACGGGTAGCCCGTCGATGCTGGTCGGCCGACCTGTTTCACGTGGAACCACGATGATCGCCGCGAACCCTGTCGCTATCGGTTTCCGGCGACCCGCGTGAGTGCCCGCTGAAGCTACCGGGACCCCCCGCGCCTATGGCCGGACACGTTGATGGTCGATTTCACTCCCGTACGGGTCGCTCAGGGGTGTCATAGGTGCATTCTGTGCGGGTCGTACCAGTAGGATGGTGGAGTAACTAGCGGCGATACCTCCCGGCGCGTTCCGCAGCGCCCGCGCGTGGGGCCCCGTAACTCTCGAGCAGACATGCCAAGAGGGCCCGACGTGTGCCGTTCACTGTGCCGGGAGGATCAGCAAGTAAGGAGAGCTACCGACCAGTGGCTGCCATGGACTCCAATGCAGACGGCTCGACCCAGCCCACGCAAGGCAAGCAGACGTACGGTGCCGACTCCATCACCGTCCTCGAGGGTCTCGAAGCGGTGCGCAAGCGCCCCGGTATGTACATCGGTTCCACGGGTGAGCGCGGTCTGCACCACCTGATCTGGGAGGTCGTCGACAACTCGGTCGACGAGGCGATGGCCGGGTACGCCTCGCGCGTCGATGTCACCATGCTCGCCGACGGCGGTGTCGAGGTCGTCGACGACGGCCGCGGTATCCCGGTCGCCATGCACGCGCAGGGCGTGCCCACCATCGAGGTGGTCATGACCCAGCTGCACGCCGGCGGTAAGTTCGACGGCGAATCCTATGCCGTCTCCGGCGGTCTGCACGGCGTCGGCATCTCGGTGGTGAACGCGCTGTCCTCCCGCCTCGAGGCGGAGGTCGACACCGACGGCTCCCACTGGACCCAGGAGTACAAGGACTCCAAGCCCGGCAAGCTGATCCAGGGTCAGCCCACCAAGCGCACCGGCACCACCATCCGGTTCTGGCCGGATCCGGAGATCTTCGAGACCACCACCTTCAGCTTCGAGACGGTGGCGCGGCGCCTGCAGGAGATGGCGTTCCTGAACAAGGGACTCACCATCACGCTGACCGATCAGCGCATCAGCGATACCGACATCACCGACGAGGTGGTCAGCGAGACCGCCGAGGCGCCCAAGCACGCCGACGAGACCGCGCGGGCCGCCACGCCGAAGGTGAAGACCCGCACCTACCACTACCCGGGCGGGCTCGAGGACTTCGTCAAGCACATCAACCGCACCAAGCAGCCGATCCACAACTCGATCATGTCCTTCACCGGCAAGGGCACCGGTCACGAGGTCGAGGTCGCGATGCAGTGGAACTCGGGCTACTCCGAGTCGGTGCACACCTTCGCCAACACCATCAACACCCACGAGGGCGGCACGCACGAGGAAGGCTTCCGCGCGGCGCTCACCACCGTGGTGAACAAGTACGCGAAGGACAAGAAGCTTCTCAAGGAGAAGGACGCGAACCTCACCGGTGACGACATCCGCGAGGGCCTGGCCGCCATCGTGAGCGTGAAGATCGCCGATCCGCAGTTCGAGGGGCAGACCAAGACCAAGCTCGGCAATACCGAGGTGAAGTCGTTCGTCCAGCGCACCTGCAACGAGCACATCTCGCACTGGTTCGAGGCCAATCCGGCCGATGCGAAGACCATTGTGCAGAAGGCGGTTTCGTCGGCGCAGGCCCGTGTCGCGGCGCGTAAGGCGCGAGAGCTGGTGCGGCGCAAGTCCGCTACCGATATCGGTGGCCTGCCGGGCAAGCTCGCCGACTGCCGCTCCAAGGATCCGAGCAAGTCCGAGATCTACATCGTCGAGGGCGACTCCGCCGGTGGTTCGGCCAAGTCCGGCCGCGACTCGATGTACCAGGCGATCCTGCCGCTGCGCGGCAAGATCATCAATGTGGAGAAGTCGCGGATCGACCGCGTCCTCAAGAACAACGAGGTCCAGTCGATCATCACGGCCTTCGGCACCGGTATCCACGACGAGTTCGATATCGCCAAGCTGCGGTATCACAAGATCGTGCTGATGGCCGACGCCGACGTCGACGGCCAGCACATCTCGACGCTGCTGCTGACCCTGCTGTTCCGTTTCATGCGGCCGCTGGTCGAGCAGGGGCACGTGTATCTCGCGCAGCCGCCGCTGTACAAGCTGAAGTGGCAGCGCAGCGAGCCCGAGTTCGCCTACTCGGACCGCGAGCGCGACGGACTGATGGAGCGCGGCCTGGCCGCCGGCAAGAAGATCAACAAGGACGACGGCGTCCAGCGCTACAAGGGTCTCGGCGAGATGAATGCCAAGGAGCTGTGGGAGACCACCATGGACCCGGCCGTCCGGGTGCTGCGCCTGGTCACCCTCGACGACGCCGCGGCCGCCGACGAGCTCTTCTCCATCCTCATGGGTGAGGACGTGGAGGCGCGGCGCAGCTTCATCACTCGCAATGCCAAGGACGTGCGGTTCCTCGACGTGTAGCGGAGCCGAGTGGGGGCTAGGGGAATCGAACCCCTGACCCCCACCTCGCTGCCCAGCCGCGTCATCGGACCACCAAAAGACTTCCTACGGAGACCAATTCATGACTGAGACCGAACTTCCGCCGTCGGGCGGCGACCGCATCGAGCCGGTCGATATCCAGCAGGAGATGCAGAACTCCTACATCGACTACGCCATGAGCGTGATCGTGGGACGAGCGCTGCCCGAGGTGCGGGACGGCATGAAGCCGGTGCACCGCCGGATCCTGTACGCGATGTACGACAACGGTTATCGGCCCGACCGCGGTTACGTGAAGTCCGCGCGCCCGGTCGCCGACACCATGGGTAACTACCACCCGCACGGCGATACGGCCATCTACGACACCCTGGTGCGTATGGCGCAGCCGTGGTCGCTGCGGTATCCGCTGGTCGACGGCCAGGGCAACTTCGGTTCGCGCGGTAATGACGGTGCGGCCGCCATGCGTTACACCGAGTGCCGGCTGACGCCGCTGGCCATGGAGATGCTGCGCGAAATCGACCACGAGACGGTCGATTTCGTCCCGAACTACGACGGTAAGACGCAGGAACCGGTCGTGCTGCCGGCGCGGGTGCCCGCGCTGCTCATGAACGGCTCCAACGGTATTGCCGTCGGTATGGCGACGAACATTCCGCCGCACAACCTCACCGAGCTGGCCGAGGCCATCTACTGGGCCCTCGACAATTACGAGGCCGATGAGGAAGCCACCCTCGCGGCGTGCATGGAACGCGTGAAGGGCCCGGACTTCCCGACCTCCGGCCTGATCGTCGGCACCCAGGGCATCCACGACGCCTACACCACCGGCCGCGGTTCCATCCGCATGCGCGGTGTGGTGGAGATCGAGGAGGACAACCGGGGCCGGACGACGATCGTCATCACCGAGCTGCCGTACCAGGTCAACACCGACAACTTCATCAATGCGATCGCGGAGCAGGTGAAGGACGGCAAGATCGCCGGCATCTCCGATATCCACGACGAGTCCTCGGACCGTGCGGGCATGCGCATCGTGGTGACGGTGAAGCGGGACGCCATCGCGAAGGTGGTGCTGAACAACCTCTACAAGCACACCCAGCTGCAGACGTCGTTCGGCGCGAACATGCTGTCGATCGTCGACGGGGTGCCGCGGACGCTGCGCCTGGATCAGATGATCCGGCTGTACGTCACCCACCAGTTGGAAGTGATCGTCCGGCGGACCAGGTACCTGCTGCGTAAGGCCGAGGAGCGGGCCCACATCCTGCGCGGCTTGGTGAAGGCGCTCGATCAGCTGGACGCCGTGATCGCGTTGATCCGCCGTTCGGCCGATACCGAGACCGCGCGCACCGGCCTGATGCAGTTGCTGGAGATCGACGAGATCCAGGCGACCGCGATCCTCGATATGCAGCTGCGTCGCCTCTCCGCGCTGGAGCGGCAGAAGATCCTCGACGAGTTGGCGAAGATCGAGGCCGAGATCGCGGACCTGAAGGACATTCTCGCGAAGCCGGAGCGGCAGCGTTCGATCGTGCGGGACGAGCTGCAGGAGATCGTCGACAAGCACGGTGACGATCGCCGCACCCGGATCATCGCGGCGGACGGCGACGTCCAGGACGAGGATCTGATCGCCCGCGAGGACGTGGTCGTCACCATCACCGAGACCGGTTACGCCAAGCGCACCAAGACCGACCTCTACCGTTCGCAGAAGCGTGGCGGTAAGGGCGTGCAGGGCGCGGGTCTCAAGCAGGACGACATCGTCAGCCACTTCTTCATCACGTCCACGCACGATTGGCTGTTGTTCTTCACCAACCTGGGTCGCGTGTACCGGGCCAAGGCGTACGAGCTGCCGGAGGCGAACCGTACGGCGCGCGGTCAGCATGTGGCGAACCTGCTGGCCTTCCAGCCGGACGAGAAGATCGCCCAGGTCATTCAGCTGACGTCGTACGAGGATGCGCCGTATCTGGTGCTGGCGACCCGCAACGGCCTGGTGAAGAAGTCGAAGCTCACCGACTTCGATTCGAACCGGACGGGCGGCATCGTGGCGGTCAATCTGCGCGATGGTGACGAATTGGTCGGCGCGGCACTGTGTTCCGCGGAGGACGACCTGCTGCTCGTCTCGGCGCACGGCCAGTCCATCCGCTTCTCCGCCAATGACGAGGTGCTGCGCCCGATGGGCCGCGCCACCTCCGGCGTGCAGGGCATGCGTTTCAATGCCGACGATCAGCTGTTGTCGCTCAATGTCGTTCGCGATGAAGAGGGCATCTATCTGCTTGTCGCGACGGCGGGTGGGTACTCCAAGCGCACCGCGATCGGTGAGTACACGGCGCAGGGTCGCGGCGGCAAGGGTGTCCTGACGATTCAGTACGACGAGAAGCGTGGCAGTCTGGTCGGTGCGCTCATCGTCAACGACGAGGATGAGCTGTACGCGATCACGTCCGGCGGCGGGGTCATTCGCACCGCGGCCAACCAGGTTCGAAAAGCCGGGCGCCAAACCAAGGGTGTGCGGTTGATGAACCTGGGCGGGGACGATACGTTGCTCGCGATCGCTCGGAACGCGGATGAGCCCGACCAGGTTGCCGAAGATGACACCAGCGGTTCGGCGAAGCAGTAGTTTCACCACAGCAGCGGCGGCACAACGGATCGAAGGATTCACCATTGACCACGAATCAGCCGAATGACCAGCGCGGTCATGCCAATGGCGTGACCGAGAGAATTGCTCCGTCTCCGATCCCGCCGCGGCCGATTCCGCGCACGGGTTCGGGCGAGGGCAGTGCACCGCAATCGCCCGAAATGTCGGACCAGTCCGGCGATTTCGCCGACGCGCAGGCGCACGAGGTCACGGCAGCCGAGTCGGGTGACGAGCAGCAGAGTGGTTCGCCCTATCAGGAAGGGGGCTGGTCGCAGCTGCCGCAGCGGGAACCCCAGTCCAACCTGTACCGGCCCGGCCAAGCCCCGACCACCGGCCGCCCCGGCGGCGGTCTGAGCAGCGGAGGAGGCGGCGGCGGTCTGAACGCCGGCGTCTCCAATGCCCGGACGACCGCCGACCTGGCGGCCAAGGCCGCGCGCAAGGAAGCGGCCATGGTGAAGTCCGTCGGCATCGACGGACCCACCCGCAGCATCGCCCGCCCCGAATTGGTCAAGGATCTGCCGGATCTGTCCGAGATGCGGCATCCGCTGCCGCCGCCGGAGCCGATCCCGCCGGCCGGACCGGTCTCGCCGTCCGCCCCCTCGGCGGTCGCGCAGGCCGCCGCCACCGGTGAGCCGCTGCGGGCCACCGTGCAGCTGCGCCACATCGATCCGTGGTCCACGCTGAAGGTCTCGCTGGTGATCAGCGTGGCGCTGTTCTTCGTGTGGATGCTGGCCGTCGGCCTGCTGTACCTCGTGCTCGAGGGCATGGGTGTGTGGGAGCGACTGAACTCCACCTTCACCGACATGGTGTCGTCGGACAGTTCCTCGTCGTCACTCATCGACGCGGGCACGGTGTTCGGCTACGCCGGCATCATCGGCCTCATCAATGTCGTGTTGTTGACGGCCCTCTCCACAGTGGGCGTTTTCGTCTACAACCAGTGCACCGATCTGGTCGGCGGCATCCAGGTCACGCTGGCCGATCCCGACTAGAAAACAGCATCCGGAACGGCCGGTCGGAGACTGCGTTTGCAGGCCTCTGACCGGCCGTTTTGGTTATCTTCGGTGCGGTACGGTAATCTTCTGCCTCGGTTCGAGTGACACACTCGGAGCCGAAGATGAGGGCCTATAGCTCAGGCGGTTAGAGCGCTTCGCTGATAACGAAGAGGTCGGAGGTTCAAGTCCTCCTAGGCCCACTCCCGAACATCACAGTAGGGTGGGATTCATGAAATTTCTCCTCACGATCGGCATTGTCGCCGCGGTGATCTTCGGAATCAGCAAGTTGCGCCAGCGCAGCGACGCGGACCTCTGGCACGAGGTCACCACCCGCTGATCAAAGCTCAGGGATTCACGAATCCCGTTCGGGGCCTTAGCTCAATTGGCAGAGCACTGCCTTTGCAAGGCAGGGGTTAGGGGTTCGATTCCCCTAGGCTCCACTCTTTTACTCATCCTGTGCCCGAAACCGCCCTCCGGGGCGGTTTTTCGCATTTCTGCCCCTCGGTTCGCCGGCGGGCCGATGCCCTAGTCGGCGACCCTGGATGTCGCGGTGCCGCGTGCCTTGGCGACGATGGCGGCCGTTCCCCCTATCGACAGCAGGATCATGCCGGGGATGGCCCAGATCTCCATCACGGTCTCTCTGTGTGCCTGGAGGAGGGGTGTACCGCCCATCGCAGCGAGGCCCAGGGCTGTCGCGGCGTATCCGATGCCGCAGCAGCCTATTCCGAGCGTCACCCAGAGTGCGGGGCGTGGGGCACGGACGGATCGCAACCCGATGAGCGAGCCGGTCACGACGAGGATCCCTCCGACGAAAGCCCACGCGCTATAGAGCACAGCCACCGCGCGTGAACTCGGATCGTGCAGATCGAGCATGTCGTCCACCGGGATTCGCGATAGGTCGCTCGAAAACCACAGCACCAGAACCACCGCCGCGGTCACGGCGTTCGAGATGTTCCACCACCACATGACGGTGTTCGTGAAGGCCGATGCGCTGCGCCGGGTGCGGTCGAGGACGCCACGCAACCAATCCGGGATGTCTTGTTCGCGTTTGAAGACCTTCAACGCACTCCGCCCGAGTGCGCACCATGCTGCAAGCGTGAGCAGGATGTGCCCCAGGTGTGCCACGTTCACCAAATGGAGGGGAGCGTCCGCTAACTGCCGGTCGACGACGCGATTGACCCCCGGCAGGTAGAGCACGAATGCGACCGCCACCGCGCATAGGCCGCCAGTGAGGAGCGAGTAGTCCTGACGAAGGTACAGCACCCGAACCGCGCAAATCGTGAGCAGCAACCACACGAGGGCGGACAGCACGGACAGTGCGGAAAGCATAGCGGCATCGTACGATTCATCAGTGACAGATTGCGACTAATTCAGTGACCCACTGCGCCGAATTGGACAAATCGCTCACAATCCTAGGATTTCACGCCATTCATCGCCTGCGGACGGATTTGGATACGCACCAGTCTGCCATCGCTTCTTGGTGGCAGCGAAAATCGTTGTGGGGGAGATGTTCAGGATCTCGGCAACATCGAAGACATCGGCCAGCGTCACGTCCCGTTCGCCGGACTCGGTGCGCCGGTACGTGTTACGACGCCATCGCAGTCGTGTCCACATCTGCTCGGCCGTCATCCCAGCAAGTTTTCTGCGATCTCGTAGCTCCTGTCCGAACGCTCGGTTGAGGCTGCCCCGATCCATGGCGTGAGGTTATCCCGTCTCCTTATTGCAGTGCCCAAATATGGGTACTACTGTTTGCGGTGTTGACCTAGCTTCCGGGAGGTCGGCAGGTCAATTCGGCGTACCGGCCCAAGTCGGGGGGCTTGGCGCGTCGACATGGTTCTCGGGTGCGGAGGAGCGTTGAATCACGTGATTTCGGAAGGGAATTCGAACACGCCCCCTCGAAAGGAGTTGCCTCCGTTGGCCCGCGGTGTGTTTCGGGGCTCATCGAGTCGATTTCCGCCGGGGGCGACGAGGTGGATACAGGGCACGTCGGCGACTGCGGCACTGACCAGTGGGCTGGGTGGCCGTGATCGTGCTGAGGTCGAGCGATCACTCGGGCTGTCCGCCAAAGGACTACGGGCCCGTCTGGACCGCAGGGTCGCGTTCGATGCGTCCGAACTGCTGGTCGCTGCGTCACTCGCCGGCCTGCGCGCTGGTGACCTGCTCGATTTCAGCCTGGGCGGCATTGAGGAAGTCGCCGGCATTGACGCCCAGGGCCTTGCATAGCTCGAGGAGGACATCGACGGGGGCGGCTCGGAGGCCACCCTCGATTCGCCTGATTGTGATCACCGGTACTCCGGACAGGTCGTGCAACTTTTCGCGACTGTAGCCGCGCTTCCCGCGCAGGCCGCGCAGGTTCGCGCCGATGACGGCGTTCGCCTGTTTGTTGTCCATGTGGATCAGTATCTGTTCTATTCCGGCTAGCATGCAACCCCTTCAGATCAATTTGTGATCCAAATGGGACAGATCGATCGATTGTCAGTGATCCATTGGATGACTAATCTGATCTGTATGGATCAGATCCGAGCGATGTTCGGCGTCGCATGAGGCCCAAGACCGCCGAGTTCGAGACGTTCTCCCTCGATCAGGTCTGCGAGTACACCGGCGCGCCGTCGACTGCCTGGCTCTGCCGCCGCATTGTCGCTGGGGAAGTCACAGCCGTTCGTGCGGGCAAGCAATGGCGTATGACGCGCTCGGACATGTGCAACGTCGTCGCCTACATGCGCGGCGCCGGTGTCGAAGAGATGGCGGCGCGCGATGCCGTCCGAGAGACCGTGCCACGGCCTGCTCCCAGCATCGACGCACTACAGGCCAGGCAGTACCTGGATCACATCGAATCCGCCAAACGGCAAAGCGGAATCTACTTTTGGGCGTATCTGACATCCGGCGTACTCGGAATCGGTGTACTCCTTACCGCGGCCGCCCTTGCCATCTTCGGTAGCCGGGACACCGCGATCTTCACGGCAATCAGTGACGTTCTCCCTTCCGGGATCACCGCGCTGTTCTACAAACGAGCCGGTGATCTCGAAAGGGTTGTCCAGGACAACCTCGGTCGCCTGGATCGGGCCGTCGAGAACTCCAAGCGGACGGCGGCAGCGAAGGACGCGGCGTCGAAGTTGCCACCGGGGCAGGACCGCGAGCTCCTGTTGAGCTTGCTTGCGATACATCACCTGCTCCCCGACGCGTCACCGGAAGCGATCGCAGCTCTGCTGGCGGGGGCCCGGCCGAGGGCTCGGGTGCGCGGCCGGGCTGCGTGAGATTGCAGCGTGGTTTCACGTGAATCGTGCAGTGAAACCGGCGGTGGCTCGATCCTTTGTGACATGCGACAGCGCTGGCCTGTGACACGGGACAAGGGGCGGATTTCCGGTGCGGCGCGGACGTAAGGTGGCGATCATGGCTTCCGCTGAGATCTCCGAACTGGTGCAGTCCGTGGTGGAGCCGTACCTGCTCGACGGACCGCGCAAATACAACCGGCGTGAGGTGGAGAAGCTGAGCGGGCTGCCCAATTCGGCGACCCGCCGGCTGTGGGTGTCACTGGGTTTCCCGGCCGATCCCGATGATGCCGCGGTCGAGTACACCGACGCGGACATCCAGGCCGCCAAGGGATTCAGCCGCTTGAATGTGCTCGCCAGCGCGGACATTCACCGGCAGACCACGGCGGCGCGGACGCTGGGCCGGTCCATGGCGCGGCTGGCGGAGTGGCAGGTGGATCTGGTGACCGAGGAGATCCTGGCCCGGATCGCCGCCCGCACCCAGGAGGATCCGACCGCCGATCCGAAGGAGCTGGCCCGGGTCGCGACCGAAGAGGTCATCACCGAGTTCGAGGCCTTGCAGCGGTACGCCTTCCGCCGGCATCTGGACGCGGCGCTGGCCCGGTCACTGGACGAGGGCGCGGTCGCCGGGGACACCATGCGGGTGCTCGCCATCGGGTTCGCCGACATGGTCGGCTACACCCGGCTCACCCGCCACCTGGAGCCGGAGGAATTGTCATCGCTGCTGGAGGCGTTCGAGACGGCGACCAGCAATGCGATCGTGGCCCATGGCGGCTGGGTCATCAAGAACGTGGGTGACGAGGTCATGTTCGCCGCCACCACCGCCACCGAGGGCGCGCGGATCGCGCTGGCGGTGCAGGAGGCCGCGACGGCCTCGCACGGCGTGACGCAGGAACTGCGGGTGGGTCTGGCCTACGGCGAAGTGCTGCAGCGGTTCGGTGATCTCTACGGTTCGGTGGTGAATGTGGCGGCGCGGCTCACGGGTGTGGCGCGGCCGGGAACGGTCTTGATCGACGACGGTGCGGCCATGGCGATCGAGGACGATCCGGAATTCTCACTGCGTAATCTGGCGACCGTGCGCGTGAAGGGAATCAACCGCCTGCACGGGCATGTGCTGCGCCGCAATGTGATTCGCCCCTTGGTGTGAACCTACCCGGGACATGGGGGCGGGCCTCGGCGAAGGGGGGGAGTTAGCCGAGGCCCGCGTAAGGTCGGCCCGGGGGGGAGGGGCCGACTGAACCGATCCTACGCGACAACACGGTTTTGTGTGGCTATCGGGTCGCCGAGTTCGAAGATTTTTTGAGGAAAAAGTGTCGTACCCCGGTGCGAACATGTGTTCGTAGCACTGGAATTCGGATGACCAGGACCAATCGGTCGGTGAATACTGGTCAGCGAAGTCCGGTCTTGTCCGCCAGCTGCGCCTACACGAGACATCAGGAGAGTCATGCCCGACGCAATAGTCGCCGAGGGACTGGTCAAGCGGTACGGCAAAGTCGCCGCACTGGATGGACTCGACCTCTCGGTCCCCGAAGGAACGGTCACCGCCCTGCTCGGCCCCAACGGCGCCGGGAAGACGACCGCGGTCCGTGTTTTCACCACCTTGCTCGTTCCCGACGGCGGCCGCGCCACGGTCGCCGGCGTGGACGTCCTGAACGATCCGCAGTTACTGCGCTCCCGCATCGGCGCCTCCGGTCAGTACGCCGCCGTCGACGAATACCTCACCGGTTTCGAGAACCTGGAAATGGTCGGGCGGCTGTATCACATGGGGACGCAGCGGAGTAAGGATCGCGCCCGCGAACTATTGGACCGCTTCCGCCTCGCCGATGCCGCGGATCGGCCGGTGAAGGGTTATTCCGGCGGTATGCGCCGGCGGCTGGACCTGGCGGGCGCGCTGGTCGCGAATCCGCCGGTGCTGTTCCTGGACGAACCCACCACGGGCCTGGATCCCCGTGCGCGCCTCGATCTCTGGGATGTCATCGAAGAATTGGTGGCGGGCGGCACCACGCTGCTGCTGACCACCCAGTACATGGAGGAGGCCGACCGGCTGGCCGATTCCATCGCCGTCATCGACCACGGCAGGGTCATCGCCGAAGGCACCTCCGATGAGCTGAAGGCCCTGGTCGGCGGCGACCGCATCGAACTCGTCGTCGATCATGTGGACAGTCTCGCGCTCGCACAGCGGGCGCTGGAAGGCTTGGCGCAGGGGGAGATTCGGCTGGAGCCGGGGCTGCGCCGGATCATCGTCCCGGTCGCGGACGGCTCGCAGGCGCTGGTGGACGCGATCGGGCTGCTCGCCGAACATGAAGTGACGATTCATGATGTCGGGCTGCGCCGGCCATCACTGGACGATGTGTTCCTATCGCTCACCGGCCACGAGGCCGACGAGCTGGTCAACGGCGCCAAGGCCGCCGAGCAGCCGGTGGGCGGTGCGACCCGATGAGCGCCACCCTCGCGGTCGCCGAAAAGCCTTCGCCCGCACAGCGCTTCGCCATGCTGGTGAGTGACAGCCTGACCATCACCAAGCGGAATGTCATCAAGATCCGGCGCGTACCGGATGTGCTGGTCTTCTCGACGCTCTCGCCGATCATGTTCGTGCTGCTGTTCGCCTATGTCTTCGGATCGGCGATCAAGCTGCAGGGCACCTCGTACCGCGAATTCCTGATCGCCGGAATCTTCGCCCAGACCGTGGTTTTCGGCGCCACCTATACGGGCCTGAGCCTGGCCGAGGATATGCAGAAGGGCATCATCGACCGCTTCCGCTCACTGCCCATGGCGCCGGCGGCGGTGCTCATCGGGCGCACCGTGGCCGACATGGTGATGAATGTGGTGAGCCTGGTGGTCATGTCGCTGACCGGACTGGCGGTGGGCTGGCGCATTCGCGGATCGTTCTTCGACGCCGTGCTCGCCTACATCCTGCTGCTGTTGTTCGCCTATGCGGTGTCGTGGATCCTGGCGGTGATCGGGCTGCTGGTGCGGACGCCCGAGCTCTACAACAATGCCAACTTCATGGTGATCTTCCCGCTCACCTTCATCGCCAATACCTTCGTGCCGGCCTCGGAACTGCCGACGGTGCTACGGGTTATCGCGGAATGGAATCCGGTATCGGCGGTCACGCAGGCCACCCGGAATCTGTTCGGCAACACCAGTCCGCTCGGGCCGAGCGCGGATGTCTGGTCCATGCAGCATCCGGTGGCGACGACGTTCATCTGGATCGCGGTGATCCTGGTGATCTTCGTGCCGTTGGCGGTGCGGCAGTACCAGCGGTCAGTGAGCCGCTGACAGATCCCGCTCCGGTGCGGAGCCGTTGCGCGAGTAACCCAGGCGCGGCGGCTCCGGGGCCGGTGCGGGCAGCTGTGGGCGCTTGCTCACCAGCACGGTGATGATGCCGCCGACAACCGCGAGCAAGGCGGCGATGATGACCTTGTTTCGAATGCTCCCCAGCTCCATTCGACCACTGTGGCACAGCAACCGGTTTCGTGCACCAAAGGGTGCGTGAATCCTGTTACTCGACGGTCACGCTCTTGGCGAGGTTGCGGGGCTTGTCCACATCCCGGTCCAGTGCGACGGCCGTGTGATAGGCCAGCAATTGCAGGGGAATCGTGAGAATGATGGGGTCCAGTTCCGGCGCGACCTCCGGGACCCGAATCACGGCGTCCGCCAAGCCGTCCGGAAGGTCCGTATTCGTGACGGCGATGACCGGGCCGCCACGGGCCTTGATCTGCTCGATGGTGGTGATGTTCTTGGCCAGGAGTTCGTCCTTGGGAACCAGCACCACGCTCGGCATTTCCGGGTCGATCAGGGCCAGCGGGCCGTGCTTGAGTTCGGAGCCCTGGTACGCCTCGGCGTGGATGTAGCTGATCTCCTTCAGCTTCTGCGCGCCTTCCCGGGCCACCGGCCAGGCGCGGACCCGGCCGACGAAGAACATGCTGCGCGCCTTGGCATATCGGGCGGCGACATCGGCGATCTGGTCGTCGGCTTCGAGGACCGATTCGATGGCCTCCGGCAGCGCGCGCAGTCCGGACACGATGCGCTCGCCCGCCGCGGCGGACAGGTCCCGCACCCGGCCCAGCACCAGCCCGAGCATGGCGAAGGACACGGTCATATTGGTGAGCGCCTTCGTCGACGCCACCGATACCTCCGGCCCGGCGTGCAGGAAGACGCCGGCGCCGCATTCGCGGGCGATGGCGCTGCCCACCACGTTCACCGCGCCGATGACCCGGCCGCCCTTGCGCTGCAATTCCTGAACGGCCGCAAGGGTATCCAGGGTTTCGCCGGACTGACTGATGGCGATGTACAGGGCATCCGGATCGACGACCGGATTGCGGTAGCGGAATTCCGAGGCGGGTTCCGCGGTGGCGGGAATGCGCGCGAGTTCCTCGACCAGCTGGGCGCCGATCTGGCCCGCGTAATAGGCGGAGCCGCAACCCAGGAACACGACCTTGCGGATGCCGCGCAGTTCCCGCGCGTCCATATTGAGGCCGCCGAGGACCGCGGTGGAGAAGCGTTCGTCGAGCCGGCCGCGCAGGGCGCGGCGCACCGCGTCGGGCTGTTCGGCCATTTCCTTGCGCATGAAGTCGGGATAGCCGCCGAGGGCGTAGTCCTCGGCCGCCATATCGATGGTGGTCGGCGTCTTGTCGGTGTGCTGTGCGTCGAGTCCGAGTGTGCTGGTGCGGAATTCGCCGGCGCGCACGGTGGCCAGTTCGCCGTCGTCGAGGAACACCACGCGCTGGGTGTGGTGCACGAGGGCGGCCACATCGGAGGCGACGAACATTTCGCCGTCGCCGACGCCGAGCACGATGGGGCTGCCGTTGCGGGCCACCACCAGTTCGTCGGGCCGCCGCGCGTCCAGGACGAGCAGCCCGTAGGTGCCCTCGACCCGGTGCAGGGCGGCGCGGACCGCGTCCTCCAGGGTGCCGGCGTCGTCGAGGGCGGCGGCGATGAGGTGGGCGATGGCTTCGGTATCGGTGTCGGACACGAACCGCACGCCGTCCGCGGTGAGTGCGGCGCGCAGTTGCTCGGCGTTCTCGACGATGCCGTTGTGCACCACGGCGATCCGGCCGGAGCCGTCGGTGTGCGGGTGCGCGTTCACATCGCTGGGTTCACCGTGGGTGGCCCAGCGGGTGTGGGCGATGCCGACGGTGCCGCGCAGTCGCGCGCCCTCGGCGTCGACCCGGTTGCGCAGGTCTTGTACCCGGCCCTGGGTCTTGGTGATGCGCAGCCGGCCGCGGTGCGGTACGGCCAGGCCGGCGGAGTCGTAGCCCCGGTATTCCAGCCGGTGCAGACCTTCCACCAGAACCGGCACGGCATCCCGATGCCCGATATATCCGACGATTCCACACATTGCGCGGCGGACTCCTCTACCCGTAGACGATGCGGCGCAGTTGCCGTTCGGTGAAGTCGGGGGCCGCGACCGGCCGGGCCGCCAGTTCGGCGGCGAGCTGCTGCCAGATATCGGCATTGCGCAGCTGCCGGCGTTGCAGTTCGGCATGCCTGCGGCGCACGAACTGTTCGGCGGTCTCGTCGAAGTAGCCCACGACGTCGGCGACCACGCGGGCCGCGACGGCGGGTGGCAGGCCCGTGGAGGCTGCCACGTGCCGCACCAGCTCGACCGGGACCCCGTCATTCACTCGTCCGAACCTGCCATGCCGGGAGCCTTTACGCCAACATTTGTGCCCGAATTCGGGCAGAATCTCACAGATATCCGGTCGCTGTGTAGTCACGGAGGCGTCGCTGAACAGTAACGGGGTGGTCAGCACATATCCTGGGCGCGTGACCTCACCGAATCAGACCGCCGTCGCCACTCTGCACACCAACCAGGGCGACATCAAGATCTCGCTTTTCGGTAACCACGCCCCGGCCACGGTGCGCAACTTCATCGGCCTGGCCGACGGTTCCGCGCCCTACACCACGAAGAACGCCCAGGGCACCGACTCCGGCCCGTTCTACGACGGCGCCGTCTTCCACCGCGTGATCGACGGCTTCATGATTCAGGGCGGCGACCCGACCGGCACCGGGCGTGGCGGCCCCGGCTACGAGTTCAAGGACGAATTCCACCCGGACCTGCGCTTCGACCGCGGCTACCTGCTGGCCATGGCGAATGCCGGGCCGGCCACCAACGGCTCCCAGTTCTTCATCACCGTCGGCGCGCAGTCGCATCTGAACCGCCGCCACACCATCTTCGGTGAAGTGGTGGATCCGGATTCGCGCAAGGTGGTCGACGCCATCGCCACCACCGCGACCGACCGCAACGACCGTCCCAAGGACGAGGTCGTGATCGACAGCATCACCATCTCCTGACCGGCACTCCCGAAAACCGGCATCTCCGAAAAGAATTCGCATGAACCCGCAACCGCCCGCACCGACCTGCTTCCGTCACCCCGACCGGGCCACCGGTCTGGGCTGCACCCGGTGCGGGCGGCCCGCCTGCCCGGAATGCCTCACCCCGCCGCCGTCGGCCAGCACTGTGTGGAGTGTGTCCAGCAGGGCCGCAAGGACACTCGCGCCGCCCGCACGGTGGCCGGCGCCACCCAGACTTCGCAGGTGCCGCGGCCGCTGGTGACCTATGCGCTCATCGGGATCAATGTGCTGGTGTTCGCGGCGACCGCGTTCCAGGCGCACAGCGTCATGAACAACAAGTACTCCAGCCTGTTCCTGGATTGGGTGCTGGTGCCGGCCGCGGTCGGTAATGGCGACTGGGTGCGGGTGATCGGTTCCGGTTTCCTGCACATCGGGCCGATTCACCTGCTGGCCAATATGTTCGCGCTGTACGTGATCGGCCCCTACTGTGAGGCGGCCTTCGGGCGCGCCCGCTATCTGAGCCTGTACCTGGCCGCCCTGCTGGGTGGTTCGGCGGCGGTGACCGCCCTGTCGGCGCCGATGACGGCGTCGGCGGGTGCGTCGGGTGCGATCTTCGGATTGTTCGGTGCGGTCGCGATCGTCATGCTGCGGACGCGGCAGAACCTGACGCAGATCCTGGTGCTGCTGGTGATCAACCTGATCATCACGTTCTCGGTGCCGGGCATCTCGGTGTGGGCGCATCTGGGCGGTCTGCTGGCCGGCACGGTCGCGGCGGTCGGGTTCATCTACCTGCCGCGCTGGTTGGGTGCGCGCAGCCAGAAGACGGCCTACGGGATCGGCTGGGGTGCGGTGGCCGCCGTAGCGATCGCGGCGGTGCTGGTCACGGCGCTGGCCGCGCCGACCTACTACTAGCGCGCGAGGTGGATGCGCAGCACTTCGAGGACATCCTCGGGGTGCGCGCCGAGATCCCAGCGGCCGAAGATGATGAGCTTCTCGTCGCCGTGGTGATCCACATCCATCTCCAGCATGGGCATGCGGCGACCCAGTCGCCGATAGCCGACCACGCGGACGCGCAGGATCTGCGCGGGGGAGTAGCGCTGCGGCCCGGCCAGCCCGCGCACCACGACGTGCACCGGATCACCGGGTTCGATCTCCAGGCGGGGACGCTGCCGCACTCCCATGAAACACAGGAACAGCAGGCCCAGCGCGGCGAGCCCGATGAGCAGGCGCGCGGCATTGTCGTTCGACAGGAACGCGGCCCCGGCCAGCACGACGCCGCCGAGCCCGCAGACGGCGAGCGCGGCGGGCGGGGTGGACCAGGCGAGTCGGGAGGAGGGATCGGCGGTCGTCACTGTCCCCACTCCCTCCTCGAGTTGTCCACAAGGTCATCCACAGATGTGTATGAATAACACCTGTGTAAGGAGCTCATCGCCAGCGCATGGTCATGATCAGGCCGACGACCATGAGGCCGAACCCGATCAGGAAGTTCCAGGCTCCGAGATCGCTCATCCAGCCGATCTGCTCGTTGGCCAGGTAGTAGACCAGCAGCCAGGCCAGGCCGGCGAGCATGAAGCCCAGCATGATGGCGACGTACCAGACCGGTGACGGGCCCGCGCTCTTGACGCGCACAGGCGTGCGGCTGGCAGGGTTGATCGTGTAATCGGTCTTCTTACGGACCTTCGACTTGGGCATGACGTCCTCGGTTTCGGGGTGCTGTCTGCTAGAGATTATCCCAGGGAATATCCGGGCCGTCCGCTGGCAACAGCCGTTGCACAGCCTGTGGATAGATCCGGGTGGATAGGCGGCGGTATTGCGTGCGACGTGAGCGCTCGCGCCCACTACGCTCGGTGTCATGCGTGTTCTGGTCGTCGACAACTACGACAGCTTCGTGTTCAACCTGGTCCAGTATCTGGGTCAGCTGGGTGCGGAGGCCGTCGTCCGGCGCAATGACGATCCACAGCTGGAAGATGTGGACCCGGTTGTGCAGAACTTCGACGGAGTGTTGATCAGCCCCGGTCCCGGCACCCCCGAACGGGCCGGGAAGAGCATAGAGCTCGTGCACGCCGCCGCGCGGCACGCCACCCCGCTGCTCGGCGTATGCCTCGGGCATCAGGCCATCGGTTCGGCCTTCGGCGCGACCGTGACCCGCGCCCCGGAACTGCTGCACGGCAAGACGTCGGACGTGTTCCATATCGGCGCGGGTGTGCTGGCCGGGCTGCCGGATCCGTTCACCGCCACCCGCTACCACTCGCTGACCGTGGTGGAGGACACCATGCCGCCGGAGCTGGAGGTGCTTGGCCGCACCGAATCCGGCATCGTCATGGCCTTGCGGCATCGCGAACTGCCCATTCACGGGGTGCAGTTCCATCCCGAATCGGTGCTCACCCAGGGCGGGCACCGCATGCTCGCCAACTGGCTCGGCGTGTGCGGTGAGCGGCCCGCCGAGGGCCTGGTGAAAACCCTCGAGGCAGAGGTCGCGGCACTCGTATGAGCAGCCCGGCGAGCGCGGCATGACCGGCCGGCCGCACGTCCTGCTGTCGGTGGCGGTGAGCATCGACGGCTATATCGACGATGCGCGCCCTGACCGGCTGCTGCTGTCCAATGCGGCCGACTTCGACCGCGTCGACGCCCTGCGCGCCGAATCGGATGCCATTCTCATCGGCGCGGAAACCCTGCGCCGGGACAATCCGCGGCTGCTGGTGAACAACACCGATCGGCGGCTGCACCGGGTGGCGGCGGGTAAGCCCGAATATCCGCTGCGCGTGATCGTCACGGCCACGGGCGATCTCGACCCGGCCGGGAAGTTCTGGCGGTCGGGTGGTGAAAGAGTCGTCTACACCACCGAATCCGGCGCCGATCGCATAGCGGATCGGTTGCACGGGCGCGCCGAGGTGGTATCCCTCGGTGCCACGGTCGATTTCACGGACCTGCTCGACGACCTCGGTAAACGCGGTGTCGAACGGCTCATGGTGGAAGGCGGCGGCTCGATCCACACCGCGTTCCTGGCGGCCGGTCTGGTCGACGAGATCCATATGGCCGTGGCCCCGATCGTGGTCGGTGATCCGGCCGCGCCGCGTTTCCTCGGGCCCGCCGATTTTCCCGGCGGCCCGCACCACCGCATGCAGCTGGCCGATGTCGCCCGGCTCGGCGATATCGCCCTGCTGCGTTATCTGCCGAAGGAGGACTCCGGTGTCCGATGAAGCACGCTCGGACCGCGGCTGGATGCGGCATGCCATCGGCCTGGCGCGCCTGTGCCCGCAGAGTGGGACCGCGTTCTCGGTGGGCGCGGTCATCGTCGGGGCGGACGGCGTGGAGATCACGCACGGCTGGTCGCGGGAGACCGACGAGAAGGTGCATGCCGAGGAATCCGCCTTGAACAAGCTGGAATCCGGCGATCCGCGGCTGCCGCACGCGACCATCTACAGCACCCTCGAGCCCTGTTCGGTGCGCGCGAGCCAGGACCGGCTGCCCTGTACCGACCGGATTCTGGCCGCGGGCATCCGCCGCGTGGTCATCGCCTGGCGCGAACCCGGCACCTTTGTGGATAACTGTGTGGGAGTGGAGAAACTGCGCGAACACGGCGTCGAGGTAGTCGAATTGCCTGATCTCGCAGACGAAGCCATGTCGATGAACCGGCACCTGCGACTCTGAACACCACAGCAACAAAATGCGCCCCCGGCCGGTTGGCCTGGGGCGCATCGTCATTCACGGGTTCTACCTCACGGCGGGCCGAGCGACAGCACGCCGGTCGTGATGGTCACCGTCTGTGTCTTGCCCAGGGAGGATCCCGCGCTCGGCTGCTGGGCGAGTACCCGTCCGACCTCGCCCGGGTTCACCGTGTTCATGGTGTTCTGTGCGATCTGCCCGTTCCAGCCCTGCTGCTGCAGGGCGCCCACGGCCTGGGCGGGGGTGAGGCCGCGCAGGTCGGGCATGGTGAGCTGATCGCCGGTGGACACCTGCACGGTCACCGTGGAGCCCTTGTCGGCCTGGGTGCCCGCGGACGGGGTGGTGGCGATGACCGTGCCCTTGGGCTGGTTGTTCGGCACCTGCTGGATCGTCACCTTGAAGCCGGCGGTGTCGGACAGCGTGGACTGCGCCACGTCGATGGACTGCCCGACGACATCGGGCACCTGCACCTTGTCCGGGCCCTTGCCGAGGGTGATGGTGACCTGCCCGCCCGAGTCGGTCCGCTGACCGGCGTCGGGGCTCTGGCCGATCACCTTGTCCTTGTCGTCGATGCTCGAAAAGTCCTTCTTCACATCCGGATTCAGCTGCAGCCCCTGCGAATTCAGCGACTGCTCGGCCTGCGATTGGCTGAGTCCGGCCAGTTTCGGCACGGTGACCTGGGCAGGACCGGTCGACACCTGCAGCGTGACGGTGCTGCCCTTGCCGACTCGCGAACCACCCAGCGGCTGGGTGGAGATCACATTGCCCTGCGCCACCTTCGGATCCGACTTCTGCTGGATGGCGACCGTGAATCCGAGCCGCTCCAGATCTCGTTGCGCCAGTGCGGAGTTCTGGTTCGCATAGTCCGGTACCGAGACCTGATCGGCGTGCGAGCCGGGACCGATGAGCACCCATGCGAGCGCCGCCACCACCGCCACGATGGCGACACTTAGCCCCGCGATGAGCGCGGTGCGGCGGCGCGGGGAGGCCTCGACGATCTCCTGTTCGGTGGTGTCGTCGCCGTCGCGGCGTTCGATGGTGCGGTAGCTGCGCGGCGGCGGCAGGTCGTCGTCGAGGAAGCCGGTGCGGTCCTCGTCGGTCATGACCATGGGCGCCGTGGGCTTCTGCCCGCCGAGCACCCGGATCAGGTCGGCGCGCATCTCGGCGG
This sequence comes from Nocardia sp. NPDC088792, assembly GCF_044750615.1. Classification (NCBI taxonomy): domain Bacteria; kingdom Bacillati; phylum Actinomycetota; class Actinomycetes; order Mycobacteriales; family Nocardiaceae; genus Nocardia; species Nocardia sp. NPDC088792. Next base: position 78,640 of record NZ_JBIVKC010000005.1, read on the forward strand.
CGGTCTGGTACCGGTTGGCCGGGTTCTTGCTCATGGCCTTGAGCACGACCGAGTCGAGTTCGCGTGGCACGCCCGGATGCACCTGCGACGGCAGCCGCGGATCCTCCCGCACATGCTGGTAGGCGACCGCGACCGGGGAGTCGCCGGTGAAAGGCGGTTCGCCGGTGAGGATTTCGTACAGCACACAGCCGACCGAGTACACGTCGGAGCGAGCGTCCACCTGCTCACCACGCGCCTGCTCGGGCGAAAGATACTGGGCGGTGCCGATGACTGCCGCGGTCTGCGTCATGGGGTTGGAGCTGTCCGCGATGGCGCGCGCGATGCCGAAGTCCATCACCTTCACCGCGCCCGCGCGGTTGATCATGATGTTGGCCGGCTTCATATCCCGGTGCACGATGCCGTTGCGGTGCGAGAAGTCCAGCGCCGCACACACATCCGCGATGACCTCCATGGCCCGCCGCGGCGGCAGCGGACCCTTGCCGCGCACGAGGTCGCGCAGCGTGTCACCGTCCACGTACTCCATGACGATGTAGGGCAGTGGGCCGCCGTCGATCTCGGCCTCACCGGTGTCGTACACCGCGACGATGGCGGGATGGTTCAGCGCGGCGGCGTTCTGCGCCTCCCGCTTGAACCGCAGATAGAAGGTGGGGTCGCGGGCCAGGTCGGCGCGCAGCACCTTGATGGCGACGTCCCGGCCGAGACGCAGATCCCGGGCCTTGTGTACCTCGGACATGCCGCCGAACCCGATGATCTCGCCCAGCTCGTAGCGAGAGGACAGGTTCTTCGGGGTCGTCATGGCAGTCCTTGTGGGATGGCAGGGGGCGAGCTGTCCGGGTCCGTGGTGCCCATGTATCCGTCGTATCCCCGCGCTCCGGGAACTCCTGGCCATGGTAATTCGCCGAAAGTCGGACGCGGGAAGCGCGTGGGGGTCTGCCACGGGTTGGGCGTGGTGGTCGTCGTGGTGGTGGGCGGCACCGTGGTGGTCGTGGTGGGCGGCACCGTCGTCGTGGTGGTGGGCGGCACCGTGGTGGTCGTGGTGGGCGCGTCCGTGGTCTGGTCGTAGGTGGGCGGCGGCTGCGGCCGGCGCGTCCGGGTGGTGGTGGGCGGGTCGTCGGTGGTGGTCGTGGTGGGCGGCGCCACCGGCGGCGCGACCACGGCACTGGTCTTGGTCGCCGGGGTGGTGTCGTTCGAGGTGTCGCCGAGCAGCACCCAGGCGGCCAGGCCGCCGAGAATCAGTGCGCCGACGCCGAATCCGGCGACCGCCTTCTGATTGTTGCTGAAGCGCCCGCCGCCGCCGTTGCCGCCGCCGGGACCGGTGGGCGGGCCGCCGGGCCGGTTGGGCCCGGCCAGCAGGGTGGTCGCGGTGGCCGCGCCGGTGGGCGGCTGCGGCCGGGCGGGCTGCGGCGGCGTGGGGTACCGGGTGGTCGGCTGATCGGCGCGCGGCGCCCCCGGAATGATCATGGTCGGGCCGGGCGGCATTACCCGCGTCGCACCCGTCGGAATCGCGATCCCGCCGGTCGGCGGCGGCCGTCTACCGGACCGCACCGCGGCCACCGCGTCGGCGAACTCGCCGCCGCTGGTGTACCGCTGATGCGGATCCTTGGCCATGGTGATCTCGATCAGCTCGCGCACGTTCGGCGGCAGATCGGCGGGCAGCGGCGGCGGGGTCTCCCGCACATGCTTCATGGCGACCGTCAGGGCGCCGTCACCGGCGAAAGGCCTTGCGCCCGCGAGCGCTTCGTAACCGACCACGCCCAGCGAATACACGTCGGAGGCGGAGGTGGCGTCCTCACCGGTGGCCTGCTCCGGCGCGATGTACTGCGCGGTGCCCATGACCATGCCGGTCTTGGTGACCGGTGACGCGTCCACGACCTTGGCGATACCGAAGTCGGTGATCTTCACCTGACCGGTCGGCGTCACCAGGATGTTGCCCGGCTTCACATCCCGGTGCACCACGCTCGCCGCATGGGCCACCTGCAATGCGCGGCCGGTCTGCTCCAGCATGTCCAGGGCCTGCGCGACGGACAGCCGGCCCAACCGGCTCAGCACCGCGTTCAACGGTTCGCCCTGCACGTATTCCATGACCAGATAGGCGATTTCACCGCCCGACGGGTCCGCCGTCTCGCCGTAGTCGTAGATGCCCGCGATACCGGGATGATTCAACCGGGCCGTGGTCTGCGCCTCGGTGCGGAACCGGTGCCGGAAGGTGGGGTCGGTGGAGAATTCCGCCTTGAGCACCTTCACCGCCACCCGGCGATCCAGCCGGGTGTCGAGGGCCTCCCAGACCTGGCCCATGCCGCCGGTGGCGATCAGCCGCTGCAGCCGGTACCGGTCCGCGATCAGAGCACCGTTGTTCAGCATTCGATACCCCGTCTACCTTGCACCTTCATATCGTTCAGCTCCCCTGCAACCCGGCGTCGAGCACCGCGCGGGCGATGGGTGCGGCGACGGAACCACCGGTCGCGGCCAGCGCCCGGTCACCACCGTTCTCCACGATCACCGCGATGGCGATCTTCGGGTTCTGCGCCGGCGCGAACGCGATGTACCAGGCGTGCGGCGGGGTGTTGCGCGGATCGTTGCCGTGTTCGGCGGTGCCGGTCTTGGACGCGATCTGATACGGCCGCGGGTCCGTTCCGCCCGTCGTGGCCTTCTCCGATTCGATCATCATGTTGGTGATCGTGCTGGCCACCGGCGCGGACACCGCCTGCCCGACCGAGGTCGGCTTGAAGGTGTCCAGGGTGGTCAGATCCGGCGCCTGCAGGGTGTCCACCAGATGCGGCTGCATCCGCACGCCGCCGTTGGCGATGGTCGCCGCGACCACCGCATTGTCCAGCGGGGTGAGGGCCACATCGCGCTGCCCGATGCTGCTCTGGGCGAGCGCGGCCTGATCGGGGATGGTCCCGACGGTGCTGTCCGCCCACGGAATCGGGATGTTCGGATGCTGGCCGCCGCCGATGCCGAACGCGTTGGCCTCATCCTTGAGCTTCGCCGCGCCGACCTTCATGCCGATCTGCGCGTAGGCCGTATTACACGAGTACCGGAACGCGTCCATCATGGACGCGGTCGGCGCATTGCCCGGACCGCAGTGCTCGCCGTCGTAGTTCTCCAGCGTGGTCGTGGTGTCGGGCAAGGTGATTCGCGGGTCGGCGGTGAACAGGTCGCTCGGCTGCGCCACATTGTTGGACAGCGCGGCCGCCGACACCACCACCTTGAACGTGGAACCCGGCGGATAGGTCTGGGAGACAGCGCGATTCAGCATCGGCTGCTTCGGATCCTGCTGCAGCTGCTGCCAGGTCTGCTGGGTGCGGGCGCCATCGTGACCGGACAGCAGGTTCGGATCGTAGGACGGTGTGGACACCATGGTGAGGATGCGGCCGGTGCTCGGCTCGATCGCCACCACCGAACCGGTGTAGCCCTTGGCGGTCAGCTGGTCGTAGGCGACCTTCTGCATGACCGGGTTGATCGTGGTGATCACATTGCCGCCGCGCGGATCCCGGCCGGAGATCATGTCGATGAGCCGCCGCCCGAACAACTGATTGTCCGAACCGTTCAGCACCGAATCCTCGGCGTGCTCCAGGCCGGTGCTGCCGTACTGCATCGAGTAGAAGCCGGTGACGGGCGCGTACGCCTGCGGATCCGTCGGATAGGTGCGCAGGTACTTGTACCGGTCGTCGGTGGCCACCGACGACGCCAGCACGGTGCCCGACGCGGAGATCTGGCCGCGCTGCCGGGCGTACTCGTCCAGCAGGACACGCACATTCCGCGGATCGTTGCGCAGGCTGTCGGCCTTGATCACCTGGACGTAGGTGGCATTCGCGAGCAGCGCCACGATCATGACCATGACCGCCAGCGCCACCCGGCGCAGAGGTGTGTTCACGCGGCGCCCCCCTTGGTCTTGCGCAATGTCTTACGCAGCAGATCGGTCGGCTCGAGTTTGCGCGTCACCTCGGTCGCCTTGCTCAGCAACTCGGTGGGGGCGTCCACGATCGGCTCCGGCGCCCGCTTGCGCACCGGAGCGGGCGCGCGGGCGGCATCGGACACCCGGATCAGCAACGCCACCAACGCATAATTGGCCAGCAGCGAGGAACCGCCGTACGACATGAACGGCGTGGTCAGGCCCGTCAGCGGAATCAGCTTGGTGACACCGCCCACCACCACGAACACCTGGATCGCGATGGTGAACGCCAGCCCCGCCGCCAGCAGCTTGCCGAAACTGTCCCGCACCGCCAGCGCGGTACGGATACCGCGGATCACGAACACGCAGAACAGCATCAGCAGCGCGGTCAGCCCGATCAGGCCCAGCTCCTCGCCGATGGCGGACACGATGAAGTCGGTCTTGGCGAACGGCACCTGCGAGGGCCGCCCACTGCCCAGCCCCGTTCCGGCCAGGCCACCGGTGGCCAGCCCGAACAGCGACTGCGAAATCTGGTAGCCGGTATTGCTGTAATCGGCGAACGGATGCAGCCACGTCGAGGTCCGCACCCGCACCACCGCGAAGAAGTTGTACGCGAACACGAATCCGATGCCGAGCAGCACCACACCCACCGCCACCCAGCCCACCCGCTCGGTCGCGATGTAGAGCATGCACAGCACGGTGCAGTAGATGAGCAGCGAGGTGCCGAGATCCTTCTCCACCACCAGCACGCCCACCGACACGGCCCACACCACCAGGATCGGGCCCATATCCCGCATACGCGGCAACTCCATGCCGAACACATGCTTGCCCGCACCGGTGAACATGTCCCGCTTCGCCACCAGCACGCCCGCGAAGAAGATGATCAGCAGGATCTTCGCGAACTCACCCGGCTGAATACTGAAGCCGGTCAGGCGAATCCAGATCTTGGCGCCGTTCACCTGCGAGTACCGATCCGGCAGGAACGCCGGAACCGCCAGCGCGACCAACCCGATCAGCCCCAGCGTGTACGCGTAGCGCGCCAGCGACCGGTAGTCACGCAGCACGATCAACAGCCCCATGAAAACCACCATCCCCAACCCCGTCCACAGCACCTGCTGGTTGGCGTCGGGGGAGGGGATGGGCAGGGAGGCGAATGCGGCGTCCTGCGCCTCGGCTAGGTCCAGGCGGTGAATCAGCACCAGCCCCAAACCGTTCAACAGGGCCACGATCGGTAGTAGGAGCGGATCCGCGAAGGGTGCGAACCGCCGCACCGCCAGATGCGCCACCCCGAACAAGGCCAGATACGCGGCACCCAGTTTCGCGATCTCCCAGGTGATCTCCTGCTCCTGGCTGGCTTCCACCAGGATCAGCGACACCGTGGTGATGACCGCCGCACACCCGAGCAACAACAGCTCGACATTCCGCCGAGTCGACGGTGGCGGCGCAGGCGCGAATCCGCCGGGTGGACTGGGGAAGGCCCCAGTGGACGGCGGTGCCGGTGCGGACATCAGTCCGCCACTCTGCAGTTCTGCCCCGGAGTCTGCGGTGCCGTCGTGGTGGTGGGAGCGGTCGGGGTGACCGGCGCGTGCTGCTCACCGGACGGACCGGCGGGCGGTGTGGCCGGCGGCGCCGGAGTCGTGGTGGCGGCCGGTTGATTCGCCTGATTCGGATCGGGCGCGGGCGGCGTCACCGGGGGTGCCGCCGGCTGCTGCTTCTCGCACGGCGGCAGCAGTTCCCCGGCCACCAGCGTCTGGATCTGCTTGACCGCGTCCTCACGCGACCCCGGCGGCAGACCCTTGTCCACCGAATCCCGGCCACTGGGGCGCAGATCCGAGCGGGTCAGGGCCCGGCAGCCGTCCGGAAAGTTGTCGCCGGGCGCGGCCAGCTTCAGCTCACCCGTCCGCGTGACGCACGCGATCTGATCCACATCGCGAATCGAATAGCCCAGCACGGAACCGGGCAGGCCGCGCAGCACGACCACCTTCTCACCGTCCGTGCCGATGTAGTAATTGCTGCGAATCATGTTGTAGCCCACCGTGAGACCGGCGCCGATGGCCACCAGCAGCGCGATCGACAAGGCGATCCAGCGCAGCTTGTGACTCTTCTTCGGCGGCTCCGGCTCGGGCAGCTGCACCGCGCGCCGCGGCACCGCGCGCGGCGGCCGCATGGCAGCGGCCCGCCCGGCGGCGGTGTTCGGCGGTGGCGTGTCCTCGTCCTCACCCGACGCGGCGCCCGCCACGATCGGATGCGACTGGCCGTAATCCAGATCGATGACATCCGCGACCACCACGGTCACGTTGTCCGGACCGCCACTGCGCAAAGCCAATTCGATGAGCCGGTCGGCGGCCTCGTCGGTGCCGCCCTCCCGCATGGTGTTCGCGATGGTCTCGTCGCTCACCACATCGGACAAACCGTCCGAGCACAACAGATAGCGATCCCCGGCCCGCGCCTCGCGCATCACCAGGGTCGGCTCGATCTCGTTGCCGGTGAGCGCGCGCATGATCAGCGAACGCTGCGGATGGGTGTGTGCCTGCTCCGGCGTGATCCGGCCCTCGTCCACCAGCGACTGCACGAAGGTGTCGTCCCGGGTGATCTGTGCCAGCTCACCGTTTCTGAGCATGTAGGCGCGCGAGTCACCGATATGCGCCAGCCCGAGTTTGCGGCCCGCGAACAGGATGGCGGTGAGCGTGGTGCCCATGCCGTCGAGTTCCGGTTCCTCCTCGACCTGATCGGCGATCGCCGCATTGCCTTCGTGCACAGCACGATCCAGCTTGCCGAGCAGATCGTCGCCGGGCTCGTCGTCGTCGAGGTGCGCCAGCGCGGCGATCATCAGCTGCGAGGCGACCTCACCGGCCGCATGACCACCCATACCGTCCGCGAGCGCGAGCAGGCGCGCCCCGGCGTACACGGAATCCTCGTTGTTGGCCCGTACGAGACCACGGTCGCTGCGCGCTGCGTAGCGGAGAACAAGTGTCACGATCGCAGCTCGATCACTGTCTTACCGACACGGACAGGGGTACCGAGTGGAACTCGGACCGGAGTGGTGACCTTCGACCGATCGAGGTAGGTGCCGTTGGTGGAACCGAGATCCTCGACGTACCAATCCTCGCCGCGCGGTGACAGTCGCGCATGACGGGTGGAGGCATAGTCGTCGGTGAGAACCAGCGTGGAGTCGTCCGCGCGCCCGATCAACACCGGCTGTGTGCCGAGTGAGATCCGAGTGCCGGCGAGTGAACCCTGAGTCACCACGAGATATTTGGCGCCCTTCTGGCCCCGGCGGAACGATGGGAGCACCGCGGAACCGCCTGCGGCCCGAGGCGCGACCCGGAGGCCGGATGCCGCGTAGATATCGCTGCGCAGGGTCCTCAGCACCGCCCACACGAACAACCACAACAGCAGCAGGAACCCCGCCCGGGTCAATTGCAGGATCAATCCCTGCACGGGTCTCCACCTCCTGTTCGGACCGTGTCGTAGGTACGGTTCGTCGACCCCCAACCGGTGTGTTGCTGGTCAGCACGACCTACTACCACCGTGAGTGTTGGCAGCATCATAGGGCCGTAGACCGGTTGCGATCACGATACGACCGAGGAAAATCGCGCCATATCGTGACCTGCATCGCGAGCTTACGGGATCAGACGATCCGGATCAGGATCTCGGAATGTCCGGCGCGGATCACATCGCCGTCGGCGAGCTGCCAGTCCTGGACAGGCGACCCGTTGACCAGCGTGCCATTGGTCGAACCGAGGTCCGACAGCATCGCGGTCTGACCGTCCCAGCGAACTTCGATGTGCCGCCGGGAAACTCCCGTATCCGGCAGGCGGAAGTGCGCGTCCTGGCCGCGTCCGATGATGTTGCTGCCCTCGCGCAACTGGTAGGTACGGCCGGAGCCGTCATCCAGCTGCAGCGTGGCCGAGTAGCCCGAACCGCCGCGCGCCGCCGGCGCCGCCGCGCCGTAACCGCCACCCTGCTGGCCATAACCCTGCTCGGCATAGCCCGGCTGCTGCCCGTACGCCTGGTCCGCGTAACCCGGCTCGGCGTAACCGCCCTGCTCGGCGTAACCCGGCTGCTGCGCATAACCCTGCTCGGCATACCCCGGCTGCTGCCCGTAGCCCTGCTCGGCGTAACCCGGCTGCTGCTGCCCGTAACCGTGCTGCTGCTGCCCGTAGCCCTGCTCGGCATAGCCCGGCTGCTGGCCGTACCCCGGCTCGGCGTACCCGGGCTCGGCGTAACCACCCTGCTGGCCATAGCCCTGCTCGTAGCCCTGCTGGCCGTACGCCTGATCGGCCTGACCATAGCCCTGCTGCTGGCTGTAGCCCTGCTCGGCGTACCCGCCCTGCTGCTGGCCGTAGCCGGCGCCCTGCTGGTAGTCGTAGCCGTTCTGGTATTCGCTGTACCCCTGTTGTTCGGGCTGGCCGCTGTAGCCACCCTGTTGTTCCGGGTACTGCTGCTGCGCACCTCCCCGACCGTATTCGCCGTAGCCCTGCGGGTTACGGCCCGCGGGCGGGGGCGCGTACCCGCGGCCTCGTGGATCGGACTCCGCGGGCTCACGGCTCGGGTCGTAGCCTGAGTTCTGCGTCATGGGGCCAGCTCCTGGTTGCGGGTCGGTTCGTTGTGGGCGTTCAGCACCCGGTGACGGGCCTGCCCGCCGCCCCACGTCCGGATCCACCCGGCCGTGCGTCCTGAACTGTCCGGTGTGCAGCGTAGGGGATGCCTCGAACTCCACGTGCACTTCACCGTAGGTCTGCCACCCTTGTTCGCGGATGTAGTCCTGTAGATGTTTTGCGAAGGCCCGCAGTGTGAGGCCTTGATCCGCCTGTCCCTCACCCGTGACGAGCTTCCCCAGATCGGATTCGTTGACGGTGATGACATAGCTGTTCGGTGCGAGCAGATGTCCACCGCCGACATCCTGGATATGGTCGGCGGCCTCACGCTGCAGCGCCGTTTCGACCTCCTGGGGGACCACGCTACCGCCGAAGGCCCGCGCGAAGACATCCCCGACCGCGTCCTGGAGGCGGCGTTCGAAGCGGGAAACGATCCCCATGGCCCCTCCTCTCGGGTCAGGACGCTCCCTCGAGTGAAGCGTTCTTCGTGTCGTGGTCCGTTGACGCCGTGGCGCGTCGCGGTGCGTCCGACATCAGCGACACGCAGGCATGGCGTGTCGCCGCAGGGACACGGTGATTGCATGATATCCACGATCGTCCACACCTGTAACTCTTGGAAACGCGCCAAGGTTCCCGGGGTGCTATGAGAGGTCGGTACCGCCGGTAACCAGGCGATTTCGTTTTAGCGCATACCCCGTGATAGTTTTTCTCTCGTCGCTCGGGCGAGTGGCGGAATGGCAGACGCGCTGGCTTCAGGTGCCAGTGTCCGTAAGGACGTGGGGGTTCAAGTCCCCCCTCGCCCACCAGTAGAGAAGGCCCGCTTCGGATTCGAAGCGGGCCTTTTTCGTTGTCCGGAAGGGCCCGCTCGGCGGTTGCTCGATTCTTCATGAAATCCCCAGGTCGAAGGCTTGTGTGACGAAGATCGCAGGGGTGGTGGGGGAGGGCCCGTGCAGCGGGTTGCCGGGGGCTCCGGAAGGGGTTCCGGAGGGCTGTAATTCGTTTGCCGGAAGGTTTCTTGTGGGGTATGCGCCCGATTTCACTCGAGTTATGCCTGACGTCGATTTGGACTTAACCGGGGTAAACAAACTTTGAGTATGTTTATCTGCTGGCGATCGATGGGCAAAGGGTCTGAGCTGCGGAGAAACACCAGGTTAACGCAGGTATAACCGATGGTTATTGGTAAACGGGAGAGATTTCAGCAAACCGTTGGACGAGGGTAGCTGGAAGTTGCGCACCGGGGGTTGAAACCGGACTGGAAAGTCGACCGGGAGGCCGGTTCCGGGGTCCTCCGCAGACCGTCCGCAAAGCGTATGCCGGGAATTAGCGATCTTGCCGGGTTCCCCACGGGGACGGCGTGTTTCGCCTGGTCGTATATACGCTTTCGGTCCGCGTCGGAGGTTGCGTAGCCATAACGATTGTGTAGAGTCATCGGCAACGCTGGCCGCAGCTGAGCCGGACTCGCTGCGGCCAGTGGAAATCAATTCCCGATGGTTGCGCGACTACGAAGTCGCCACTCCCGCAACCACTTCCGGGGACCTCCCCGCCGGGTAACCCGGCATGTGCTCCGCCTCTTCCACCCCCGCGTCAAGGGCCCGCTGCGCCGAGACAACGGTTCGGCCACGAGCGAAAACGTAGAAGAGGAAACCGAGTTCCGCCGCCGCGCCGATGGCGATGCGCAAGGCGGTCGGCAAGCCGCTGGGCGTCACGAAACCCTCGATGAAACCGGAAACCAGCAGCACACCGGTCAATCCGAGCGCGATCACCGCGGTCGCCCGGCCCTGCCGGGCCAGCGCCCGGGCGCGGCTCTCCCGGCCCGGATCGATCAGCGTCCAGCCCAGCTTCAAGCCCGCACCGCCCGCCACGAAGATGGCCGTGAGCTCGAGCATGCCGTGCGGGAGGATATAGCCGAAGAAGGAATCCATCCGGCCGGCCTCGGCCATCAGACCGGCGCTGATCCCGAGATTCACCGCATTCATCAGGATCAGCCACACCGCGGGCAGCATGAGAATCCCGGTGAACAGGGCCATCGCCGCCACCCACGCATTGTTCGTCCACACCTTGGCGGCGAACGCGTCGTGCGGATGCTCGTAGTAGTACGTCTCGAACTCGCCACCCGGCCGGGTCAGACTGTCGGTATTCGTATCCAGGCCCAGATGCCGGCGCGCCGCTTCCGAATTCGCCACCCACGCCGCCAGCGCCGTCGACCCGAGCAGGAAGATCGCCGCCACCGACACCCACCAGGGCGCCGCGCGATACACCGCCTCCGGAAAACGATGCGTGAAGAACCGCCCGATCTCCCGGACCGTATCGATCCGCGCCCCCAGAATCCGCCCCCGCGCCCGGGTCAGCACCGCCGAAAGCCCCGCCAGCAACTCCGGATCCGCCGACCGCGTCTGCAACCGCGCCAACTGCTGCGACGCCAGCCGATACAGACGGACCAGCTCATCCGCCTCCGCCCCATCCAGGCGCTGCCGCTGCGAGGCCAGCCGATCCAGCCGATCCCACGTCGGCCGGTGCACGAACGTGTACGCGTCCAGATCCATCGGTTCCCCTCCTACCGGGCTCGCTCGAATGCTATTCGAGCAGGCCGACAATCAGTGGCCCACGCCGGGAAACGGACGGTGGCCAGGGAGATCCGAGCCGCCGCCGCGCCCGGTAGCGGTTGCCATTCGCCGGAGCGGCTGGGAAGAATGGCGGTGACATGGCGCTTTTCACCACGGGCGAGGCTGTCGCCGTCGAACTGCCGATCGCGCGGATCCCTACGCGGGCCGCGGCGTTCCTGCTCGATCTGATCGTGCAGGTCGTGATCGGGTTGGCGCTGTTACTCCTGCTGATCGCGCTGCTGGCTTGGCTGGATGCGGATTCGGCCTGGCAGGATGCGGCGATGCTGGTGTCGCTGGTGAGCGCGCTGATCGGCTATCCGGTGCTGTTCGAGACGTTCACGCGCGGGCGGTCGGCCGGGAAGATGGCGATGGGGCTGCGGGTGGTCCGGGTGGACGGCGGGCCGATCGACTTCCGGCACGCGGTCACTCGCGGGCTGTCGGGCATCGTCGACTTCTGGATGCTGGGCACGGGATTGATCGCCGTGGTGGTGTCGATGTGCTCGCCGCAGGGCCGCCGCATCGGGGACGCATTGGCGGGGACGGTCGTCGTGCACGATCGCAGCCGCCTGCCGTATGCGGCCCTGGCCGCCCCGCCACCGTGGCTGACGGGCTGGGCGCGGCAACTCGACCTGTCCGGGCTCTCCGACGAGCTCGCGTTGTCCATCCGCCGGTACCTGCTGCGCTGGCGCACCCTCACCCCCGAGGTGCAGGACCGGCTGGGCCGCGCCCTGGTCATCACCACCTGCGCCCGGCTCGGTGTGGCCCCGCTCAATGGCTATCCGCCGCTGCACATTCTGGGCGCGGTGCTTTCCGAGCGGCAGCGGCGTGCGCTCCCGCCGCCGCCCGCGATGCTCCCACAGTCGCCGACCGACGTCTTCCTGGCTACAGCGCGCCTGTCTGCTTGAGTTCCAGGTACTCGTCGGCCAGGGCCTCGGGCAGGCGATCAGGGGCTTCGGTGATGACGCGAACACCCATGCGGCGCAGGGTTTCCCGCGCTACCGCGTGTTCGGCGAGGACGTTCTCGGCGGCCGCCGCCGTGTAGAGGTCGTCGAGGTTGGACCGGCGGATCGCGGCCGCCGCGACATCGGGATCGGTGACCGAAACGACCAGTACGCGATGCCGTTCGGTGAGGACCGGCAGCACCGGCAGCAGCCCTTCCTGCATGGTGGCGGCATCGAGGTGAGTGAACCAGACGACCAGACTGCGCCGCCGTGCCCGTTGCAGCGTCGTGCGCAGCAAGCCCGGATAGTCGGTGTCGACCAGTGCGGGCGTGACCCCGGCCAGAGCGTGCATGAGCTCGAGCTGCAACCGTTTCCCGCCGACCCCGCGCACCTCGGTCCGCACGCTGCGGTCGAAGGCGAGCAGATCCACCGAGTCGCCACCCGCGGCGGCCAGCCCGCCCAGCAGCAGCGCCGCCTCGATGCCCGCGTCGAGGCGAGTGCCGTCCCCGATGCGGGCCGCGCTGACCCGACCGGTGTCGAGCAGCATGACCACGTGCCGATTCCGTTCCGGCCGCCAGGTCCGCACCAGCACATCCTGCGCGCGGGCGGTGGCCCGCCAGTCGATGGTGCGCACATCATCGCCGGCCACGTACTCACGGAAGGAATCGAATTCGGTGCCCTGCCCGCGAATCGTGGTGGTGTTGCGGCCTTCCAGATGCTGCAACTGCCGCACCTTCGCGGCGAGGATCTTCTCGCTGCGGAACGGCGGCAGCGCCCGCAGCCGGGCGGGCACCTCGCGCCGCACCTGCCGTCCGGCCAGGCCGAGCGGGCCCAACAGGCGCAATGTCACCGGTCCGGCCTCGCGGTCGCCGCGATAGGACGGGGTGAGTTCGGTGTGCAGCCGCAACCGGGTATTGGGCGGCAGCGCCAGGGCGTGGGTGCGATGCCGGGCGCGGGCGCTGGGCGGCCAGTCGTCCCACAGGGTGCCGCGCACCGTGCGGCCGCCGGTATTGAGCACGCCGAGTTCGATGTCGACGCTGCGCCCGGTGCGGACCGTGGTCATCGGCGCCCGCGAGAACTCCAGTGCCGCAGGCGATCCGAGCAAGGACAGATCGACCCCGACCAGCGCGGCGAGCAGCAGCGTGGCCAGCGCCACGCCCAGCCAGGACGGCAGCACCAGCGTGACGAACAGGGCCGCGACCGCGGCCACGACGGCGAGCCGCCCGGTGACGACCACCGCTACACCGGGACGGGGACGGACATCAGCAGCGAGGCCAGCACGCCCTCGGCGGTGACGCCCTCCACCTCGTGTTCGGGCCGCAGGTGCAGCCGATGCCGGAGCACCACCGTCGCAACGGCTTTCACATCGTCGGGCGTCACATAGGCGCGGCCGTTGAGCCACGCGAAGGCGCGCGCGGCGGCCATCAGCGCGGTGGCGCCACGGGTGGACGCACCGTGCGCCACCGCGGGGGAGGTACGGGTGGCCCGGCACAGGTCGACCGTGTACGCCAGCACCTCGGGACTGATCGCCACCTGCGCGACCGCCGCGCGGGCGGCCGCGATGTGCGCGGCCCCGGCGACCGGCCGCAGCCCGGCGGCGGCCAGGTCACGCGGGTCGAAGCCGGCGGCATGCCGTTGCAGGATCCGGAATTCGTCGTCGCGGCCCGGCAATTGAACATCGACCTTGAACAGGAACCGGTCCAGCTGCGCCTCCGGCAGCGGATAGGTGCCCTCCTGCTCGATCGGGTTCTGGGTCGCGATCACCACGAACGGGTCGGGCAGCGGCTGCGGCACGCCGTCCACCGAAACCTGCCGTTCCTCCATGGATTCCAGCAGCGCCGACTGTGTTTTCGGTGGGGTGCGGTTGATTTCGTCGGCGAGCAGCAGATTGGTGAACACGGGCCCGCGCCGGAAGGTGAATTCGGTGGTGTGCGGGTCGTAGATCTGCGAGCCGGTGACATCGCCGGGCATCAGGTCGGGCGTGAACTGGATCCGCGAATGCTCCAGATCCAGGGCGGTGGCCAGGGCCCGCACCAGCAGCGTCTTGGCCACGCCCGGAACGCCTTCCAGCAGCACATGCCCGCGGCACAGCAGGGCCAGCACCAGGAACATGACGGCATGATCGTTGCCGATGACCGCCTTCCCGATCTCCGCCCGCAGGGCGAGCAGCGCCTGCTGCGCGTCCTGCGCGGTCGGGGCGTGGTTGCTGTCCACGACGTTCTGGGAAAGTTCGGTCACAAGACCTCCGCTTCGATCCATTCGAGTTGTGCGGCCACGAGTTCCAGGCTGCCCCGATCGTCGACCGGGTCGTAGAGGGCGGCCCGGACGGTACCCGGGTCCGCGCCGGTGCGGGCGGCGATTACCGCGGTGACCGCATCGGCCGGGGTGTCGGCGGTGGTGCCGAGGGCGGGCCGCAGCCGCCGCAGGGTGGCGGCCCGCAGGGTGCCCGCGACATGGTTGTGATCGCGGGACTTCCGGTACAGCCCGGCCTGCCCGGTGAGCAGTTCACCGGCGGGGGCCTCGACGGGCAGGGGTTCACCGACCACCGCGCCGCGCCGCCGGCCCCGCCACCACAGCACGAGCACCCAGGCGATGAGGAACTGCAGCCCACCGAAGGCCAGCCAGCCGGGCAACTGCTGGAACAAGGAGTCCTGGCCCGCACCGAAATTCGGGGGCGGCGTGTTCGGTGGCGGCACGGCGGGCGGCGGCGTGGTGACCGGTGCGTGCGGTGGCGTGGTCGGCGCCGGCGGGGTCGGTGGCGTCGGCGACCCGAGATGGGTCAGCACGTACGCGATCACCAGGATCGCGAGGACGCCCGCGATGGCGGCCCACAGCCGCCGATCCCCGAGCCAGGCCGGGAGTTCGTGGTTGCCGCGCTCCCGGGCGGGCTTGCGGGACTTGCGCGGTTTGCGTTGTTCGGTGATCTCGGCCGGTGCGTCGACCGGCGGCGGCGCGACGGAGAACCGGTCGGCCTGCTCCAGCAGCCGGTACTCGGCCTCCGCGGCGGCCCGGCCGCCGTACACCACCTCGTCGAAACTGTGTGCCGCCGAGGGCAGTCCGCCCGCCTCGGGCGATACCGCGGTGGCGGCCTGCGCGGTCTCCCGCGCGGTCCGCGCCCGCTGCTCCTCGAGCATTCCGCGTTGCTCCAGCCCGCGCGTGACGGCCCGATACCGTTCCCGCAGCGCGGTCCGGTAATCCGCGTGCAGCGCGGCCTGTTCCGCGGCCGCCAGGTGCACGGCGGCGGGCCCGAGCGCGGGCTCGGGCGGAATCGACTGGTAGCCGGTGAGATTCGGGCCGGGGATCCGTTGCGTGGTGTCGGCTGCGCCGGGTGTCGGCTGCTGGTCCCCGGGCGGTGGCTGGTCGCCGGGATGTGGTTGGTCGCCGTGATTCGGTGGCTGGTTCATCGCGTCACCTCGCCGGGCACGGTGATGTCCCAAGCCTCGCGGCGGCAGCGCTTGTCGACGTAGACCACGACCTGGGTGGCGGACTCCACCATTTCGCCGAGCGCGATGACGAACAACGCGAACACGATGACCAGGACGGTCACCGTCCAGCGGTGTGTGCCGGAGACCCCGGACACGGTCTGCCACAGCGCCAGCAGCGGCACGATCAGCACCACCATCAGTCCGCGCAGGTAGAGCAGCAGCCCGACCAGCTGCCATTCCGATCCGGCGGCAAGGATTTTCGCACGCAACGCCGCCGGCCGGTAGGTGGCGGATTCGTCGAACACCACCGGCAGCAGCGTGAACTTCCGCGCCCGCAGCCACAACAGCCAGATCGCGGCCAGCGGCAGCGTGATGATCAGTGGCGTGCCCAGCAGCAGCACGCCGACACCGACCAGGGTGTACATGACCTGATAGCCCAGCAGCGCACCGGCTTCCGCGGCCAGCTGCTGCAACGCCCCACGCCAGCTCGCGGGCTTCCCGTGCACCACGGCCAGGCCGAGCGGAACGGTGGTGCCGCGCACGAACATTCGCAGCGTCCACGCACAGATAAGGGTGACCACCAGTGCGCCCCAGAAGGTGCCGCTGTCGGAGCCGCCGGTGGCGATCGAGACCACCACCGTCATGCCGACGGCCACCCCGGCGGCCACCGCGACCGCGACGGCGTACAGCGCGGCGAGGGTCCGGATCCGGGTCTGGATCAGCGCGAACGGCAGGTCCAGCAGTTCGCGGAACTGCAGCGGGCGGATGGGCACAGCGACCGGCCCGGTGGCCGTACCTTCCCCCACCGCGCCGGCCGACGGTCCGACGTGGTCGGCGGCGGCTGGCAACACGCGCCCGAGTCTAGCTGCACGAACGCCTCCGGTCGTCCTGTGTTTCGCACGGCGGTGTCCGATTTCTGCGGCCTTGCCGCCCGATGCTGCCGCGGCAGGAGTGCTCGATGTCCTGCGAGCGGGTTGCCCGATATTCCGTAGTGGGCTGTCCGCAGGTCGGGGGCGTCAGGCGGGCGGTGTGGCGGGGGCGAGCAGGCGGGTGACGAGCTGCTTGTAGAGCTCGGGATCGGTGGGCGGCAGGCCGAGCAGGGCGCGCAGGTAGACGCCGTCGCCGACCAGCCGCACGATCTCGGCCTGCACCGGATCGGGGATCTCGTTGTCCAGGGCCGTTTTCCAGCCGTCGAGGACTTCGCCGAGGGCGCGGTCGGTTTCGTCCTGGGTGTCGGCGGGTCCGTCGACGGTGCGCATGGCGGCCAGCATGGACCGATAGAGCGCGAGTTCGACGGCGTCGGCGTCGTTTTCGGGGTGCGGGGCCTGCAGATACCACTCGGCGACGGAGCGGCCTTCGTCGATGGCGACGCGGACCTGGGTGTCGGTGCGTTCGCCGACGCGGCGCAGCAGTCCGGCGATCAGCGCGTCCTTGCTTCTGAAGTGGTAGAGCAGCCCGCCCTTGGAGACGCCCGCGGCATTGGCGACGTTCTCCAGGGTGACCTGTGACAGGCCCTTGTCGAGGAGCAGGTTTTCGAGGGCGTCGAGGATCCGGTCGCGGGTGCCGGACCTGTCTCGGGTGGTGGTCACAAACTTTAACTGTACCGTCTGGACGGTTAATTGTGCTACTGTACCGGCTGGACGGTTGATAACTCCGAAAGAGAAGGCTGATGACCACCCACTCCGCAACCCGCCGGTCCGGGACCGGATCCACCGCGGAAACCCGGAACCCGACCACCCCACCCAAGGCCCGCGCGCGCGACTGGGCCGGCCTCGGCGTCCTCGCCCTCGCGCTGCTGCTCATCGCCGTCGACGCCACCGTGCTGGACCTGGCCGTCCCGGCCATCACCGCCGACCTCGCACCGACCACACCGGAACTGCTGTGGATCATCGACGTCTACTCGTTCGTGCTGGCCGGACTCCTGGTCACCATGGGCACCCTCGGCGACCGCATCGGCCGCCGGCGACTACTGCTGATCGGCGCCGCCGGCTTCGCCGCCGCCTCCGCCCTGGCCGCCTTCGCGGTGAACCCCGAAATGCTGATCGCCGCCCGCGTCCTGCAGGGCGTCGCCGGCGCGACCCTCATGCCCGCGACCCTCGGCCTGATCCGAACCATGTTCGCCGACGCCCGCCAGCGCACCCTCGCCATCTCGGTCTGGGGTGCGATGGCGGCCTCCGGTGCGGCCTTCGGCCCGCTACTGGGCGGGTGGATGCTCGAGCACTTCTGGTGGGGTTCGGTATTCCTGGTGAACCTGCCGGTCATGGCACTGCTACTGGTACTGGCCCCGATCCTGGTGCCGGAGTCGAAGGACCCGAACCCGGGCCGCTTCGACCTGCTGAGCGCCGGACTGTCGATGCTGGCGCTGATCCCGATCGTGTACGCGGTCAAGGAGTTCGCGGCCCACGGCCCGAGCCTCGAGCTGGTGATCGCGGCCCTGATCGGCGTGGCCTCGGGCGTGATGTTCGTGCGCCGTCAGCGCGGCCTGAAAACCCCGCTGATCGACCTGGACCTGTTCCGGATCCCCGCCTTCCGCGCGGCCGTGTTCACCAACCTGCTGTCGGTGTTCGCGCTGGCCGGAATGCTGTTCTTCGGCTCGCAATACCTGCAGCTGGTGCTGAACCGCTCCCCGCTGGAGGCGGGCCTGCTGCTGATCCCGGGCACCATCGGCTCGATGCTGGGTGCGCTCGCGGCGGCCTGGCTGGTGCGCTGGTGGCGGCAGGCCACGGTGCTGGCCGGTTCACTGATCGCGGTCGCGATCGGCGCCGGACTGTACTGGCTGCTGCCGACCGATCCCTCGGGTTCGGTGACGCCGTTCATCGTGGGCTTCCTGCTCATCGGCCTGGGTGAGGGTGTGGCCCTGACGGTTTCGTCCGACATGATCGTCAGCACCGCCCCCGAGGCGCGCGCCGGCAATGCCGCCGCCATCTCGGAGACCGCGATGGAAATGGGTATCGCCCTGGGTGTGGCGGTGCTGGGCAGCGCCGTCATGGCGGCCTTCCGGCACGGGCTGGACCTCGGCACGGTCCCCTCCGACAAGGTGGACGCGGCCCGCGAATCCCTGGGCGGCGCGGTCGAGACCGCCCGCGAGCTACCGGGATCCGCCGGTACCGCCCTGCTGGATTCGGCGCACTCGGCGTTCGTGAGCGGAATCCACCTGGCGGCGACCTCGACCGCGGTGATCCTGGTGATCACCGCCGCCATCGCCTACCGGGCCGCGACCAAGAGCCGCACGATCCGGGCGGCCGAATAACATTCGGCGGGTCCGCGAAACCATGCGCTGAGAACCCGCGTGAAAAAGACTGTGGCCCGGAAGTTTCCACGTTCTACGTGAAACATTCCGGGCCACAGCTCTCTTATGTACCGGGGTCGTGGTCCGAATCAGGCCGGGCCCGCGGTCTTTCCACGGCTGTTTTGCTAGCGGTCGCCCTTGGCGGGCGGAAGCTGGTGCGGGCCGCGGTATTCCAGCTCCGGATTCCGGCGGCCCGGCAACGCATCCTGTTGCGGGGGAGCGGGCAGCGGGTAACCGGGCTCGACGACCTGGCCCGGCGGCAACGCACCGTAACCCTGGTATTGCGCATACGGCTGATCCACCACGGCCGACGCCACCCGCTGCGCGTGCACATGCTGCGGCGCACCGGGCAGCTGATAGTTGTACTGCTGCTGCGGCGCGTACACCTGCTGCTGTTGCGGCTGACCGGAATCCGACGAATCGACGGTTACCTTGCGGGTGCGGCGCAGCGTGAAGGTGATCTCCTCCGCCTCCTCGAACGCCTGCCGCACGGTACGCAGCGGATGCGTCGCGGTATCGATGGCATTGGCCACGAACGACGGCACCAGCGGCCGGATCCAGCGCGCCGCCGTATCGGTGAAGGGCACGGTACCGATGATCGGGAGCTCCAGACCGCCACCCTTCGGCGCCGACGCGGGCAGGGGCACCTGCCCGGCCGGTACCAGTGCGCCTCCGGCACCCACCGGCGCCACCACCCCCGGCGTCAGCCGGTCAGGCAGATGCTGCGGCTTCGGCGACTGTGTCAAATTCCCCTCCTGAGACTCTCGGTCCCCGGCCGACGCGGCGGCCGGTAGTTCATGCTGTGCGGCCCGGTCGAATTCGTTCAACGCCCGCTGCGCGGGTTCGGTGATACCGATCTCGAAATTCCCGATGGCCGCGATGATCCGGGTGCGCTGCCGCTCCCGGTCGATGGCGGTGTCCGCGTGCGCGGCCAGCCGCGCCGCGGTGAGTTGTTGTTCGGCCTGCAGTTTCGCGGTCTCGACCCGCACCTGCGCCTGGGTGACGGCAATCGCCGTACCGGCCGCCTGGTCCACCCGATCATTTTCGGTGCGGGCGGCAACTTCCCGATCGAAGGAGGTCTCACCGCGCCACAGCCGCAGCAACAACGGCAGCAGGGCGAGCGCGATCATGAGCACCGCCACCGCCAGCCGCAGCACGAGGGGACCGGCATGCCCGGTGGTGTAGTCGTTCATGGCGACCCAGCGGGCGCCGAGCCCGCGGTCGCCGTCGGTGTAGGCGGCGCCGCGCGCGGCGGTGAGCGCCTTGTCCTTGTCGGTGATCGCGGCGTCCAGCGCGGGCGCCTTGTCCTGCAAGGTTTTCAGCTGCGCGCGGGCATCGTCGACCATCTGGTTGGCGGTGCGTTCCTCGGGACCGCGCCCCGGGATGCGCGTGATCATGGTTTGCGGGCACTCCGGCGCCGGGTTCAATTCGCAGCGCGCGATCTGTACCGCGTCGGTGACATCGGTCTGCGCCTTGGTGATCTGCTGATCCAGTGCCGTCCGGTCGGTGCGGGCCTGCTCCAGCTGGGCGCGCGCGGTGACCACGGACGGGGTGGATTCGACTCCGCGCTGGGCGTTTTCGTCGAGGATCCGGTTCACGCTGCCGCCGAACAGCACCGTCATGGCCAGTTCGGCGACCACCAGGCCCGCCACCACGGCTACCGCGATGCGGCCCGCGAATTCGGCTCGGGCGCGGCTGTTTTCACCGCGGGCGGGAGCCGAGGTCGTGGCGAGTGCGCGGGAGATGGCTCCCACCAGCAGTGTTGCGATGAGCGCCACGATGATCACCGCGTACAGCGGCCATTTCGCGGCGCCGGTGGCGAGGGCGGTGATGATGCCCGCGGTGACGGCGAACAGGGCGACGACGGCGCCGGTGAGGGAGTAACCGCCGCGATCGTGGGATCCCGTGAGCCGGGACTGTCCTCCACCGAGCCAGAGCAGTGCGCCGCCCAGCCGGATCAGCAGCCCCGGAGCAGCGGAAATGTTCTTCTCAGGGACATGGTGAACGGTCATGGGAGCTCACATCCTCAAAGTCCCAGGCTGTTTCGGTGCGCGAAACCGTCGCTGATTCGTTGTCTCAGCGTGACAGGCGTACGGCTGTTCGGCCGAGCGTGGCGGCTGGGATGTGGCCAGCCTCACATCGGCTTGTTTCCGGCGCGTGACGTGGTGATGATCACGGCTGGACGGGCGTCATCCCACTCGGAAAAGTGACTCGAGTCCTGCTCACTGTTTGCTGACCATGTGCTCGAGGACACATCAACTAAAGATTCCGTACGGTCGGAACGTTGCCGGGGCACGTCGCCCCGACCGGCGACACGCCCGCCGGATATGTCCGGAAAGTTAGCCGCCGAAATAGCGGTTTGCCGGATCCCCTTGTGGGGAAATCTGTTCCATTGCAGGTGAGGGACGCGCCGGAGCTGCGCCGGCGAGATTCGGAGCCGGTTCTCGCGCGCGCGTATTCAGTGGGGAATCCAACTGAAAACGCACTGCTCCCCTGCTTTACACTGGAGAACGCGCATGTAGTGGAGGATCGATGAAGAAGCCCAGCTAGACACTGTAATTAGTGAAACCTAAGTTGGTTGGGCTCCAGTCCTGACTTATCGTTTGCTCTTACGCCGAACTACACAAGCTCGGCATATCTCCCCATATCGGTCAGAGGCCCACCGGCGCTCAGCCTAGTGGGCGAGCACGGCGCGGAAGGTAGCCAGCACGTAAGGACTGAGTTACCGCCGAGCACCCGACTACGTCATCGAAGCGGGTGGACAACTGGAGAGTTGACTGCACGGGATGGCCATCAGCGCCGCTGGTCTCCGAAACGTCCGGGCGCAGTCTAGACGGAGGCATTCGACGAAGGCCGCATTCTTCGAAGGCCTGTTTTTTGTGAAGGCAGAGGCATGACGCAACTTCCTGGCCACAGGTCCCCCGCCGGCGGTGCCGGTTATGGGCACGGACCCCGCGGGCTCTATGACCCGGCGAACGAACACGACTCCTGTGGTGTCGCATTCGTCGTCGACATGCACGGCCGCCGCAGCCGCGACATCGTCGACAAGGCTATTACGGCATTGCTGAACCTGGAGCACCGAGGCGCAGCCGGAGCCGAGCCCAACTCGGGCGACGGCGCAGGCATCCTCATCCAGCTCCCGGACAAGTTCTTCCGTGCTGTCGTCGACTTCGAGCTCCCCGCCGAAGGTTCGTACGCCACCGGTATCGCCTTCCTGCCGCAGGCCCGCCGTGAGGCAGCCCGCGCCGGCTACGGAGTCGAGAAGATCGTTCGTGAAGAGGGCCTCGAGGTCCTCGGCTGGCGCGAGGTTCCCATCGACGAATCGTCGCTGGGCGCCCTCTCTCGCGACGCGATGCCGACCTTCCGGCAGATCTTCATCGCCTCCCCGAAGACTGCCGCCGAGCAGCTCTCCGGCATGGATCTGGAACGCCGCGCCTACGTCATCCGCAAGCGCGTCGAGCACGAGCTCGGCAAGGCGGGTGCCGGCGAGGGCAACCTGGGCAAGGAATCGGTCTACTTCCCGAGCCTGTCCGGCCAGACCTTCGTCTACAAGGGCATGTTCACCACGCCGCAGCTGCGCGCGTTCTACCTGGACCTGCAGGACGAGCGCGTGGAATCCGCGCTCGGCATCGTGCACTCCCGCTTCTCCACCAACACCTTCCCGTCCTGGCCGCTCGCGCACCCGTTCCGCCGCGTCGCCCACAACGGTGAGATCAACACCGTCACCGGCAACGAGAACTGGATGCGGGCCCGCGAGGCGCTGCTGAAGTCCGATGCCTTCGGTGTCGACCACGAGGGCAACAACCGCCTGGACAAGATTTTCCCGGTCTGCACCCCCGGCGCCTCCGACACCGCGCGCTTCGACGAGGTGCTGGAACTGCTGCATCTCGGCGGCCGCAGCCTGCCGCACGCCGTGCTCATGATGATCCCGGAGGCCTGGGAGCGCGCCGAGTCCATGGACCCGGCCCGCCGCGCCTTCTACCGCTACCACTCCTTCCTCATGGAAGCGTGGGACGGCCCGGCCTCGGTGTGCTTCACCGACGGCACCGTGGTCGGCGCGGTGCTGGACCGCAACGGTCTGCGCCCGAGCCGCATCTGGGTCACCGACGACGGTCTCGTCGTCATGGCGTCCGAGGTCGGCGTGCTCGATATCGACCCGGCCAAGATCGTCAAGAAGGCCCGCCTGCAGCCCGGCCGCATGTTCCTGGTCGACACCTCGCAGGGCCGCATCATCGGCGACGACGAGGTCAAGACCCAGCTCGCCAACGAGCACCCGTACCAGGAATGGCTGGACAACGGGCCGATCAAGCTGAACGATCTGCCGGACCGCCCGCACGTGCACATGTCGCACGACCGCGTGCTCATCCGCCAGCAGATCTTCGGATACAGCATCGAGGAACTGAACCTGCTGATCTCGCCCATGGCGCGGACCGGCGGCGAGGCCCTCGGCTCGATGGGCACCGACACCCCGATCGCGGTGCTGTCATCGCGTCCGCGGCTGCTGTTCGACTACTTCTCGCAGCTGTTCGCGCAGGTCACCAACCCGCCGCTGGATGCCATCCGCGAAGAGGTCGTGACCTCGCTGCGCAGCATGGTGGGCCCGGAGGCCGACCTGCTGCACCCCAACCAGGACTCCTGTCATCAGATCACGCTGACCCAGCCGATCCTGGACAACGACGAGCTCAACAAGCTCATCCACATCAACGACGACGGTTCGCGGCCCGAGCTTCGCTCGGTGGTCGTGCACGGCCTGTACCCGGTCAAGAAGGGCGGCAAGGGCCTGCGCAAGGCCATCGAGGCCGTGCAGCTGCAGGTTTCGGCGGCCATCGACGGCGGCGCGCGGATCATCGTGCTGTCCGACCGCGAGTCCAACGAGAAGCTCGCCCCGATCCCGTCGCTGCTGCTGACCGCCGCGGTGCACCACCATCTGGTCCGGGAACGCACCCGCACCAAGGTGGGCCTGGTCATCGAGGCCGGTGACGCCCGCGAGGTGCACCACATGGCCATGCTGGTCGGTTTCGGCGCGGCGGCCATCAACCCGTACATGGCCTTCGAGTCCATCGAGGACATGCTGGAGCGCGGCGCGCTGAAGATGCCGGGCAGCACCGGCGACCTGGTGGCCGACTACGACAAGGCCGTCTACAACTACAACAAGGCCGCCGGCAAGGGCGTGCTGAAGGTGATGTCCAAGATGGGCATCTCCACCATCGCCTCCTACCGGGGCGCGCAGCTGTTCCAGGTCGTCGGCCTGTCGCAGGAACTGGTGGACGAGTACTTCACCGGCCTGAACTCGCCGTTGAACGGTATCGGCCTGGACGACATCGCGGGCGAGGTCGCGCAGCGGCACCGGGTCGCGTACCTGGAGAACCGCAACGAGCGCGCGCACCGCGAGCTGGAGATCGGCGGTGAGTACCAGTGGCGTCGTGAGGGCGAGTACCACCTGTTCAACCCGGACACGGTGTTCAAGCTGCAGCACGCCACCCGCACGGGGCAGTACTCGATCTTCAAGGAGTACACCAAGCTGGTCGACGATCAGTCGGAGCGGCTGGCCTCGCTGCGTGGCCTGTTCAAGTTCAAGTCCGAAGCGCGGAACCCGATTTCGATCGACGAGGTCGAGCCGGCCTCGGAGATCGTGAAGCGGTTCTCGACCGGTGCGATGAGCTACGGCTCGATTTCGGCCGAGGCGCACGAGACGCTCGCCATTGCCATGAACCGGCTGGGCGGCCGCTCGAATTCCGGTGAGGGCGGCGAACATCCGGCCCGCTTCGAGCCGGAGGAGAACGGCGACTGGCGCCGGTCCGCCATCAAGCAGGTGGCCTCCGGCCGCTTCGGCGTGACCTCGCACTACCTCACCAACTGCACCGACATCCAGATCAAGATGGCGCAGGGCGCGAAGCCCGGTGAGGGCGGCCAGCTGCCGGCGCACAAGGTGTACTCGTGGGTCGCCGAGGTGCGGCACTCGACGCCGGGCGTCGGCCTCATCTCGCCGCCGCCGCACCACGACATCTACTCGATCGAGGATCTGGCGCAGCTGATCCACGACCTGAAGAACGCGAACCCGCAGGCGCGGATTCACGTGAAACTGGTCGCGGAGCCGGGCGTCGGCACCGTCGCCGCGGGCGTCTCCAAGGCGCACGCGGACGTGGTGCTCATCTCCGGTCACGACGGTGGCACCGGTGCGTCCCCGCTCACCTCGCTGAAGCACGCGGGCGGTCCCTGGGAGCTCGGCCTCGCCGAGACCCAGCAGACGCTGCTGCTCAACGGCCTGCGCGACCGCATCGTGGTGCAGGTGGACGGTCAGATGAAGACCGGTCGCGACGTCATGATCGCCGCCCTGCTGGGCGCCGAGGAATACGGCTTCGCGACTGCGCCGCTGGTGGTTTCGGGCTGCATCATGATGCGGGTCTGCCACCTCGACACCTGCCCGGTCGGCGTCGCCACCCAGAACCCCGTGTTGCGTGAGCGTTTCACCGGTAAGCCCGAATTCGTCGAGAACTTCATGCTGTTCATCGCCGAAGAGGTGCGGGAGCTGCTGGCCGCGCTGGGCCTGCGCACCCTGGACGAGGCCATCGGCCGGGTCGACCTGCTCGACACCACCGCCGCCAAGTCGCACTGGAAGGCCGCCAAGCTCGACCTGTCGCCGATCCTCGACGACGTCGAGACGGCGTTCATGCTGCAGGACCGCCGCAACACCAAGGGCCAGGACCATGGTCTGGACAAGGCCCTGGACAACGAGCTGATCGCGCAGGCCGCGGACGCGCTCGAGCGCGGCAAGCCGGTCAAGATCGAAACCAAGATCAGCAACGTGAACCGCACCGTCGGCACCATGCTCGGCCACGAAGTGACCAAGCTGTACGGCGGCGTCGGCCTGCCCGACGACACCATCGACATCACGTTCACCGGTTCCGCCGGTAACTCGTTCGGTGCGTTCGTCCCGGCCGGTATCACGCTGCGCGTGTTCGGCGACGCCAACGACTATGTCGGCAAGGGTCTTTCGGGTGGACGCCTGATCGTGCGCCCGTCCGCCGACGCCTCCGAGCAGTTCGTGGCGGAGCAGAACATCATCGCGGGCAACGTGATCCTGTTCGGCGCCACCTCGGGCCAGGCCTTCATCCGCGGTGTGGCCGGCGAGCGCTTCGCCGTCCGCAACTCGGGCGCCACCGCCGTGGTCGAGGGCGTGGGCGACCACGCCTGCGAGTACATGACCGGTGGCCGCGTGGTCATCCTCGGTGAGACCGGCCGCAACTTCGGCGCCGGTATGTCGGGCGGTATCGCGTTCGTCTACAACCCGAACGGCACCTTCGAGGCCCACCTCAACACCGAGATGGTCGATCCGGAGCAGCTGTCCTCGGAGGACGCGCAGTGGCTGCACGACACCATCGCCGCGCACCGCGACACCACCGGTTCGGCTGTCGCGGAACGCATCCTGGGCGAATGGTCGCAGCAGGTGACCAAGTTCGTGAAGATCATGCCGCGCGACTACAAGAAGGTCCTGCTCGCCATTTCCGAGGCCGAGAAGTCGGGCCGGAACGTCGACGACGCGATCATGGAGGCCGCACGTGGCTGACCATGCGGAGCACACGGACATGTCGATGACGCGCTGTGACCATTCAAGGCCGCACGTGGCTGACCTGACACGCACCGGATTTGTTGAGTGCGCCGCAACTTCTCGCTGTGAGAAGAACTCGGCGCGGATTTTCATCGGAGTCGAAAATGGGTGACGCACAGGGCTTCCTGAAGCACACGAGCCGGGAACTGCCGAAGCGCCGTCCCGTTCCGCTGCGCCTCATGGACTGGAAAGAGGTCTACGAGGCGAAGTTCTCGCACGAGACCCTGCAGACCCAGGCCAGCCGCTGCATGGACTGCGGTATCCCGTTCTGCCACAACGGTTGTCCGCTCGGGAACCTGATTCCCGAGTGGAACGACCTGGTGTACAAGGGTCAGTGGCGCGAGGGCATCGATCGCCTGCACGCCACCAACAACTTCCCGGAGTTCACCGGCCGCCTGTGCCCGGCTCCGTGCGAGGCGTCCTGCGTGCTCGGCATCAACCAGGATCCGGTCACCATCAAGCAGGTCGAGGTCGAGCTCATCGAGAACGCCTTCGACGAGGGCTGGGTCACCCCGGTGTACCCGACCCGCCTCACCGGCAAGCGCGTCGCCGTGGTCGGTTCCGGTCCCGCCGGACTGGCCGCCGCCCAGCAGCTGACCCGGGCCGGTCACACCGTGACCGTGTTCGAGCGTGACGACCGCATCGGCGGCCTGATGCGCTACGGCATCCCGGAATTCAAGATGGAGAAGCGGTTCATCGACCGCCGGCTCGCGCAGATGGAGGCCGAAGGCACCATCTTCAAGGCCGGCGTGAACGTGGGCGTCGACATCACCGCGGCCGAACTGCGGGAGCGGTTCGACGCGGTCGTGCTCGCCGGTGGCGCCACCATCGCGCGTGACCTGCCGATCCCGGGCCGCGACCTGGACGGCATCCACCAGGCCATGGAGTTCCTGCCGCTCGCCAACCGCGTGCAGCTCGGCGATCGGATCGCGGATGAGGACGGGTTGCCGCGCATCAACGCGCGCGGCAAGAAGGTCGTCATCATCGGTGGCGGTGACACCGGCGCCGACTGCCTCGGCACCTCGCACCGTCAGGGCGCCGAATCGGTGCACCAGTTCGAGATCATGCCGCGGCCGCCGGAGGAGCGTGCCACGTCCACGCCGTGGCCGACCTACCCGCTCATGTACCGGGTGTCCTCGGCGCACGAGGAGGGCGGCGAGCGCGTGTTCTCCGTCAACACCGAGCGTTTCGTGGGTGCGGACGGCAAGGTCACCGGCCTGCAGGCGCACGAGGTGAAGATGGTGAACGGCCGCTTCGAGAAGGTCGAGGGCACCGACTTCACCCTGGAGGCCGATCTGGTGCTGCTGGCCATGGGCTTCGTCGGGCCGCAGAAGAACGGTCTGCTCGAGGATCTGGGTGTCGGCTACGACCAGCGCGGCAATGTCAAGCGCGACAACGGCTGGGCCACCACGGTGCCGGGCGTCTTCGCGGCGGGCGATATGGGCCGCGGTCAGTCGCTGATCGTGTGGGCCATCGCCGAGGGCCGGGCCGCCGCCTCCGCGGTGGACCGGTATCTGGAGGGGGAGACCGCGCTGCCGGCGCCGATCACCCCGACCATGGTCGCGCAGCGCTGAGCGAGGTCGTACCGATCTTCGCGCCGATCTTCGCGTCGAACTGAAAAGGGAAGGCCCCGATGGACTCTCGTCCGCCGGGGCCTTCTCCTTTTTTCGTATTCGATCGGGGTGCCGGGTTGGCGGGTAATTGCGTCACGTGGTTGACTGGGGCCGCCATCGGGGCGAATTGCGGTCCGGCCCGGATGGATCGGGGACGACGAGGTCTGCGATCGGATACGCGAAACGCGATAAATCGGGCGGATTGGTGATCTCGTCTGGCGGGGGCGGAAAGCCCCCTTTATGCTGGGCGACGGTGTGTTGCGAATCTGGTCACGCGGTCTGTTTTGCGTATATCACACAGGTCGGTTACCTGGGTTAACCGTGAGTGCACCGGATCGTCATGCGGCGAAGACACCATGATCGGGAATCGAGACGGGCAAGATGTCTCGACAAAGGCGTGAACTGGAGCAGTATGCGGTTGAAGAATATTGTCGCGGCTGCGGGGGCAGCGGCGAGTGTGCTCATGTCGGGTATCGTCCTCGGCACCGGTCCCGCTACCGCGGATCCCGGATCCGGTTGCCCCGTCCTCTACACGGTCGCCATTCCCGGCACCTGGGAAACCGGTAAAGACGAAACCGATCCCAAGCCCGGCATGCTGGCCGGAGTCACCGACGGCCTGCCCGGCGAGGTCGACTACGTGTCCTACGCGGCGACCGCATTCCCTTGGGAGGGTGACGCTTACGCCCAGTCCCGCAAGGAAGCCACCGACAATGCGCGCGGCCTGATCCAGCAATTCGCGGGCCGCTGCCCCGGCACCAAGATCGCCATCACCGGCTACAGTCAGGGCGCCGACGCCGCCGGCGATCTCGCCTCCGAGATCGGCACCGGCATGGGAGTCGTTCCGCCGGACCGCATTTCCGCCGTCGCGCTCATCTCCGATCCAGAACGGTCGCCCAGCGACGCCCAGGTCGGTCCTCCCGCGCCCGGCGCGGGTGCGGGTGGCGCCCGGGCGGCCGGCTTCGGCTGGGTCAGCGACCGGGTGCGCACCGTGTGCGCCATCGGCGACCTGTACTGCTCCACCGAGGAAACCGACTTCGTCACCCGTTTCGCGGGTTTCCTCACCCGGGTGGAACCCACCCCGGTCGGCGTCTGGCAGGGCATGCTGCAGGTGGGCCCGCTGGTCAGTCAGCTGATGGCGCAGGGCGGCCTGCCCATGCTGCAGGCGCAGCTGGCCGACGGCCCGGACAGCGAATACGCGCACCAGCTGGAGGAGTTCTACGGCACCGGCAAGCACACCAGCTACGGCACCTACCCGGTGGGCGGCGGCCAGACCGCCATCACCTGGATGCACAACTACATCGCCGGCAGCGTCTAGCACGCCCCGGAAATGTGGAAGGCCGCTCCCCGATGAGGGGGAGCGGCCTTCGCCGTATCCGAGCCGATGGATCTAGAGGCCGGCGGAGCCGGTGTCCGGCAGCAGACCCTGCAGCGGGCCGCCAGGGTTGTTCCAGCCACCGCCGTTGTCCCCGCCGTTGTTGTTCCATCCGCCGTCGTGGTCGTGGTGGTGCCAATCGTGGTGATCGTTCCAGTCCACCAGCGTGGCCTGCGCCGGCGCGGCCGCCGGCTGCACGGCGACCGGAGCCGGGGTGCCCGCGGTGTCCGGGGTGGCGGCAGTGGCCGGAATGGCAACGAAAGCCAGCGGGACGGCAGCCAGGGCGCCGGCGGCGGCGATCCGGAGAGCCAGACGGCGGCGGGGCTTCGGAGAAGCGTTCATCGCAGAGCCTTCTTTCTGTGGTAATTCGGAGCCACTTTCAGTGCCTCACGAATACCTATCTCACGGCCCGGCGCTGGGAGCGCCGTTGGATCGAGCTGCGAGTCAGCTGTCAGAGTCAGGCCGAGCGGTCCGATTTCGCGGCAGCAAGTCCCATACATGCCCGTTTTCATTCACCGTGGCAGCTGTTCGCCGGCCACTGCGCGAATACAGGACACGGGTGATCGAGCAGTAATCGATGGGAAAAGTGAGCGGTCGTGCCAGCCCTAAAACGTCCTGCAACAGCACATTCACGACGCCACCGTGCGCGAACACCAGCACGGTCTCGTCATGGCCCGCCGCGGCGACGATCGCGTCGATACTGTCGAAAACTCGCCGCTGGAATGCCGGGCCGTCGATCTGCTCGGGCAGATATCCGGCCTTGATCCGTTCGTACACTTCGGCGAAATCGCGTTGTGCGTCCTCGATCGGAATATAGGCGGGCAGTTCCCGATCGTATTCGGCCAGCCCGTCCACAATTTCGATCTCCAGGCCGAGCTTTTCGGCTGTGGGCCGGGCGGTTTCGCGCGCCCGCAACTGCGGGCTGCTCACCACCCGCGAAATCCGGTGTGGCGCCAGCGCGTCCGGCACCCGCGCGGCCTGCTCACGCCCGATCTCGGTGAGATCCGGGTCGGCTGCCCCGGCAACCTCGGTGACACGTTGCGGCTGGGCATGCCGGACAAGGATCAACTGCACCCCACCACTGTGCCATTACCGGCGGCGACGGCCCGTCATCAGGTACACCAGCCCGAGAATCAGCACGATCACCCCGATGCAGCACACCGCGGAGAACATCCAGAAGCTGCCGCCGCGCCGGCTGCTGCGCCGGGACGCGACATTCTCCAGCGCGGCATTCCAGGTATCGGGATGCGCCCAGGTCGAATGATCGAGCAGCGCGGCCTGATGCAGCACATCTAGGTACATGGGAACCCCAATCGTCGGTAGGTGGCCTCCTCCCGGGGCCGAATCCCACACTAGCCAGCGAATACGCCCGGCGAATCAGGGTTTTCCCTGGGTGTGCACGGACACTTCCCGGTCCACACCCAGGTTGGCGGCGACTCAGGCCGAGGTGCGCGGCTTCACCAGCGGGAACGGGAGGGTTTCGCGGATGCTGCGGCCGGTGATGAGCATGATCACGCGGTCCACACCCACGCCGAGACCACCGGTCGGCGGCATGGCGTGTTCGAGGGCCTGCAGGAAGTCCTCGTCCAATTCCATGGCCTCCGGGTCGCCGCCCGCGGCGAGCATCGACTGATCGGTGAGGCGGCGGCGCTGCTCGACCGGGTCGGTCAATTCGCTGTAGGCCGTACCGAGTTCGACGCCCCAGGCCACCAGGTCCCAGCGTTCGGTGACGCCCGCGATGCTGCGGTGCGCCCGGGTCAGCGGGGAGACGGAGGTCGGGAAGTCGATGTAGAAGGTGGGTTCCTGGGTTTCGGATTCCACCAGGTGCTCGTACATCTCCAGGACGATCTGCCCGGCGTCCCAGCCCAGCTGGTAGGGGACCTCGGCCTGGTCGCAGAGCAGGCGGAGTTTCTCCTCGTCGGTGTCGGGCGTGATGACTTCGCCGATCTTCTCGGAGACGGCGCCGTGCACGGTCTTGACCGGCCAGTCGCCGGAGATGTCGACCTCGGCGAGGGTGCCGTCGGCCTGCGGGCGCAGCGCCACCATCTTGCCGTTGGCGGCCAGCGCGGCCTCCTGGATGAGCTGGCGGCAGGCGTGCATCATGCGTTCGTAATCACTGTGCGCCTCATAGGCTTCCAGGATCGTGAACTCGGGGTTGTGGCTGTAGTCGACGCCCTCGTTGCGGAAGACGCGGCCGAGTTCGAACACCTTCTCCATACCGCCCACGCACAGTTTCTTCAGGTACAGCTCGGGGGCGATGCGCAAATACAGGTCGAGGTCGTAGGCGTTGATGTGGGTGGTGAACGGGGTGGCGTTGGCGCCGCCGTGCACCTGCTGCAGGACGGGGGTCTCGACTTCGAGGAAACCCCAGCCGTGCAACGTGTCTCGCAGTGAGCGCACCACGGCGCTGCGCTTGGCCATCACTTCGCGGATATCGGTGTTGATGGCCATGTCCACGTACCGCTGCCGGACGCGGGCCTCCGGATCGGACAGGCCGCGCCACTTGTCGGGCAGTGGGTGCAGGCATTTGCCGATCATCCGCCAGTCCTGGGCGAGCAGGGAGAGCTCGCCGTTGCGGCTGTGGCCGATCTGGCCGCTCACCTCGACCAGGTCGCCGAGGTCGAAGTATTCGCCGAATTCGTCGCTGCGGTCCGCGCCGACCCGGCCGCGGTCGATGACCAGCTGGATATCGCCGGACCAGTCGCGCAGCAGCGCGAAGAGGACGCCGCCGTAATCACGAATCCGCAAGAGCCGCCCGGCGACTCGCACCGTGGTGCCCAGCGGCGACTGCCGGGCGGCGGTCACCGTGTGGGTGGGCGGGTAGGCGATCGGGTAGGCGTCGATGCCGCGCTCGTTGAGCCGGTCGAGTTTGTCCATGCGCACCCGCACCTGTTCGGGGCGGCGCGGACCGGCTTCGGCGAGCTCCTCCGGCGGCAGGTCCGGCGGGCTGCCGTCGGCGTGCAGGCCGGTCATGGTGGGCGGCACCGACGGTCGCAGACCGGTGTGCGTGGAGGCGTCGTGTTCGCGGCCGATGCGCGGCAGGAAGCCTTCGGCCAGGGCGCTGGCGAGCGCGACGCGCACCAGCTGGCGGCGTTCCTCGAACATGGAGAAGCGCGGCACCCAGACCGGCTGATATTTCACGTTGGAGCGGTACAGCGCCTCCAGCTGATACCAGCGGGAGAAGAACATGAGCACCGAACGCCACAGGCGCAGAACAGGTCCCGCGCCGATGCGGCCGCCCTCTTCGAAGACGGCCCGGAAGACGGCGAAGTTGAGCGAGATCTTGGTGATGCCGTACTGCTCGGAGCTGAGCGCGAGCCGCGAGATCATGAGTTCCATGAGCCCGTTGGGGCCGCTGCGGTCACGCCGCATGAGGTCGAGGGAGACGCCGGTGCGTCCCCACGGCACCAGGGACAGCATGCCGAGTACCCGATCGTCCGGGTCGACGGCCTCGACGAGCAGGCAGTCGCCGTCGAGCGGGTCGCCGAGCCGGTCGAGGGCCATGGAGAAGCCGCGTTCGGTCTCGGAGTCGCGCCAGGCGTCGGCGCGCTTCATGACCTCCCGCATCTCCTCCGGCGAGACCTCCTTGTGCCGACGCACGCGGACCGTGATGCCTTGCTTCGCAAGACGATTCGCGGCCTGCCGGACCTGTTTCATGTCCGGGCCGGCGAGGGAGAAGGTGCGGGTTTCGAGGATGGCTTCGTCGCCGAGCCGCAGGGCGGTGAGGCCCGCGCGGCGGTAGGCGGTGGCGCCGAGTTCGCTGGCGCCCATGACGGCCGGGGCCCAGCCGTATTGGTCGGCGAGCCGCAGCCAGGCGTCGATGGCATGCCCCCACGACTCCTTCATGCCGATGGGGTCGCCGGAGGCGAGGCAGACGCCCATCTCCACGCGGTAGGTGACGGCGGCCTTACCGCTGGGCGCGAAGACGACCGCCTTGTCGCGGCGGGTGGCGAAGTAGCCGAGCGAGTCCTCGACGTCGGAGCGTTCGATCAGGCCGCGGAGGGCGGATTCGTCGAGGCCGGTGAGCGCGTTGGAGGCGCGCTGCGACCGGAACAGCACCATGATGGCGGCCAGCAGCGCGATCGCGCCGAACAGGCCGAGCAGCAGGTTGACCGGGTGCGGCGGGTGGCCGTCGAAGTTGTCGTTGCTGACCAGGATGGTGGCGGTGACGCGGGAGACCGCCCACAGGGCGCGTTCGGCGTGGTCGGGCAGGCTGCCGGGGAACAGTTCGACGAGTCCCCAGCCGACCAGGCAGCCGAGGGCGATCCCGCCGGCGAGTACGCCGCCGGCCCGCCAGACCGCGGCGCGCTGCACGTGCGTATAGAACTCGCCCCAGGCGGCGATCAGCACGCCGATGACGGCGAGGTGCACGAACATGGCGACGAGCGCGTTGATGCCGCCGTCACCGCCGGCGAAGTCGAGGGCGTTGGCGAGCGCGAAGGCCGCCATGTATCCGACGAGCAGCCACCAGGCGATGCGTTTCCGGCTGGCGGTCGCGCCGGCGAGCAGGCCGACGACCAGGGCCCACACCAGGGAGGTGTCGGGGGCGTCGAAGTAATAGGAGTCGATGTAGTGCCGCAGGTCGGCGGTGATGTAGCGGACGCCGGGGGAGATGCTCCACCAGAAGCACAGCACGGAGAAGATGCCGAGGACGAGTCCGGCGATATGCGGTACTTCGCGGAAGCGGCCGTGCCCGCGGTGCGGTACCTCGACCGACCTGGTGTCGGGTCTGTGGTCGCTGTCCTGGTGTTTCCGGTCCTGCGTCGAAGTCACCGCACCAGTGTGTATGTTGCCGTTGCCCATGTGCACTCAGAACCCGGTTCGTGTCTCGGAGCCGCCCGGTACGTGAGGGTCGCGGGGGCTGGGTTTGGAGTCCCGGATGCCGCGGGTGAGGATGTACCCCATGTCGGATCCAGTCGATGTCCCGATCGAGGACGATGTCATTCGGCTCGGCCAGTTCCTGAAACTGGCGAACCTCATCGATTCCGGTGCGGAAGCCAAGACCGTCATTGCGGAGGGTCTGGTCCGGGTGAACGACGAGGTCGAGTTCAGGCGCGGCCGGCAGTTACATGCCGGTGATGTCGTCGTCCTCGCCGGCCACAAGGTTCGGGTCACCAGCGCCTGATCACCACTCCACGCGGGCACACAGCCTCCAATCGCTCTCGGAAAACCTCTGGGGACTTCGCCCGCCGGAGTCCATCTTGGCGGTTGCGGCCGGGGAAACCCCCTGTGAGTTTCCGTAGAGTTGGCTCCCTGAAAGCTGCGCGAGTGTGCCTGACCTGCGGTACCGGGAGTCGGTGCTAACCCTCGGCGCGCACGACGACGCCGTCGGGGTCGCTGTAGAGCATGTCGCCGGGAACGAAAGTGACACCGCCGAATTCGACCGGTACGTCCTTGTCGCCGGATCCGGTCTGGGTGCTCTTGCGCGGGTTGGTGCCGAGGGCCTTGAGGCCGATGGGCAGGGTGCGCAGGATCGCCGAGTCGCGGACGGCGCCGTTGACGATGACCCCGGCCCAGCCGTTGTCGACGCCGCGGCCGGCGATGATGTCGCCGACGAGGGCGGTGTGCACGCTGGCCCCGCCGTCGACGACCAGCACGCGGCCGGCGCCGGGTTCGCCGAGCGTCTGCTTGACCAGGAGATTGTCCTGGAAGCAGCGAATGGTCACGATGCGGCCCGCGAACGTGTCGTTGCCGCCGAACTGGATGAACTGGGTGTCGCAGCTGCGGATCTCGGGGCCGATCTCGTCGGCCAGGTCCGCGGTGGCCACCGCGTTAGCTGATTCGGTCACGTGCCTATCTTGTCAGGGCGAAAATCCGCAAGTCGCGTGTGGTGCGGTTGCGGTAGGCGGTGTACGCCTCGGTGGTCTCGGCGAAGCGTTCGAAGATGCCCTGCTTGCGGTCCTCGTCGGTGACGAGGGTGGCGGTGACCGGAATGTGCTGTCCGGCGATGGCGACCTCGGCGGCCGGATTGGCGAGCAGGTTGCCGGTCCACGCGGGGTGGTGTTCCTGGCCGAAGTTGGAGCCGATGACGTAGAGCGTGTCGCCGTCGTGCACGTACAGCAGTGGCGTGGTGCGCGGTTCGCCGGATTTGCGGCCGATGGTGGTGAGCAGGATGACGGGTGCGCCGATGGGCCCGAGGATCGTGTACTTGCCGGCGGTGCGTTCCAGCACCTTCCGGTCGAGCGGGGTCAGCTTCCGGATCACCAGTGACCCGAGCTTGGTGGCGGCGAACGGACTGGCGATGCGCGACAGCAGATTCGTGCGCGAGCCCCAGATGCTTTCGGGGAACTGATCGGTCATGGCTCGGACCTTAGTCGTAAAAGCGCGCCGTCACCGCACGGTAATCGGCCGGTGCCGGGCGCCGCGCGGGCGCATACTTGCGGCACCCGCTGGGCATTTCGGGGAGGGCAGGACTGTGGAACCGGCGATCGATCGGGATCCCGCAGAGGATGCCGACTACCGCAGCACGCTGATCGCGAGCCAGGGGACGCGGGAATCCTTGGAGGACATCGATGTCGGTGATCGGGTGGACGATTTCGATCTGCTGGTGGAATTGGGCAGCGGCGCTTTCGCCCGCGTCTTCCTGGCCCGGCAGCGGTCCATGCAGCGCCTGGTGGCGGTGAAGATCTCGCAGGATCACGGCACCGAGTCGGAGACGCTGGCGCAGCTGGATCATGAGCACATCGTGCGCGTGTTCGATCAGCGGCTGCTGGCGGACAGCGAACTGAAACTCCTGTACATGCAATACCTTCCGGGCGGCACGCTGTCGAAGGTGCTGAGCCTGGTGCGGGCGCGGCCGCCGGTGCAGCGGGACGGCGGGCTGCTGCTGGAGGCGGTGGACGCGTCCATGCGCGATCGCGGTGGACTGGTGCCGAGCGAATCCGCGACGCGCAGCGAGCTGGCGGCGAGGAGCTGGCCGGAAACCGTTGCGTGGCTGGGCAGTCGGTTGGCGCGGGCGCTGGATTACGCGTCCGCGAACGGTGTGCTGCATCGCGATATCAAACCGGCGAATGTGCTGCTCACCGCGGACGGCGTACCGAAACTGGCCGATTTCAATATCAGTTTCAGTCAGCAGGTGGCGGGTACGAGTCCGCTCGCGTATTTCGGCGGTTCCCTGGCGTACATGTCGCCGGAGCAACTGGCCGCCTGTCATCCGCAATTGCCGGACACCGCAGCCGATCTCGACGGCCGCAGCGATACGTACGCGCTGGGTGTGGTGCTGTGGGAACTGCTCACCGGCCACCGCCCGTTCGACGACGAGGCGCGGGCCGGTGATTCCGAATCCTCCCTGGAGCGCATGCTGCGCTTGCGGCAGCATGCCGTCGATCCCGCTGAACTGCCGCCGGATTGCCCGCCCACCCTGCGCCGGGTGCTGCTGAAATGTCTGGCGCCGGACCGCGCGGATCGCTGGCCGTCGGGTGCGGCGCTGGCGCAGCAGCTGGAGCTCGTCCTGGACGAGCGGGCGCGGGATCTGGTGGATCCGCCGCCGAACAGCTTGCGGGCCAAGGTGGGACCGTGGGCGTTGCTGCTGCT
The DNA here is from genome assembly GCF_044750615.1 of Nocardia sp. NPDC088792. Classification (NCBI taxonomy): domain Bacteria; kingdom Bacillati; phylum Actinomycetota; class Actinomycetes; order Mycobacteriales; family Nocardiaceae; genus Nocardia; species Nocardia sp. NPDC088792. Next base: position 115,521 of record NZ_JBIVKC010000005.1, read on the forward strand.
CATCACGGCGGCCAGTGTGCTGGGCGATTTCCTGGGCATGCTGTACAGCAATCTGCACAATCATCCGTTGTTCCAGCTCTGGTTCTCGCCGGGGGAGCGGGCGAGTATGCAGGCGGTGGGTCTGTCGCTGGCGCTGGTGACGACTCCGGCGGCCATGGTGATCACGAATGTGCTGTGCCGCCGGGCCTTTCTGGTGTGGCGCGGCGTGCGGCGGGGCCGGGATTACGGTCCGGCGACGCTGGCGGCGGCGCGCCGGGACACGCTGATCGACGGTGACCGGGTGGCGCTGGTGGCGTTCGGCTGCTGGGTGGTGTCGGCGGTGGTGGCCGCGGCGGCGTTGGTGGCGTGGACGGATCTGGCGCCGGCCCGGATCGCGAATCTGGCGGTGACGCTGCTGGTTTCGGGGGCGATCGCGGTGGCGTACCCGTTCTTCGTGGTGAATTTCTTCGTGGTGCGGTGTTTCTATCCGCGGTTGTTGCGGCACGGGGAGACGGCCAGTGATCACGAGGCGCTGCGGGCGCTGGCCCGCCGGTGCACGCGGTATCTGGCGGTGGCGGTGGCGATTCCATTGATCGGCGTGGTGACCAGTCTGATGTCCCTGTCGGGGCCGGAGGCGGCGCTGGTGCTGACGCCGATCAAATGGTTGTGCGTGCTGGGGGTGCTGGGTTTCCTCGGCGCTTACTGGTTGTTCCGGCAGACGGAGGCGGATCTACGCGCGTTCGATCGTGCGGTGTCGGCGCCGCCTCATCGGAAGACGCCGACGCCTTTGATGTAGAGCCAGCCGAAGATGAGCATCCACATGGCGCCGACGGCGAGTCCGGCGATGGCGAAGCCCTTGTCGTCGCGGCGTTCCGGGTCGACGGTGAGGGCGATGAGGCCGAGGACGACGGCGGGGACGGCGGTGAGTCCGCAGAGGAAGCCGAGGACGCCGAGTACGAAGGCGGTGATCCCCATGCCGTGCGTGCGTGGCGCGACCGGTTGGTAGAACGTCGGGGAAATCGCGCGCTGCCATGGTAATCCGGTCATGACCGCGTCCAGGTCGGCGAAGGTCCGGGCGTTGAGCGCGTATCCGATGCGTTCGGACAATTCGTCCGCATTGATGCGCCCGGCTTGGAAGTTCTGTTTGAGTGCTTCGATCGCGCGTTCCCGATCCGCGTCGCCCGCGTAGAAATGCCCGCTCGCCCAGTGAGGTTCCATGGTGGTTCTCCGTCGAACCGAGGCCGGAATTGCTTTTGTCTCAGCGTATTCCTGTGCGCGGGTGCGCCGCTCGAATCGAGATGCGGATTACAGGTTTTCGCTGGGCGGGTGCTGTTGCCGGTAGGCGGCGCGGGCGGCGGCTTCGCGTTGCCGGCGGTCGAGGTCGGCGAGCGCCGGATCGAGGCCGTGCTTGATGAGCCGGTTGCGCCGGAACACGTAGGTGAGTGCGGCGGTGAAGTAGATGAGCGGAATGTAGAGCAGCGCCATCATGGCGAGGCCCATCCAGAGTGGTCCGGGGATGAGCAGGAACAGGCACAGCACCGGAATGATCGGCAGCAGGATGCGCAGCAGGTAGCGGCGGGTGGCGCCGGGTCCGGTGATGTCGTCGAGTACCCAGGCGGCGAGGGAGGGCGGCAGGGTGCGGCCGCAGATGTAGCCCAACCGCTGGAAGGGTGTCGGCGCAGTGCGTTCGGGCATGCGTCCAGGATCCCTGGTGCGGGTCGGGGCGGACAACCTCGGGGGCCGGCGGCTCTGACGGCCCCGCCCGGAGGGCAAGGGGAGGTGCCGGTGATCAGGCGTTGGTGCGTTCGGCGTGGAATGCGCGGACCTGGGTGACCAGGTTCTTGGTGGAGCCCTTCACGGCGAGCTTGACGAAGGGTTCGATGGTCTTGCCGAGGAGTTTGCCCGCGAAGCCGCCCGGCACCCGGTAGTCGACGATGGCGTCGATGGTGCAGGATTCCTCGCCCTTGTCGTGGAAGAGGAAGGTGGATTCGATTTCGAAGCCCTTGATGGATTTCACGGCGATGGCGTAGCCGGGTTCGTGCCGCACGATCTTGATGGTGGAGTGCAGGGTGACGGGCCCGAGCGAGATGGTGCCGTCGAAGGTGGCGTCCACGCCCTCGGTCTGATCGGTGATCGGCGTGAAGGCGCTGATCTCATTGATGAATTTCGGCAGGTGCCGGTAATCGTTGACGTAGGCGAAGGCCGATTCGGCCGAGGCGGCGCAGTCCGCGACGATCTTGACTTCGGTCATGGCAGAGACAGTAACGGGTTCCAATTCCACTCGCAGACGACGTGGTGGAGGCCACTGCGTGCCCGCCCCGCCGGTTCTCGGTCACGCGGTGACGGCCAGGGTGCCCGCCAGCCCGAAGGCCACGGCCATCACCAGCACCTCGAAAATCGCACGGCGCAACGACGATTCGGCGCTCATCCGATGGTCCTCGGCGACCGGCACCCACCGGCGCCGCCACCACCAGCCGAGCCCCAGCAGTGCGGCGAGAATCACAGTCTTGGCGAGCAGGATCCGCCCGTACCCGGTGGTCACGAACGGGGTCAGTCCGTGCTCGTGCACCAGCGCGTTGATCACCCCGGTCACCGTCACGGTGGCGGCCAGCGGCAGCGCCCACTGCGAGAACCGCGGCAGCAGCACCGCCCATTCGCCGCGGGTGCGCACGGTCAGCGCCAGCGCCAGCAGCAGCCCGAACCAGGCGGCCGCGGCCAGCGCGTGCACGGCCCCCAGCACCGACCCGAAGGTCTGCTGCGACATATGGCCGGTGATGGGCCGCAGCGCCAGCGTCACCGCCGTGAAGACCAGCACCAGATCCGGAGCGGCCCGGTCGGGGCTGCGGAAACCGAAGGCGCCGTAAGCCGTGACCGCGCCGCAGCCGATCAGCAGTGCGATGCCGATCTGCCCGCCGCTCGCGGTCGAGAGATAGTCCCCGAGCTGCGGTGCGCTCAACCGGTGCGCCGGAATGCCTTGCACTGCGGCGGCTTCCAGCACCAGCATGGTGAATTCCAGTGCCGTCCACAGGGCCGCGATCACCGTGAGCAGCCGCCATCGCGGCGGTAGCCGCACGGACAGCCGGGGCAGTGCGGCCAGGCCGAGCACGATCGCGCCCGCACCGTCGGCACCGGCCCGCACCGCCGCCTCGTCCTGTACCGGATCGTTTCCGGCCAGCAGCCAGGCCAGTGCCGCACCGGCGAGGCCGAGCGGGACGACCAGGAGCAGCAGCCACCGCAGTGAGCTGCTGCCGCCGGTCGTCCCGCGCTCCCGGCGACGATCGGTGCGGTCGGACAGGTTCACTCGGCCTGCTTGCCCCGTCCGCCGAACAGCGCGAAGGCCAGGCCGCCGCCGAACAGCACGACCGCGCCGACGATGAACACCCACAGCGGCACGCCGCCGCCGCTCGAGCCGCCCTCGGACTTGGCCGCGCTGTCGGCCTTCGGGCCCGGAGTTCCGTTGCCCGCCTTGGTCAGCGTGAAGGTGCGCACGCCGCTGACCGGATGCCCGTCCGCGGAGGTGACGCGGTAGGCGACCTTGTATTCACCGACGGGTCCGAGCTCGCCGACCGGGATGCTGATGGTCGCGCCCGTGATGGCGGGTTCGCCCTTCGACCACAGGTTGCCGTCCGGTCCGGTGACCGTCATGGACGGGAAGGCGGTCTGCAGGTTCTCGTTGAACGTGATGCTCGCCTGCGCCGGGGAGGTGTCGAGCTGCGCGCCATTGTCCGGGCTGGAGCTCACCGGCACCGAATGCGCGCTCGCGACACCACCGCCCAGCAGGGCGAAACCGAGGGCCAGCAACGCGGTCACCAGTCCCGCGAGCAGGGCGCGGCCGGTCGGGTGTGCGCCCGATGTCCTTGGGCGGATGCTCATGTCGGTTCTCCGGCTCTCGTGGTGCGGATGCTGTCGCCGGATCCGTTCACGATCGGCGGCTTCGGATGACGCTGCCCAGTCCGAGTGCCGCGCCCAGCGCGCCGAGCGCGAGGCCGATGCCGCCGAGCCAGCGGGCGGTGTCGTCGGTGCTCTTGCTGTCGGCGGCTTCGGGGGCGGGCCCGCCGTCGTCGTCACCGCCCTTGCCGGCCGCGAGGGTCAGCAGAGGCGCGGGGTTCTCGGGTTCGCTGCCGTCCTTGCCCATGGGCTCGTTCCAGTTCACGATCTTGCCGTCGCTGTAGGTCTGGACGGCGTTGAAGGTGACCTTGTCCTGCTTGGGCAGCGGCCCGACCGCGATGGCGAAGCGCTGGAACTGATCCGGCGCGATGCCCGGGTTGCCGGGGTTGGCGGTCCAGGTGACGCCGGTGATGTCGCCCTGCGGGCTCTTCTCCAGGGCGGCGGTCCAGCCCGGAATCGGTTCGGTGCGAGCGCTCTTCAGGCTGGGCAGGGCGATGGTGAGCTTGGTGGTGGTGGCCGTCGCCGACTCGTCGGGGACCCGGAAGGTGGCGACGGCGTAGCCGCCCTGCGTCGCACCGGGCGCGTCCACGACGACGTGCGCGGACGCGATGCCCGCGCCGAACAGGGTGAGACCGGTGACGGCGCCGCCGGTGACGAGCGCGCGCGAAAGGGAGGTGTGCATGGAGTGAATTGCCTTCTCTGACGAAAGGTTACGGGGTGAGTGGGGTTTCACGCCGTGACCGGTGGGGCGCGCGGCCCGATCGCACCCAGTCCGGGAAGGGTTTTCGGTACGGTGACCGACTGCGCCCACGGCGCCCGCATTCCGCTCGCCGCCCGCGCATGCGGCCGGGTCAGGGCGACCCGGACCGCCTGCGAGACAAGCGCATACAGCCGTTCGGCGACGAGAATCAGGAGCGCGCAGGCGACCGCCGCCGCGGCGTGCGCGGCCGCCATCATCCCGTCCATCGTGAATCCCGTTGCGGGGAAACCCGTTGCGGGGAAACCCATGGTCCCCGAACCGTGCTCGTGCGCCATGGAGCCGCTCAGCACGGTGTGGCAGGCGGGCTGCCCGAGCGTCATCAGCGCGGGCAGCGTCCACGGCGAGCGCAGTGTCCCCGCGCCCGCGCCGAGCGCGAGGGCCGCGAGCGCCAGCAGCGTGAGCCCGGAGGTGTCCGGGTACCCGCCGCCCGCGAGTCCGTGCGCCGCGACCGCGAGGGCCGCCATGGCGAGCCCGGTCAGCCCACCGCGCACCGCCCGAACGCCCTGCGGGCCGGTCGTGCGTGCGCGGTTGTGCATCGGGGCAGGGGTTCAGTTCACGCCGAGGCGTGCGAGCACGTCGGCTTCGATGCCGGAGAGCTCGTTGGAGATGGAGGCGTGCACGGCGCGGCGGCGCGGCACCGGCATCTGGGCGGCGGTGCGGATCGCGGCGGCCAGGCTGTCCAGGCGGTCGCGGGTGGCCGCGGCGAACTTCTTCGTCTCCACGTCGGAGTTCTTGCGCTCCAGATCGTTCAGCGTGGATTCGATGCCGGCCAGCCGGGCCTGCAGTTTGGCGCCGGGTCCGGAGAATTCGCTGAGTTGATCGAGGCCGACACCCAACTGCTGGGCGCGGCGGGTGTCGATCTGCCCGCGCAGCAGGGTGGCGCCGCGGTAGGCGAGGGGCGCCAGCACCGGCAGCAGCAGGCGCGCCACGCCGAGGTACTTGCGGACCGACGCCACGCTGAACACATCGCGCTCGGCCTTGGCGGCGAGCTTCAGCGCGACCTTCTCCTCGGCATTGAGTTTGGCGATCTCCGCCTTGGCGACCTGGCGCTGGGTGCGCGCCTCGGCGCGATGCTTCTTCCGCTCGTTGCGGGCGCCGAGCTTGGCCTCCACGGCGGCCTTGTGCTTGAGGGCTTTCGCTTCGGCCCGGCGGCTGACCGGCTTCTTGCGCTTGGTGAACAACCCCATTGGTGGCCTCCGTCATGCTGGTTCGCCATGGCAGCACAGGGCCGGGGGAAATGCCTGTCCGCCCATGAAACACAGTGTGCGAATCACCCTAACGGTACGGGTGGCGGTTACACCGCCACACCCCTGTTCGAGGTCGCGAATTCGACTCATGAGTGCACCGGTTGGGGGCGGGGCACGGGGTATGTCGGGGGTTGAGGCCATACTTCTAGGCGTGTATTCGGGCATCGGTGACCATGGCGAGCGGGCCGCGTTTCTGGACGCGCGCGCGCTGATCGGGTGCCGGCACCGGCTTTTTCTGGACGCCCACCACCCTGGGGTGTTGACCGGAGTGGCCGAGGACGCCGGCGTGCAACAGCGGCGGGAGGCGGCGGCCCAGCATCGATTGCAGGTGCGGGACACGCTGGTCGCGGCCGATCCGGACCGCTGGACGATCATCGCGCCGGGGCAGCCGGCGGGGCAGCGGGCGGCGGCCACCATGGCCGCGATCGAGGCCGGGGCGGAACGCATCTGGGGTGGCCTGCTGCCGCAGGAGTCCGATACGGGCCGCCGCGGCGGGTGCGAGATCCTGTGGCGGGACACCGATCGGGGCGGCTATATCCCGATCATCGTGGTGAATCACAAGGTGACCGATCCCCGGCAGCCGGATCCGGCCGATCATCATCCGCTGACCAGTGACCTGTATCGCTGGAATCCGCAGCCGGACAAGCATGTCCGCACCCGGCCGCAGCCGCGGGATCAGCAGCGGCTCGCGCATCTGTATCGGATGCTGCAGCGGCACGGGCAGGCCAGTCCGTCGCTGGCGGGCGGCGCGATCGGCTATCACTTCGACCGGATCCTGGTGCACGATCTGGGGCCGATCCTCGACGATTACGACCGCCGCTACGCCGAGCGCATCGCGGTGGTGCGCGGGGAACTGCCGACGGTCCCGTCGAAGGTGCCGGAGTGCCGGCAATGCCCGTGGTGGACCCGCGCTCCCGAGGAGGGCGATCTCAGTTGTGCGCAGTGGCTGTCCGAGCATCGGGACGTGAGCCTGGTGGCGCCGGGTTCGCGCGCCGAGGTGCTGCGCCGGCACGGCGTGGAGACCATCGACGATCTGGCGGCCTGGACGGGCGACGATCCGGACGACTGGCAGTACGAGCCGTTCACGGAAACGATTGTCACGGCCCGCGCCTGGGCCACCGGCGCCCCGCTGGTGCGGCGGGTGGATCGGGTCCGGGTGCAGCGCGCCGATGTCGAGGTGGATGTGGACCTGGAGAGTTTCCAGGAGCACGGCGCCTACCTGTGGGGCACCCTGCTGGACGGCGTGTACCGCCCGTTCGTCACCTGGGATCCGCTGCCCACCGAGGACGAGGGCCGCTCCTTCGCCGAGTTCTGGACCTGGCTGATGGAAGTGCGCGCCGATGCGGCGGCGACCGGCAGAACCTTTGCCGCCTACTGCTATTCGCGCACCGCCGAGGACAAGTGGCTGTACGAGTCGGCGCGGCGTTTCGCGGGCCGCCCGGGTGTGCCCACCGAGCGTGAGGTGCAGAAGTTCGTGGACGGCCCGCAGTGGGTGGACATGTTCCAGGCGGTGTCGGAGCAGTTCATCTGCCCGAACGGCAAGGGCCTCAAGAAGATCGCGCCGGTGGCGGGTTTCGCGTGGCGGGATCCGGAGGCGGGTGGTGAGGCGTCCATGTCCTGGTATCGGCTGGCGGTCGGTTACGACGGTGGCGAGCCGGACATGTCGCAGCGCACCCGCATCCTCGAATACAACGAGGACGATGTGCTGGCCACCAAGACGCTGCGGGATTGGATGACCGATCGGGCCGACGCCGAGGTGCCGGCCATCGCGGATTTCGCCCGCCGCCCCGCGGCGTCGGGGGCGGACAGTAATATCGCGTCGTGACCGAACACGTCGAACACCTGGAGTTTCAGGCCGAAACCCATCAGCTGCTCGAGCTGATGATTCACTCGGTCTATTCGAATAAAGACACCTTCCTGCGGGAGTTGATCTCGAACTCCTCGGACGCGCTGGACAAGCTGCGCATGGAGTCCTTCCGAGACAAGGACCTGCAGGCCGATATCTCCGATCTGCATATCGAGCTGGCCGCCGATCGGGAAGCACGCGTACTCACGGTGCGCGACAACGGCATCGGCATGTCGCGCGCCGAGGTCGTGGATCTGATCGGCACCCTGGCCAAGTCGGGTACCGCGCAGTTGCGCAAGCAGTTGCTGGAGACCAAGCCGGACACCGCGGCCGAGGAGTTGATCGGCCAGTTCGGTATCGGCTTCTACTCGACCTTCATGGTGGCCGACAAGGTCACGCTGAGCACCCGCAAGGCCGGTGAAACGACCGGTACGCGTTGGGAATCCGCGGCGGGCAGCCCGACCTACACCATCGAGGAGCTGGCGGAGGCCCCGCAGGGCACCACCGTCGAACTGCATCTGAAGCCGGCCGACGAGGACGATCACCTCTTCGACTACACGCAGGAGTGGAAGCTCCGCGAAATCGTCAAGAAGTACTCGGATTTCATCGCCTGGCCGATTCGCATGGATGTCACCCGCACCGTCATGGACGGTGAGGGTGAGGACAAGACCGAGAAGGAACTCACCGAAACCCAGACTCTGAACTCGCAGAAGGCGCTGTGGACGCGCCCGAAGAGCGAGGTCTCGGACGAGGAGTACAAGGAGTTCTACAAGCACGTCTCGCACGCCTGGGACGATCCGCTGGAGATCATCCCGATGAAGGCGGAGGGCACCTTCGAGTATCAGGCGCTGTTGTTCCTGCCGCAGACCGCCCCGTTCGACCTGTTCACCCGCGAGCACAAGCGCGGCGTGCAGCTCTACGTGCGGCGCGTGTTCATTATGGACAACTGCGAAGAGTTGATGCCGGAGTACCTGCGCTTCGTGAAGGGTGTGGTCGACGCACAGGACCTGTCGCTCAATGTCTCCCGCGAGATCCTGCAGCAGGACCGGCAGATCCGGGCGATCCGCAAGCGCCTGGTGAAGAAGGTGCTGTCCACCATCAAGGACCTGAAGAACGCCGAGGACCAGGAGAAGTACCGGACCTTCTGGCGTGAGTTCGGCCGGGTCCTGAAGGAGGGCATGCTCTCCGACACCGACAACCGCGAAACCATCCTGGCCGTCTCGTCTTTCGCGTCCACCCACTCGGAGAGCGAGCAGACCACCCTCGCCCAGTACGTCGAGCGGATGCCGGAGAGTCAGCAGGCCATCTACTACCTGACCGGCGAATCCCGGCAGCAGATCGAGAATTCGCCGCATATGGAGGCGTTCCGGGCCAAGGGCCTGGAGGTGCTGGTGCTGACCGATCCGGTCGACGAGATGTGGGTGGGTTCGGTGCCGGAGTTCGACGGCAAGCCGATCCAGTCCATCGCCAAGGGTGAGATCGATCTGGAGTCCGAGGACGAGAAGAAGGCGTCGGAGGCGTTGCGGGAGCAGCAGGAGAAGGATTTCTCCGAGCTGCTCACCTGGATGCAGCAGGCGCTCGACGCGTCGGTGAAGGAGGTGCGACTGACCGCACGGCTCACCACCTCCCCGGCCTGCATCGTGGGCGATGTGTTCGATTTCACTCCGATGCTGGAGCGCATGTACCGCGCCTCGGGGCAGGAATTGCCCGACAGCAAGCGGATTCTGGAGCTGAACCCGGCGCATCCGTTGGTCACGGGACTGCGTGACGCGTATGCCGAGCGCAAGGACGGCGACACCACCGGTCTGGCCGAGACCGCCGAACTCCTCTACGGCACTGCGGTTCTCGCGGAGGGTGGCGAGTTGAAGGATCCGGCGCAGTTCGCGCGGATTCTCGCGGAGCGCCTGACGAACACGCTCTGAGCTCGCGGCTTGTCCGGGCCCCCGCGGTGTCGCCGCGGGGGCCCGGTCTCATAGCGAGCGGGAATTGGTCATGCTTGGAATGTCACAACTGTGATGCCGGTTATGACCAGTGAATCCGGGGAACTTCACGCTCGCGCGTACGTTGTACGTCTTGGTCGTACGTTTTCGTGTTTGTGTTCAACTGCTCGCGCGGAACATTGTGCGGGCGTCGCTACACCTTGCAAGTCAAGTTGTCAGCCGCCTTCTGATTCGACCCGGCTGCCGCTACCGCGGCCGCCACGCACCAAAAGAGAAACACCTCGTCAGGAGAAGGTAATGGTTCAGGGCACCGTCAAGTGGTTCAACGCGGAGAAGGGCTACGGCTTCATCGCCCGCGAGGACGGCCCCGACGTTTTCGTTCACTACTCGGAGATCGAGGGCAACGGATACCGTCAGCTCGAGGAAGGCCAGGCGGTCTCCTTCGAGATCACCGAAGGCAAGAAGGGCCCGCAGGCCGCCGCAGTGCGTCCTCACTGAGGCTGTTCGCCCTCACTGATTCGGTCCGGACGCCCGCCTAGCGAGCGCCGCCCCGCTTCGAAACAACAAAGCCCGCACCGGGATTCGGTGCGGGCTTTGCTCGTTCCAGGGGACCTTCCCCGCCCGGCCTCAGCGGGCATCGCCGTGCGAGCCACGGGGATTGGGCTCCCCCTCTTGCGCCGGGGCAAGGGACCCTCCTCCACGGGGTTTGGGTCCTCCATGGGGTTTGGGGTTCCCGCCCTCCTTCAGGGGTGTGGGGGCTTGCCCCCACATTTCCCATCCGGGGTACGGGGGCGTAGCCCCCGGGACCCAGCGTCAGCGCGGCGCCATGCGGAGGGCGCCGTCCATGCGGATGGTCTCGCCGTTCAGGTAGTCGTGCTCGGTGATGTACTGCGCGAGCTGCGCGTACTCGTCCGGCCGGCCCAGGCGGGACGGGAACGGCACGCCGGCCTCGAGGCCCTTGCGGTACTCCTCGGTGACGCCGGCGAGCATCGGGGTGTCGATGATGCCGGGCGCGATGGTGTTCACGCGGATGCCGAACTGTGCCAGGTCACGCGCGGCCGGGATGGTCATGCCGGCGACGCCGCCCTTGGAGGCGGAGTAGGCGATCTGCCCGATCTGGCCTTCGAACGCCGCCACGGAGGCGGTGTTGATGACCACGCCGCGCTGGCCGTACTCGTCGACCGGATCGGTCTTGGAGATGGCGTCGGCGGCGAGCCGCATGACATTGAAGGACCCGAGCAGGTTCACGGTGATGACGGTGCGGAACAGCTCGAGGTCGTGCGGTCCGTTCTTGGACAGGATGCGTCCCGCCCAGCCCACGCCGGCGCAGTTGACGACGATGCGCAGCGGCACACCGGATTCCACGACCGTGGCGACGGCGGCCGCCACCTCGTCACCGCTGGTGACATCGGTGGGGATCAGCGTGACGCCGGCCGGGACGCTGTCGCCGGCGCGTTCGATGGACTGCGGCAGGTCCAGCCCGAACACGGTCGCGCCCGCATCGGCGAACCGCTTGGCGGTGGCCGCGCCCAGCCCGGATGCGCCTCCGGTGATGATGGCGGCGGAGCCCGAAATCTCCACGGTGGTTGGTCCTCTCTGACGTGGACGGCCCTCTCACTGGCCTTCCGTCAACAAGCACCATAACGGGACAGGCATTGCGGACATTCGGGGGCCGGGTTGTGTCTCGGGGCGGGTAGGAGTAGTGGCGGTCGCCGCTGAGCTGCGGTTGTGCAACTTTCACAAGATCGTTCCGGGCTTGCGGCTCATGCGAACTCGGCGAGCATTCGCCCGCTCATGGGCTGAATTTCTGCGAACATGCGTGTTCGTCTAGTGGTACGGTGACTTGCATGAACGCCCGCACGGCCCGACGACTGCGCCGTGGTCTCCTACGACCGGCTCCGCAGGTGGCCGGGAAACGCATCTTGGTCACGGGAGCGGCCCGCGGCATCGGCGCGGCCCTGGCCCGTCAGTTGCACGCGCACGGTGCGCATGTCGCACTGCTCGGTATCGAGCAGGACCTGCTCGCGGAGGTGGCCGCCGAATGCGGTGAGGCCCCGTGGCGGTACTGCGATATCGGTGATCCGGCGCAGGTGGAGCGCGTGATCAATTCTCTCGCAGCCGAATTGGGCGGCCTGGACGCGGTGGTCGCGAACGCCGGCATCGCCCGCCAGCTGTCCCTGCTGGGCGGCGATCCGACGATCATGGAGGAGACGCTCGCCGTCAATGTCCTCGGCGCCTACTACACCTTGCGCGCCGCGGGCCCGCACATCGCGCACGCGAACGGCTATGTGCTGCTGGTGACTTCGCTCGCCGCGGCCGTGCATCTCCCGTTGGCGGGCGCGTACAGCGCCTCCAAGGCCGCGGTCGAGGCGCTCGGCAACACCCTGCGAATAGAACTGCGGCACACCGGCGCTCGCGTCGGCATGGCGTATTTCGCGGAACTCGACACGGAGATGACGAGCCGTGGTTTCGGCACGGCGGCCGCGCGCGACATTCTGGGCCGTTCCACGGTCTCCGGTATCGCGCCGCTGGGCCCGGCCATCGATGCCATGGAGCAGGCTCTCGCCCGTCGTTCCCGTCGCATCGTGTCCCCGTATTGGGTGGGTGCGGTGCTCTGGTGTCGACCGCTGGCGCAACGTGTGATCGACTATGCGTTGCGGGGCGGCGTCGCGTCCGGATTGGATATCGCCCGTGCCGAACCGGCGTCGTTCACCACCGATCAGCCCGCTCGTCCCCGCAGAATGAGGAAGCTCGCCTGACCACCCCGGCACAACGGAGTCCACCGCATGACCGATTCGGCCGTCACCGCCCGTCAGCTGCCCCGTGGCCGCCACGGGTTGCCCCGCGAGACCGTGGTCGCCGCGCAGCGGGATCGCATCCTGCTGGCCATGGCCGAGGCGATGACCGAGAACGGTTATGTCGGAACGCCTGTGGCCGCGGTCATCAAACGCGCCGGTGTCTCCCGCGAGACCTTCTACGAGCAATTCCGTTCCAAGGAGGACTGTTTCGAGGCCGCCTACGAGCGGGCCGCGGAACTCATGCTGACCGGCATTCTCGCCGCGACCGGTACGGAGTTCGAGGGTGAGACGCATGCGCACCGCATCGAACGCCTGCTCACCGCCTACTTGGACGCCCTGTCCGCCGAACCCGCCTACGCCCGCCTGTTCCTGGTGGAGGTGTACGCGGTCGGCACCGAGGCCATTGCCCGCCGCAGTCAGCTGCAGGAGACCTTCGTCGCCATGGTCGCCGATATTCTCGGCGCGGACACCGATGCACAGTTCTTCGCCTGCCAGATGCTGGTCGCCGCACTGAGTTCCATGGTCACCGCCCGGATCGCGGTGGGTGACCTGGAGGGCCTGCGCGCCCTGCGTGAACCCTTGCTGGCCATGATCCGCCGCAGCGGCGAACTGTTCGGCCTGCCGTTCGGGGAGTGATCGCCCGGGCCGCGGTGCCGTTCAGGCCGTGCGTCTCCGGGCGGGGGTCTCGGTAGCCGCGCTGTGGGGCGCAGGGATGGGCGCGATCGCGGGTTCCCCGGTTGTTTCCGCGGCGGGTGCACTGTTCTCCCGCCGGCGCAGCAGCACGATCACCAGCCCGGCGAGTGCGGGCAGGACGGCGGAAGCCAGCGCGATCACGACCGTGCCGAGGTGCTCGGCGTAGGCATCGAGCAGGGTCATGCCCGCGAAGTACAGGAACAGCAGCCCGGAGCAGACCGCGATGAACCGTTCCGGAATGTGCTTCCCGACGGTCACGCCGATGAGGATGGCGAGCCCGCCCGCGGCGACCATGCCCAGGCTGGACCCGAGCCATACGCCCAGCCAGCCGTTCTTGGTGGCGAGCGCCATGGCGGCGAACATGGTCCGGTCGCCGAGTTCGGCGAGCAGGAAGGCGGACAGCACCACCAGGAAGGCATTGCGTGTTCTGGCTTGCGGCGCAGCCTTTTCGGTGTCCTCGCCGGTATCGGGTTGCAGGGTCTCGCGCAGTGTGAACACGCCGACGATGAGCAGGGTGGCGGCGGCGAAGATCGCGATGACGGTGGTGGGCAGTGCCGCCCCGAGGAAGTGCCCGACGCCGACGGCGATGAGGTTCACGGCGAAGCTGGCGACGGTGATGGCGGCGAGCACGGTGGCCCAGTGGTAGCGCAGCGCGAAGGTCAGGGCCATGAGTTGCGATTTGTCGCCGAGTTCGGCGAGGAACAGCACGCCGAATGTCAGCAAAATCGTGGTGATCATGGTGGGTCAGCTCTCCAGGTCTCCGGCCTGTCAGCTGAATGCGGGGGTGCTTCAGCCGACACCGCACCGGTAAAACGGTTTGGTTTTCTTCGGCCGAAGGTCTCGCCCACCGGAGGTCCGGTTCGTGCAGCCGGATCCCGGGGTGGGACCAGTATGTCGACTGCGCGATTGGGGGCTACTCCCCTTCGCTCGCCGCCATGCTACTCCGGCAAACCGGGCGCGTGCAAACCCGGCGTGTCGAAATCGCAATGCGCGCAATAAGTTTGGATGTACGGATGGTTGGAGTTCGGGAACCCTTAAGCGGCCAGCAGCATGGCCAGAACCGCGGTATCGGGATCACTGATCGGGTCGACCCCGACCCGGGAAACCATCGAGGTCACCGCGCCGTCACTGTCTGTTTCCACCCACGCCGCCCGATGTTCCAGCCCGAGATGCGGCAGCCCCGGCAGCAGCAGGCAGCCGGAGGCCGCGCCGGAGCATTCGGGGAGCGAGGGCCGGGTCTCGCGCGGCGGATGCAGCATGATCAGGGCAGGCGGCACATGTCCGGCAAACTTCCCGGGCTGCAACCCTTCCTGACCGAGAATCGTGCCTTCGGCGATGACCAGGCCGACCATGCCCGGTTGTGGTTCGTCGGGCAGTTCCTCGCGCGCCCCGAACACCGTGGTGGTCGGCAGCAGGCCCGGCAGGCCGGCCACGCGCACGGCGAGGACCAGCAATTGTGCCCATTCCTTGGTGGAGTCCGGCCAGCGGCCGGAGATCACGAATCCCCGCAATGATCCGTGTGCGTGGAACGGCATGACGCCGATCTGCTCACTCATCGTGTGCCTCCCGAAAATCGAACCCGGGGCGGCTTTGCCCGTCCTGCTGCTGGGAACACCAAGATGCGCCCGAACGGAACTGGCACACAAGTACCAGAGAGTGCTAGCAGCCGCATTGCACGACGCACAACGCGCCGCTCCGGCCCCGGAAACGACAAAGGGCCCGCGAACCTCCATGGGTTCGCGGGCCCGAAACCCGGGCGTGTCGCCGGGTTCACCGTCCATTCGGGGGTTTCGGGGGCTGCGTCCCCGTCCGTCCCGTGCGGGGGCGTGCGCCCCCGGAGGCATCAGCCGAAGATCAGGCCCTTGCCCTGGCTGACGGCCTTGGCGTGCCGCTGCTCGATCTCGGCCCAGTTGACGACGTTCCAGAACGCCTTCACGTAGTCGGCCTTCACGTTCTTGTACTGCAGGTAGAACGCGTGCTCCCACATGTCCAGGCCCAGCAGCGGGATGATGCCCAACGGCACGTTGCCCTGCTGATCGGTCAGCTGGAAGGTGAGCAGCTTGCCGGACAGGGTGTCCAGGCCCAGCCACGCCCAGCCGGAGCCCTGCAGGCCGTTGGCGGCGGCGGAGAACTGCGCGACGAACTTGTCGAACGAGCCGAACTGGTCGTCGATGGCGGCCGCCAGATCGCCGGTCGGCTTGTCGCCGCCGTCCTTGGACAGCGTCTTCCACCAGATGGAGTGGTTGACGTGGCCACCCAGGTGGAAGGCCAGGTTCTTCTCGTTCAGGAAGATGGCGGCGTGATCGCCCTTGTCGCGGGCCTCTTCCAGCTTCTCGAGCGCGGCATTCGCGCCGGCGACGTAGGCGGCGTGGTGCTTCGAGTGGTGGAGTTCGTTGATCTGCCCGGAGATGAACGGTTCCAGAGCGCTGTAGTCGTAATCAAGTTCCGGCAGCGTGTAAACAGCCACGATGTCCCTTCCTCAGTGTCGGGGCCGTGCGCCCTCGGTGTTCCGAGAGTCACCCAACCATCATTCGTACACCCGCTTCCCGGCAACCGGGCTGCGTGCCCCCATATTCCGGCGGATGTATATCTTTCTCACCTGTTGGACCCGCGGTGATCGCAACATCGTCGCCCGCGGTATCCCGTCCCGTAGCATCGAATTCATGTCGTTCTTCGACGAGTTCGTCGGCCGTTTACGACTACCCGAGCCGACCATGGTGAAACGGGACCAAGCCCTGCCGGGCCGGGCCGAGGCACTGCTCGTGCCGGAGAAACATTTCGTGAACGGCCATCCACTGCAACCGCCGTTCCCGGCCGGAATGCAACTCGCGGTGCTGGCCATGGGCTGTTTCTGGGGCGCCGAACAGGGCTATTGGCAGCTGGACGGCGTCTACAGCACGGCCGTCGGCTATGCGGGCGGATTCACGCCGAACCCCACCTACGAGGAGACCTGTTCGGGCCGCACCGGGCATACCGAATCGGTACTGGTGGTGTTCGATCCGCAGGTCGTCGACTACGCCGGAATTCTGCGGCAGTTCTGGGAGAACCACGATCCGACGCAGGGCATGCGGCAGGGCAATGACCGCGGCACCCAATACCGGTCCGCGGTCTTCACATTCGATGACGAGCAGGCGAAGCTGCTGGCGGAGTCGAGGACGGCGTATCAGGAACGCTTGACAGCGGCCGGATTCGGCGAGATCACCACCGAAATCGCGCCGCTGCCGGACCTTTCCGCCTTCTACTACGCGGAGAGCTACCACCAGCAGTATCTGGCCAAGAATCCCGGCGGCTACTGCCCGGATCACGGCACGGGGGTCGCCTGCCCGATCGGGCTGGGCGCCTGAGCCTTCCGGATCCGGGATCGGGGGGCGCCGGCCCCCCGATATCTGCTGCTACAGCGGCGGCACGATATTCGGCCGCATGGTGCGCGGGTCGCCCGCGTCGTGCGCCTGCCACCAGCGCACACCGCCCGCGATGAACTGCTCGAGCGGAATGTCGTTGCCCTGCTTGCCGGTCACGGTGATGCCCTCGAACCAGACCCGGACGTCGAGTTCGCGCGGGTCGACGCCCTCCTCCTGGGAGATCTCCAGCATGTGGGCAGCCGGGGTTTCACTGATCACGGTGTCGAAGCTGAGCAGCTTCTTCCACTGCGTCCAGGCGGTGTCGTCGAGGTCGAAGAATTCCCAGCCGTGCAATCCGCCGCCGCCGAAGCTGTTCACCGCGTCGTGCAGGCCGTCGAGGGCGAGGGGGAGCACGACCGGCTCCAGATCGTCCCAGGCCTGGCGGCGCAGCGAGGCGGCGACGCGGCTGACCCCGGTGAGGGTCAGGTAGATATCGCAGTCGTCCGGCGGCGGGCCGTCGACCGGAAGCGTCAGTACGTCGAGTTCCAGCCGGAGTGTGCCTGCTGCCGTATCGACGTCGATGCCGAGGCATGTTGCCTCCGACAACGCGGTGTTGAGTCCGGTGATGTCCAGTCCGTCGAGTAGCCCCCTGCTCACTGTCATAGCGCCAGGCTACCGATCTTGCCCGGCAGGACCCAGTATTTCCTTTTTTCGGTAGTGTTGTCGTCTTTTTTCGGGTGACCCGGAACCATGGGCTCACCTGCGGCGTCAGAGTTGGTAGGGCCACTCCGCAGGGCCCTGTCGGCCGGCCGCTCCGGAACCTGGAGGGGACTTCCGGATCGGCCGATCCGGACAGGTCCGGACCTGTGGATCAGGTTGTGGATTATGTGGATAACTCCGCTGCGGTGGCCCAGCACACCACGCCCGCGCGGAGCCCGTGGCAGGATCGAAACCGTGACTAGCCCGCATATCCCCTCGGTACCCATCGACGCCGTGCCTGCGGAATTCGATGCCCCCGAGCCCTGGGCTGCCGACGAGCCCGCACCCGCCCAGCTCCTGGACGTCCGGGAGGACGACGAATGGCAGCTCGGGCACGCGCCCGGCGCGATCCACATCCCGATGACCGATGTGCCCGCCCGCATCGAAGAAATCGATATCGACGCCCAGGTCTACGTGATCTGCCGGCAAGGCGGCCGTTCCATCCAGGTCGTGCAGTACCTGAACAATGTCGGCTTCGAGGCCGTCAATGTGACGGGTGGCATGGTGGCCTGGCAGCAAACCGGGCGCCCGCTCACCGGCGACGGTGACGCACCGAAGATCTACTGACGCAGGGAGATGGAGCCGATGGCTGGGGGACGCGACTCGCGCACCACGGTGGTACAGCCGTGTGCCCGCTGCGGCGCCCGCTGGGCGGTACAGAACAAACCGCTGCACTGGTGCCCCCGCTGCCACGGTGTCCTGCTCTCGCCCGCACCCGTGGACGCGCCACCGCAGCGCCGCAACTATCGCTGGGTCGCGCGCCCGCCCGGCCGCCGCACCGCCGACCGCAATGGCGCACGCCCGCAGCCCGATCCGGGCACGCCCCGCTACACGCAGATGCCGCGCTGGGGTCTGCAGGATCGCCCGCCCGTCGAGGCGCCCGCGCCGCGCCGCCCGCTGGCGCCGCTGACCACGCGCGTCCCGCGACTGCTGATCGCCACCGCGGTCATGTTCGGCCTGGCCGCGCTGGCCGAATTCGGCCGCTACGGGGTGTTGCTGTACAACCGGTCCCGGCTCGTCCAGCCCGCGGTGCTGTGGACTTCCGATGTCTCCGTGATCATTACGTCCGCGCTGTCGCTGGCGCTCGCGCTGGTGACTGCGGTCGCCCTGGTGGGCTGGCTCGCCGAAACCCGTAAGGGCGCGTATGCGGCTGCGGGTGAAGAGGATCCGCGGTCCCTGCGCCTGCTGGTGCTGGGTTGCGTGGTGCCCGTGGTGAATCTGGTGTGGCCGGGCGTCTTCCTCACCGAGATCGTGCGGGTGGGCGAGCGTGCCGCCGCCCGCCGGGCCGCCATGGGCAAGCGTCGCGTCGCCGCATCCGGATCGCCTGCCGCCGGATCTGCCGGTGCCACCGGCGATTACGCGCTGCTCGGGGATCCGCGACTGCTGCGCGCGGTGCGGATCTGGTGGGCCGTCTGGGTACTGAACGCGGTCCTGGTGGTGATCGCGTCGCTGTTCCGGCTGACGAACACACTGCAGGCGCAGGCCAACGGCGTCGAGGTCACCATCCTGACGAACCTGGTCGCGGCGGGAGTCGCGGTGCTGTCGCTGGCCCTGGTGCGGGCCTTCGCCGGCCTGGATCTGCGCGGCCACCCGCGGGTCGTGCACCGCTGGCTGATGTCGACCGGACCGGCTCGTCCGGTCATCGAACCGGTGCATGCCGGGGCCGCCCGGAGCGAATCCGGTTCCACCGGACGCGCGCCCGCGGCCGCCGTCGGGAATGATGAGCTCACCGCACCGATTCCGGACGACGGCCCCGCCGTCACCGACGGTGCGCCGCAAGCCGAGCAAGAGGAGGTATTGGCGAAGTGAGCCGGGCCAGTCGTGCGCCGTTCGTGGTAGCGCACCGGGGGGCGTCGGCGGCGCGACCCGAACACACCCTCGCCGCATACGAACTCGCCCTGCAGGAGGGCGCCGACGGTGTCGAATGCGATATCCGGTTGACCAAGGACGGGCACCTGGTCTGCGTGCACGACCGCACCATCGACCGCACCTCCACCGGATCGGGCGCGGTCAGCGAACTGACCCTGGACGAGTTGAACGCTGTCAACTTCGGCACCGCGGAACAGCCCGAAGGCGTCCTGACACTCGCGGCGTTGATCGAACTCGTCCTGGACTGGAAGAGCCGCCCCACCAAACTCTTCATCGAGACCAAGCACCCGGTCCGCTACGGCGCCCTCGTCGAGACCACCCTGCTGAACGAGTTGCAGCGCTACGGAATCGCGGCCCCCGCCTCCGCGGACCACTCCCGCGCCGTCGTGATGTCCTTCGCGGCCACCGCCGTCTGGCGCATCCGCCGCGCGGCCCCGCTGCTCCCCACGGTCCTGCTCGGCGAATCCTCCCTCTACCTCGCAGGCGGCGCCGCCCACACCGTCGGCGCAACGGCCGTCGGCCCCTCGGTCCGCACCCTGCGTGAGCACCCCGACCTCGTCGACAAGGCCGCCGCCGCGGGCCGCGCCACCTACGTCTGGACCGTCGACGAACCCGACGACGTCCGCCTCTGCGACGACCTCGGCGTCGACTGGGTGGCCACCAACCTCCCCGGCCGCACGAAGAGCCTGCTCACCCCGGCCTGAACTGCGAAACTTCCACCGACATAAGCCATTACCCTCAGGTTCGCGGCCCGGCTCGGTCTGGACTGAGTGGAGCGAAGCGGGGGAGCGGAGGGAAGACCGAGCTAGCAGGGCCGCGAACACGCCCGTAGCGAAGCGGAGGGCCAAAGGCACGGTAGGTTTGCCAGCTATGGGTAAGAGCAAGCGCAACAGTCCCAAGCCGGACAGCAACCGCGCGCAGAAGCTGGCCGCCCGCCGCGCCGCACAGGAGCAGGCGGCGCAGACCGTCACGCGGCCGTTCGAGGGCTTGGCCGCCGAGTGCGATCTGGTCGCGCTACGGGAGTTCGTGCCGTCCGCGACCGCGACGCTGAAGTTGTCGTCGAATGTCGCCGCCGAGCGTGCGGTCACGCTCGCCACCGTGCTGCCGGGTGCGGTCGCCGCGCTGGTGCGGGCCGGGGACGAGCCGACCGGTTTCGTCGGCACGCAGGTGCAGTTCCAGTCCGCCGATCCTTCCCAGGATCTGGCCGCCGCCATCCTGTGGACCCAGTCCGCCACCCCGGGCGAGTCGCTGACCACCGCGAATGTGGATGCCGCGCCGCGTCTTTCGGAGGTGCTGGATCCCGGCGCCGCGCTGGACCTGACCGTGCACCAGAACTTCGACTGGTGGGTGCCCGAGGGCGTCACCCCGGATCCGCAGGTGGCCGCCACCATCGAGCAGGCCAACCAGGCGATCATGCCGTCGGCCCGCCTGGAACTGGGCGCGGACGCGGTGGGCGCCGCCTGGTGGGTGGATGCCGGTGAGAAGGCGCACGTGCGCTGGGTACGCCCGGAGGACGAGGATCAGCTCATGCTGGCGCTGGCGCGGCTGCACGCGGCCGGCACCTTGAGCCTCGGTGAGGGTTCGCGTTTCGCGGGGTCGTTCCGCACGCACGGCCTGCTGGTGCCGGTCTTCGATCTGGACCCGGAGCGGCACGCCACCGAATGGGAAGCCGGCGCACGCGAATTCGGCGCCCGCCTGGCGGAGGCGCTGAAGGTGGATGCCCCGCTGACCTCCGAGGAGCGGCGTTCGCGCGACGGCCTGCGCTCACGTCAGGTCACCCTGCGCTGAGTCCGCTCGGCACCGCACCGATCTCGGTGCGCACATGACACTCGACAGGCCCGGTCCACCGTGTGGACTCGGGCCTGTCGAATACTGAATATCCAACCGAGCGCTCAGAATCCGCGCCGAGCGCTGCGCCGAACTATCGTCGAGCGCGGTGCCGAATTACAGCGAGCCGCCGGCGGCGTGCGGGGCGCCCGACGCGTCCTTGGGGCCGCTCATTTCGCGGGAGACGAAGTTCTCCAGATCGAACATATTGCTGCTGGCGCGCTCGGCGACGGTGAGGAGCGTCTTCATGGTCGCGACTTCCTCGACCTGCTCCTTCAGGAACCACTGCATGAACTGCTCGCCCTGGTAGTCGCCTTCTTCGCGAGCGGTCTTGGCGAGCTGGATGATCTGCTCGGTGACCGTCTGCTCCTGAGCCAGCGCGAGGGCGATCGGCTCCTTGGCGTTCGCGAATTGCGATTTCGCGGCGTCGATATTGGTGAACTCGACGCCCAGGTCCTGATCGACCAGGTACTGCGCGAGCATCATCGCGTGATTGCGCTCTTCGACGGCCTGCTTGTAGAAATACTTGGCCAGCACCGGCAGGTCCGCATTGTCGAACCACACCGCGATCGCGCGGTACTGGTGTTCGGCATTGAATTCGTTGCGGATCTGGTCCTGCAGCAGGGCGTGGAACTTGCTGCTCTTGGTTTGGGTTCGGGTGGACATGCGGAAGACATTAGCCCTGGTCAAAACGCGTGTCATCCAAGTGCAGCCTTATTGAGTGCAGCCTAAATGAGGCAAGTATTGCCTAATTTTAGCTAGGTGCCGACGGTGGTCACCAGATCGGCGGGTACCTGTTGATCCTTGGCGAGTGCGTCGAAGAACCTGGAGGCCTTGTCCTTGTCCCAGAGCAGCACGTTTCCGCTCGCGGTGTCCTCGAAACCGCCCACCGGCACCGTGGTCGCCACGGGGTTACTGTCCAGTGCCCGGCCCAGTGTCGCGAGATTCCAGACGTGCGCGCCCTTGTCCACCTGCAGCGCGTTCGTGGCCCCGGTCAGCAGTGGCCAGAAACGGAACGGATCGATGAGCGTCCACGGGCTGGTCGACTTCTTCAGCAGCGCATTC
Source organism: Nocardia sp. NPDC088792 (assembly GCF_044750615.1). Lineage (NCBI taxonomy): Bacteria > Bacillati > Actinomycetota > Actinomycetes > Mycobacteriales > Nocardiaceae > Nocardia > Nocardia sp. NPDC088792. Next base: position 137,533 of record NZ_JBIVKC010000005.1, read on the forward strand.
AGGAACTTGCGCTGATTCTGCATACGATCCAGATCCGCGAGCGGAGTGGCGCGTGATCGCACGAATCCCAGAGCCTCGGCGCCATTGAGTTTCTGGCATCCCGCGGACAGGTTGATACCGGCCAGCGGATCGTTCATGGGTTGGTCCAGGCACATATCGATACCGCCGACCGCATCGACGACATTCGCGAATCCGCCGAATCCGATTTCCGCGTAGTGATCGATATGCAGTCCGGTCGCGCCTTCGACGGTCTGTACCAGCAGATTCGCGCCGCCGATGGCGAAGGCCGCATTCAGCTTGTCCGTACCGTTGCCGGGAATGCTCACATACGAATCGCGCGGCAGGCTCACCAAGGTCGGCCGTCCCGACTTCGGAATATGCACCAGGATGATGGTGTCGGTCCGCGCCCCTTCCACGTCGGACGCATCACCGGTGGACAGCTGTTTTTCCTGTGCGGCGGTGAGCCCGGTCCGGCTGTCCGAACCCACCAGAAGCCAATTCGTCCCGGGCGTGTCGCCGATCCGCCCCGGGTAGTCGGCCAGCGCATCGGTCCGCGTCAGATGCGTGTCCACATAGATCCCCGCCCCGATCGGCAGAATCAGAACGAACAGCACCAGAGCGAGCAATATCCGCCCCCACCGGAACCGCCACCTGCGCCGCGGCCGCGGCTCCCGCGCCGGCCGCGCCCGCTTGGTCCGCGGCGGCGGCGACAATGGCGGCGCCGCACCCTGATTCCCCCCGGGCCGCTGCCCGGGCCCTTCGGGCGTGTACTCGCCGGCCGCGTACCGCCGGGTGGCATTCGGCGGCACCCGATCTCCTGCCGCCGGACTCCCATACGCCGGGCCGCGATTCCCGCCGGCCGGATTACCCTGCGCGGGGCCGCGATTCCCGCCGGCCGGATTATCCTGCGCCGGGCCGCGATTCCCGCCGGCCGGATTACCCTGCGCCGGGCCGCGATTCCCGCCCGCCGGATTGCCTTGCACGAGACCCCTGTTGCCGCCTGCCGGATCACCCTGTGCGGGACCTCGATTGCCGTCCATCGGATTGTGCTGTGTGGCGCCCGGATACGCGCCCGCCGCGTTACCGCGCGCGGGGCCTCGATTGCCGTCCGGCGGATCACCCTGCGCGGGCCCTGGCATGCCCCGTGCGGGACCTCCGTTGCCGCCGAGTCTCGCATTGCCCGGTGCGAGGCCGCGGTTTCCGCCGGGGCCCGGATTGGCTTGCGGGGGCGGTCTGTTGCCGAGGGGTGGCCGATCGGCCTGCGGGTTTCCTTGCGGCGGGAGGGGCTTGCGGGGGCGGTCGGGGCGGCGGGGGCCGCCGCCCTGCTCCCAGGGTTCGGGTTCGCGGGACCAGGCGAGTTCGGGGGTGTGGTCCTTGCGGTGAATGATGCTGGTCGGTTCGATGCCGGCTTGCCCGTCGCGGTCGAACCAGTCCGGTTCGGGGTCCTGGCCGCGCGCTGGGGGATTCGGTCGCCCGGGGTTAGCTCGGGCCGCCGGGGGCTCGCCTGCCCGGTCCGGCGGCGGCTCCCGGCGCAGCCGTGCCTCGTGCCGCGGGTCATCGCCGTTCATCACTGGAAACTGTACTTATCCGAGCGGCGGAGTGGTTCATTCCGATCGCATCACGGCCCGGTAGGAGACCGGTATCACGGCAGCCAGGAGACGTGTCCATGCAGGAAGGTGTACCCGATGTAGGCCACCGAATCGATGATCGCGTGTGCCAGCAGCAGCGGCCACAAACGATTGGTGTGCTGCCAGTACCGCCCGAAGATCAGCCCCATCACCAGGTTTCCGACACCCCCGCCGAGCCCCTGGTAGAGGTGATAGCTGCCGCGCAGCAGCGCCGACGCCAGCAGCGACCGATTCTCGGACCAGCCCAGCGCCCGCAACCGCGTGATCAGATAGCCGACCACCAGCACTTCCTCGGCGGCCGCATTGGCCCACGCCGACAACACCAGGACCGGTAGTCGCCACCAGTGTTCGAGCGAACTGGGCACGATGGTCACGCTCACGCCCAGTGCATGCGCCACGAGATACAGCCCCAGCCCGGGGATTCCGATGACCGCCGCGAGCACCAGCCCCGGCAGCACATCGGCCTGCCACCGCAGCCGCCGCACCAGCCCGATGGCGTGCGGCGCGATCCCGCTGCGCCACAACAGGTACAGGCCCAGTGCCGCCCACCCCAGCAGCCGCGCCACACTCAGCAACTGGAAGAACAGGTCGATGGTGGATTGCGCGGCCCGCGACGGATTCAATGCGACCGTCTGCCCGCCCACGCCCCCGGGCGAGAGCGCGCTCTCCAGCAGCGACAGTGCCGCACTGGCCCCGCTCAGCCCGAAGGTGACGACCAGCACCACCGCGATCTCGAACCGGATGCCCCGCCGTTCCGGCTCGGACGATTCGGGTTTCGGCCACACGGGACCGGACTCTGCAGCCGCACACATGGCAGCCAATCTAGGCGCGCGACCTGATCCGGTCCCGCAGCCGCGGCACTATGTGCTGCACAGGTTCGATCAGCTGACCGGTTCGCGTGTCTGCCGAGTCCGCGGCCCGGCGCGCCGGGGTGCGTGCTCAGATGCGTTCGAGTCCGCCGCGGAAGGGATTGCGCGCCAAGGCCTGTACCGCGCGGCTCAGCGATTCGATGTCGTCGGCCGGGCAGGGAAACGGGATCCGGACATCGTGGTCGGCGTCGACGGCTTCGACGCGCAGGGTGACGCCGTAGCGGTCGATGGCGAGCGGGTGGATGAGCGCGCCGCGCCGCATGGTCGGCGGCAGTCGCCGCGCCAGCCGGTCGATGACATCGGCGTGGTCGGCGTGCAGGTGCTGCAGCCAGGCGCCTTCGAGCGCGACGAACGGGTCGGGCCGGGCGCCGCGCAGCTGGTCGCGGCAGACGGAGTCGGCGCCGGAGTTGTCGGCGACCACGGCCGAGTCGATGACCAGCCGCAGCAGGGTCGAGGTGTGCCCGACGTCGAGCAGCGCGGGGTGCGGGTGGTCCTCGGCGACGGCGGTGGCGAGTGCCCGCTGGGCGTGCCGGGGTACGGCGTGCACCCAGCCGCGCAGCCACACCAGGGCGCGGACGGGTTCGCGCAGGGGGAGGGGTGCGTGGTCGGTGAGTTCGAGGACGGCGGGGGAGCCCTGTGCGCCGCAGCCGTCGACGAGTCCCGCGGCGGCGGAGTGCATGGGTACGGCGATGACGATGTCGCCGCACTGCCGCAGGAAGTGCACGGAGGTGGGTGCCGGGTCGAGGCCGGGTAGTGCGAGTTGTGCGCTCTCGGCGTGGGCGCAGGCGCTGTGCACGCGTTCGGCGGTATTGGGTGCGACGAGCGGGGCCGCTTCTTGCATACACACCTCCAAGGGGAATTAGGTAAACCTAAGCTAAGTGACGGTGTGATCTCGCGCAACCCTGCCACTCACATACGGTGAAACCCGTGCCGCACGATTCCGCCCCCGCGCCCGAACCGGTCCTCATGCAGCTGTCCGTGCCCATCAGGTCCGAACAGCGCGCCCTCACGGCGGGCCTGGTGCGCCCCATCAGCGCGGATCCCGGCACCGCGGAAATCCTGGAGCTGACCGCCGACGACGGGACCGTCTCGGAATTCCTGGTCCGAATCGCCCACGGCGACACCGGCTTCATCGCCCGCACCGATTCCGGCGACCGGGCGATCGGCATCGTCGCCGCGACCGTCGCCGCCCTCATGGGCGAGGACATCCGCGCCGCCCTGGCCGGCCCGGACATCGCCTTCCTCACCGGTCTCGGACAACCCGCGATCGATGCCCTGCACGAGGTCCTGCTCGCCATCGAATCCGCGGATCCGGACGCGATCACCCGGTCGCTCCGCGTCTTCGATGCATAACTCGCCCCGTCTGGGAAGCGTTTACCGCTCAGTCACACAAAGGACAAGGTGATCCGGCGCACGCAAGTAATGTCGTAACCGTGCCGCGCATCGCCTACTTCGGGCCGTCGGGAACCTTTACGGAGATGGCCCTCGCAAAACTCGAATCCGCCGGAGTCTTCGGTGGACCGGTCGAGCGTGTCCCGGCCCCGAGCCAGGGCGCGACCATCGAGCTGGTCCGGGCCGCCCAGGTGGAGGGCGCGGTGGTCCCGATCGAAAGCTCCGTGGAGGGCTCGATCGCACCCACCCTGGACGCGCTGGCGGTCGGTCCGCGCCTGCAGATCATCGCCGAGACCGATCTGGACGTGGCCTTCACGATCCTCGGCCGGCCCGGCATCGAACTCGCCGACGTGCGGACGGTGGCCGCCTATCCGGTGGCCGCCGCGCAGGTGCGGCTGTGGCTGGCGCGGCGGCTGCCCCAGGCCGAGATGTACACCTCCGCCTCCAATGCCGCCGCCGCCGAGGATGTCGCGGCCGGGCACGCGGACGCCGCGGTCTCCACGGCCCTGGCCGGCGCGCGCCTCGGCTTGCCCTCGCTGGCGGACGGCGTCGCCGATGTCGATCAGGCGGTCACCCGTTTCGTGCTGGTCGCGCCGCCGCAACCGGCGCCGCCACGCACGGGCGCCGACCGCACCTCCATCGTGCTGGAACTGGCCAACGAGCCGGGTTCGCTGATGCGGGCGTTCGCCGAATTCGCTACCCGCGGTATCGATCTCACCCGCATCGAATCCCGCCCGACCCGGACGGGCATGGGCACCTACCGCTTCTACCTGGACTGCGTCGGACATATCGACGACACCGCGGTGGCCGAGGCCTTGAAGGCCCTGCACCGCACCGCCGCCCGGATCCGTTACCTCGGATCCTGGCCGGCCACGGCGGCGACGGGCACCCCGCCGCCGCCCGACGAACCCGCGGCGGACTGGCTGGCGGATTTGAAGAAGGGAGTAGCCGACCTGTGACCGGCAAACTCATCCTGGTACGGCACGGCGAGACGGAGGGCAATGTCGGGAAGATCCTCGACACCCGGCTGCCGGGCCTGCCACTGACCGAACGCGGTGTGGCGCAAGCGAAATCGTTCGGCGCGAACCTGGACACCGCACCGCAGCGCCTGTTCTCCTCGGAGGCCCTGCGCGCCAGACAGACCGGCGGCTACATCGAGGAGGCCACCGGTGTCGGCCTGGAAGTGCTTCCCGGCCTGGAAGAGGTGCAGCTGGGCGAGCTGGAGGGCCTCAACACCAGGGCCGCGCACGAAACCTTCCAGAACGTCTACCACGCCTGGCATTTCGGTGATCTGGCCGCCCGCGTCCCCGGCGGCGAATCGGGCCTCGAGGTTCTCGACCGCTACATCCCCACCCTGCACCGCCTGCGCGACGAATTCCTCACCACCCCCGGCGCACCCGACGTCATCCTGGTCAGCCACGGCGCCGCCATGCGCCTGGTCTCCCGCGAATTGACCGGCGTCCCACGCCTCTTCGCCGCCAACAACCACCTCGACAACACCGAAACCATCGAACTCGTCCCCGGCCCCGACGGCACCTGGGACTGCCTCCGCTGGGGCCGCTACCCGGCCCCCTTCACCGGCGCCATCGCCCCCACCGGCGACGACCCCATGGGCTGACCACCGGCCGCGGCTTTCCGCCGTGCTCGGCGACAGGCAGTGATTCGTCAGTCGTGGGGTGGGGTTGCCGGGAAGTCTGAGCGGAGCGGTAGGGATGCGATGAGGTCCTGGAGGGCGGTGCGGAGGCGGGCGGGCGTGCCGGTGGAGAGGGAGGTCCACTTGGTGCCGTCGTCGGCGCGGCTGGTGGTGGCCAGGAAGCGGCCGTGGCGGGTGTCGAAGACGGCGAGGTGATTGTCGGTCACGTCGCGGCTGGCGTCGCCGTAGCGGATGCCGGTGATCTCGGCGTGGGCGTCCACCTGGATCAGGGCCGAGGCCAGGGTGGCCGCGTCGCGGTCGGGGTTGCCGACGCGGGCAAGGTTTTTCGCGGTGGTCGTGACATCGCCGGCGTCGTCGAAGAGGGGGGCCAGTTCTTCGGTGGGCGCGTTCATGCCGGTCAGTTCGAGGGGGTCGGCGGTGCCGATGGCCGCCATGACGGTGCCGGGGAGGTCGTGGCCGGCCGTGTCCAGCACGTACGAGTCCGGGCCGCGCAACGCGATCACTTCGAGGTCGTCGCCCTTGGCGAGGCAGAGGCGGTTGACCTGGCCGTGCACATACCAGCGCAGGGCGACCACCCAGTGCGGCCGGTTCAGCACGCGCAGCCGCTCGGCCAGTTCGGGATGCACCCTCCCCTCGTCGAGGAGGCCGCGTTCGGTCAGGGTTCCGGCGGCGGCGCGCAGGGCGGCATCGTGTTCGCCGGCATTGTCGTAGCGGCCCATGGCATTCAGCACCACGGGCAGCTCGTCGATCTCCGATGTCTCCAGCAGGCACTGCATTTCGTCGAGGGACAGCGTGACCGCGCCCAGCAGCGACGGCCCGCGGCCGGTGCCGAGTACGGTCACCGGTCGCCCGGGGGATCGCCGCCGATGACGGAGGGCGCGAGCGCCCGCCCGTCGGCGAAATGCTCGACCGAACGCCCGTAGTCGTGCCCGTGGCGCGTGTCGTCCTCCTCGTCGCCCTGGCTGCCGAGCAGTGGGTTGCCCGACCGCACGGGCCCGGAGGTGGACGCGGACGTATTCGGTGCGACCGCAACGGGTTCCGCGACCGGTGCGACCGCCGCGGCCGGAGCCGGTGCGCCGCCGGATCCGAGCCCGGAACCCCAGCCCTCGGGGAGTTTCAGAGTGCCGCCGCCGTTTCCGATGTTCACGGTCCCGAGACTGCCGAGCCCGCCGCCGAAGGACACGGCCTGCGTGCTGAGCGCGGCCCCGCCCACACCCGCGGCGGCCAGGCCGCCCTCGGCGATCATCGGCGCCGGATGCCCACCGCCCGCCGCGACCTGGGTCAGCTGGGTGACGGCCGAGATCGCGCTGCCCGCAACATTTCCCACGCTACTGGCGCCGGTGGTGACCACCGAACCCGCCACCTGCGCGGCCTGCGAGACCGCGCTGGTCACGGCCGGGTTCTGCGCGAGCGCCGCCGCGGCCGCCAGGGCCGCCTGCACCGGGTCGCCGGCATTGGAGGCGTCGGACCCGCCGTTCGCCGAGCCCGCGCCGAGTGCGATGGGCGGCGGCATGAGGAAGGTGCCGGGCGTGGTGACCATGAGAGTGGTTGCGGCCTCGTAGGTTTCCATGACCAGCGCGGCCCTGATGTCGAGGGCCAGCTTGGCGGCCTCGGCCGCTTCGGCGCTGCCGTTGAGCGCGCCACCGCTGGAGTAGGCCGCGACCCGCGCGGCTTCGACCGCGGCGATCTCGGGCAGGCTGGGCATGGCGATGGAGGCGACGGTGTACGCAATGACGTTTGCTGATGCCTTGCCGGCCATCACACCCGCCATTACGGCCTGCTGCTCGGCCCACACGGTGAATCCACCCAGCCGGGCCAGCACATTGAGCCCGTTCAACCCCTGTAGACCCACCCCCACCTCGGCCATTACCCGGGCGACGGTCGTGGTGGCATCCACCCATGCGGCGGTGAGCACGCCCCACGAGGTGCCGGCCGCCGAGATCGGGATGGCGTGCGCGCCCGCGTTCAGCGTGACGGAGTTCAGTTCGGCCATGCGGGGCAGCCAGAACACCCCGGTGATCCCCAGTGTCATGCGTGTATCTCCCCTCTACACCTGGATGGCGTCGATACCTGCGGCGCGCAAGGCGTCCTGCGCGAGGTACTGCGCGAGTTGCATGCGCAGCGTCGCGGCCGCGTGGTGCAGTTCGAGAATGCCCTGCGCAACGGCCCGATCATGGGTCAGCGCGGCCTGATTGAAGTGGGCGGCGGCTAGAAACGAGACTTCTTCGGTGCCGGAAGGGATCACATGCGTGGTGGGTCCGCTGAAAGTCGAAGCGGCCGTCAGCCGCTCGGCCAGCAGGTCCAGCTCGAGCGCCGCCGCGAGGACGACCTCGGGCTGCACGAGAACGTGACCGACCATGATGGGACTCCCTTCGACGTTCAACTTCCCAGCCCCGGCGGGGTTTCAGGGGCTGCCCCTGAGAGCTCCGAGAGTTGGTTTCTCCCCCGGTTATGAAGATTGGACGCAGAGGTTTGCTGATCGGTTCCCAGCTGACGCGTCAGCCCCATCCCAACTGATGCAGGCGGTCGTCGTCAATCCCGAAATAGTGAGCTATCTCATGAATCACTGTGATTGCCACCTCTTCGACCACTTCTTCTTCGCTGTGACACATCTCCAGGATGGTTTCGCGATAGATGGTGATCGTGTCCGGTAGCGCGCCCCCGTAATGGGAGAAGTCCCGGTTGGTGAGCGCAATCCCGTGATACAGCCCGAGCAGATGCGGATCCTCGGCATTGCGCGGCTCGATGAGCACCACGACATTGTCGATGGCCTCGGCCAATTCCTTCGGAATCAGGTCGAGCGCGTCCCCGACGAGCTCTTCGAAGCGCTCGTCGGACAGGTGGACCGGCATGGTCCCGCCCCTACCGCGACGGCGGGATGACGGGCGGGGCGGCGCCCGGCAGTGGCGGCGGCGTGTAGCGGCCGTTGTTGGGCGGCGGCACCGGCGCCTGCCCGTCGATCTGGATGTCGCCGCGGGCGGTGCCGGTGATGCTGGCGAACCCGTCCTGGTCCGCGCCCTTGCCGACCATGCAGTTGAGGCTGCGGCTGCCGGCCAGCCAGCTGCGCGCGTCGAGGAAGTCCCAGAACAGGGTCAGGGTCTTGTTGCGCAGTGCGTCGGGGGCGCCGAGGTAGTCGCCGGCGTCCTTGCCGCACTGGTCTTCCATGAACTTGTCCTGGTCGTCCTTGGACGGCGGGCCGCCCTGGAACTGCTTGCCGAGGTCGACGGTGGACACGATCTCGTAGGCGTGCGGCTGGGTGCAGTCGACCGGGTCGGTGGGCAGGTTGCCCTTGATGCCGATGCAGGTGCCGACGTCGTAGACCTTGGACTGGTTGCTGTCGCGCACGCTGCCGGTGATGGGCCGGGTGGCGACGCCCTGACTGCCGGCGACCTGCAGGCCGCAGCGCAGGGTGCGTTCGCCGGCCTTCCAGCCGGCCTCGCCCGGGTTGATCAGGCCGACCGCGAATTTGCCGCGCGGGTCGAGCTTTCCGCCGAGGTAGACCTGGGCGGCGCTGACGCAGTGCTCATCTCGCAGTTCGGAGAAGCGCAGCGAGTCGGGGAAGCGCGAGCCGGGCCCGAATTCCTTGCCCGGGTACTTGCTCAGGTCGACATCGGCGGTGACTTCGAACAGATGCTTGCCGCCGCAGTCCACCTTGCTCAGGTCGCTGGCGTTGGGCTTGGACCAGTTGAGGCAGTCGCCCTGCCGGGCCGTGCCGAACGCCGCGCCCGCGACCGCGCCGGTGGGCTGCGTGCCGCCCGGTGTGTGCGCTTCGACTCGCCCGGAGTCGAAGCCGGAGATGAGCAGTGTGATGAGCGCGGCCACCACGGCGCCGACGGCGACCGCGAGCAGTCCCCAGCGCAGGGTCGGCGCCGACAGCGGACCGTCGGAGTCGAGCTTCCCGCGCAGATTGCGCAGGGGTCCCAGCGGCCCGCCGCCCTTTTTCCGGGCGCGGCCGCGAGGCCCGCCGGGCATGCCGGGACCGGGCTGCGAGAACGGAGGCGGAGGCAACTGTTCGTCTGACATCGCGTCCCATCATTGCAGCGCGATCAAGCCCTCGCCACGAACTGATCAGCTTCGCACCCCCTAGGGCGCGATCAGGTCGGCTGCTTTCTCTCCGATCAGGACCGCGGGGGCGTGGGTGTGGCCGCGGGTGATGACCGGCATGACCGAGGTGTCGACGATGCGGAGTCCTTCGACGCCGCGGACGCGGAGTTCGGGGTCTACGACGCCACTGTCATCGGAGGTCATGCGGCAGGTGCCGACCGGGTGGTAGAGGGTGTGCGAGTGGTCCTCGAGGCAGCGGCGCAGGACCTCTTCCATCGGGGTGTCGGCGGGGACGGGCGGTTGCATGATGTCGCCGATATGTCCTTTGAGCGCAGGCTGATTCGCGATGTTCACGCACAGTTGCAGGCCGGCGAGCAGGGCTTCGCGGTCTGCGGCTTCGGTGCAGTAGCGCGGTTCGATGCGCGGCGGGGTGAAGGGATCGGGGGAGGTGAGGGCGACGAGTCCGGTCGATTCGGGTTTCAGCAGCACGGCCGCGAGGGTGATGGCGTGCCCGTCGGGTTCGGCGAGGCCCTCGCCGATGTAGGGGGCGGGCGCGAAGATCAGTTCCAGGTCGGGCAGTCCGAGATCCTCGCCGGCCTGCGCCTTGCTGTGCGCGAAGCCGTAGGCCTCACCGATGTTCGAGGTGAGTTGCCCGCGTCGCAGCAGCAGGTAGTTGCCGAGTTCGAGGAGGTTCTTGTCGGCGCCGTAGAGGCTGCCGCCGCGGGTGCGGTAGACGATGGGCGCGGCGAGGTGGTCGCGCAGCCGGCGGCCGACGGCCGGATTGTGGTGCAGCACCGGGATTCCCAGTTCCCGCAGGTCTTCGCCGTGCCCGATGCCGGAGAGCATGAGCAGTTGCGGGGTGTTGATGGCGCCGGCGGAGAGGATGACCTCGCGCTTGGTGTACATGATCTTGGTTTCGTCGCCGATCCGGTATTCGACGCCGACCGCCCGGTTCCCGTCGAAGACCACCCGCGTGACATGCGCGTCGGTCACCACCGTCAGATCCCGGTGCCGCTGCAACGCGGGCCGCAGATAGGCGTCCGCCGTACTCCATCGGGCCCCGCGCTTCTGCGTCACCATGGTCTCGGTGAACCCTTGCGGCCGTTCGGTATTCGCGCGTTCGACCGTATAACCGGCCTCGGTGACCGCCTGCAGGAAGTCCCGGGTCAGCGCCCGCGGGCTGCGCTGCTTGGAAATATGCAGCGGCCCTTCGGTGCCCTCGCCGGGTTCGCTGCCGCCCTCCACGGTCGCCATGCGCTCGAAGTACGGCAGCACGTTCTCGTAGGACCAGCCGGGCCCGGCGTGCATGGCCCATTCGTCGTAGTCGGCGGCGAATCCGCGCACCCACATCATGGCGTTCATCGAGGAGGAGCCGCCGAGCATCTTGCCGCGTGGCCAGTAGATCCGCCGCCCGGCCAGCGCGGGCTGCGGTTCGGTGCGGTAGTTCCAGTCGTTGGCGCCCTCGAACAACTGGTTGAATCCGGCCGGAATGTGCGCGAACTTGTCCTTGTCCTCGCCGCCGGCCTCGAACAGAACGACGCTGGTCCGGGGCCGTTCGGTCAGTCTCGCGGCCACCGCCGCTCCCGCGGACCCCGCTCCCACGACGACGAAATCGGCTGTGCTCGGCATGTATTGGGGCATGGGGACTCCTCGGACTTCACCACGGCAGCTGCCCATCACTATGGCCTGGCCTCGAGGAGCCAGTCGAGGATTAGCGGGATCCGGCCAAAAAACTGTCATGGTTCGCGGCCGGCTCGATTCTGGACTGAGTGGAGCGGGGGAGCGAAGCGGAGGAGCGGAGGGAGGGAAGAATCGAGACTTAGGGCCGCGAACCCCGCCCGGAACGCAGTGGAGGGCAAATTAAACACAGCCGATAGGCTTGCTCTTATGATCGACCTTCGATTCCTGCGGGAAAACCCGGATGTGGTCCGTGCGTCGCAGCGTGCTCGCGGCGAGGACCCGGCCCTGGTGGATGCCCTGCTCGAGGCGGATGCGGCTCGTCGCGCCGCGGTCGCGACGGCGGATACGCTGCGCGCCGAGCAGAAGGCTCTCGGCAAGAAGGTCGGCAAGGCTTCCCCGGAGGAGCGCCCGCTGCTGCTGGCGCAGGGCCAGGAGCTGTCGGCGAAGGTGAAGGAGGCGGAGGCCGCCGAGAACGCCGGCAATGCCGACCTCGACGCCGCGCAGCGCGCCCTGTCGAACGTGGTGCAGGAGGGCGCCCCCGCCGGTGGCGAGGACGACTACATCGTGCTCGAGACCGTCGGCACGCCGCGCGAATTCGATTTCCAGCCGAAGGATCACCTGGAATTGGGTGAGGGTCTCGGCATCCTGGACATGGAGCGCGGCGCGAAGGTGTCGGGTTCGCGGTTCTACTTCCTCACCGGTTACGGCGCCATGCTGCAGCTCGGCATGCTGCAGCTGGCCGCGCAGAAGGCGATGGCCAACGGCTTCACCATGATGATCCCGCCGGTGCTGGTGCGCCCGGAGATCATGGCGGGCACGGGTTTCCTGGGTCAGCACGCGGCGGAGATCTATCACCTCGAGGAGGACGACCTGTATCTGGTCGGCACCTCGGAAGTGCCGCTGGCGGGCTATCACTCGGGCGAGATCCTGGATCTGAGCAACGGCGCCAAGCGGTATGCGGGCTGGTCGTCGTGTTTCCGCCGGGAGGCGGGCAGCTACGGCAAGGACACCCGCGGCATCATTCGCGTGCATCAGTTCGACAAGGTGGAGATGTTCGTCTACACCCGCCCGGAGGACGCGGATGCCGAGCATCAGCGCCTGCTGGCGTGGGAGCGGGACATGCTCGCCGCGGTCGAGGTGCCGTATCGCGTGATCGATGTGGCGGCGGGTGATCTCGGTTCGTCGGCGGCCCGGAAGTTCGACTGTGAAGCATGGGTTCCGACCCAGCAGACCTACCGCGAACTCACGTCGACGTCGAACTGCACCACGTTCCAGGCGCGGCGCTTGAATGTCCGCTACCGGGACGAGAACAACAAGCCGCAGACCGCGGCCACGTTGAACGGCACGCTGGCCACCACACGCTGGATCGTCGCGATTCTGGAGAACCATCAGCAGGCCGACGGTTCGGTGCGGGTGCCGGCGGCGCTGGTGCCGTTCGTCGGAACCGACGTCCTCACGCCGCGCTGAGCTTCGGAATCCATGTGTTAACCGATCGTTCGCGCTCGGTGCGGTCATTTCCGGCGGTTGTGTCTACCGTCGGCAAACCTTTTGTTTAGGCTGGTGCCCGTGCGAGGAATCGGGTCTCGCGGCGATACCCGAACGCGGGTGCGGGCGGCATCGGCGCTGGCGACAGCAATGGTCATGGCTCGGACCACCGGGGCGTTCTACGTCATGGGCGGGGTGCTGGGTCTCATACTCACTGCCGTCGCTCCGGGTGATGAGGGCAATCGGCCGCTGGTCGGGGTGGCGGCGCTGGTCGCGCTGCTGCTGGGATTGAGTCTGCTGATCTGGGGTCCGCGGCTGCCGCATTCCGTGCATCACGGGTATGTGGCGGCGGCGACCGTGCTGGTGACCATTGCGGTGCACTGGTTTCCGAATACGGTGGGCGCGATCAGCCTGGCGGCGTTCTATGTGTTCGTGGCCTGTGATGCGGCCATCTTCTTCTCGTGGCGGTGGCTGGGCGCGCATCTGGCGTTCGCGATCGCCTGCTGTTTGTGGGTGGTGCCGTCGCGGGGGCTGCCGTGGTGGTCGGGTCTGATTCCGGCGGGTATCACGTTCGGGATCGGCATCGTGGTGGGCATTTTGACGCGGATGGCGTCGGATGCCGATATCGATGTGCTGACGGGTCTGTTGAATCGCCGTGGTTTCGATCGCGCGTTGAACAATGCGATCGCGCATGCCACTCGCTCGGATCAGGGGCTGGCGCTGGTGCTGGTGGACCTGGACCGCTTCCAGAAGATCAATGACCATCTCGGCCATCGGGCCGGTGACGCGGTCCTGCAGCGGGTGGCGGACACCTGGTCGAAACTGCTTGCGCCGGACCAGCGTCTGGCCCGGTACGGCGGTGACGCGTTCGCGTTGCTGCTGCCGGGCACCACCGAGCAGGCCGCGATTCTGCTGACCGAGCAGTTGCGGGCCGCGGTGACCACCGGTTGCTCGGCGGGCGTGACCTCTTGGCAGCCGGGCGAATCCGGATCACTGCTGGTGAGTCGTGCGGATGTCGGCCTGTACCGGGCGAAGCAGGCGGGCCGCAATCGCACCGTGCTGGAGTCGTCGCGGCAGCTGCCGCTGGCGGTGGAACTGCGCGAGGCCATCGACCGCGGCACCCTGGACGTGCAGTACCAGCCGATCGTGTCGCTGTCGGACGGCGCGACCCGCGCGGTGGGTGTGGAGGCATTGCTGCGCTGGTCTTCTCACGCGCAGCCGGAGGTGACGACGGAGGGCCTGATCCGGGTCGCGGAGGAGTACGACCTCATCTCGGATCTGGACGAGCTGGTGTTGCGCCGCGCGTGCGCGGATGCCGCCCGCCTGCAGGAGACTTTCGCGCAACTCGACCTGACCCTGAACGTGAACGTCTCGGGCCTGGAACTGGCCGAAACCGAGTACGCGGACCGGGTTTCCGGCATCCTCAGCGAAACGGGCTGGCCCGCCGACCAGTTGGTGCTGGAGGTGACGGAGAGCGAACTGGCCGCCGAATCCGATACCGCCATCGCGAACCTGCACAAGCTGCGCGAGCGTGGCGTTCGTATCGCCATCGACGATTTCGGCACCGGCTACTCCTCGCTGAGCCGCCTGGCCACCCTGCCTTCGGACATCCTGAAGGTCGATCAGTCCTTCGTGGCCGCCATCCGCTCCGATTCCCCCGCGCCCCCGCTGCTGGGTGTGATTGCGGCCCTGAGCAAGTCCCTCGACCTACAGGTGATCGCCGAGGGCGTCGAAACCGAATACCAGGCCGCGGTCCTCACCGAACTGGGTTTCGCGCTGGCTCAGGGCTACCACTACAGCGACTCGCACCCGGTGGCCGAACTCATCAACGACCTGAACGAACGCCACGGCCTGGTGGGCGCCGCCATCGCCGACCACGAACCGAACACCAATGGCTGGATTCCCCTCGACAATCCTCTCGACGGTGGTCCCGCGGGCGCGCAGAATTGATCACATGCGTCTCCTGACCTACAACTGTTGATCTTCCCGCTCGGTGCGCGGCCTGACCGCCCGCACCCTCCTGTTCGCTTTCACCGCGGACCTGATCCCGCTCTACGCCCTGTACGCCCTGCTCTTCGCGGCGCACGGCCTGAGCACCGCCCGGATCTCGGCCCTGCTGGCCATCTGGTCGGCGACCACCTTCCTCCTGGAGATCCCGACCGGCCCCTGGGCTGACACGGTCTCCCGCCGGGTGTTGCTGATCCTCTCGGGTGTCCTGTTGACCGCCGGCTTCACCGTCTGGACCGTCTTCCCCTCGTTCCCCGGTTTCGCCCTGGGCTTCGTCCTCTGGGGTGCGTCGACGTCCCTCCGCTCCGGCACCTTCGAAGCCCTGATCTACGACGGCCTGGCAGCCCGATCGGCAACCGACCGCTACCCCCGGCTCCTCGGCTACCTCCGTGCCGCCTCCGAATCCGCCGCCCTCCTCGGCATTCTCGCGGCCGCCCCGCTCTACGCCTGGGGTGGCTACCCCCTCGTCTCCTGGTCCAGCATCGCCATCGCCGGCCTGCACACGGCCTCCGCCTCGACCCTGCCGAGCGCACCGAAGGCGGTAGCCGCTGCGGCAGTCGACAGCCTGGAGGACGAACCACACACGCCCGCGCCGCGATCCGGAACTTCCGAGGCCGCGCCGCGATCCGGGGCTTTCGAGGCCGCGTCGCGATCGGCGACGTCCGGGGCCGGAGCCGCTACCGTCGCAGACCTGCCGCCGATCTCGTCGGCCGGTGACCGGACTCCGGGGCCCGGTACCGCACCTCCCGCGTCGATCGATGACGATTCACCCCCGAAAGTCGCCGTGCCGCAGCCTGTCTCGCCACAGTCCGCAGTGTCCGGTGCGGCGCGGTATGCGGGGATGCTGCGGGCCGGTGTTCGGGAAGCGCTGCGGGTCCGCGTGATTCGCCGCGGGGTGATCCTGGTGGCGCTGCTGAACGGCGTCACGGCCTTCGATGAGTACTTCGCATTGCTGGCAGGTCATGCGGGTGCCGGCCCGTCCCTGGCAGCGGTACTCGTCGGTCTGACCATGGTGGGCGCGCTCGCCGGCGCCGCACTGGCGGGCCGCACGGAAGGCATCCGGCCGCGCACGATGGCGGCGGCCCTGTGCGTCGCCGGCGTCCTGTTCATCGGCGGTTCGCTACTGGCCGGCCTGGCCGCCCATTACCCGGCCGCGATGTACGTCCTGACGGCCGTGGGCTTTTCCTGCGTCGGCATCGCCTACGGCATCGACTTCGACGCCGATGTTCTCGCGTCGGCCCGTCTCCAGGACGCGATCGAGGGTCCGGCTCGCGCCACGATCACCTCGGTCTCGGGTTTCGTCACCGAGGTGATCGCCCTGCTGGTGTTCGCCTTCGTGGCCGTGGTGTCGGCCTGGCTCCCGATATCGGTCGTGGTCGCGCTGCTCGGCGTGCCGCTGCTGCTCGCCGGTGCCTTATCGGCGATCTGGAGGGGATGACGGTCGTGCGGTCGTGATCACGCCGCCGAGGTCGCCCGGCGGCAGGATGGATCGGGCAGTGGCGGTGCCGGGCACCCCGATCCTGTTGGCGGCGTAGCCGATCCCGTGCTCGGCTGCCGCCGCGCAGGCCCGTTCCGGCCCGATCGCCGACTGCCGGAGGGGGTCCGCGCAACAGGGTTCAGTTGCGTGAGCGGGTGGCGAGGGCGACGGCGACGAAGGTCAGGCCGCAGCCGGTCACGGCCGCGGCGGACAGTCCGGTGCCGGTCGGGGCGATCGTGTCGAGGACCACCGAGGCAAGGAGTTGTCCCGCTACGGAACTCAGCCCGAGCAGCAGTACGCCGATCCACCGCACCACCAGGACGGCCAGCCAGACGAACGAGATTCCGATCAGGCCACCGAGATACAGCCATGGAGCGGTGGGGAAGTGGGGTAGGTGTTCGCGCCGGGCCAGGACTGCCGCCTCGATGAGCACCAGGGCCGCCGTGCCCGTGGCGAAGTTCGCCAGTGTTGCCGAGAGTGGGCCGCCGATCGCTCCGACTCGGCCGTTCACTGCCTGCTGCCACGCCACCAATATGCCGGCCACGAGCGGCAGCACGATGAGTATCACCGTCGACCCGCCATGGGATCCGGTCGAATTGCCGCTGCGGCCGAGCACGGCCAGCAGGACGGCCGCGAGTCCGAGTAGGGCGCCGCCGATCCGCCACCCGGTGATTGGCGTCCGCCCGCCGGGGCCGAGTCCCATACGATCGACGATCAAGCTGCTGACCAGCTGTCCTGCCACGGCCGCGACCGTGAATGCGGTGACCCCGATGGTGGCGACGGTAAGCCCTTGGCAGGCGACGAAATACGCGCCGGACAGGCCGCCCAGCAGCTGCCACCAGGAGAGTTGGCCTGCGGCGACGGCGGCTCGCACCTGTCCGATCCCGCCGCGCAGTCGTCCGCTCGCCGCGTAGAGGACGGCGAGCAGCAGTAGTCCGGAGCCGAAGCTGATGGTGGCGGCGGCGATGCCGTCCCCGAGTTTCTCGCCCAGTTCTCCGTTGATCCGGGCCTGTGTGGCCACGGCAGCACCGATGGACCCCCCGAACCCCAGCCCCAGCCATCGCCGCACCATCACCGCCCGATTCTGCCGACTACCGTCCAGTCTCGAACGCGCGGCTCCCGCCGTGTCGTTTCGGAATACGGCCATCCGGCCGCCGAATCGCGTCGCGGTGGCAGCGGCTGCCCGTGCACGCGCTTGACCGGTGGGTTCCCGGTAAGTGGAACCAACCGGCTGTTCGGTATCGAAAGTCGTTCGAGGGATTCGTAATTCGCTGTCCATATGAGTGTGCAATGGTGCGGTCATGGCTATCGACTACGGGGTGTGGTGCGCGCGTCTGGTACTTGCCGTCGTGTTCGGGCTCTCGGCTTGGGGGAAGTTCGCCGATGGGGTGGGGACCCGGAAGGCGGTGGGGGAGTTCGGGATTCCGATTTCATGGGTGCCGGCGGTGGCGTGGGGGTTGCCGGGGGTGGAGGCGCTGGTGGCGGTGGCGTTGCTGCCGCCGTGGACGGCCGCGGCCGCGGCGCTGGTGGCGATTCTGCTGCTGGGCATGTTCACGGGCGCGGTGGTGCGGTTGCTGCGGCAGGGGAAGCGGCCGTCGTGCTCGTGTTTCGGGGCGTCCAGTTCGGCGCCGATCGGCCGCGGGACGGTGGTGCGCAATGTGCTGCTGATCGTGCTGGCGGGGTCGACTGTCGTTGCGACGCTGGCGGATCCGCAGGTTCCGGGAGTGCTGTCGCTGGATCGGGCGGTGGCGATGGCGGTGGCGGCGGGATTCGGCGCGATGCTGGTGTCGCTGTGGGGTGAGGTGCGGATGCTGCGGCGGCGGTTGGATGAGCAGGTGTTGTCGACGCTGGGCGGCGAGGGTTTGCCGGTGGGTGCGGTGGCGCCGGAGTTCGAGGTGTCGAACACGGCCGGTGGCCGGGCCGGTTTGGACGAGTTGCTGTTGCCGGGCAAGTCGCTGCTGCTGGTCTTCGTGCATCCGGCGTGTGAGATGTGCGCGGCGCTGGCGCGGGAGTTGCCGCGCTGGCAGGCCAGGACCGCGGATGTGCTGACCGTCGCGGTGCTGGGTAACGGCGATGTGGACGAGCATGCGGTGTGGGCTCGGGAGCAGGGGCTGGGGGAGATTCCGGTGCTGGTGCAGCAGGGAAATGAGGCGGCATTGCGGTATCGGGTGCGGGGAACTCCGTCGGGGGTCTTGATCGATCCGGACGGACGCGTCGTGGCTCCGGTGGCGCGCGGCGCAATGGCGGTGCGTGACTTGATAATTCGGACAAAACGAACCGCTAGGCCCTCGAATCCGCGGACAAACGGGGCGGTTCTCTAAATCTATTGCCGCACAATCCCTTTCGGCATTCTGCGCGGTTTGTCGGGCTTACCATCGAATGGCAAGGCTCTATCCACCCATCCGCGCAAGCGAGGGAAACATCATGGCCTACTTCGCATTCACCGACTATTCCGGCAAAGAATTCGTTTTCCAGCTGAACAACCAGCAGCGCATCGACGAAGCACGTCGCATTCTGTCCGGTGACGAGACGATGTCGACCCATGTTATGGGCAGGATCCGGAAGCGGAAGGCGCCGTACAACCCCGGCTGGGATTACTCGCTGGACCCGGACACCATTTCGTTCTTCACCATGGCGATCGAGGTGTGCGACGCGAGCATCGAATATGTCGAGGACTATCTCGACGAGGCGGGCGGCGCGTTCCTGCCGGGCCTGATCTGGTGTCCCTGGTCTTCGCGCCTCACTCGTGAGCTGAAGGATTCAGAGGTCCAGGGCTGAACAACCCGCAGGCTCGATTCCCGGCCGGTGCCCTCGCGGCGCCGGCCGGAACCGTTGTCAGGACTGCGCTTCGAGTTTCCGCGACCGCAATTCGTGGCCCTTGGACGTCTTGCACCGCCCGGATTCCAGATCCCACTGCCAGCCGTGCAGATTGCAGGTGAGGGTATTGCCCTCCACCACACCGAATTTCGACAGATCCGCCTTGAGGTGCGGGCACCGTCGCTGTACTTCCCAGCCGTCGAGTTCGGTGGAGGCGGAATCGTCGTGCGCCTCGTTGAACCAGCCGTCGGCGTAGGCGATGCGCTCATCGGTCAGGCATTTGAAGAACGTGTAGAGGAATTCGTTGTAGCCGCCGACCCGCCAGGTGGTGAAGCGGGTGGACAGGAAGATGGTGTTCACCCAGTCGGGTTCGTCATCGCGCAGCACGGTGCGCACCAGCTGCGGGTCGATGCGGAATCCGTAGCGGTACTTGCCTTCTCCCTCGATGGGTTCGCGCACCACCCGCTTGGGGAAGTCGAGCACCACGGTCTCGTCGCCCATGACCAGCCCGACGGCGTAGCCGATGCCGTCGCAGATGAGGTCGCTCTGCGCCATGATGGGCTCGAACTTGGCCTTCACCGCGGGCAGCAGCGGCTCCCCGGTTTCCTCGGCCCAGGTGGCCTTTTCGGCGGCGAGCACGGGCGCCATGCGCTGGGCCATGGCCTCGATGTAGGCGGCCTTGTCCCCGTAGATGGTGTCCGGGTCGACCGGGTGGGTGAGCGAGTTCAGTTCCTTGCCACGCAGATCCGCGGTGGAGCCGGGGATCATGAGCAGTCCGCCCTCGTTGCCGTGGATGCGCATCTGCTCGAGGAAGACCATCTGGTCGGGGAAGATATTGCCTTCGTCGCCGCGGTCGTCGTTGAGGTAGCGGAGTTCGTCGTCGAGGAAGACCGGCGGCCCGGCGGACGGGACGACCCAGGTGGCGCCGACCTGTTCGATGTAGGAGCGGCAGCGGTCCATGCCGCGCTGGCGCTTCTGCTTGCCGAAGTTGGCCTTGGTCTTGGCGGGGATGTCGTAGACCATCGGGTACCAGATGGCGCCGGAGTACTGCAGCAGGTGGATGTCCACGTGCCCGAAGGAGTCGTGCAGTACGTCCATGTCGACGGGCCGGGCGTCGTTCATGTTGAAGCAGACGGTTTCGCCGTCGGAGACGACGAGTCCGGAGTCGCCGATGGGTCCGTCGGCGGGCGCGCGCAGCGCGATGATCATGATGTCGAGGTCGCCGCCGGGACCGGTCACCGTGTGCTTGACCGAGTCCTCGGTCTCCACGAACTTGTGGAAGCCGAGCTTCTCCAGCTCGCGCTTGAGGTCCGGCACCGGGTAGTCGGGGAGCAGGACGGTGGTGTCCTTATTGATCTTGTCGGCGAGGTGCTTCGCGTCCCAGTGGTCACGGTGCAGATGCGAGACGTACAGGAAATCGCAGTTGCCGAGTTCGTCCCAATCCAGCTGGGTGTTGTCGGGGAACGGGAACCACGATCCGAAATAAGCCGGATTGACCCACGGATCGCACAGGATCGTGCCGGCCGTGGTGCGGATGTGGAATCCGGCGTGTCCGACGCTGGTGATCTGCACGAGCTTCTTCCTCCCTGACCGTTACCAGCCACCCAGAGTACTGGCTAGCCCGAGACGTCGCCGATGCAGTAACCCTCCGCGCCCGACTTCAGGGTGTATGTCTGTTTCTTCTGGATTCCGGTGGTGCTGGTGACGGGTACCGACACGGTGATCGAGTCCCCGCGCTGCCAATCGGACTTGATGGCCTGATCCTCGAACGCCGCGATGGCGGCCGGATACCGATCCTGCGCCGAGCTGTCGCACAGCAGCGGATAGCGGCTCTCGACATCGGCGGGATCGAGCGGTTTCCCGGCCAGCCGGGACAGGAAGCGCCGCACGGTGTGCCGCGCGTCGGCATCGTCGAAGGCGGGTTCGGTGCCGGACGGGAAGACCCGCGGGCAGGCGTATCCGGACGCGATATCGCTGTCCTCGGCGACGACGGTGACCTCGTCGTTCTGCCAGGTGGCGGTGCTGCCGTCGGCCGTGCCCGCACGCGAGAGCGCGTCCAGGATCGGTCCGGGATCGGCGTACATGGTCTGCACATTGCGCGGCGCCATGGTCCAGCAGCGGTCCGCCATCCCGTCCAGCCCGTGTGTGCGCAGGTCGGTGGCCCAGTGCGCGACCGCGGCCGCCGCCTCCGGTTGCCCGAGGACCGCCGCCACCTCCGCCGAGGTGGCCGGCGTGGTCCCGGCGCTGGTGGCCGCCGGTTCCTCGGTGGCATAGAAGTCGGTGCCTTCGAACCCGACCTTGGAGTGGTCGCAGCCGCCTGCGAGGCAGGCCGTGGCGATCAGGAGACTTCCGAGCAGCCCCGTGCGGAAGTGTTCACGCAATGCTGTCCGGTCGGTTACCACTCGGGCGAACCTCTTTCGTGTCGAGACGTCACTGCTGCTGACAGGTGTTGCCTGGATCACTGGATGCCGCGCGGGCAGCGACTACGCTAGCGGACTTGTGGAACCCGTCTACTTCCCCGTCATCGGGCTGGCGCGCACGATCTTCGCTGCGCAGGGCCTGAAGTTCACCGTCAAGGGCGACGAAAACATCCCGGCGACCGGTGGTGCGGTCGTCGCCATCAATCACACCGGCTATATGGACTTCACGTACGCCGGCCTGCCCGCGCGTACGCCGAAGCGCTACATCCGCTTCATGGCCAAGAAGGAAGTGTTCGATTCCGCCGTTTCGGGCCCGATCATGCGGGCCCTCAAGCACATTCCCGTGGACCGCGCCGCCGGCGCCGAGTCCTATCACGAGGCGGTGAACCGGCTCCGCTCCGGCGAATTGGTCGGCGTCTATCCCGAGGCGACCATCAGCCGCAGTTTCGAGTTGAAGGAATTCAAGTCGGGCGCGGCACGCATGGCCATCGAGGCGAACGTCCCGATCATCCCGATGGTGATCTGGGGCGCGCAGCGGGTGTGGACCAAGGGGCATCCGAAGCGCCTGGGCCGCACCAACACTCCGATCTCGATCTCGGTGGGCAAGCTCATCCAGCCCTATGAGCCCGCGTCCGCGCTGACCGCGGAACTGCATTCGACGATGGCGGAACTGCTCCTCGATCTGCAAAAGGATTACGTCCACGAGCCCGGCGCCTACTGGGTTCCGGCGCGCCTGGGCGGCAGCGCGCCCACACTCGAAGAGGCCAATGCCCTCGATGCCGCCGAGGCGGAGGAGAAGGCCGCGCGCCGCGCGCAGAAGCCCGCCGAATAATCCGGTCGAGCGCCGTATCGCGTGCGGCGCTCGTATGGAGTTGCTCACAGCGCGGATCGTGTTCGGGGCCGGTGTCCAGCACCGGCGAGTAGACGTCCCGAGCAGGCATCTCACATGCTGATAAAACGGTTGAACTGGAGTGTGCTCCAGCTCTTACCGTGTGTGAAATGAGCTCGTCGACAGCGGTTTCGGTCGAACGCACCGGTAAGCGCTATCCCGCCGGAGTCACCTTGGGCGCCTTGGCGCTGGGCTTCGTGATGGCGACCCTCGACGCCACCGTGGTGAATATCGCGGGGCCGGGTATCAGCGCCGGTCTGCATCTCTCGCTGTCCGGATTGACCTGGGCCATCGACGGTTACACCCTCACGTTCGCGTCGCTGCTGTTGCTGTCGGGCTCCCTCGCGAACCGGGTCGGCGCCAAACGCATGTACCTGGCCGGTTTGGCGGTATTCGCGATTGCCTCCGCGGTCTGCGGATTCGCGGTCAGCGGCGGCATGCTGGTGGGCGCGCGCATGTTGCAGGGTGTCGGTGCGGGCATGTTCATGCCGAGTTCCCTGAGCCTGCTGGTGTTCTCGTTTGCGGAGCCGGGCCGTCGCGCCCGCATGCTCGGCCTGTGGGCGGCCATCGTGTCGATTTCGGCGGGCCTGGGTCCCGTGGTGGGCGGTGTCCTGGTCGACACGCTCGGCTGGCGCAGCATCTTCATGGTCAATATCCCGATCGGCCTGGTGGGCTTCCTGCTGGCGCAGCGCATTGTCAGTGCGCCGCCCGCGGTCCCCGGCCGGGTGACGGTCCTGAGTCACGCCCTGGGCATTCTCACCTTGGCCGCAGTGTGTTTCACGCTCATCGAGGGCCCGGTCTACGGCTGGGGTTCCGCGCCGATCATCGGCTCCGGGGTGTTCGCATTGTGCGTGGCCACCGTGTTCGTGCTGCGTGAGCGCCGCGCGGTGCTGCCGATCATTCCGCGGGAATTGCTGCGGGACCGGGTTTTCACCGCATCGAATGCGATCGGCTTCCTCATCAATTTCGGTTGTTTCGGCGGAATCTTCGTGCTGGGCTTGTTCTTCCAGAATGCGCGTGGCGCCCGGCCCTTCACCGCGGGTCTGGAGCTGTTGCCGATCATGGGCATATTCCTGGTCGGAAACCTGATTTTCGCGCGGATCGGCGATCGGGTGAGCGCCCGCCGGGTCATGTTGATCGGCCTGCCCGCGGGCGCCCTGGGCGCGGTGTCGCTGACCCTCTTGTCCCCGGGGACGCCGTACTGGCTGATCGTGGTGGTGATGGGCGTCGTGCATCTCGGTGTCGGCATCAGTGTTCCGGCCATGACGACCGGCCTGATGTCCGCCGCCGGTCCGAGCCACGCGAATATCGCGGGCGCGTCCCTGAACGCCAACCGCCAGATGGGCACGCTGGTGGGCGTGGCCGTCGCCGGTGCGCTGTTCGCCATTGCCGGCTGGTACGGCGGCGCGGCGGACGATTTCGGCGTGATGGCGGGCTGCTACGCGCTGGCGGCCCTGCTCACCTGCCGCTTCATCCGCTGACCCGCGATTCAGCTCGGATCGGAGCCGCGCACCGCCGCCAGCCAGGTGGCGGTCACGGCGGCGACCACGGTGGCGCCCGCGAAAGCCGGTAACCCGCCGCCCGCCACATAAACCCACAAGAGTCCCGCGAACGGCCCGGCAATGGCGGATTGCCCATCCAGCAGCAGCCGCCGCCCGAGGCCCGCCGCCCGCGCCGCGGCCGTCACCGCCTGCGCACCGGGCCGCACGGGATTGTCGATGAGCCGCCCGACCGGCTCCGAATCCCGCACGCGCCCCGCCGGATACACCCGCAGCCCATCGATCCGCACTGTCCGGCCGCCCAATTCAGCGGTCCCCTGGTCCAGCGTGGCCAGGGCAGGTTCGAAATACACCGGCAGCCACCGATTCTTCCCGCCCAGCGTGAATTCCAGCCACGACCGGCTCACCAGCCGATGCTGCTGCCGCACCCGCCGCACCGCCACGGCCCGCCCGCCCACTGCCGCGTGCGTCCCCGCCGGTGCGTCCGAAAGCCCCGCGGGCAGCACACCCGTCGCGACCGCGAACCGAAACCCGCTGTACCCCACGATGACCACCGCCACCGCCCCCAGCATGGCCACCTGCTCCGAATCGCCGAACGGCGCCCAGGCGAGACATACCGCGAGGGCGCCGATCGTCACGAGCAGCGGGTAGGCCAGGGGATGACCCAGCCGGAAACTCACTTCAGGAAGCCGACTTTGGTGTAGTCGGGGGATGCCATGCCGAACGCGCCCCAGTTGGCGAGGTTCGTGCGGACGGCGTGGGTGCCGGAGGCCTGGTTGAACGGCAGTGAGTGCACTTCGTCGAAGATCATCTTGTCGGCCTTGTTGGCGAGTGTGATGGCCTTGTCCGGGTCGAGTTCGGCGAGGGCCTGGTCGATGACGGTGTTCAGTTCCGGCGAGCCGATGCGGGACTTGTTGCCCTGCCAGTTGTTCGGGTCGTAGTAGTAGAACTGCTTGAGCGCACCGATGGGCAGCACGCTGCCGGAGATGCTCCACTGCGCGAGCTCGTAGTTGCCGGGGTCGATGACATTGGTGAACAGGCCGGTGCCGGGGACGGTCTGAATGTCCACGCGGACACCGATCTTGCCGAGGTCGGCTTGGATGACCTTGGCGGTGTCGACCCAGGCGTCCTGCTGGTACATGACGTCCCGCAGGATCAGCTTCTTGCCGTCCTTCTCGCGTACGCCGTCCTTGATCACCCAGCCGAGGGCATCGAGTTCTTTGCCGGCTTGGTCCAGGTTGAAGGGCAGGTCCTGTGAATTGTCCTGGTAGCCCTTCTGTCCCGCCATGTAGATGTGGTTGTTCAGCGGGGTCGGGTTGTCGACGATGCCGTGCTGGCTGTTGTTGACGATGGCCTGCCGGTCGATGCCCTTGGCGATGGCCTGCCGCACCTTCACGTCCTCGAGCAGTGAACCCGGCGCGCCGTTGAATCCGATGAAGCTCCAGCTGGGTTCGGCCGCGCGGCGGATCTCGACGCCGGCGGACTGGCGGGCGGCGGTCACGGCCTCCAGGCCGGAGACGTATGCCTCGTCGAGTTCGTTGTTCTGGATGGCGGGCACGATGGCCGAGTAGTCGAGCACGCTGAGCGTGATGTTGTCCAGCTTCGGCTGGTCACCCCACCATTTGGGGTTGCGGCTCAGGGTGATCCGGTTCTGCGTGCGGTCGATGTTCGTGATCACGAACGGGCCGGCGCTGAGGGGCAGCGAGTTGCGCGCCCAATCGTTGAACGCCTGCGGCGATTCGGTGTCGGCCTTCGGGTACAGCAGGCCGAACACACCCTTCCATTCGCCGTAGGGCTGGCTGAAGGTGACCACGGCCTGCCGGTCGTCGACGCCGCGCTCCACCTTGCCGATGTGGTCGTAGCCCGCGGTGCTGGCGGCCTGGTATTGGTTGTTACCGCCGTTCAGCGCCTGCCACTGGGACTTCAGGTCCTCCCAGGTGATGGGTGTTCCGTCGGTCCATACCGCTTTCGGATTGATGGTGTAGGTGACGACCTGCGGGCTGGTCGAGGTCAGCTGGATGTCGGTGAAGAAGTCGTGGTTGACGGTGAGGTCACCGGCCGCATCGCTGTTGAACGTGATCGGCAGTGTCGGCGTGACCACATCGGCGCTGTCCGTGGTGTTCCCGTCCACATGCAGCGTATTGAACGATGCCGGGAACGAGGTGAGCGACAGTCGCAGGTTGCCGCCGTCTTTCAGATCCGTCACCGGATGCGGGTTGATCGCGTTGGTGCTGCCGAGTATCGCGGTGCCGCCTTCGTTGCCGCCGGCGCTACATCCCGTCACGATCAGCCCGAACGCCGCCACCGGTATGGCGAATCGAATCATGGTCGAACGTATCCGCATGGACCGCTCCTTCCGCCGGTTCGGCGTTTGTCGTCTCGGGCTGTCGGTCTACTTCAGGAAGCCGATGCTGGCGTAGTCGTACGAGGCCAATCCGGCTGAACCGTAATTGGCCAGATCGGACCGTACCCCGTAGTTGCCTTCATCCTGCATCAGCGGCAGTGAGTGGCCCTCTTCGAAGACCTTGCGGTCCACCTGATTCGCCATCTGGATGGCCTTGTCCGGATCCAGTTCGGAGAGGGTCTGATCGATGAGCGTGTTCAGTTCCGGTGATCCGATGCGCCCGTAGTTGAGCTGCAGGTCATTGGGGTAGAGCCCGAACAACTGCGGGATGCTGCTGAACACGAACGCGTCCCCGGACAGCGTGAACTGGCAGACGTCGAAGTCGCCGGGCTGGATGACGTCGGTGAAGAACCGCTGCGCCGGCCGGGTGTCGATGGTGAGTCCGACGCCGATCCTGCTCAGGTCCTGCTGGATCAGTTTGGCGATCTGCACCCAGGTGTCGTCGTTGTAGAAGACGTCCCGGATGACGAGTTTCTTGCCGTCCTTGACCCGGTCGTTGCCCTGCTTCACCCAGCCGAGCGCGTCGAGTTCCTTGGCGGCGGCGTCCGGGTCGAAGCCGAGGCTGTTGTCCTGGTAGCCGTGCTGCCCGCGCAGGAAGACCTGATTGTTCAGCGGTTCCGGCTTGTCGACGAGCCCGTTCTGCATGGTCGCGGCGATGCGCTGCCGGTCGATGGCCTTCGAAATGGCCACGCGGAGTTGCGGATCGGCGAGGATGGAACCGGGAGCGCCGTTGAACGCGAAATACCGCCAGCGGTTCAGCGGCGCGTGCCGGATGGTCACGCCCGGGATCGAGCGCAGGTTCTGCAGGTCGTCGATGGTGCTGAGCAGCGCCGAGTCGAGTTCGTTGTTCTGCACCGCCTGGGTCCACGCGCTGCGGTCCAGCACCCGGAAGGTGACGGTGTCCAGTTTCGGCGTGTTGCCCCACCATTCGGGGTTGCGGGCCAAGGTGATCAGGCCGCCGGTGCGGTCGATGGATTTCAGCACGAACGGTCCCGCGGAGAGTGGGAGCCCGCTCAGCAGCGACTTGTTGAACGAATCCGAGGTGGCCGTCACCGATTTCGGATAGAGCATGGCGTTGCCGGCGAACTGGCCGCGCCAGTCGGCGTAGGGCTTGTCGAAGGTGATGACGGCCTGCCGGTCGTCGACCCCGCGTGTCACCTTCGCCACCCGGTCGAAGCCGTTGCTGATGGCGATCTGGAAGCCTTTGTCCTTGCCGCTCAGCGCGTTCGCCTCGGAGGCGAGATCTTCCCAGGTGATCGGCGAGCCGTCGGACCAGACGGCCTTCGGGTTGATGGTGTAGGTGACCACCTGCGGGCTGGTGCTCGTCAATTGCACGTCGGTGAAGAAGTCGTGATTGACGGTGAGGTTGCCTGCCGCGTCGGTGGTGAAGGCGCGCGGCATCATCCACCATTCGATCTCCGCGTAGTCCCCGTCGCCACCGTCGAGCTGGAGCGCATTCCAGTTCACCGGTATCTCGGGTGTCGGCAGCCGCAGGTTGCCGCCGTCCTTGATGTCGTCGCGCGGATGCGGATCGATATCGGCGGTTACGCCGAGGCTGCCCGTCCCGGTGGGGGCGGGCGCGGTGCTGCTACAGGCCGCGAGCGCCAGTCCGCTCGCGAGAAGCACTGCGGTGCAGGCTCGTCCAATGCGCATCCGACACCCTCCTATCGGGTTGTCACCGGAACCGGCACCGCATCGATCAGTGCGCGGGTGTACTCGTGTTCGGGTGCGGCGAAAATGCGTTCCGCCGGACCGTATTCCACGATCTGTCCCTGATACATGACCGCGATGTCGTGGGCCAGGTTACGGACGACGGACAGGTCGTGGGAGACGAACAGGTACGACAGTCCGCGTTCGGCCTGCAGGTCGCGCAGCAGGTTCAGTACACCTGCCTGGATCGAAACGTCCAGGGAGGACACGGGTTCGTCGAGTACCAGCAGTTCCGGATCCAGCGCCAGCGCGCGGGCGATATTGATGCGCTGCTTCTGGCCGCCGGAGAAGTCGGCCGGGTACCGGTCGGCATGCTCGGGGCGCAGGCCGACCTGTTCCAGCAGTTGCGGCACCCGCCGGTTGATCTCCTCGCGGGATCGCCCGTTGATGCGCAGCGGTTCGGCCAGTACGTCCGAGATCGGCAGCCGTGGATCCAACGACGCCGACGGGTCCTGGAAGACGATCTGCATCTTGCGGCGAATATCGCGGCGCTGCTGTTTGGTCAGCGTCGTCACGTCATGGCCGAGGATCTCGATGCGGCCGCTCTCCGGCCGCAGCAGATCCATGATCTGGGTGAGCGTGGTCGACTTGCCGGATCCGGATTCGCCGACCAGCGCCAGCGTGCGACCCGCGCGCACCTCGAAGCTGATGCCGTCGACCGCCTTCACTTCACCCACCTGGCGGCGGAACACCACACCCTTGGTGAGCGGATACGTCTTCCGCAGTTCGCTCACCTGCAGCACCACCTGGGTGGCGTCGACCTCGGCGATCTCCGCGGGCGCCTCGATCTCCTTGCGGTAGGCCGTGAACAGCTGCTCGCTGCCCACTTCGGCGGTGCGGATGCAGGCGGCCCGATGACCGGGCGCGGTGTCCTGCAGCGGCGGTTCCGCGGCCCGGCAGTCGTCGATGACGATCGGGCAGCGCGGTGCGAACGAACATCCCGGCGGCAGCGCGTGCATGGCGGGCGGCGCCCCGACGATGGGGATGAGCGGCGACCGCGCCGGACCGTCCATGCGCGGGATGGAGCCCAGCAGGCCGACCGTGTAGGGCATCCGGGGCGCGGTGAAGAGTTCCTGCGCCGCGGCGGTTTCGACGATCCGCCCGGCATACATGACCGCCACCCGATCCGCCAGGGTGGCCGCGATCCCCATGTCGTGGGTGATGAAGATGACGCCGGCCCCGGTGATGTCGCGCGCCTTGCGCAGCAGATTCAGGATCTGCTTCTGCACGGTCACGTCGAGCGCGGTAGTGGGTTCGTCGCAGATGATGAGTTCGGGATCGTTGGCGATGGCCATGGCGATCACCACGCGCTGGCGCATACCGCCGGAGAATTCGTGCGGAAAAGCCTTGGCGCGCTGGGCCGGATCCGGAATGCCCACCAGCTCCAGCAGTTCCACCGCGCGGGCCGCGGCCTCCTTCTTGCCCATCTTCCCGTGTGCGAGCAGGGCTTCCGCGATCTGATCGCCGATCCGGTACACGGGCGTGAGGGCCGACAGCGGGTCCTGGAAAACCATGGACACCTTGCTGCCACGCAGCCGGGACATCTGCTTGTCGCCGAGTCCCAGTAATTCCTTGCCGCGCAACCGGATCGAGCCCTGGATGCGGGCCTGTTCGGGCAGCAGCCCGATGACGGCCATCGAGGACACCGACTTGCCGGAGCCGGATTCGCCGACGATGGCCAGCACTTCGCCGTCGTTGACGGTGAAGTTCACGCCGCGGACCGCGTCGACCCGTCCCTCCTCACCGGGGAAGGACACGCGCAGGTCGGACACCTCGAGCAGGGGCGCCGTGGTCTTGACCGGTTCGGGCGCCGTGGTTTTCACCGGTTCGACCGCATCCTGGCTCATTTGCCGGCCTTTCGTGCCTGCTTCGCCCGCGCCTTCTTCGCGTTCGGGTCGAAGGCGTCCCGCAGTCCGTCACCCATGAGGTTCGCGCACAGCACGATGAGCACCAGGAACGCGCCGGAGAACATGAACGTCCAGGGGTAGGTGAGCGCGTTCTTCGAGTAGTCGCCGATCAGCGAGCCCAGCGACACATCGGGGGGCTGCACGCCGAATCCCAGGAAGCTCAAACCGGTTTCGGCCATGACCGCCGATCCGACCGCGAGCGTGGTGTCGATGATCAGGATGCTGGCGATGTTCGGCACCACGTGGGTGGTGATGACCGTCCAGGTGGAGGCGCCCATATACCGTGCGGCGCGCACGAATTCGCGTTCGCGCAGGGTCATCGACATGCCGCGGATGATGCGCGCCGAGATCATCCAGCCGAAGGCCGCGATCAGTACCATGAGCAGCACCACCGAACTGTTGCCCTTGGTCTTGGGCGCGAAGAGCGCGATCAGGATGAAGCTCGGCACCACCAGCAGCAGGTCGACCAGCCACATGATGGCCCGGTCGGTCCAGCCGCCCAGCAGGCCCGCCGTCGCACCCGCGATGGTCGCGATGAACGCCGAGATGAGGGCCGTCCCGAACCCGATCACCAGCGATTTCTGCAAGCCGCGCATGGTCTGTGCCAGCACGTCCTCACCGATGGTGGTGGTGCCGAACCAATGTTTCGCATTGGGCGGCTGCAGTCGCGCCGTCGAGTCGATATCCGTGTAGCTGTACGGCAGCACGTGTGGCGCGATGAACGCCACCACGAACAGCAGCACCAGGATCACCGCCGCGGCCACCGCGACTTTGTTGCGCAGGAAGCGCCGCCACACCAGCTTGCGCCGGCCGGCGGCCACGGGTGCGCCCTGGACGATGGTCTCCACCTCGGTCATCAGACACGCACCCGGGGGTCGAGAATCGCGTACACGATGTCGGACAGCAGGCCCGACAGCAGCACCACCAGGCCGGTGAACACGGTCACCGTGACGACGATATTGATGTCCTGGGCATTGATGGCGTCGACCAGCCATTCCCCGACGCCGTGCCAGCCGAAGATCTTCTCGGTGAAGGTGGCGCCGGTGATGAGTCCGCCGAAGCTGTACGCGAACAGCGTCGCCATGGGGATCAGGGCCGTCCGCAGTCCGTGCTTGTACAGCGCGCGGCTGCGGGTGAGGCCCTTGGCACGCGCGGTGCGAATGAAATCGCTGTCCAGTACGTCGAGCATGGCGTTGCGCTGATAGCGGCTGTATCCGGCCATCGCGCCCAGTGCCAGGCCGAGGGTGGGGACCACCATGTGCTGGAGGCGGTCCACGAACTGATTCCAGAGGCCGTTCACCGCGGTCGCGGAGGTCTCGCCGGTGTAGAGGAAGATCTGCTTGCCGGTGCCCAGATTGATCTCCAGCGCACCGTATTTCAGCAGTGTGGCCAGCAAGAAGATCGGCGTGGACAGCAACAGCAGGGATACGACCGTGCTGAAGTAGTCACTGAACTTGTACTGCCGCACGGCATTCGCCGCGCCGATCAGCACGCCCAGCACGGTGCCCACGATGGAACCGACCACCAGCAGCCGCAGACTCACCCCGATACGCCGGCCCAGCTCGTCCGTGACGGGCTGTCCGGCGATGGTGTTGCCGAAGTTGCCGTGCACGACACCGTCGGCCCACGCGAGATACCGCTGGGGGATCGGATCATCCAGATGCAGCTCCGCCCGCTTGTTATCGATCACCTGTTGCGTCGGCCGCGGATTCCGCTGCTCGAGGTAATCCAGCGGGGTGAACGTCAGTGACGCGACCGTGAACACGAGAAACGATGCCAGCACCAGCAAAACGACATAGTTCAACGCACGCCGCAGCAGAAATCCGGCCATCATTCCCTTTCGGGTCGGGTCATTAGCCCCAAATAATAGGGACAGCATCCGGCATCTGCGCAGCACGCACCGGCCCTTCCCGGACAATCTTCCAGTCCGACCGGTTGCTGTCGGTTCGGACGGCCTTCCGGCACCGGCTGGGTCTCGGTAGTGAAAATCTCCGGGCGAACCGGACCTCGGATGGGGCAGGATGGAGTGGGTGACACTCTTCCACCTGCCGAAACCCAAGATGGTCGCCTCCGACGTCGATGGCACGCTGATCGACCACAGCGAGCAGGTGAGCGCGCGCACGAAGGCCGCGATTGATGCCCTCATCGCGGATGGCGTGCCGTTCGTGCTCGCCACCGGCCGCCCTCCGAGATGGATCGACCCTGTCGTCGACGGGCTCGGTTACGCACCCTTGTGCGTGTGCGGCAATGGCGCGGTCATCTACGACAGCGCCACCGATCGCATCCTCGAATCCCGCACCCTCGACGTGGAGACCCTCGCCTGGGCGGGTGATCTCGCCGAGTCCTTGCTACCCGGCTGTGGCCTGGCCACGGAGCGGGTCGGCGCCACCGCCCACGACGCGGCGACTCCCCAGTTCGTGAGCTCCCCGGAGTACCAGCACGCGTGGCTGAACCCGGACGACACCCAGGTCTCGCGTGCCGAGGTGATCGCCGCCCCCGCGATCAAGATGCTCATCCGCCTGGCGGGCGCGTCCAGCGCCGACATGCGCGAGGTCCTGGAACCGCATCTGACGGGCCGCGCCGATCTGACCTACTCGACCGACAACGGCCTCATCGAGCTATCGGCCCCCGGCGTCTCCAAGGCGACCGGCCTGGCCACCGTCGCCCAGCGTCTCGGCGTCCAGCACTCCGCCCTGATCGCCTTCGGCGATATGCCCAATGACGTCCCGATGCTCCGCATGGCCGGCCACGGCGTAGCCATGGCCAATGCCCACGAGGAAGCCAAGGCCGCCGCCGACGAGATCGCCGCGGCCAACAACGAGGACGGCGTCGCCCGCATCCTCGAACGCTGGTGGACGTGAAACATACTGCCGCACAGCCCGGCTCGCCCCATCGTCGGTGATTCACGCCGTCTCACGGTGCGCGAGCTCCCTGCGCGGACCTCGCCTCAACGCGGTGGCCACGGGACATGCTGCCGCACAGCCGGTTACAGCAGAACGCGCCGCACCCGCGAGGAGCGGATGCGGCGCGGTGTCGGCAGCGGGCGGTCCCGCTGTCCGGGGCTAGCGCCCGGCGGCCTGCGGCAGCTGGTCGGGGGCCTGCGGACCCGCGGCCGGCGGAACGGCGACGATGCTCGGCGCGGCCGGGGTGGCCGGCGCCACCGGGGTGACCGGGTTCTGTACCGCGCCGAAGTTCTGCAGCACGGTCGTCACGATGCCGGTGACCTTGTCGAAAAGCAGTGAGCCGTGCTGGAAGTCGGTTCGCGCCCCGTTCGGCACCGGGTATTCGTTGCTGGTCGGCAGGCCGAGCACGCCCGTGCCCGCGCCGAGTTGCAGGAACCGTTCCAGGATCTTGCCGACCACCGCGAACACCTGCCCGTCGGGTGTCGAGTACACGTAGCCGTTGACGAATTGCGCGTACTGTCCGCCGTCGGCGGTCGTGACGGGTTCCGATTTCGGTTGTCCCAGTGGGCCGTTCGCGCCGCCTTCTTGGTTCCAGTAGCGCGCCACGGAGCTCCGGTTCAGCATGCCCAGCAGCTTCTGGGTCAGATCGGCGAGCGCCGCGAGATCGGAGCTCGTGTCCGGGCTGCTGGGCGCGGTCTGCGGATTGGGGTTGCCCGCATTCTGTCCGGGCACCGGCCGCGGCTTGGTGGTCGTCGGTGCGGGCACTCCGCCCGCCGCGGTCTCGGCCATGGAGCGGATCTTGTCCATGAGCGCGTAGGCGGCGTCTCCCGGGCAGGTGGTGTTGCCGACGTCGCGGTGCGCGAAGATGATCGGCAATTTCACGGCCTGGCCCAGCGGGTATTTGGTGTAGTCGCTGCCCTCGGAGTACATGGTGGTGGACCCTTCCGGGTCGATGCCGGCGACCTTGGCGCGCCATCCGATGTACTGGGTCATGGATTGCACCGCGATATCGGTCGGCGGATCGTCCTCGTGGTCACCCATGAATGCCACGCCCGCGGTATTGATATTGAATCCGCCCGCGTGCGCGCCTTCGACGGGCTTGTCCATTCCGCCGTAGCGGCCTTCGAAGATCTGCCCGTACTTGTCGACCAGTGCGTTGTAGCCGATATCGCACCAGCCCAACGTTTTTGCGTGATACGCGTAGATCGCGCGCACGATGCCGGCGGATTCGGCCTTGGTGTAGTCATTGCGACCTGCGGTGTGGTGCACCGTGATTGCGTTGACGGCATCGTCGTAGGTCGGTTCCTCGCACCGCAGCGATTCGTCCGCGCCCCATTGCGCACGCGTGATCACCTTGGGCCCGCCGCCCGGCAGCGGCGCCGCCACCGCGGACAGGTTCTCGTCGATGGAGCCGCGCCCCGGATCGATGAGGACCGCGGCCAGCTTCTGCAGATCCACCTGCGCCGGATCGGTCTGCCCGGCCAGCGGTGCGGCATCATCCACGGGCGCCGCGGCCTTGCGTGTGGTCAGCACCTGGACGGCCTTGGTATTGCCCACGTAGATCGGCTCGGTGCCCGACTTCTTGGCCGGTGTATCCCGGCCTTCTTCCTGTTCGGCCGAATACCAAGGCCCCCAGGTGCCATCGGGCCGCTGCGCCCGGATCATGGCGGTGGTCCCGATCATGTCCTTGGCGGTCAGCGCGACCATGCTGAACGGTTTGTCCCTGGTCAGCAGCTTGACCTGCGCGCCGACCTTGTCGACGAGGTCGCGCGGCACGGTCCCGGAGTTGAGTGCGGGTGCGTTCGGATCCCCGGGCACGACCTGCTCCTGCGGTGCGGCCGGAGCGGTGGGATCACTCGGTGCGGCGGGCGAGTCGGCAGCCGGCGCCGGGTCCGCGATGAATCCGGGCTGGTTCTGCCCTAGTCGGGGTAGTGGAATTTCGCGGGGTAGCTGTACGCCGGGCGGCAAGGGCAGGCCCTGCGGCACCGGAATCGACTTGGGCAGCGGCAACATTCGCAGATCGGACAGGTGCAGGTCCGGCAGGTTCAACCCGGTCAATTCGCGCAGCGGCAATGTGATGTCCGGCGCCGAAGCCAAGGCCACCTCGGCCAGTTCCGCTGGTATAGCTGCCAGATTGCTCTCATCCGCGTTCTGGACATCTCGGGTGTCACTCAGGGCCAGCAGGCCGAACGGCGCCGTTATGGCCAGCACGGTGACAACCGGAAGGACGTAGGGGCGTTTCGGTCTGCGGTACGGCACGAGCATCTCCCTCATTCAGCTGAAACTCATGAACATCGCCGGGCCGTCAATGTTGATTCCGGACGCGTCAACGATCACACTAGTCCCAACAGTCACAAAATATGAACGTATGGTTGAGGATTAGGTTTGTGAGTAACTCGAATGTAGCCCTGACCTTCGAAAGAACAGGTATGACATGCCGAACGGGTACCTACAGGGGCGCCTCCGACGGCGCCGCCTGATCGTCCTATCCGTCACCGCCGTCACCTTCACCGGCGGCACCGCGGGCCTGCTCTGGGCCTGGCCCGACGGCGCCTTCCGCGCCACCGCGGGCGTCGGCCACGGCCGCGGCATGAGCCAGAACGGCGCCTTCGACCTGGCCGGTCAAGGCTGGAATGTCGACCGCATCCTGGCGAACTACTACCCCGGCGCCGACCTCGCCACCATCGGCGCCGCCACGATCCGGGTCCGCCTTCAGGGCCAGGACGACAAAACCCTCGACATCATCTCCGAATCCCCCTTCTTCGTAGCCGGCCGCCGTGTCATCCCCGGCCAGGCCGCCCATCTCGACCCCACCGCCACCGGCGCCAAGGTCACCATCACCCAGGGCTGCGACGGCAACACCCTCTGGGAGGGCGACACCGACGACCCCTGGGCCTACCCCGCCGCCGACGGCACCGACCGCCCCGCCAACGAACAACTCGAAATCTGCGGCGGCAACGCCTACCGAGGCGACCTCGGCGTAGCCCTCGACAACGGCGCCGCCCGCACCGTCAACGACGTCGACATAGACGACTACCTCCGCGGCGTCGTCCCCGCCGAAATGGTCCCCGACTGGGCCGACCGAGGCGGCGCCGAAGCCCTGAAAGCCCAGGCCATCGCCGCCCGCTCCTACGCCCTAGCCGAAAAGCGCTACTCCTACGCCGAAACCTGCGACACCACCGACTGCCAGATGTACCCCGGCACCGACAAGGAAGACCCCCGCACCACCACCGCCGTCCAAGCCACCACCGGCCGAGTCCTCGTGCACGACAACCACATCCTCCGCACCGAATACTCCGCCGCCCCCGACGGCAGCACCCCCACCCCCGCCTCCGCCATGGAGGTCGGCCCCGCGGTATCGGACTTCCCCGCCCCCCGAATGCCCTCCCTCCCAACAGTTCCGGACCTCCTACCCCCACCCGCAGCCCCCACCCCGGTGGACCCCACCACCCCGCCCGACCCGAACACCCCGCCCGACCCGAATGCCCCGCTGGACCCCAACATCCAGCTGGACCCGACCGCCCCAGCCAACCCCGCCACCCCTGGCGACCCGAATGCCCCAGCGACTCCGGGCATTCCACCGACCCCCGCTGTCCCGGCAGACCCCAACGCCCCCGCCAATCCCACTCAGCCCCCCGCAGTCCAGGACCCAACTCTCGCCGGCCCGACGGCCCCGACCACGGTGGACCCGGCCTCCCCGCGTCCCCCGGGCCAACCCCCGTCGAGGCCCAACCCCCGCACCCGAGTCGGCACCCCCGCCCCGCCGCCACCCAACCTGACCCCGTTACTCGACAACCTCTTCCGAATCCTGGGCGCCCGCAAGGGATCCCCGGACCCGGTGTCCCCGGCCGTGCCGGTACAGCCGGGCGGCACCGCCGCCCCGAGTACCGCCTCGACGCCCACCCCACCCGCCGAGCCCAACACCCGCTACTGATCATGCTGTGGTCAAAAACCCGGTGAAAGCCTCCTGACGGTCGGAAGAACCCATTTGCCGAGGTGGAAAACAGTTGGTGAAGGTTCCCTCCGCCATATTCCTGCGGGCGATAACTCGCGGTTAACTTGCTATCGCAGGTGGAATGGCTAGATCCGTTGCGCAAGAGCGGAACTCAAGAATTCAATGTCCGTTTGTGTATACTTCCGCCCGGCAGCATTACCCGAAGGTGATGCACCGCAGGGCATCACGGACAGGTGGAAGTATGCGTTGAGTGTGGGCGTGCCGTAGCGATTGTCGGGAGATCGCGCGGTGGGGTGTTGCTGTCCGATGGGGATCGAGCCGGCTCGGCGTTGCGCCAGGTTGCCACCATCGACTCGTCGGCGGTCTTTTCATGACTTGATCGGGTCGATTTTGGCAGTCCGCGCTGGCGGATCTTTACGAAGGGGAGTTGCACGGTGTCCGCAGACGCTCTGGTGGCGTGGTTCGTTCGAATTTTCGATCACGATGCCTTGACGATCGTGGCCGAGGGGTTGGGAATCGAGACGGCACAGCGAATCGTGCAAGGCGAGGCCACGATTGCGGACCTGTTCCTGGCATCGAATGTGCTGGGCTGGGAGTTGGGTGATCTGCTACCGGGTTCGTTCGACGAACTCCACGGCTCGGTTCATGATGTCCAATGGCGAGACGCCGAGTGCAGTGCATAACGCGAAGAGCTGATGCATATCGGGTGAGCGCTCCCCGTTTTCGAAGCGCTGAATCGTACTGACCGCCACGCCTGAGGCGGCGGCCAGCTGGGGTCGAGTGAGGCTGCGCCGTGCACGCGCGGCCCGGAGCTCATCACCCACTGCCCCGTTGATGCCGTCGTGGAGGTCCTGCAATTCCATACGGACCATCATGAAGTCCGAACGGCGTTCTTGCAAACACCTCTAAGCAGGTTCACAGCGGATCGTTATAAAGCATAACGATCCGGTAAAGGTCCCATACGGACTTGAGACAGGTCCGTATGGACCTTAGTGTACCCCGTATGGACTTGCTGAACAGACATATCGCCCTACGCGTGTCACAGGCGATGATCGTGGCCGATATGAGCCTCGTGCGGCTCTCGGCCCACACCGGTCTCTCCACGGCAGTCCTGGCCTCGAAGCTCACCGGCTCGGCCGCCTTCCTGGTTACCGAGCTGGTAATCGTCGCGTACGCCCTGAACCGCAGCCCCGACGAATTCCTGCCGCAGGACACCGGATCGCGCCGCGGCCGCGGGCGGAGCACCGCCGCATGATCGAGGTCCTGATTCTCGGCGGCACCTGGGCGCCGCAGGGTGATCCCGTCACCGAAACCTTCGCGCGCACGCTGGATCTCGCCCGCTTCGCGCCGCGCATGATTCCCTACCCGGCGGATTACGGCCGGGCCGTGTCGTTTTCGGAGAGCAGCGCCGCGGGGAAGGCCGCGCTCCTCGCCGCCATCGCCGCCACGCCCGGGCGAATTGTGATAGCTGGATATTCGCAGGGCGCCGCAATCGCCGGCGATGTGGCTGCCGAGATCGGCCGCGGACTGTGGCCGAACCTGGAGATCGAAGCCTGCGCGCTCATCGCGGATCCCCGCCGCCCCGCAGGACAATGCGTCGGCGTCGACCCCGGCGGCTACGGCATCGCCGGCCAGCGCTGGATCGGGAACGTCCCCGCTTTCTGGGCTGCGGCCCAAGGCGATCCGATCACCGCCCTACCCGCGGGAAACGCCCTCCGCCTGATCGCGGACCTGTCCGAATACCTCTGCCTCACCAGCCCCGACGCCGCGATGCGGTGGGGCCGCAGCCTGATCGACATCGCCCGCCACCGCCGACTCCAGCGCTGGTGGACCCCCAAGAACGTCAGCGCCTGGACCGGCGCACTGGCGTATGCGCGCGGCTATCTGACCGACGGCCGCCACACCGAGGACTATGTGCGTTTCGGGCATGCCGCCCGGCTCGCCGAAACCATCAATCGAGAGGTCGCGTGATGCAGTACGACGAGTCGGACCAGCTGTACCCGAGCACGGATGCTCTTCGCGATCTCGTTGCTGTACTGCGTGAAATCCCGGAATTGGCAACCGATCTGGAGGATGCGGTCGCCGGTCGCGTCCGCCTCGGCGATCCCAACTACCGCCTGCACTCCCGCACCAGCGACCAGCCGCTCCCGTTCAATCCGAAGGCGGCCGCCGTTCGCGACCGGTTGCACGCCGTGCTGGTCTCCTGGGTGCGCCTGATCTGTGAACAGCGCGCCCTCGAATACTCGGGCCCGACCTCGACGGGCGGCCTCGCCCGCTGGCTGGAGCGCAATATCATCGCCTTGGCCCTGACCGAGGGCGCGGAAACGGCTCCGAATGAAATCCGCTCCGCCGCTGCGGCTGCCGAGCAGATCGTCTGCCCTCCGCCGCAAAGGATCACGGTCGATGCCGCCGGTCTCGCGGCCGCCCGTCGGGCGCGCCTGAATGTCTCCGGCATCGCCACCCTGGCCAAGGAGCTGGGGGAGGAGTTCCATAACGTGACGGTTCGTCGTCTTCAAACCCTGCGTGATGCCGGCCGTATTCACCCGGTCCCGGGTCCATGGGCGATCGATTGGCCGGAACTCTATGTCGTCGGCGAGGTGCTGGATGCCCACCTGGCCTACCCGACCCGTCAGCGACGCAGTTCGAAAAAGCCTGTAGCCCAGTCTCATTCGAGGTCATCGGCGCTGGTCAACGCGAATTCCGGAACCAGGGCTTGACTTTCAAGATCGCTTAGGTGAAACTGATTGCAGCGCCACAGTTGCGCCTTCTTCCCCACTGAGGGAAACCTCCAAGGCTCGCCCCGCAGGCTACATCGCTTGCCGGCGGGCCTTTTTGCTACCCGACTCCCGATTATTCGAGAGGAGGTGAGACGCAATGCTCGTAGTTCTCCAGGACATCGTGAAGCTGGTCGGTGATCTGCTTCCGCTGCTGCTCCCACTGTTCGGGCTGTGACTCCCCGACCGATCCGGCTGCCACCACGCGAAAGGCCCGTAGTGACGATCTTCGGCATCGACATCTCCAACAACAACGGCCCCGACATCGATATGGCCGAGGTAGCCCGCGAGGGTTTCGCCTTCGTCTTCGCCAAGGTCACCGAGGGCGACTACTTCGTAGACGCCACCTGGCCGGCCTACCGCGAAGCCGCCTGTGCGAACGGTCTTTTCATCGCGGGCTACCACTACCTGCGCGGCGATTGCGATGTCGAGGCCCAGGCCGACCTGTTCCTCGAACACGTCGGCGACGTCCCCACCATGGTCGACTTCGAGGCGAACTCCGGTGACATCACGACCTTCTGGTCCTTCGTCGAAGCCCTGAACGCCTGCGGCCGCCGCCTGGACCTGTCCTACATTCCCCGCTGGTACTGGCAGCAGATCGGCAGCCCCGACCTCTCGCAGGTCCCCGGTCTCATCCAATCCAGCTACGTCAACGGCCGCGGTCCCGCGACCGCCCTCTACCCCGGCGACGACTCGTCGTTCTGGAACGGCTTCGGCGGCAAGGCCGTGGACCTGCTCCAGTTCACCGACTCCGCCCTGGTCGCAGGCCATTCGGTCGATGCCGACGCCTTCCGCGGCACCCTCGACGACCTGTGCTGCCTCTTGGGCACCCCGCACCCCACCGATGGAGGACTCATGGCCCTGACCGACTCCGAACAATCCGACCTGTACCGCAAGGTCACCGACATCTGGACCCAGCTGCACGGCCCGAACGGCCACGGCTGGCCCCAACTCGGCACGAATCCGCAGGGCGAGAACCTCACCCTCGTGGATGCCGTAGCCGGACTGGCGAATCACCTCGCCAACCCCGGCCCGCAGGCAGCGCAATGACCGCGCCCGCCTCCCGCTGGAAGGAAACACTATGCGTATCACCAAGGTTCCCGAACCTGCCTTAATCCGCTCGATCCTGGTCGCGGTCACCGGCATCGTGGCCTACCTCCTCGGCCGCCAGGTGAACACCCACTGGATCGAGGCCGTCCTCACCCTCTACGGCCTCTTCACCCCGGTAATCGCGGGCGCCGCCATCAGGCCCGCCGTCACCCCGATCTCGAAACCGGCCGGTGAGGGCTGATCCCATGTCCGTCAGCCCCGAACTCATCCAAGCCACCGGCGTGGCCATCGCCACCATCATCGGCGCCGTCACCGCCTGGCAGGCCCGCGAGGTAGCCAAACTCCGCGAACGCGTTGCCGCCCTGGAAGACCAAGCCATCAGCGACCAACGCCGCTTCCGGGACGCGATCCGCCTGATCCGCGCCCTCCAAAGCCACATCGACGAACTCCTGGCCTTCCTCCGCCTCCACGTCCCCGGCCAGGACCCACCCCCGGCGACCTACAAGATCCCCGCCACCCTCGAAGAGGAAATCTGACGGCCCTCCGCCGTCCCCAGCCCATGCGGCCGGCCCCCGAAACCACTCCACAGGTTAGTAACGCGGGCTCAGAGCCAGCCGCATGCCCGCCCCTTCGAGCGCGCCCGTCTCCCGCAGGTGGTCCGCGGTAGCAGACAAGGTCGCAGCACAAGGGGCGCAACGGGTCCCGCCCCCGACCCTCCCCTCATCCGGGGGCGGGACCCACCCAAATCCATAGATCCCGAGCCCGGGGAAGGGCTCGGGATTCTTTCATGCCCACACTCCGGAAGGCCCTGATACCGATGCCCGAAAAGGAAGTCGTCGAATCCATCAGCTTCGGCAACCACCAGCCCCCTCCGGAGTACACGAAAACCGACACCGGCCAACTGGTCACCCCCGAATTCCTGGCCCTCATCCAGCAATCCCTCTCCGGCAAGCTCACGCCGAACCAGCAAACCGAAGACCTACCCCCCGAGGTCCGAGCCCTAGCCGAAGAACTTTCGGTCATCCACCTCCCGGAATGGGAAAGCCAGGTAGGCCGAAAACTGGCCGAGCCCACAGTAACCGGCATCAAACAAGCCACCCGAGTAGCCGAATACCTCGTAAAACGCGGCGTCCGCCTCCACCCCGACCTCGAAGAAATCCGCTGGCTCACCACCCCCGGCGGCCAACCCGGCGTCTTCGACACCGGCATCCACATCACCAAAGACGCCAACGGCAACTGGCCCGCCCCCGACCCCGAAGACTTCTACGACCTCGACCAAATCCAGGTCACCCAAACCGAAGCCGGCCTCTGGTCCGCCACCCACCCCCGCGGCCTAGCGGTCGAGGCCCCCACCAAAACCGACGCCTACGCCGACCTCGTCGACCAGCTCCGCCGGCGGATCGAACAGGCCCGGCGGACCCGTGAAGCGTAGCCATGTCGACTACTCAGTTCGAGACGATGAAACCACCACCGTGGGTCGCCCTCCGCTCAACAGCATGGGACCGCCTGACCACCAACACCATTGCACGTGGTGACAACGCATACGGCGCAGAAGACGTTCGTGTTCATGATTTGTCTGTTTCGGGTCCTGTTGCCGCGGCACAGAGGTTTCGTCGGCTCCAGGATGCGCGGGATTTGACTGAATCGGTTGTTCCGGAAGCTGTTTCGGGTCAGCCGGTGGTGTTGCAGGATGTGGCAGGTCACATACCGCCGGTTTTGGTGAGGCCGGATCCTGAGTTGCCGCGCAAGGTGGAGGAGCGTACTGCGCCTCGTCCTGCGCCGGAGTCTCCGGCTCCTGTCCCGCCTGCGCCGCCGCCTCCGGCTGTGAGTCAGCCGCCGCGATCGTCTCCGTTCACTCAGATGTATGAGCTGCCGGGTGAGGGTGATCCGGGGGTGCCTTCTGCGAAGGTTCCGAAAACCTTGGAAGAGTTGGCGATTCCTGGCTATCAAGCTCCTTCGCCGCCGGTCAATCCGGTGATCCAGGAGATGATCAGTCCGGGCCCGACGAGCCCTGCTGCGGATTCCGGCCCGAAATCACTGTTCCCGGGCGTCCCGGGGCTCGAGGACCAGGTTGGTATTCCCAGGCCGGTTGAGGTTCAAGCGACTGCCTCTTGTGGGCTGCCGACGCTGGTTGTGCCTGGTGTGGTGCCGGATTCGATCACGCGTCCGGACATCCGCCTCATCCCCAAACCGGGCTATACCGCACAGCAGTTGAACGATGACATCAAGGCCTACTACCAGGGACGAGTCCCCTGGGTCGGCCCTGTCAATCCTTACGACGCCGCGAGAGCCCGTTTGCTCGCGGCGCAATACACGCCGCTGGAGCAGCGCAACGACCTCGAGTGGGCGTTCTACGAGCCAAAAAACGACGACGATCGGGCCGATCAGCAGGCGGCGTTTCGGCGTTTGCATGATGCCGGCATTCGGTGGAGAGATCCTGCTGTCGAGAAGTATCTGCACGACGACAAAACCCAATGGCTCATCGACCCCACTCAACCCGCGACCAACGCCGCGCCACCGCGGTTCTCACCCGCAGAGATTCGCCGGCAGATCATCGATATGAACCGTCCTGATGTCGATCCGAAGACGTTCCTCAACGATGCCCTGGTCGAGATGACGATCGGTCCGGCGATGGTGCTGTGGGATGCCGCCCATGATCGTGGCGACCACAGCGGCTGGGAAATCACCATGGCTGCAGCACAACTGGGCCTCGACGTACTGATGATCCCCGGCGTCGGCAGCGCCGCGGCGAGAGGTGCGGGTCTGGGCCTGCGCAAGATCGCGCCGGAATTCATGGCCTCACTCGAAGCAACGGACACCGCCGCCGACGCTCTCCGAATCAGCCGCCAATTCCAAGACCAGCAACTACTCAAGCAAATCGACACATACGGCCAACGAACCGGACTACCACCCACCCACATCGCACCCCCCCTGGAGCCAGCACCTACCGGCCTGAATGTAGCCCCGAATGTCGTAGCAAAGCCACCAGAATTGGTAGCTCCGAGCGCGGATTCGATCCTGGCCCGGCCGCTGCCCGAAGTACCTCCCACTTCACCGATCGCATCAGCAACCCACGGGTCGGTTGAGGCCGAGATCGCTGTGGCAACATCCTTTGGCCCCGCGAAGGCCACGATTGTCACACCACGTCCGCAAGAGCTCGGAGTGGGCCTGAACCATGGGGTACCTGATACTGGTCTGGCCGGAGCCATTTCGATTCGAGATATTGCGACGCCGGTTCCAAGTCGTATTTCGGATCCCAATTCACTTGCAATTCACTCTGAGTCGGCAGGCGAGAAGGTTCTTTCGCTCCTCTTCAATCGAGAATATTCGAATTTGATCGCTGTGAACTCGAAGAATTTCCATCTCGGTCTTCCTGGTTACGACCTCAACTGCACTAGGTGTGTCGTCGCAGCCGACCGAACTCTGGCTGGCACTCCGTCGGTCGCGGAACCGCTCAAGAGTATGGATAAAACTACGTACGTGTCGAAGGAACTCGGCGGAGTTTGGCGCGAAATGTCGAGCTATCGACAAATTGTTCGATATATGAATCAATGGGGGCCGGGC
The DNA here is from genome assembly GCF_044750615.1 of Nocardia sp. NPDC088792. Lineage (NCBI taxonomy): Bacteria > Bacillati > Actinomycetota > Actinomycetes > Mycobacteriales > Nocardiaceae > Nocardia > Nocardia sp. NPDC088792. Next base: position 181,661 of record NZ_JBIVKC010000005.1, read on the forward strand.
TCACGTGGCGTGGTCTTCATCGAGAGGGTGAACCGGGGACGTGGAGCGATCACCGGACATGTCTTCAACGTTGTGCACGACAAGAATGGTATCGTTTTCTTGGATGCGCAGAACGCCAAGTTCGCGCGGCTTGAGAATTTCAAGAAGCTACACTTCCTGAGGACAAATTAGAGATGAATGAAGAAGAGGATATCTCCGCCGCTCGGGTCAAAGCTCGGGAGTTGTTGGCTAGAATTGAAGACGAACCCGGAACGCTGAGGTTCTTCAACGGGGAGTTGGGGGTGCCGGAGTATGATGACTACGGCGATTTCCTGGTCTTCAATTGGAACAGCGTCGAATATATGAAATCGGGCGATAAACTTGATGCACTTATCGTTGGCCCGATTGCGGTGCCCAAGGGCGGCGCGGAAGACGCTTTCTTTGTCGGCACGAGCCTGGATGTGCCAGAGGCTTTGGAGAAGTGGCGTCGAGAACGGCTGAGTCAGCCTGGGTATGAAGTATGCGTTATCGAGGTCTCTTCGGGTGCCGCCGCCGGAACTAGTTTCCTGATGGACAGCAGAAAATTCGATGCTGGTGACGAATATGATAATGCTTGTCTGGACTTCTTTCTAGCGCTCAAGGGGTTGGGGATAGCTGTCGAGTTTGAATCGGAAACGATTCCGTTGAACTCTGATGGGCCTGAACTTCCTGATTGGACCGAACTTCGTGAATTGCTGTCAAATGATGGTCGAGCGGGTTCAGATTCCGAATAGATAGCTGAGGAGAAGTTCGAGTGCCGGATATGCCGCGTCAGCAAGAGCTCATCAATGATGTAGTTACGCATCTCTGGCTGAATGCGCCTTCGGGCAGGGTTGAGATAGATGCGAACTACACGGTCGCTGGAACGACCATGGGATTTGAATCGACTGTCCGCGAACATGGATGGTTCGCAGGGCGACATGGGGGGTCCGATAGGATTTCCGGAGGCGCTAATTGAAATGCGCGAACTCATGCATATTCCTGGAATGGGTTCGCGGTTCACGTTGTGCATGAAGATCATTAACTCGGGGGAGACTATCGCGGACTTCGGTTACGGCAATCCGGGTGATGACGCACTCAGTTGGCTGGATCTCGAAGGTGACCTGCCCCGAAATCCGCCGGATGAAGTGCCAAAATGGTCCGGACACTGTGCTGGTCTGGGAAACGGCGGAGATCTCCGAACCGTCGGGGGTGACAGCGGTTGAAATCGATCCTGTGGAATTTCAGGCTGAATGGCTCGCTGCGGGTGGCTGGTAGCCGCCTTCATCCGAGCGCTGCCTGATTATTGTCTATTGTCCATTGCGGACGACTTTACAATCTCGAGGACATATATGCTCAAGTCTGTTACGTTGCGTTCTCAGCCGAACGTAAATTGGTTTATCCCCGGATTCGTCAATATCGATGATATGCATGCCATCGATGATGGCCGTTTTGGCGCTAATTTCTCCGTGGTGTATGACACTGACAAACTGAATCAGATCAAGTCGGTGAACGTCGTATCGTCGCCGGATTCGTCGCCGGCCGGCACGCGGTCCGTGGGCAAGCTGCATATCAATGGTTCGCAGCCGGTGTATGTCTACTACACCGCCGAGGACGGCAAGACTTCCCATGTCGACAGGACGGTATGTGTGGTCGGCAGCCTGGCTGGGATGGAGTTCTATCTGCCCGGATTTATCGGGGTGGACAAGATCTCCAAAGATGAGTTCTCTGAACAGATCCGGGTTTACGCCCGATACAATCCGGCCGGTTCCCAGGTTCGGCGAGTGAAGATCAGGAGCATCGGCGTCGACCCAGGAGTCGGGATGCCGGCAGGTGCGACCAATCTGGGTCTCTACGAGCACGACGGCGGTTGGACGTACCTCGTTTCCACGGAAGAGATCATTCCGTTCCCGAACTGAAGCGGACCATTACAGGGGCCGGATCTTCATGGCGTACTTATATCTGATGGAAGGTGGTTGATCGATGGTCGAACGGATTGCGTTTCCTGACATCGAGAAGACACTGATCGACTTCCTGGCGAAGGAACTGGTGGCGGTATCGGATACTGCCAAAGTTGTTGCCAGGGTTCCTGATCCGCGTCCGGCGCGGATGGTGCGGGTTTCCCGCAATGATCGGAAGGCTCGGGTTGATGTGGAGGATCGGGAGGGGCGTCGTGGCGCTCATCTGATCCTGGATCGTCCCCGGGTGGTTTTCGAATGCACTGATGACGCCGGTAATGCGGCGGGTTTGGCGGCTCGGGTGCGGGGCATTGTGAATGCTGCTGCGCCGGGGTACGTCGGCTCCGTGTGGTGTGACTACGTGGAGGATGCCGGTGCGGAGAACGATACCGATCCGGTGACTGCCGCTCCGCGGTACACGATCGTCACCGACCTGATTGTGCGAGGCAAGATTCTCGCCTGACTCCACGTTCGTGTGAGTCGACTCTGAATGAACACATCCCTAGGGCCTGCGCAAAATCCCAAGGGAGATAACGAAAATGGCTCTGCCCTCCAGCAAGTTCATTGGCGCCGGCACCCCGAACATCGCCGTTACCGGTGGTGTTCTGGTCGCTCCGCTGGCCACCAAGCTGCCGATCGGTGCCGCCGGCACCATCGATCCCGCGTTCAAGGCGCTCGGCTATGTGTCCGAGGACGGCATCGAATCGATGGGTGAGCGCAAGATCGAGTCCGTCAAGGACTGGAACGCCGATATCATCGCGCAGCTGCAGACCGAGCACTCGGTGCGTTTCGGTCTGACCCTGTACGCGGTGTGGGACCAGGATGTCCTGGGCGAGGTCTTCGGATCGACCAATGTCGTCCCGACGCCGGCCACTTCCTCCACCGGCACGCTGTACACGGTCAAGGAGACCGGTACTCCGCTGCCGCGTCGCGCTTGGGTCTTCGACATGTTGAACGAGGACAAGAAGCTGCGCATCGTGCTGCCGAACGCCAAGATCACCTCGGTGACCGAGAAGAAGTTCGTCTCGAATGCGCTGGCCGGCTTCACCATCACCGTCGAGGCCTTCAAGGATGACGCCGGCGTGAAGGCGTACCGCTACCTGGACGACGGCATCAAGACCGCCTGATTCTCAGGCTCGAGCTCTCTCCGCTGACGGCCCTCGGCCGTCCTGCAAGCCCCCAACGGCGGCGGTACTTCAAACCTATGCGCAGGCCCGCCGCCGCCGTTGGGCCCTTTTTCTGCAACGCCCGTGTACTTCCATCTCACAACTCTTCGAAAGGGTCTGCGTAACAATGACTTCCCCGAAAGCTCCTATCGCGATCGCTACTCCGGCAAAGGTGAAGGACGACTTCTCCTACCGGGTGAACGGCATCGAGATCCAGCTGCCGTCCCTGTCCTACCTCAAGCCGGGCCTGGTCCGCCGGATCCGCCGCCTGGGCGACGTGGACGCGATGTACACCCTGCTGGAACTGGCACTGACACCCGAAGCGCTTGCGGCCCTGGATGATATGGATCCGGACGCCTACCACGAGATGCTGGAGGCCTGGCGCGCGCACTCGGGGATCAGCCTGGGGGAATCCTGAGCCTCGATGCTCTGATCGAAGAGCATTCCGAGGCAATCGAATACGACCTGATAGCCCTCGGCCTACGGCTGCGCCGGCTCGGTGACGAGTCACTGAGCTGGGGCGACCTCAAGGCTGTCGTCAAGTTCCTGCCGCCCGATTCGGCCTTGATGCGCACCCTGCATCCCGAAGCGCACCGCTGGCGGTTGGACCAGTACCTGCTGGCGGACATGGCCGACTGCCTGCGCTGGCTGGCCTGGTCCAAGACCGACGACGCCCGCAACGGGCGCAACCGGCCCGAGCCGATTCCGCGGCCCGGACTCGAATCCGGTCGCGAACGGACGGGGACGGCGATGGGCGTCGACCGGATGAACGAGTTCCTCGGCTGGGGTGAGTAGTTCCTCGCCGGTGGCCGAGCTCGGGCGCAATCGGCCCAGAAAGTGGATGTGAATTGTGGACAAGCAACGCCCACCGGCGATGACACTGCCGGACATTCTCGCGATGACGACCAGTGGGCAACCGGCACCCGGGAAGAAGATCGCGCTTCCCAGCGGGGCACTATGGGAAGGCGGACCCTCGGCGGGAACGTCACTCATCACCCTGCCCGACGGAGACCCGATTCTCGTTGCCGACCAGGGCTCGGGTGTACCGAATTCCCTTGTCGGACGGTCCGGTCCGTTCCGTGCACTGGCGCATGCCTTCGAAGAAGTGCTCGGTCATGTGCCGAGCTTCTTCACCGACCGCGTGGCGGCCCAGGCACTTGCGCTGCTGCGGGACGTCAAGGATCCCGATGACGTCGAGACCGAAACCCGGATCGTCAAGTTCAGCGCCAAGACCACGCTGCTCAACCCGGCCAAACGGGGCAACCGGCCCGGCTCGTCGACCGAGGGCATGGTGGACGAAGCTGCCGGGCAAGATGATTCGGCGCTGGACAGACAGAACCCGGTCCGCCGCGCACGTGGCGGCCTGGTATTCAAACCGGGGGATACGGTCACCGGCGGCGGGACGATCACCGGTCCCGGTGGCAGCGAATCCGACCTGATCCGGCTGGCCGCTTCCCCAGGCGAGTTCGTCGTCAACGCCGCCTCGACAGCGAAAACTCTGTCGTTGCTGGAAGCCATCAACTCCGGATGGGTTCCCTCCGCGCGATTCCTGGAGGGAATGCTGCCGGGTCTCGCAGGCGCTGATCCAGCCCGCACGACTGCACCGGATCCCCAGCAGTGGCGCGACATGCTCGGCCAAGGCGTCATCGCTGACGCATTGGGCGGCATGGGTAATGCTGCGGTCGATGCGGCCTCCTGGGCCGGCGCCGCACTGGGATCGGCGCTGGCCCCGATGTTCGGACCGGGCGGCCTGTTCGCTCCTCGCCCGGGCACCGGAGCCTCTACAGCGGTACAGAATGCGCAGGGCCTGAACGACTCTGGATCGGCAGTGCCGATGACGGCGTCCATCCAGGCCACGCCGTCCACGACGCTGGGCGTCTTCGGCGCAGGAAAATCATCGGGCTCTACCGCTGGCGCGTCCGGCGAGCTCGGATCGCTGGCGTCGGCTCTGAGCTCCGGGATCTCCGGCGCCGCCACTGCCGCGGGTAGTCGTTTGGGTGAAGCCCTGGGCTCGGTCATCTCGCCCGCGCTCGGTCCCGCCGGTGAACTGGCTCCGAAGATCGGCGAACAGCTGGGCCGCTTGATCGGATCTCGATTCGGTGGCGAACTGTCGACGTCCTTGACAGTCCAAGCGGGTGTCGGCGGCCAAACGGGTTCGGTGACCGGAACCGGTGGTGGCGGTGGCGGAATTCCGTCCGGCGCTGTCTACGGCGACGGTGGCGGCGATGGATCCGCGCCTGAACCGTCGAACAACGCCAGTGGTGACAATCGAATCGTCGATGGATCCGGTCCCGCCGGCTCCACTGGTGGCGGCTCGTCCGGTGCCGCAGTCGACCAGGGCTTCTGGCAGTACATGCCAGGTGCCGAGGACGGAAGTCTGGCTTCCGGTTGGGCGTATGTCGTTCCCGAGAACCAGACGAGAACCAACGCGCCTCCTGACGGCATGGCCATTCAGAACTTCGTCCGTGATAAGGGCGATCCGAAACGGATGGTGGAGGACTCGACAAGTCGGAACTGGGTCGATGTACTGACGGGAAAGGCAGAAGCGCCGGGCGCGGAGTCCCTCGCCGGCAACGCACACCAGTACAACCCGAGCGAGGGAAACCTCGCCGATCTGGTCCAACTGTCCGCGCGGAAGGTCGGCGAGGACCTGGGCACGATGCTCACGCCGATACTGGGACCGGATGCCCCCCAAAGTCTTTCGGCTCTCGCTAAAGACCTGATGAAGCCGATCGGGGAGGCGTACAGCGCGGCCGACCCCAACCATGTTTGGACGAACGCGCTGGGATACAAGCTCAGCGAGCTGACCGGTATCGAGTGGAGTCCCACTGGCACGCAGGGATCTTCGTCGTCGACATCACCTGACGCACCACAGCAGATCGGGTTCAGTGCCTTCCAATCCGGTATCCAGGGTCTGCAGCAGCATGGCGCGATCGGTGGAGTCACAGGAGCGATCTCCGGTGTGGCCTCGACCGCTGGCGGTCTACTCGGCGGTTTCATCGGTACCGCGGTGGCGCCATGGGTCGGACCACTCGGCCCAGTTGTCGGCCAGTTCCTCGGTTCGATGATCGGCGGCGCAATCGGTGATGAGCTCGGCCGCCCGATCGAATGGGTGGGCAGCGCAGTCAAAGAGCTGGTCGGAACAGGCTTCGGCCTCACCGACCTGGCAGCGGGCCCGGGCGGTCATACCGCCCGCGGCGATATCTACAACTTCAACGGCACGGACCCCAAGCGCGCGTCGATCGCCGTAGAGCGGGTTCGCCGGCGCCGGGCGGTGGCCCAGCAACGCGGAGGAGGTTTCGGGCGATGACCCACCAACTTTTGGAAACCCACGACACGAAAGTGGTCGTGTGGGACGTCAACGGACGGGTATGGCATCTGTCCGGAGTGAACTCCGGGCGGGAAGGCGTACGCCTGTCGCAGCAAACCGGATTCATGTTCGCGCCGGTGCAGTTGCTGGTTTCGGAAGGTGCGCGCCAGGACGGTGCCACCTTCCAGCGCTCGGTGCGTTCGAAGAAGGAATGGGATTTCCTCACCGTCATCTCCGGAGCGGCCAAAGACGGTGGTATGGACCCGATCCGGGACTTCCACGCCGTCCATGACGCCTGGTTCCGAGGCTGGTCCACCGACAAGCCGGTGACGGTCGGCTACTACACGCGCCATCAGGGCTGGCGATTCCAGCAGGCGCAGCTGGACGGTGCGCCGGAACCGGTGGGTGACGTGGACCCGGCCCGAAATGCCATGGCGGTGTACAAGATGTCCGCCACGGCGATGGATCCACTGGAACACCACTTCGACGAGACTTCCGTCTGGAGCAACACCTCCGGCATTGGTCAGGGTGTTGTCCGCATACGTAATGCCGCCGATCAGCCGGTGTGGCCGCGTTACACGATGAACGGCCCCGGACGCTGGTCGATTCTGGATCCGGTCGTCGGCGACCTGACCAGGATGGTCCAGACACCGACGTTGACCGCGAACCAGACCCTGCGCATCGACACCCATCCGCGCCACCGCACCGCTCGCCTCTACACCGACGGCGCATCGAAGCCGGTCAACGTGTGGGCGCAGCTCGCGGGCCGCCGTTGGCTGCAGTCGATGGCGCCGTGGAGCTCCACCGCCATCACCGTGCAGGTCGACGGCGGCACCACCGCGTCCAGCCTCGTCGCCACGGTGACCCCGCGATCCTCGAGGCCGTTCTGATGAGCGCGGGGACCTGGGATCCGCAGGACGAAGTACGGCGGATGGACGAGGAGTTCCTGGCGGATCAGGAGCGGGCGCGCAATCCCGATGTGCTGGTGCGCTATTGGAACAAGTTCATGGAGGAGGTGGGCGAGGAGCACAGCTACCTCTCCTTGGAGTTCACCTATCCGCGCAACTCCGCCGGCGGCCTGAAGATGATCTGCCCGCGCGACATGGTGCACTTCGACCACCTCTTCAACAACGAGGACGGTGAGGACGCCACCATCCCGATCACCGTGAACACCACGGGGTTCCGGTGGGACGGCTACATCACCAAGGCGTCGATCGTCCGAGATGACAACGGTGTCGAAACCGTCGACATCGAGGCCATCCACGCGTGGAACCACGTCGCCACCATCTGCTGCTGGGCCTCGCCGTTCGCGCCGATCCTGGCGCAGTTCCCGCGGCACCACATCCTGTTCGGTCCGGTCCGGACCCTGGTCACCACGTATCTCACGATGAACCTGATGCGGTTGCAGGCTCCGGGCTGGGCGCCCGCGGACGGTGCGAACACCCCGAAATGGAACGCCGGCGACACCTTGTTCCCGATCGCAGTCGTACCGGTCGATCCGCTGTACGACACCAGCCGATGGAGCGCGGCCTCCGCGCGATTCGATATGGCGGACAAACTGTTCCAGCCCATGCTCGAGGACTCCGGCGTCATGCTGACAGCCCGGTTCTTTCTGCCGGGTGAGGACAAGCAGCCGGCACCGGAGTACTTCTACCTCGAGAAGCCGACCGTGGTGCTGGAGACGGTCGACAAATCCGGCGTCACCGGTAGCACCGGCACGCTGCTGGACGGAATCCAGTCGTGGATCGAGGAATTCGCCGACGACGGCACCACGCCGATTCGATACCCGAATCCCAATTCCACCACCGAGTACGAGGCCGTCTACGGACAGCCCGGGAAGTTCGGCACCACCAAGAACTTCCCGTGGGTGTGGTATTTCGAAGGCGAGTACTCCGGCATCGGCGCATCCGAGATAGCGCTGCACAAGCCGACCGCCACCGATGTCATCATCGGCGGTCGTTCCCCGGGATGGGTCAACGCCGGCGTCGAAATGGTCATCAAGGGCTTCCTGTCGCTGATCGGTCTGGGATGGCTCTATCGAGGTCAGCTCAACGACGTGTTCCTCGCCTGGATGGTGTACCGGGATATGGAGCGCGCACGCCGTGCTGGTCCCTACGCGTTCCGCGAGCTCTACATCACCGGCAGCGACAAGGCGTTCAACCTCGACGGCCTGGTCGCCGCCCGGCAGGGCCTGCACCTGACCCGCGGCTACACCAGCCACAAGGTAACCATCGAGGACAACGCGCCCTACCTGCTCGGCCGGGACTTCGAACTCGGCGACCAGATCGGATTCGTGGTCGGTGAGCACGTTTTCACCGATTACGTCACCGAACTGACGTTCACCGACGACCGGCAGACACCGTCCGTCTGGCAGATCACCGTCGGCGACGGATCCGATGAAGAGGACTCGATCGTCAAGGCCTGGCAGCGGATGGGCCGTTTCGCGGCAGCCATCAAGGATCTGTCCACCGACGTCGGCGCCGACCTGGACTTGCTCATCTTCTAATCCCGCTGGGAGGAAACACTATGGCGGACATCAGTTTTCCCGCCCATCTCACCGTCGCCCGGCAGCCGGACGTGGATGGGGTTCCGGTATTGAACGCGCGGATCTCGGTCTCCGACGAGGTAGCCGGACTCGCCCTGCCCAAAGGCCCTGCCGGTCCACAAGGCCAGCGTGGCCGGCCCCGCACGACTTTCCGCAAGATGGGGGAGATCCCCACCGCTGCGGCCCGGCCCACCGGGCTCGGCGCCGAAGATCGCGGCAAGTGGTGGCATCGGCTGGACACCAACGGTATGGACGTGTGGACGGGCGCTGCGTGGCAGCATTCACCCGACGCGGTCGGGCCGAAGGGACCCGTAGCAACCGCAAACACGATCACCGTCACCGAAACCCGCAAAGATCCGAGCTATACACAGGCCGCCGTCGAGTTCACCGGCACCGGTGCACAGCAACTGACGGTGACCGTGCCGGCCGGCTATCGGGGATCTGCGGGGCCCGCCGGGGCTTCCGGTCCGATCACGAGTTCGCCTGACTACGACCAGGATTCCGCTCCGATCCCCGGCGGTGTCTTCGCTTATCACCGCGCGAGCCAGAAGTTCAGAGCTCAACCGCTGCCCGTGGGCGTCGGTCCCTGGGGCTGGTTCCAGGATGATTTCGCCGCCGATCAGGAAGCCGCCGTACCGCAACTGATCGCCGGAACCGTCAGCATTCCGGCGCAGCCTTTCAGCTGGCGCCCGGTCGTCTACGGACATCTCTGCATCAAGTCGGATGCCAACGGGTCTCAGTTCGCGCGCACCATGGTGCGACTGCACCATTCCCAGGGGCAGGTCGTCGCCGCGTCGGTCGGCGGCAGCGGCGTGTACTTCTACCAGCCGATCATCCCCACGTATCGAGACGAGCAGACAACAAAGACCCTGTCGCCGTCTTCCGCTTTCGCGGTGGTTCCCTCCGGTCAGCCGGCGAATATCGTCCTGGCCGCCGAACGATTCGGAAATGGCGAGGGCGCAATCGGTTTCAAGCGCGCGAACGCATCGCTGATCGTCTACGCCCAGCCCATCTGAACGAGGTCACATGTCCACCGTTGGTGAATACTTCAAATCAACCCTCATTCGCGGTATCGACGAGGGCATCGGCGCACCGGGCACGGTGCAGTCGATGCAGGTCACCCCGGCCGACGGTTCACTCGAACTGCTGACCGGCACCATTGGCCCGAAAGGTCCCGCGGGTGAACCCTGCCGGGCGTTCCGGTGGGAAGGTGATATCGCTGACCAGACCGCACTGGCCGCGCTCGCCCCGAAACTCGGCCCTGCACAGGCCGGCAGAGCATGGCGAGTCGTGGAAGGGAACACCCTGGTCTTCTGGAACGGAACCGGCTTCGACACCTTCACCGACGCCTTCGGTGCGGCGGGCCCGGACGGCGACTCCTGCACGGTGACCATCGGGACCGTCGAGACCGGTCCGGTGGGATCGGATCTCCAGGCCACCGTCACCGGCACCGCACCCAACCTGCGGCTCGATCTGCGGATCCCGCGCGGAGTAGACGGCCTGCAAGGAGATCCGGGCGGGCCCGGGCCGATCCGGAAGGCACCCGACTACGCCGACGGCACTCATGTCGATCGTGCGGTTCCTGTGTGGGACAAGACGATCGGCAAGTGGTCGCCACGTGCCTATCCCGGAATTCGTGGACCCTGGTCGATCGTCGAAAGCCAGGCTTGGGACGGTGGTCCGGGCTACGCCCCATCACAGAACAATGTCTCCGCTTCCCCGAACACGGTGGCGCGGTTGAACATTCCGGCACAGGACACCGATTGGCGGCCGATCATCACGGGTGGCGTCGTGGTCCAGAGCACGGACGGCAACAGCGCCTTCGACTCCCGCATCGACGCCGAAGTTCGCGTCGGCTCGGCGACCGGCCAGATCGTGGCTCTCGGATCGGGCATCGGCGCAGGCATCGACGGGCACTGCCGATTCCAGCCCTACTTCGGGACCCGGGTAACCCCCGGCAGCTCGGTCGGGGTCGTGCCGGCCGGACAGTCCACCACGTTGTACGTCGCGCTGCGCAGGACCGCGAACAGCTCGAACTACAACTACTTCCTGGGCGGCGCCCGGATCACCTGCTGGGCTCGTCCGGTCACCATGAGTACGGAGTGACACAGTGACCGAAGACCTGAACACCGTTTACGACGACGACATCGTGATCACCATGCGGGGCATCGCCGATTCGGTCGGGCTCCCGTACACGGTGAACCCGATCGAACACGTCGACCGCGAAGCACTGATCGAACTGCGGCAGGGTCCGGCCGGGCCGGCCGGGCCGGAAGGTGCGGCGGCCTGGCCCTGGGAATGGCAGGGGGACGTGGCCGATATCGCCGCCCTGCGAGCCCTGAAGCTCACCACGGCGGATGCCCGCAAGGCATGGCGCGTGATTGCCGAGAATGCCGTCTACTACTGGACCGGCCTCGACTTCATCGCATTCGCCAAGGCCTTCAACAGGCCCGGTACGACCGGCGCGACGAATCGGCTGACCGGCTCGGCCGTGGCAGGAGCAGTCGGATCGAAGGCCTCCGCACGAATCACCGGGACAGCTCCGAACCAGAATCTGGAAATCACCTTCCCCCGCGGCGCAACCGGTCCGGTGGGAGACCCGGGCGCGGCAGGCCGCATCCAGGACTCCGCCGATGTGGCCATCGACGCCGCCCACCCGCTCGGACAGGACTATGTCCTGGCCTGGAACACCAAGATCGGCAAATTCCAGCCGACCCCCAGCCCGCGACTCGGCGGCCCGTGGGCGATCGGTCAAGCGCAATTCAACGGTGGCACCGGGCTCACCGAGGATAGAAAAGTCGTCGCGTCCATCACCATCCCGAGCCAGCCGATGGCCTGGCGCCCGCTGGTCGAAGGCTGGCTCAGCTTCGGACCCGACACCGCCCAGCCCCGAACACGATGCGACGTCGAGGTTCGAATCGGCTCGCCGACAGGTGATTTGGTGGCCATGGGCCATGGCACCTCTGCCACGAACGTCAAGTTCGCGTTCATCTCGCCCGAGACCGAATACCCCCTGACGCCCGATTCGAATGTCGGAGTCGTCCCCGCGAATCAGACCGTCACTCTCTACGCCAGCGTGAAGCGCTCGCTCGGAACGGGTCGCTACACCGTCAACGCCGCCGACGCTCAGCTGATCGTTTACGCACAGCCCGTGTAGCACTCCGGCACAAGCGAATTCAACTGCCTCCGCCGCGGGGCCGCTCGCTCTCCTCAACCAGGTACGTCGATTTCGGCTGCCTACTGTTCGAAAGGACTGACCCATGCCCGAACTGCCTCCGCTGAAGTACGGAAAGGTCGTCGGACGCTTCCTCGCGAATATCGCCGATGGCGCCGACACCGGTGACCTCCCGGAATTCGTGCCGCTCACCGGCACTCTGACCTTTACCGCAGAAGCGCGCAAGGTGCTGGTGGGCGCTGCCCAACCGCCCGCCACCTACGTGCAGTTGCCCGAGTACTACGAATGCCCGCTCGACGAATTCGGTTACCTCACCTGGCGCGGTAGGCACGGCGTGCGGCTGGTCGCGCCCGGAGACGCGACGAACCCGAAGGACTGGACCTGGCGCGTGTCGTTCGACCTCTACTACGACGGTCGCTCGATCCCCATGGAACCGTTCAGCTTCAACGTCAAGGAGTACGTCGCCGGTCCGAACCCGGACGACCCCGACACCGGTTCCACCGGTCTGGTCGACCTGACGCTGGCCGCACCGATTCCAGCCAGCGCCGGTAACGCGGTCGTGCGCGGTGAGCGGGGCGCGGGCGTCCAGATCGACGGACAGGTCGCGACATACAACCAGTTGCCCGCCTCGCCGGCAGAAGGCACGCAGTATGTGGTGGCTGCCGACGGACTGTTGTACGTCTATCACGCGGCGGCCGGTGGCTGGACACCCAATGGCCAGGGTGTCGTGATCCGCGGCCCGGCGGGCACCACCGAATGGTCCGGCATCACCGGCAAGCCGGTCACCTTCCCGCCGGCCATCGGCGCCACCGCGACCACCGCTGTCGCGGGCGACGATCCGCGCTTGAACGATGCCAGAATGCCGCTCCCGCATACGCATTCGGTGACTCAGATCAGCGATGTCACGACCATGGGCCGGACGCTGTTGACCGCAGCCGACGACACCGCGGCCCGGACCGCACTCGGCGCTGTCGCGAACAATGACGGCCGCCTCGGTGATGCGCGTGTGCCCACCGCGGCGGGGCAGGCGTACGACATCGCCTTCAAGTCCCACACCGGAACTCGTGTCGCAGGCGCGGGCAATGTCATGCCCGAAGGGCTCCGGATCGAACGCCCGATCAATATCACCTCGATCACCTATCGGGGCGAGACCGCGGGCACCGGCAACCTTGTCGTGGAACTGCGTAAGAACGGCAACCCGGTGGCAGGCACCGCGGCGACCGTCGCCCCCGCCGCTCACGCCGGAGACACCATCGTGACCACCGGTGCGCCTTGGTCTTTCGCGGTCGGCGACCGGCTGACCGTCTTCATCACCACCGCCGACAACCCCGCCGGGAAGGGCCTGCAGGTCAGCCTGAAGGGAGTGACCGTCTGATGAGCGGCATGATCGTTGTCGCCGGGCGCACGGTCATGGAGGTCACCGACGACTTCAACCGAGCCGACGGCGGTCTCGGCGCGAACTACGTCACCATCGCGGCCACGCCCCGAATCCTCGGCGGCAAGGTACAGGGCGGTGTGCCGACCATGAACACGGCCGCCTTCTACGACGCGAGACACACCACCGCCTTCACCGGCGACTCGCAGGAAGTCTCCTTCGCGCTGGCGAATCCGGCCGGGATATTCGGAAATTCGCTCGGTGCCGGTGTCTTCCTGCGGTCCACCGTGACCGGCGACCGCGTGATCGGTGTCGTCACCGGCAGCACGGCTCTCATCGGAACCGTCACAGGCAACAACCCCGCCGACCGGGCTTCCGCACCGATCCCGACACCGACCACCGCGCGATTCACGGCGATCGGGAACACGTACAGCCTCTACGTGAACGGATCGTCGACGCCGACGGTGACCTGGACGGATACCGCGGGCGCTGCGGGAATCGGAGACGACAACCGCAACTGGGGCGTATACGTCACCGCCCAGACCACGTTCGCCGGCACCTCCTACGGGTACGCGATCGACGCGGTGACCGCGCGCGATCTATGAAATCGGCCGCCCACCCGCACTTCGTGCCGCCGGTGGGCGGCCGGTGAGAAAGACGAACCGAATGTCCTGGACCGGAGATCCGATCTGGCTGGCGGACGTCCTGCGTGAGGCAGGACTCCGCGTCATCGAACACGACGGCTGGCGCGACCGCGGCCACGGCGACTTCGCCGACCTCCGCGGCGTGCTCTGCCACCACACCGCCGGCGGCGGCCCCAACGATTGGCGCATAGTCCAATACGGCCGCCCCGACCTGGAAGGCCCACTGGCCCAACTGGTCCTGGAACGCGACGGCACCTACCGGGTCATTGCCGCCGGTGTCTGCTGGCACGCCGGCCGCGGCTCCTGGCCCGGCTGGCCCACCAACAACGCCAACTACCACGTAATCGGCATCGAAGCAGTATCCCGAGGCGACGGAACCGACTGGACACCAGCACAACTCGACGCCTACAGACGCGGCTGCGCCGCCATCCTCCGCCGCATCGGACGCACGGCCCGTGATTGCGTAGCCCACCGCGAATACAGCAGCGAAGGAAAGATCGACCCAGCCGGCATCGACATGCCCACCTTCCGCCGCGACGTCCAGTCCCTCATCGATGGAGAGGAAGCGCCGATGAGCCCAACAGAAGTAACCCAGCTCAAAGAATTCATCACCGCGTTCTGCGGCCCGATCAGCAGCGACGTCAAGGACATCCGCGAACAACTCTGCGGCCTCGCCCAGCGCAACACCGGCCAATACGCCGGCTGGCCCCAACTGGACAACCACACCGTCGTAGACGCCCTCGCAAACATCTACGCCCGCCTGGAACGCCTCGAGCGCTAGGGAGGCATCATGCCCAGTCCGAAACCGCCGGCACCACTCTCGTCCCCCCTCCGTCCCGTCTCCTCCTGGACCCCGGGCAACCCGAGCGCCGCCGGATCCACAAGCCCCACCAATAAGAGCAGAGTCTTCAACTTCAACAACCTCGACCAGCAGCACACCGCGCAACTGGTCACCCGCATCAACCGCGGCAACCAAATGAAGAAGTCCGCCCGAGCCACCAACCCGAGCTGACCTCTCCCAATCTCCGTTCGCCCCAACCGAATCAAATGCCAAAATCCCCATCCCGCGCCGGGATGGGGATTCTTCATGCCCACGCAAGAAGGGGGCCAGCCCGTGCCGATCGATCCTGCACAGCCTCACAACCCCCCTTCCTGGGTCACCACAAACAGCGCTTGGCTCAACCGCGTAACCAGCGGCGTGGACGGCTCACGATCCGACCGCACGGGCACTGCCGGCGGTGGTCGTGTTCATGATCTGACTGTTTCGAGTCCATTGGGTGCGGCTCAGAAGTTCCGGCGAATCCAGGATGTTCGCGAGCTGACCGTTTCGCATGCCCCGGTGCCTGTTTCGGCTCAGCCGGTGGTGTTGCAGGATGTGGCGGGTCGTATGCCTCCGGTGTTGCGTATGCCGGATCCGGAGTTGCCGGCGAAGGTGGAGCAGCGTACTGCACCGCTGCCCCCGGCACCTGCGCCGATTCCGCCGGCTGCTAGTCAGCCGCCGCCTTCGACTCCGTTCACTCAGATGTATGGGCTGCCGGGTGAGGGTGATCCGGGGGTGCCTTCTGCGAAGGTTCCGAAGACCTTGGAAGAGTTGGCGATTCCTGGCTATCAAGCTCCTCCACCGCCGGTCAATCCGGTGATCCAGGAGATGATCAGCCCCGGCCCAACAAGCCCTGCCGCAGATTCCGGCCCGAAATCACTATTCCCTGGTGTCCCAGGACTCGAAGATCAGGTTGGTATCCCGAGACCGATCGAAGTACAGGCAACTGCCTCATGTGAACTTCCGACGCCGGTTGTGCCGGGTGTTGTGCCGGATTCGATCACGAAGCCGGCCACGACTTTCCGCACTGGTTTCGGTTACACGCCACAGCAGTTGGCGGACGATCTCGCGATCTTTCGTCAGGGCCCGGTTGCTTGGGTCGGGCCGGGTAACCCCTATGACGTCGCGCGAGAGCGGTTGGAGGCGGCCCGATACACGCCGCTGGAGCAGCGCAACGATCTCGAGTGGGCGTTCTACGAGCCGCACAACGATGAGGAACGCGCGCTGCAGCAGGCGGCGTTTCGGCGTTTGCATGATGCCGGCATCCAGTGGAGAGATCCTGCTGTCGAGAAATATCTGCACGACGACAAAACCCAATGGCTCATCGACCCCACTCAACCCGCGACCAACACCGCGCCATCGCGGTTCTCACCCGCAGAGATTCGCCGGCAGATCATCGATATGAACCGTCCTGATGTCGATCCGAAGACGTTCCTCAACGATGCCCTGGTCGATATGACGATCGGTCCGGCGATGGTGCTGTGGGATGCCGCCCATGATCGTGGCGACCACAGCGGCTGGGAAATCACCATGGCTGCAGCATAACTGGGCCTCGACGTACTGATGATCCCCGGCGTCGGCAGCGCCGCGGCGAGAGGTGCGGGTTTGGGCCTGCGCAAGATCGCGCCGGAATTCATGGCCTCACTCGAAGCAACGGACACCGCCGCCGACGCTCTCCGAATCAGCCGCCAATTCCAAGACCAGCAACTACTCAAGCAAATCGACACATACGGCCAACGAACCGGACTACCACCCACCCACATCGGCACACCCAACCCCCCACACCCGGACCTACCAGCAATACACCCCGCCGCAGACCCGAAAATCCCGCCGCAACGAGAGGTACTTCCCCAAGCTGTCCCTTACAGCGATGCGGCAGCCCGGAATTCCGTGATTCAGGATTTCGCCGTCACCCTCGAGGGCGTCCCGGCGGTCTCTCCGGGCATCCACGTACCGCTGGATTCCCCGTTCAATCCGCAGGCCCTTCCTGATTTCAATGAATGGCGATTGCCTTCGCCTGATTACTACGCGCAGTGGAGTAGTGGGAGTTCGGCGGGCGACGGGATTTCTCGTATCAGCCCCAGTGAATTGAGATTCGGCGGGGTGCCTCTGGTCAAGGATGCACAGGCGGCAATTGCGCGAACAGGCTCAGATGATCTGCGAATCATTCAAAAGATGCTGGATCAGCACGGTGAGGATGTCGCGGGATTGCTACATCAGTATGGGATAAAGGGTAGAAAGAGCATTCCTGAATTCGATGGAGTGGACGATGTCGTGGCTCGATTGAATGAGAGCCTTGCCAATCTCGCTGAGGTACGGCGGCGGGGATACCCCTACCTTTTCGATTCAAAGAAGCAGTTCGACGAGGTCAAATCCGCGATTTTGGATGTGGCAGGCAAACGCGGCGTTGATCCTGCGGACGTGGAGGTAGTCGTACAAGGTAGTTCCTTGCACAAGCTGACCGCGGGTGACATCGATATCGCGCTGGTGGTAGATGCCGAGACCTTTGAACGGTATGGTCGGCAGTTCTTGGAGAATGCTACCTTGGACAAGGTTGCAAAGCAGATCGGAAAGGATGTGAAGAAAGGAAAGCTACCTGCCAATCGATGGGCGCCAAGAGAAGGGTCGGACAACCTCGGTGTAATAATGTATGAGACACTGGCAAATGGTGCGAAAATACAGATCTCCTTGATGAAGGAAGGTGGCGAGTATCTCGTTGCTCCCTATCTACGGTGAACTATCTGCCGACCGTGTAACCTACGTCGACATTGATCTCGAGACCGGAGTCTGGTCCGAGGTCGAGGCTGGCGGCGAGCTGGTTCCCGGAAGGATACTGGCGGCATTCCAGGGTGGCCAAGTGGTCCAAAAAATTCTCTTCAGTGATGGCACTCCGAGGAATGTGCAATATTTTGGAGTGCCGGAACCTGGCGCTGCACTTCGATGGCACGCGGCGAACTATCCCTCGGTCCGGGGTGAGATATGGCAGCCCTTTGCGAGGGAAGGGAGCGGCTCATGCCGAAAAGGGCACTTTACAGGGTCGAACGCGATTGTCGATATGGTCAAGATGGAATATCTGGATGATGACCTGGATTTGATCTCGGAGGAGTACTACACTCCCGACGGTCGACTGCTCGAGCGATTTGAATATCGCTACGATTCTGAGAAAGAGCTTCTTGAAACGCTGTCGTACAACCGGCATGGTGAGCTGATCGATATCGAGAGTCACGTCGATGAGTAGTCAGCATCCTCGGGAAATCAAGCGGCACAGCCACCATCGGCGGTTCGGGATTTCGGGCGTGTAGACGCGGACGTCTATGCGTGGGGTGAGCATGCGGATGCTGTGGACGAGGCGGTGGATCTACTTGTCCCATTCCGGGAGGAGGTGGAGTCGGCGATTTTTGGGGCAATCGGCAGAGCGTCAGTACGCGATGGCTATCCGGTAGATGCCAAAGTGGTGATTGAAGATGCTGCCCAGCAGTTGAGCGCGAACCTGAGCAGCGTCGATATCGATTTGAAGCTCGTCATCGACTTCCCGTTCGGTAGAGCGAATCTTCCGGCCTGGATGGTATAGATTTGCGGGGTGGATCATGACGGATGGTGACAACGCAGCCTCGGTGGTCGGCATCACTTTCGATCGAGCGGTATCCGCAGGCTTCCGCCCGGAGGCGGTCGAGGGCGCTACAGAATCCGAAATAGACTCAATGGTAGAGGCGCAAGGTGTAAGCCACATCCCCGATGCATTGCGTGCAGTTCTGCGAATTCTCGGTCGTCGCTGGGGGGCTGCCATGCCTGGAACTGTATTTGGGGTTCACGGTATGAGCGAGGATATCCGCGAGCAAGCGTTATGGTGCCTTGAAGAGGGCGGTGATCACGGAATGGTGGACCCGGGACACTTATTTGTCTTCTCGGCGGCGGGAGGCTACAGCTATCTCGTGATCGATGGAGTCGACCTGGAACAGCCAGATCCGCCGGTTTGGCTGCTGATCGAATCGTGCCAAGTAAAGCAGATCGCAAATTCTGTAACCGAATGGTTCGGTCGAGTCATCGACGAAGTTATTAACGAGAAGCGCCGTCTTTCGGAGCGGCGCGCAAAGGGACGGCCAGAACCTGCAAATGAGGCCAATTACCGATGGAGTGACGCCATCAATGAAGACTTCGGGAATGGGCGTCCGCCGGTTGTGACGCCCGAGTGATCCAGAAGGTTCTCTTCAAGAACGATGCTCCGCGAAGCGTGCAATACTTTGAGGTCGCCGCCATGATGACAATTTTTGATCGTTCGGAAGAGTGGCTGGGAGAAGAATGTCATTCGGTACCCCTGATCAATGGGTTCCCACTGTGGCCCCGCTCGACAGGGAAGCCGCGTCCGTACTCGAAGATTGGATCCGCGAAGGTCGACCATATGGACTGGATGCATCGGACTGTGATTTTAGTGGATCCGATCTGTCGGGAGTTGATTTCTCGGGAGCTTGCCTTATAGATGCTAAATTCGTCAATGTAGTACTGGAGCGCGACACTCGACGGTGCGGATCTCACCCATGCTTCGCTTTATGGTGTTGATGCCAGGGCATCGTCGCTTCGGTCGGCTCGAATTATGGGTGCGGACTTGGTTCGGGTAAATTTTTGCGATGCAGATCTTTCGGGCAGTATTCTTCAGCAAAACTTGTTCGAGGTTGCATTGAATGATAATACCAACCTATCCGGAATTACGGGATCTATTTTCGGGCCGGTCACGTTCGTTTCTGGAAATGTGGAATAAGAGATTTCTGGTGCTAATTTGCAGGAGTGGATACGGGAAAGGGGCGGATCTGTCGAAGTGTTGCCCATTCCGGGTAGGTAAGCGAAGTCAGGGCTGAGTGGTCAGTAGTTTCGCTGGATCAGGCGGCACAGCCACCATCGGCGGTTCGGGATTTCGGGCGAGTAGATGCGTACGTCCATCGGACGGGTCTGCTGGGCGACGATGTCACGGACGAGGATTCGGGTTCCGTCGGCTGACCGGGTGGGTGGGGTGTTGTGCCAGAGGTCGTCCCATTCGGGTGCCTGTCGGCAGGGTTGTAGCGCCTTGGCAACCTGCTCGTCGGAATCTATGTGTGGGGTGAGCATGCGGATGCTGTGGACGAGGCGGTGGATCTCCTTGTCCCACTCCGGGAGGATCTTGCGCGCAACGGGGTTCAGGAGCATCCATTCGACGAGGTTGGTGCCGGAGTCGAGGCCGGGGAATGTTGTGCGGTGGGCTGTATTGGCGGCGGCGATCGTGAAGGTCGGCAGTAGGTAGAAGCCGGCGGGATGGGGGAGGCTTTCGAGATCGGCCAGGTCTATTGCGGTCGGGTTCGCCGAGGTGTTCGGTGAGGTTCCGTAGACGCCGGCGAGGCTCGAGTCGAGGATGTATTTACGTTGCATCGAGGGGACACCCAACTGGTCCAGGAGCGCCTGCAGGGTAGGCAAGGTGGTTGGGCGGGTTCCCAGTTCGATCTTTTCGAGGAGGGATACCGAGATGTTGGCCAGGTGGGCGAGTTCCGTGCGGGTCAGCAGGGCATCCTGCCGGCGTTGCCGGATGTACTCGCCGAAATAATTGTCGGCCAACAGGTTTCACCTCTTTCGGGTGATGGGTGGGAGTCTGTGTACCGAGGTTTCCCACGGATTGTGCGGATGCGGGCTGTTGATCTCGCATCTACATACTTCGGATAATAGAACATATGTTCGAACGATAGCTGAAATGGTGCCACACCCTGCGACGGCGCGGGCGAGGCGGCATCGCTCCAGGGGTGGAAGGCGGTCTTGTGGACTGGATGGACAGATGTGTCGGCAACCGGGTCGGGCGGGCGTTGGCAGAGTCGGGCATCGGGACCGGGGAGGTGGCGAGGAAGGCGGGTATCAGGGCGGCTGTCTTTGCCGACCGGATGATCGCCCCCGCCACGTTCACTGTCGATGAGCTCGTGCTCATCGCTGTCGCGCTCGATCGGAACCCCGTCGATCTTCTTCCGGACGCTCGCTGCTTGCCGGACGCCGGATGTGATGTCTGCCTTGGCAGAAGCTAGTCGCGAGCGGACTCACTGCATACATTCATGACGACTTCACCCGACGGGCCTCCGGCTTGGCGGGTCGAGAAAGCGGGAAATCCATGTTCTGGAACGGTCATTCGCAGTCGCATAAACAGGTGCGTGGTAGCTGATGCCGTTGGTCGTTGTCGCCGGCACGGACCCCACCGCGGACTTCACGCCCTCCGCCATGACCAAGAGCTCGACCCATCAGATGGCCACCGAGTTCGGACAAGTCAGCGGCTGGAGCGCGGACGCGAAGAAATATCCGGGCTCCACCGTGCTCAACAATGCGCTCCGAGCGCAGAGCGCCAAATCGCGCGCGACCGTTACCGCCGTCCTTCCGTTCTCCGGAGGAGTCCCGGGTTTCATGGGCAAGCTCACGCAACGAGCACGGCTGGTGGTCAACGGTCGGCCGGTTGAAACCAGCTCAGAGGTGCCCGGGCCGGCGGGCACGATAGAGCTCACCGCGATCGTGGACATCAAGGCCGGTGATCTGGTGTCGGTAGAGGCATTCAGCACCGGTTTCACCTTCGCCGGCTCCCCGTCCATCATTTCTGCAGGCGAAAGCACTTACGTACGCATCGCCTGATACGGCAATGAACAGCGCCTGACCCAGTAGTCGAGAGTTCAACGGGCGGTGCACCTTCGGGTGTACCGCCCTTTTTGGTGTCTTCAGCTCAGGGTGATGTCGCCGAGGGATTCGGAGAGGGCGCGGAGGAGGGGGATGAGGGCTTCTCGGTCCGCTGGGGTGAGGCCGGTGAGGAGGCGTTGCTCGTTGGCCATGTGGAGGGGGAGGAGGTCGTCGACTAGTTGGCGGCCCTTATCCGTCAGGTGGACTCGGATGGCGCGGCGGTCCTTTGTGTCGGGGACGCGTTCGACCAGGCCTTTGGCGGTCAGGCGGTCTATGCGGTTGGTGATGGCACCCGAGGTGACCATGGCGGCTTTGTTGAGTTCGCCTGCCGTCAGGCCGGATTCGGGGTTCGAGCGGCGGAGGGTCGCTAGGACGTCGAATTCCCAGCGTTCGAGGGTGTGGGTGTGGAAGAAGTCGGTGAGGGCTCGGTCGAGGAGGCGGTGGAGGCGGGTTATGCGGCCGACTATTTCCATGGGGGAGGTGTCTACGTCGGGGCGGTGGGTGCGCCAGGCGGCGGTGATCTGGTCTACGGCGTCGGGCATGGGGGGCTCCCTCGGGAGGCGGGAATAATATTAATATTGAGATACTTAGTGTTGAGGTATCTACTGGTTGTTATCTCAACATTGAGATTATCAATGAGGAGCTTTGATGAACGGCTCGCGTGCGGGGTTTGCGGGGACGTTGGCGCTTACCGCGCTGACACCGCTGGTGTGGGGGTCTACCTATGCGGTGACCACGGAGTTCTTGCCGCCTGAGCGGCCTATGTTCACGGCGTTGATGCGGGCGTTGCCTGCGGGGTTGCTGTTGCTGGCGGTCACGAGGACGTTGCCGCACGGGCGGTGGGTGTGGCGGGCGGGGGTGCTCGGACTGCTCAATATCGGGGCGTTCTTTCCGCTGCTGTTCCTGGCTGCATACCGGCTGCCGGGAGGTGTTGCGGCGGTGTTGAGTTCGGCGTCGCCGTTGTTCGCCATCGGGCTTGCCGCGGTGGTGCTGGGGGATCGGCTGACGGGGCGGAAGGTGCTGGCGGCCCTGATCGGGATCGGAGGGGTGGCGCTGGTGGTGCTGCGGGCCACGGCCGCGCTCGACACCATCGGGGTTATCGCGGGATTGTCGGGGGCCGCGTCCATGGCGGGCGGCATCATTATGACGAAGAAGTGGGGGCGGCCCGACGGGGTCGGGCCGCTGGCCATGGCCGGGTGGCAGCTCACCGCGGGCGGGCTGATGTTGCTGCCGCTGGCGCTGATCGTGGAAGGGGCGCCGCCGGCGCTGGACGGGAAGGCCATCGGAGGCTATCTGTTCCTGGGACTGATCGGGACCGCGGCCGCGTATGTGGTGTGGTTCCGGGGCATCGGGAAGCTCAGGGCCACTTCGGTTTCGTTCCTCGGACTGCTGAGTCCGCTGTCCGCGGCGATCATCGGGTGGGTCGCGCTCGGGCAGTCGCTGGCGCCGCTGCAGATCCTCGGAATGGCGATCGCGCTCAGCGGGACCCTGCTGGGGCAGACCGCCCCCGCGCCACGTCCCGCACCGGCGGCCGAGCCCGAGACCGTGCCGGCCTCGCGGGCCGCTTGATACCGGTCATTCACCAGGCGGCAGGAATTCGAAGGAGTCGAAAGATTATGCGTATCACTGTGTTCGGAGCATCGGGGGATGTCGGTAGCCGAGTGATTGACGAAGCGTTGCGGCGCGGTCACCGGGTAGTAGCGGTCGCGCGGAATGCGGAACGATTGAACACGCTTCCGTCCGAAGTCGAAGTACGCCGGGGCAATGCGGCCCGCCCCGAGGATGTGGCGGCGGCCAGTGCGGGAAGCGACCTCGTCATCAGTGCGACCCGCCCGGTCCCGGGCCGCGAGCACGAGCTGCCCGAAGTCGCGCAGGCACTGCTGGAAGGTTTGGCGCACAGCGGGACTCGGCTGCTGGTGGTCGGTGGGGCGGGGAGCCTCACCCCGCCCGGCGCGGAGCTGCCCCTGAACCAGCAGCCGGACTTCCCGGCGGAACTGCTGCCGATCGCCGAAGCCTGCGACAAGCAGCTCACCGTCTTCCGGGCGGCGCAATCGGGGCCGGTGGCGTGGACCTATGTCAGCCCATCCGCGCTGCTCGAGCCAGGAGAACGAACCGGCGTCTTCCGGCTCGGTAAGGATGAGCTCCTGACCGATGACGAAGGGAACTCCTCGATCTCGATGGAGGACCTGGCGGTCGCCCTACTCGACGAGGCCGAGACGCCGCGCCACCACCGCACCAGATTCACCGTCGGATACTGAGTCACTGAAATATCCAGGCACACAAAGAAATACGGCCCGCGGGAGAGATCCCGCGGGCCGTATTCGTCGTTCGGGCAAGAGCCGTCAGAACGGGCGGAATCCCGCGCCAGCGCCACCCTGCGCGTTGATGTCGTCCAGCACGGTCGTGATGTTGGAGGCCAGCTCCGGCTCGTGGATCAGATCCCCCGCACCGGTGCACAACGGCAGCTCGACGTCGATCGGCCCGGCCTTGAAGTCCGTCCCGGCCACCACCATGCCGACCAGTCGGTCGCCCAGCAGTACCGGCGCGCCGGAGTCGCCGTGGTTGGCGCAGACCTGGCTGCGGAAGTAGTAGCTCTTGGTCTCCCACACGGGCCCGCAGGTGTAGCCGGTGGTGCGGCCGTTCTTGCAGACGATATTGCCGATCATCGGCGGGTTGCCGATGCCGTTGATGGTGGTCTGCGCGACCTGGCGGGTCGGGATGACGCGGGCCGGGTCGAAAACGATGACGGCCCAGTCCATATCGGCGTTATTGGCGGCGACCACGCCGATGCCGCCGCTGCGGGTGTACTCGGAGGCGACGCGCGCCCCGACCTCGCCGCAGTGGCCGGCGGTCAGGCCGACCAGCTTGTTATCGCGGTCGTAGCCGATCGCGGTGAGGGTGCAGTTGTTCACGCTGTCGGAGTCGGTGAGGTCCTCGATATAGACGCCGGAGCCGCCGCCCAGGGTCACCACCGGCGCCGCGTCGGCGGCCGTTCCGGTGAGCAGAGCAGTGGAACCGACCGCCACGACGGCCGCGGCCGCCCAGCGCAGAACTCGGGCGCGACCCGCAGTGAACATGTGTTTCCTCATCCCCCAACGCATCAAAAAATGGAGCCGCGCGCCGAAATCCGCTGTCGGGCAACGCGCTGCCGAATCCTTTCACAGCGCCGCAAAGCCGGGCAAGCGGGGTATCCCGGACAACCGATCCGGTGACCGATACCGGGACGGGCGCATACTGGTAATGGCTTGACCTTGACGCTACGTCAACTTGCATCCTGAATTCGTCGAGGAGAACGAGTGCGGAAAGGACGGGGAATGGAAACCGAGTGGTCCATCCAGGAATTGGCCAAGGCCGCCGGCACCACCAGCCGCACGCTGCGGCATTACGGTGAGATCGGCCTGCTGCCACCGGTCCGGATCGGATCCAACGGCTACCGCTACTACGGCCAGGAATCACTCGTTCGCCTGCAACGCATCCTTTTGCTGCGGGAACTGGGACTCGGCCTGCCGGCCATCGCCCAGGTCCTCGACGGACAGCAAGACGCCGCGGCCGCGCTGCGCACGCATCTGGAATTGCTGAAACAAGAGCAAGGCCGGATCGCGCGCCAAATCGCCTCGGTGCGAACCACATTGCGAAAAACGGAAGCAGGTGAGCAACTCATGGCCGACGAAATGTTCGACGGATTCGACCACACCCAATACAAGGACGAGGTCATCGACAAGTGGGGCAAGGACGCCTACGAGAAGAGTGACCGCTGGTGGCGCTCGCAGAGCAAGGCCGAACAGCAGGCCTTCATGCAGACCCACCGCGACATCGCCGCCGACTACGGCCGGGCGCACGCCGCCGGGCTCCCCGTCGACGGCGACGAGGTGCAGGCCATCGTGCAACGCCACTACGACTGGATCGGCGCCTCGCCCACGGGCGGACCCGTGACCGCCCAGTACTTCACCGGACTCGGCGAAATGTATGTGGCCGACCCACGATTCGGGCAGAACTACGACAAGCACGGCGCAGGCACCGCGGAGTACGTCCGCGACGCCATGAAGGCATACGCCGACGCCCGGCTGTAAACCGGATCGCCCCCGTCACCGCCACGCGGTAGAGTCCGCGCGAACGTGAGAGGGGGAGGTCCTGATGAGTTATCCATACGGTCAACAACAGCCCGGCTATCCGAATCCCGAGTATCCCGGTGGCGCCGGATATCCCGGACAGCAATATCCGGCCGCCGGATATCCGCAGCCCGGTTACCAAGCGCCACCGGGATATCCGCCGCAGGGATTTCCGGCATCGGGATATCCGCCCGCCTACCCGCAGCAGCCCGCGACCGGCGGTACCGCCATCACCGCCGGCGTGCTGGGGATAATCATCGGGATTCTCGCCACGATAGGCGGAGTCGCCGCCATGATCGCGGCGTCGGCCTTGAAGAAGGACGACTACTACGACTCCCCGTACAGCACGCACACGCACACCTCGGACAACGCCTCCACGGTGGCGACCGTCGTGGGCGTGGTCATCATCGTGGTGGGCCTGCTGTGGATCATGAGCGCGTGGCTGCTGCTGGCCCGCAAGACCTTCGGCCGCGTCATGCTGATCATCCTGTCCGGCATCGGCGTGGCCGGCGGCCTGGTCGATGCGGCCCGCACCCCCGGGGCCGGCCTTCTAGGGCTGCTGGTGGCGGTCGCCATCCTGGTCCTGGCCTCGGTACCGGCCACCGGTCGCTGGATCGCCGCGGGCAAGAACCGACAGCCCACCTACGCGCCGCCCACTTACTCGCCCTACGGCTACTGACAAGACGGTGAACGGCAAGAGCCGCCCGGCCTTTCGAAGCCGGGCGGCTCTTGTGCTATCCGAATCCTATGCGGCGCACATGGATTGCAGTACGCCCTTGAGAATCGGCATCCCGTAAGTGGTCGGCACGAACGCCAGGGTTTGCGCGATCGACAAGGGGGTCAGGATCGTATTGGCCACGCCCGTCCAGCCGGCGACGGTGTTGGCGACCGTCATCAGCAGGCTGGTGGTGTCCAGTGCCACCGTGATCAGCATGAAGAGGTTCTCCACCTTCACATCCGAGAGGGGCACGGTGTTGAGGCCGCGGCCCTCGTAGATGTCGAAGCCGAGGTTGGCGAGGAAGGTGAGCGGGCCGTAGTCGAGGGCGTCCACGATCGGGCCGAGCTCCTCGGTGCGGCGGATCATCATGACGTCCGCGACCCGGTTGTCGTGCAGGAAGCCCTGCAGCGCGGCCGCATTCGCGTTCACCGCGTTCGGATCCACCGGCAGGCCGGGGGTCGAGGCGAGGAAGTTACGGGTGCGCTCCACCAGATCCGAGGTCTTCAGCTCGGCCAGCGGGGTGCAGCTGCCGTTGGCGAGGGTCAGCTGCTCGGCCAGATCCATGAGCGGCTGCGGGATCTCGATGTGCTCGTCGGGCAGATCCAGCTGCAGCTTCTGGTACATCCCGGCGGCCCGGGTCTGGCAGCCCACCGTCGACAGTTGCCCCTGGACCGCGCGGGCCAGCGATTTCACGCCGTTGAACAGCGCGCCCACGATCGGCTTGAGTATGAACCCGACGGTCGGCACCAGGCTGAAGGCCAGCTGGGTCGGAATCTTCACGATGCGGGTGGCGAGGATGAACACCTCGATCACATCGTTGACGTTCAGCGAGGACGCCGAGACGGTCTTGTCGATGCGGCCGGTCTTGATGGCGTCCAGCGCGTTCACCAGATTGCTGACGATCGGATCGTCGAGGTACTGGGTGCGGTCGTTGGGGCCGGCCACCGGCAGCATATCGCGGTGCACACGGACCGTGGCGATCGTCGTCCGGAAGTCGTTCACCTGCTGGTCGTAGGCGGACTGTTCGGCGGCGGGGACCACGGTGCGGATGGCCGTGGCCGCCGCGTTGACGATGTCGTCGAAGGTCGGTGCGGCATTGCCGCAGATCGGGCCCGCATCGGCGACGGCAGTCGCGGCGAGAGTGTCCCCCTCGTCCGCGAACGCCGGGGCGGCGGCCGGGACGAGGGCGGCAGTGCTCAGCACGGCCGAAATCGTTAGCGCACCCATGAGGGGTGCGAAGCGGGCTAGTCGCAATGTAAGGGTCTTCCGGGTAGGGCGCGGCAGCCCGCGCACCAGCACAAACAACTGAACTGGTCGTACGCTCAGTTCGGGTGCCTATGTAATACAGCCCGTGTGACCGCGTTGTCCCCGTTTCGGTAAACACGGAGCAAAATTTTCGCCAAAGTCAACCCCCGCACGGGGGATCCGCGGACCCCGCGTGGGGGATGCCGGACACCGGTCACTACCGCACCTGTGAGAGCCAGCGCACCGCCGCACCCGATGCCGGTACGCTGGGCCACCGTGACCGTCGCATCCCCCTTCGATCTCATCGTCGTCGGCTCCGGCTTCTTCGGGCTGACCATCGCCGAACGCACCGCCAACCTGCTGGGCAAGCGGGTACTGGTGGTCGAACGCCGCTACCACCTCGGCGGCAACGCGTACTCGGAGGCGGAGCCCGAAACAGGCATCGAGATCCACAAGTACGGCGCCCATCTCTTCCACACCTCCAACAAGCGCGTGTGGGACTACGTCAACCAGTTCACCGAATTCACGAACTACCAGCACCGCGTCTTCGGCCTGCACAAGGGCCAGGCCTACCCGCTGCCCATGGGGCTGGGCATGATCTCCCAGTTCTTCGGCCGCTACTACAGCCCGGACGAGGCGCGCGCGCTCATCGCCGAGCAGTCGGCGGAGGTCGACAGCAAGGACGTGACCAACCTCGAGGAGAAGGGCATCTCGCTGATCGGCCGCCCGCTCTACGAGGCGTTCATCCGCGACTACACGGCCAAGCAGTGGCAGACCGATCCCAAGGAACTGCCGTCGAGCATCATCACCCGGCTGCCGGTCCGCTACACCTTCGACAGCCGCTACTTCAACGACACCTACGAGGGTCTGCCCAAGGACGGGTACGCCGCATGGCTGTCGAAGATGGCGGAGAACGACCTCATCGAGGTCCGCCTCGACACCGACTGGTTCGACGTGCGTGACGAGATCCGCGCCCAGAACCCGGACGCCCCGGTCGTCTACACCGGTCCGCTGGACCACTACTTCGACTACAGCGAGGGCGAACTCGGCTGGCGCACCATCGATTTCCAGACCGAGGTGCTGGAAACCGGTGACTTCCAGGGCATTCCGGTCATGAACTACAACGACGCGGACGCCCCCTGGACCCGCATCATCGAACCGCGCCACTTCCACCCCGAGCGCGACCACTACCCCACCGACAAGACGGTCATCATGCGCGAGTTCTCGCGCTTCGCCCAGACCGGCGACGAACCGTACTACCCCATCAACACCCCCGAGGACCGCGCCAAGGTGCTCGCCTACCGCGAGCGCGCCAAGGCCGAAACCGCCTCCGCCAAGGTGCTTTTCGGCGGTCGCCTGGGCACCTACCAGTACCTGGACATGCACATGGCCATCGGCGCCGCGCTCAGCATGTTCGACAACGTGCTGCGCCCGCACCTGGAGACCGGCGCCACCCTCGTGGACGAGGCCTGATGACCGCCCAACTCACTCGGGAAGACATGAGCACCGAGACCCGCGCCGTATCCCTGCTCCAGCGCATCATCCTGCCCCGGCCGGGTGAACCCCTGGACGTGCGCAAGCTGTACCTCGAGGAATCCGACACCAATGCCCGCCGCGCGCACGCCATCACGCGCACCGCGCTGGCCATCGGCGCGGAATCCGAGGTGTCGTTCTGCACCTACTTCAATGCGGTCCCGGCCAGCTACTGGCGACGCTGGTCCGTACTGAAGTCCGTGGTGCTGAAGCTGGAGATGTCCGGCCACGGCCGCGTCGACGTCTACCGCTCCAAGGCCGACGGCTCCCGCATCCACGTACAGGGCGACGAATTCAGCACGCCCGGCGACGGCGCGGCCGCGGCCGACTACGTCGAATTCGAAGTGGACCTCGGCCCGTTCGAGGACGGCGGCTGGATCTGGTTCGACATCACCACCGACTCGCACGTCGAAATGCGCAGCGGCGGTTGGTATGCGCCCGTCGAGGCGCCCGGCGAGGGCAGCATCGCGGTCGGCATGCCGACCTTCAACCGCCCCGCCGACGCGGTGAAAACCATTGCGGCCCTGGGCTCCGACCCGCTGGTGCTGGAGAAGATCAAGGCCGTCATCATCCCCGACCAGGGGACCAAGAAGGTCGTGGACCAGCCCGGCTTCGCCGAAGCCGCCCGCGCGCTGGGCGATCGGCTGGCCTTCCATGATCAGCCGAATCTCGGCGGCTCCGGTGGGTACAGCCGGGTCATGTACGAAGCGCTGAAAACCACCGACGCCGAATACATCGTCTACATGGACGACGACATCGAGATCGAGCCGGACTGCATCCTGCGCGCGCTCGCGTTCTCGCGTTTCGCCAAGTCGCCCATCCTGACCGGCGGCCAGATGCTGAACCTGCAGGAGCGCTCGCACCTGCACAGCATGGGCGAGGTCGTGGACCGCGGCATCTTCATGTGGACCTCGGCCCCGAACGTCGAATACGACCACGACTTCTCGAAGTACCCGCTGCGCGACCGCGACAACTCGAAGCTGCTGCACCGCCGCATCGACGTGGACTTCAACGGCTGGTGGACCTGCGTCATCCCGCGCCAGGTGGCCGAGGAGATCGGGCAGCCGCTGCCGCTTTTCCTCAAATGGGACGATGTCGAATACGGTTTGCGCGCAAGGGAACACGGCTATCCGACCGTCACCCTGCCGGGTGCGGCCGTGTGGCACATGGCCTGGTCCGACAAGGACGACGCCATCGACTGGCAGGCCTACTTCCACCTGCGCAACCGGCTCGTGGTGGCCTCGCTGCACCTGCCCAACGACGGGCGTCCGATGGTGGTCAACACCATCAAGGCCACGCTGAAACACCTGCTCTGCCTGGAGTATTCGACGGTCGCCATCCAGAACGAGGCGATCCGCGACTACCTGGCCGGTCCGGAGCAGCTGTTCGATCTGCTGCCCACCGCGCTGGGCAAGGTGCACGCCATGCGCAAGGAGTTCCCGGACGCGGTGATCGTGCCGTCCTCCACCGAACTGCCGCTGGCCTCCCACGCCGGAGTCGGCGCGGTCGGCGAACCCGGCAATCCGCTCGCGAAGGTCGTCCGGCTCGGCAAGGGCGTGCTGCACAACTTCCGCAAGGCGGACACCAAGCATCACGAGACCCCGCAGCTGAACGTCCCCACCCTGGACGCGCGCTGGTTCCTGCTCTCCCAGGTGGACGGCGTCACCGTCACCACCGCCGACGGCCGCGGCGTCGTCTATCGCAAACGGGACCCGCGGCAGGCCCTCGAACTGTTCAAGGAAGCCTTGCGGCTGCGCAAGGAGCTGGCCGAGCGTTTCCCCGAAGTGCGCGAGCAGTATCGTCGCGCGCACGCTCATCTCACGAGCAAAGCGGCTTGGGAGAACGTCTTCGGCATCGACACAGAAGGAAAGACGACGGAATGACCGCTGCACAGCCTGCTTCCGGGACCGACCGGAACCTGCATGTGGTCCCGGACGCCCCGGCCGGCGCCGCTGCCGCGCCCGCCGAGGTGAAGATCCTCAACGCTGTCCAGGGCACCATCGGCCGCAATCCCGCGGTCATCAAGGCCGCCCGCGGCATGTCCCACTTCGGTGAGCATTCGCTGGGCTGGCTGGGCATTTCCGCGATCGGCGCGCTCGTCGACAAGCCGCGCCGGCGGGAGTGGATCGGCGTCGGCGTGGGCGCGTTCGGTGCGCACGCGGCCTCGGTGGTCATCAAACGGATCGTCCGCCGGCCCCGGCCGAACGATCCGTCCGTGCAGGTCAACGTGTCGACGCCGAGCAAACTGAGCTTCCCGTCCTCACACGCGACATCCACCACGGCGGCGGCTGTGTTGCTCGGGAGGCTCACCGGGCTACCCTTGCCAGCGGTGCTCGTCCCGCCGATGTTGCTCTCCCGAGTCGTTCTCGGAGTGCACTATCCCTCCGACGTGCTCGCCGGTTCCGCGCTGGGCGCCGCATCAGCTGCCATAGTGCTCAGTGCCGAAAAGAGACTCGCGAAGTGACCACAGCCAAGGAAAGAGCCGTTGGGGATATGAGCGAAGAGCCGACCAGTACCGACCTAGCCGAGGCGGTCATCAAGGGCCCGCCGAAGTCGCTGGGCGCCGGCCTCGTCAAGGCGATCCGCCCGCGTCAGTGGGTCAAGAACGTCCTGGTGCTGGCCGCGCCGGCGGTCGCGGGCAAGACCGCCGCCGGCCATATCGTGCTCTCCGATCCGAAGGTGCTCGGCCACGTCGGCATCGCGTTCGTGGTGTTCTGCCTCGCGGCCTCCGGCATCTACCTGATCAATGACGCCCTCGACGTCGAGGCCGACCGGGCGCACCCGACCAAGCGGTTCCGGCCCATCGCGGCCGGCGTGGTGCCGGTCAATCTGGCCTTCGCGCTCTCGGTCGTGTTCCTGGCCGCCTCGATTCTCGGCTCCTTCCTGGCCAATTGGCATCTTGCCGTCGTGATGGCCGTCTACATCGGCATCCAGCTCGGCTACTGCTTCGGCCTGAAGCATCAAGCGGTGCTGGACATCTGCATCGTCTCGTCCGGCTTCCTGTTGCGCGCCATCGCGGGTGGCGCGGCGGCGGACATCAAGCTCTCCAAGTGGTTCCTGCTGCTCATGGCGTTCGGCTCGCTGTTCATGGCGGCGGGAAAGCGCTACGCCGAGTTGAAGATCGCGCTCGACACCGGTGCCAAGATCCGCAAGTCGCTGGAGTACTACACCCCCACCTACCTGCGGTTCGTCTGGACACTGTCGGCCACCACCGTGGTGGTCTGCTACGGCCTGTGGGCGTTCGACAACGACCCCTCGGTCCGGCACGCCGACAATGTCTGGTTCGCCATCTCCATGATCCCGTTCACCATCGCGATCCTGCGATACGCGGTGGACGTCGACGGCGGCGAAGCCGGTGAACCCGAAGAGATCGCCCTGGGGGACCGGATCCTCCAGTTCCTCGCAATCGCCTGGATCGGAGCGGTAGGTGTCGCTGTCTATCTCACCTGACGTGGTAGAGGGAGAAGAGCGAGGGGAGGGCGCACCGACCGCACAATTGGCGGTCGGTCGCGCCCGACGGCGCGCGGACGGTGCCGCGCGCCGCTTCACGCGACTATCCCGCGCCACGTTCATCGGTGGGATCGTGCTGACCGCGACCCTTTTCGCCACCGGCGCCTGGCAGCGCCGATGGATCGCCGATGACGGCCTGATCGTGCTGCGTACGGTGCGCAACCTGCTCGCGGGCAACGGACCCGTGTTCAACCAGGGCGAGCGCGTCGAAACCAATACCAGCGCGGCCTGGACCTACGTCGTCTGGTTCTTCAGCTGGCTGACCCAGGCGCGACTCGAATACGTGGTGCTCACCATCGCCCTCACCATGTCGGTGGCGGCCATCGTGTTCGCCATGGTCGGCGCGGGCAGGCTGTGGGGCGGAACGTCTTCCGCGCTGCTGGTGCCCGCCGGCGCCATCGTCTACATCGCACTGCCCCCGGCCCGCGACTACGCCACCTCCGGACTGGAGAACTGCCTCGTCATCTTCTGGCTGGGCGTGCTGTGGTGGTGGATGCTGCGCTGGGCGCAGGCCGACCGCGTGCGGCTCGCGAGCTACTTCGGACTGGTGTTCTGGGCCGGACTGTCCCCGGTGATCCGGCCGGAGATGACCGTCATCGGCGGACTCGCGCTGCTCATGGTGTTCTGCGCACCGGTGCCCTCGACGCGGTTGCGGCCGTGGATGTTCCGGGCGCTGGTCGTGGTGGTCGCCGGGCTGCTGCCGCTCGGATATCAGATCTGGCGGATGGGCTACTACGGTCTGCCCTACCCGAACACGGCCGTCGCCAAGGAAGCGGGCGGCGCCAAATGGCATCAGGGCTTCATCTACCTGTGGAACATGGTCGGGCCGTACTGGCTGTGGCTGCCGCTGCTGATCCTGGCCATCGCGGCCGCCGTGGTGGTGCGGGCCCGGCGCGTGACCGGCGGAAATCCGGCCGGCCGCCATGCATTCCGGGTGGGCGAGGACGAAGAGTCCGCACCCGCGGGCCGGAAGGCCCGGCTGCTCAGCCGGATCCATCGCTTCAGCGTGTGGCTGCGCACGCCCGCCGCCGTGGTGACCTTGTTCCCGGTCGGCGGCCTGCTGCTGGTCGTCTTCGAACTGCGCGTCGGCGGTGACTTCATGCACGGGCGCATGCTGCTGCCGCAGCTGTTCTGCCTGCTGCTGCCCGTCGCGGTGCTACCGCTGCCCAAGAGCCTCTTCCAAAGCGGCGAGAACCGGCGACTGGACTGGGTTTTCGTCATCGTGCTGGCCGCCTTCGTCGGCTCGGCGGCCTGGGCGGCGATCGAGGCCAACACCACCGCCATCAAGCTGCGCGGCACCATCGCCGCCAATGGCATTGTGGACGAACGCATCTACTACGTGCTCAACAGCGGGCACGCGCACCCGATCCTGGCCGAGGACTACCTGGACTATCCGCGCATGCGCGCCATGGTCCGCGATATCGCCAACTCGCCCGACGGTGCGCTGCTGCTCAACTCGCCGTCGTTCATGAACTGGTATCTGGATCCGCAGCCCGCACCCGAACCGGGCAGCGACAGCAAGCCGGAACACACCGTGTTCTTCCTGAACCTCGGTATGACCAGCATGAACGTGCCGCTGGACGTGCGCGTCATCGACCAGGAGGGGCTGGCGTATCCGCTTGCCGCGCACACCGATCGGCTCGAAGGCGGGCGGATCGGGCACGACAAGAGCATCTACCCGGACTGGGTGGTCGTCGACGCCGGCATGGTGGACCGGCACCCGTGGATGCCCTGGTATCTCGACGAGAAGTGGGTGGACCAGGCGCGAGTCGCCCTGACCTGCCCGCGGACCCAGGACCTGCTGGCCTCCTCGCGCTCCCCGCTGACCTTCAACCGGTGGCGGCACAACCTGGTGCAGTCACTCGGCTTCGCCAAGTACCGCATCGACCGCGTACCGAAGTACGAGATCGAACGCTGCGGCCTGGTGGACCCCCACCCGTCGGCCCCGGCCATGCCGGTACCCCCGCCGCCGGCGCCGCCGAAGTAGCAGAACAACTGAAGTAGTAGAACAACTCTCGGAACTCTCGGTCGCAAGCCCCTGAAACCCGGGCGGCAGTGAGGCCCCGCGCCCCGAATGGGCGCGGGGCCTCGTGCTTTCAGCGCCCCAGCCCTCGCATCTGCCACAACGGGACGCGGGCCCAATGCTTTCGAGGTGTGCAGGGCCGGGCGCTCACGCCCGGCCTCCTGTTTCGATGCGTCACGAGACCCCGCATCCTGAAAACGGGGTGCGGGGTTTCTTGTTGTTGGGCAATAACGGGTTTGGGGAGGTTTGTAACGTTTATGCTGTGGGATTCCTGTCGGGATCTCGGTTCGGTAACACGTAGGCGGCGGTTACGCGATACGCTCCACGAGGACGCCACTGCGACCCACATGCTATGTGCCGCAACGGTTGTCGCAATACGATCGGGAGGCCGGACGAATGCGGGGCGAGGCTGTGAATGGTGGGGCGCAGACTGGACATGCGCAGGGCAGAAATCCCAGGTCACGGAGTTGGCTGCGGAAGTCGGTGCTGAGTCTGGCACTGGCCGCCACTGTCCCGCTGGGAATCTCGGCGACCGTCTGCGCGGCGCCCGCGCATGCGGCATTCGACAATACGGGGCTGGACTTCTACGTCGACTCGTCGATGGGTCCCATCAAGTCCCGCGTTTTCCGTGCCGCGGACGGCAATACGAACCGCGTGGTCTACGCACTGGACGGTGAACGCGCCCGCGAGGACGACAGCGGCTGGGAACTCGAGACCTCGGTATCGCGCGCACTGACCGCCGCGAACATCAATGTGGTCATGCCCGTCGGCGGTCAATCCAGCTGGTACGCGGACTGGGCCTCGCCCAGCACCTTCCTCGGCCTGCCCGCCGGCACCGCCAGCGGCACCGACACCACCGGCTCCGGCGCCACCCAGGTACTCGCCGGCGGCCCGGGCAAGTCCTACACCTACAAGTGGGAGACCTTCCTCAGCCAGGACCTGCCCAACGCCCTGCACGATCGGCTCGGCTTCAGCTCCACCCGCAACGGCGTGTTCGGCCTGTCCATGAGCGGTGGTTCCGCCCTCATGCTGGCCGCCTTCCATCCGAACCAATTCGCTTATGCCGGTTCGTTCTCCGGTGCGCTGGATCTGTCGCTGCCCGGTATGAAGGACGCCGTCCGGCTGGCCATGGTCGATGCGGGCGGCTACAACATCAATGCGCTCGCGCCCGCGAAGGGTCTCGCCTGGCAGCATCTGGATCCCTTCGAGTTCGCGCCCAAGCTGAAGGCCAACGGCACGCGCCTCTATATCTCCGCGGGCAGCGGCTTGCCGGCCTCCACCGATGCCATCAATGCCTCCACCATCCAGGCCATGGGCATCGAGGCCATCGCACTGGTCGGCACCAAGGCCTTCCAGTCGCGGTACACGGCGCTCGGTGGCGGCAACGTGACCTATGACTTCCCGGCCGTCGGTGTGCACAACTGGAAGAACTGGGAGTCGGAGCTGAATCACATGCTGCCGGATCTCTCGGCCCACATCGGCTGAGTTGATCTTGATATCCCGTGCGCGCCTTCGGCATTCGCCCGATGTGATGGTGGATGCTGAAGTGGCGCAATATAGTTCACGGTAGTGGAGTGATAGCTGATGGATATGGGTCCGCGGGGGCGGAATTCGACTCTCGAGTCATATTCAGGCACTGTGCTGCGCCACATTCCGGGCTGTCAGTGGCCCTCGTCACTTTTGTCACAAACCGATAACGTCCCGTTAGCCCAAACACGATATGGTCGCCGAGACCTCAGCCGTGGTCACGAGCACGCGGTGAGACAGAACGACAGGAAAGGCCGGACAAAATAATGCGAGGCGAGAGACGTCAGAAGTCCCGCGGTTGGCTCCACAGATCCGTGATCGGACTTGCACTGGCGCTACTGCTGCCGTTCGGGGTGTCGGCGGCAATCGCCGCTCCGGCCGCCCACGCGGCACTGGATCCCGACGGGTTCGACTTCTGGGTCGACTCGGCCTCCATGGGCCCGGTCAAGTCCCGCGTCTTCCGCGCGGCCGACGGCAATACCGACCGCGTCGTGTACGCCCTCGACGGCATGCGCGCCCAGCAGGATCTGAGCGGCTGGGAAATCAACACCGACATCGCGCACCAGCTGACCGCCGCGAACATCAACGTGGTCATGCCGATCGGCGGCCAGTCCAGCTTCTACGCCGACTGGAACGCGCCCAGCGCCATCCTCGACCTGCCCGCGGGTTCCGCCACCGGTTCGTCCGGTTCGTCCTCGGGCTCCTCCTCGGGTTCGGGTGGCCTGCAGCTGTTCTCCGGTGGCCCGGGCAAGAGCTACCGCTACACCTGGGAAACCTTCATCTCCCAGGATCTGCGCAATGCCCTGCAGCAGCGGCTGGGCTTCAACCCCAACCGCAATGGCGTCTTCGGTCTGTCCATGGGCGGTTCGGGCGCGCTGACGCTGGCCGCCTACCACCCGGACCAGTTCTCCTACGCCGGTTCGTTCTCCGGCTACCTGAACATCTCCGCGCCCGGCATGCGGGAGGCCATCCGCGCGGCCATGATCGACGCCGGCGGTTACAACGTCGACTCGATGGCGCCGCCGTGGGGCCCGCAGTGGCTGCGCATGGACCCGTTCGTGTTCGCACCGCGCTTGAAGGCCAATGGCACTCGCCTGTGGATCGCGGCCGCCTCCGGTCTCCCCGCGGGTGACCCGGTCGCCTTCTCCACGCTGAACGGCATGGGCCTGGAGGCCCTGGCCCTGGTGAACACCCGTGCCTTCCAGGTACGTGCGGCCAGCCTCGGGCTGACCAACGTCACCTACAACTTCCCGGCCGTGGGCATCCACAACTGGAACAACTGGGCCAACCAGGTAACCCAGATGCTGCCGGACCTCTCGAACAACATCGGCTGAGTCCGATAACCGGATAATTCCGGCAAAAACGAAGGCCCTCACCCCTCCGGGTGGGGGCCTTCGTGCATCACCAGGCGGACTCGCCGCAACAAACGCTCAACACGCCGAGTCGGACGTCCGATACTCGGTGTCTATCGAAGAAGATCAGTTCTGCAGATCAGCGTTCTACTCATTGACGAGAAGGGCTAGGTCGATGCGGGGTCGAGGCTTCAAACGCACAGTGTTGAGCGTCGCTACGGCGCTGCTATTGCCGCTGACCATCGCGGGAATCGAGGCGCCCCCCGCCACAGCGGCACTCAATCTCTCCGGCTTCGACTTCTGGGTCGACTCGGCCACCATGGGTCCGATCAAGACCCGGATCTTCCGAGCCGCGGACGGCAATACCGATCGGGTGGTCTACGTGCTCGACGGTGAGCGCGCCCAGCAGGATCTGAACGGCTGGGAGATCAACACCAATGTCGCCGAGGTACTGCAGAGCTGGAACATCAATGTCGTCATGCCCATCGGCGGCGAGTCCAGCTTCTACGCGGACTGGGATCAGCCGAGCTCCTGGTTCGGCATTCCGCCGGGCGCGGGGTCCTCGGCCACGAACACCGGATCGGGCGTAACCGAGGCGCTCGGCGCCGGTCCGGGGAAGAGCTACCGGTACACCTGGGAGACCTTCCTGACCAATGATCTGCGCTGGGCGATGCGAGATCGGCTGGGCTTCAACCCATATCGCAACGGCGTCTTCGGACTCTCCATGGGCGGTTCGGCGGCGCTCACCCTGGCCGCCTATCACCCCGATGAATACAGCTTCGCCGGTTCCTTTTCCGGCTATCTGAACATCTCCGCGCCCGGCATGCGGGAAGCCATCCGGGTGGCCATGATCGACGCGGGCGGCTACAACGTGGACTGCATGGCCCCGCCGTGGGGTCCGAACTGGTTGCGCATGGACCCGTTCGTCTTCGCACCGACCTTGATCGGCAACGGGACTCGCGTCTGGGTGTCGGCCGGCAGTGGCGCGCCGATGCCGGAGGACCTGAGCATCCCGATCGGTGACGCCGCCGACCGACTCATCCGCGGTGCGCCGCTGGAAGCGCTGGCGCTGGCCAACAGCCGGGCCTTCCAGGTCCGCATGCTGTCGCTGGGCGCACAGAACGTGGTGTGGGACTTCCCCTCCGACGGTCTGCACGCCTGGACCAACTGGCAAGCCGACGCGTACCGCATGATCCCGGATCTGAGCGCGAATATCGGTTAGTCCGAGTCTGTGAAGGCCCTCGCCCCGTCCGGGCGGGGGCCTTCTATCACGATTCGGTATCCCGAGGTGTTTCTCCGGGCGCCACCTCGGTAGCGGGCCTATAGCTAGACGAGCGGCAACAGCTTCTGCATTTCGGCGGTGGTCAATGCTGACCACACTGTGAAAGGCGAGTCGATGCGGTCTGTTCGAGTGCGCGGGCGGTCTGTTCGAGTATGCGAGTGGTTGTCGGGCCGAGGCGGGTTGTTGCGGCGCGCGATGGTGAGTCTGGCATTGGCGGCGAGCCTGCCATTCCTGGCCGCTATCGGCGATGCCCTGCCCGCGCGGGCGTCTTTCGATCCGTCCGGATACGACTTCTGGGTGGATTCCGGTATGGGCCCGATCAAGTCGCGCATCTTCCGCGCACAGGACGGCAATACGCGGCGGGTGGTGTACGCACTCGACGGGTTGCGGGCGCGCAACGACCTTTCCGGCTGGGAGATCGACACCGATATCGAGCGCGTGCTGACCGCGTGGAACATCAATGTGGTGATGCCGGTCGGCGGCGAGTCCAGCTTCTATTCCGACTGGGTGGCACCGAGCAACACCAATGGACAGACCACCCCGTATACCTGGGAAACCTTCCTGACCAGGGATCTGCGTAATGCGCTGGCCGCTCGCCTGGGGTTCAACCCGAGTGGTAACGGCGTGTTCGGCCTCTCCATGGGCGGCAGCGCGGCGCTGGTGCTGGCAGCGTATCACCCGGATCAGTTCCGTTATGCCGCATCGTATTCCGGCTATCTCAATATTTCCGCGCCGGGTATGCGCGAGGGACTGCGCGCGGCGCTCCTGGATGCCGGCGGCTACAACATCGACTCCATGTGGGGTCCGCCGTGGAGCGAATTGTGGCTCCGCAACGATCCTTTCGTATTCGCGCCACTGTTGCGGGACAACGGTACCCGGCTCTGGATCTCCAGCGGTAATGGCCTGCCCGGTCCGCAGGACGTGGTGCACACGCCGATGGATGCCTTCAATGTCACGAATGCGATGGGGCTGGAGACGATAGCGCTTGCGAATACCCGCGCGTTCGAGGCCCGCATGGACTCGATCGGTG
Source organism: Nocardia sp. NPDC088792 (assembly GCF_044750615.1). Lineage (NCBI taxonomy): Bacteria > Bacillati > Actinomycetota > Actinomycetes > Mycobacteriales > Nocardiaceae > Nocardia > Nocardia sp. NPDC088792. The sequence goes on from NZ_JBIVKC010000005.1 coordinate 221,649, forward strand.
CGCGCAATGCGGTGTTCATCTACACGCCGGACGGTATCCACTCCTGGCACTACTGGGCGGATGAGGTGTACCGGATGCTGCCCGACCTGAGCGCCAACCTCGGTTGAGCCGTAAGGGATTTCCCGGCATCGCCGCGACATCACGTGCGATTCGCGATAAGGTCACCGCGACATTACGGTCTACCGTCATGGTGGAAATCGGCCAGCGATTAGCGTGACCTTGCCAACGCCTCGGAAGGTCGAATACTCTCCAGCGAGCGTAAGTGTGACCACACCGTGGAAGCGCTTCGCTCGCATCGAAGTGTCGGGATTCCTTGCGGGTGCTGATCGGGTATGCCGCAGCGGTTTTGCTGTTGCGCCGGCGACTCTGTCGCAGGTGTCAGCGGCTTCGCCGCGCCTGCCCGTTCGACAACTTAAAACACTGCAGTGGACAGGGCTGCGGTAGAGAAGGAGCAGTTTCCATGCGTTTCGGCAGGTCCGCCGTGCCGGCCGGGGTCTCGTCACGCCCGCGCCGCGCGAATCGCGGTTGGCGCACACGACTACTGATCGCCACGGCCGCCGCACTGGCTGTCCCGACCGCCGCACTGGCCACCCCATCGATCGCCTCGGCCGCGCCGGCGTTCGGTATCGCGAAGCGGATGAACCCGGGCGGGTTCGATGAGCTGATGGTGCCGTCCAGCATGGGCCCGATCAAGGTGCAGGTGCGCTGGGCCACGAACGGTGGCGGCTCCGCGGTGTACCTGCTCGACGGTATGCGCGCCCGCGACGATCACAGTGCGTGGAACAACCCGGACGAGGGCAATGCGCCCGGCGTCTTCGCCAATGACGATGTCACCCTGGTGATGCCGGTCGGCGGTCAGTCCAGCTTCTACGCGGACTGGGTGTCGCCGTCGAACACCAACGGCCAGAAGTACACCTACAAGTGGGAGACCTTCCTGACGAAGGAGCTCCCCGACTTCCTCGCCGGCTACGGCGTGGATCGCACCAACACGGCCATCGCCGGTCTGTCCATGGGTGGTTCGGCCGCGCTCATGCTGGCCGCGTTCCACCGTGACCAGTTCAAGCAGGCCACCTCGATGTCCGGCTACCTGAACCTGTCCGCTCCCGGTATGCGCGAGGCCATCCGCATCGCCATGCTCGATGCGGGCCGGTACAACGTCGACGCGATGGCCGCCCCGTGGAGCCCGGCCTGGCTGCGCATGGACCCGTTCGTGTTCGCGCCGCAGCTGAAGGGCCTGCCGCTGTTCATCTCCTCGGGCAACGGTATTCCCGGACCGTTCGATCACCCGGCCTCCGCGGGCGACGTGTTCAACACCGGTAACGCCATGGCCCTGGAGGCGCTGGCGATGGTGAACACCCGTGCGTTCCAGGCTCGCCTGGGACAGCTGAAGATCCCGGCCAACTTCGACTTCGAGGGCGCCGGCACCCACTCGTGGCCGTACTGGCACGACGAGCTGACGAAGGCGCGCCCGGGCATCCTGCAGGCCCTCGGCGTGGCGGGCGCCTGACCTGGTGTTCGACGATTTCCGGATCGTAATTTCATAGCTGTAGAACATGAACCGGCCACCCGTGAGGGTGGCCGGTTCTGTTATGCCTCCCCATGATTCGCGTCGACGGGGTAGAAAACTACTGTGACGCGAGTGGCGAGAGTTGGATGGGGGAGCGGTGGGCGCCGCGCTTGGCTGGCGGCGCTCGCGACGGCCACGGTAGCCCTTCTCACGGGGGGAACGGCCGTTGCGGATCCGGGGGCGGCGCAACCGCCGACCACCCCCGCGATCCGGAATACGGTGTGGCTGAGCAACAGACGCGTGGCCCTGTGGGTGGACTCGCCCGCCATGGGCACGCAGATCCAGGTACAGCTGCTGCTGGCCCGGGAATGGAACAGCAAGCCCGCCAGCAGGTTTCCCGCGCTGTACATGCTCGACGGGCTGCGCGCGACCGACGATCAGAGCGGCTGGACCAAGGATGCGGGGGCGGAGAGTTTCTACGCCGACAAGAACGTCACAGTGGTGCTGCCGATCGGCGGCGCGGCGAGCTTCTACACCGACTGGAAGCAGCTCGACAACAACAAGAACTACAAGTGGGAAACCTTCCTCACCAAGGAATTACCGCCGCTGCTGGATCGCGATTGGCGCACCACGAATGTGCGCGGCCTGGCCGGACTCTCCATGGGCGGTACCGCCGCCATGACGCTGGCGGCCCGCAATCCCGGCTTCGCCCATTACGCGGCCTCCTTCTCCGGTCTGCTCACGCTGACGACTCTCGGTATGCCGCAGGCAATTCAGTACGCCATGCGCGACGCGGGCGGCTACAACTCCGATCACATGTGGGGCACGCCGGACGACGGTGAGTGGCGGGCGCACGATCCCTACGAGCTGGCCGAGAAGCTGCAGGGCACAAGCCTGTACGTATCGAGCGGCAGCGGGCTGGCCGGCGTCTACGACATTCCGTCCGGGATCCCTGGGGTGAGCACCAACTGGGCGGGCATGGCGCTGGAGGTGCTGTCGCGCTTCACCTCGCTGCAGTTCGTGGCGAAGCTGAACAAGCTGAGTATTCCGGTGACGGTGAATTACCGTCCCTCGGGCACGCATTCGTGGCCGTACTGGGATTTCGAGATGCGGCAGTCGTGGCCGCAGGCGGCGGCCGCGCTGGGGGTGGAGGCGGCCAAGCCGGATTGCGCGTCGGCGGGTGCGATTCTGCCTGTGGCGCTGGCGAAGTCGTGGCTGGGGGATTGCCTGACGCCGGAGTATCCGCTGACCGGCGGTGCGGCACAGGATTTCGCGGGTGGCCGGGTGTTGTGGTCGCCGGGCGGGGGTGCGCACCCGGTGGGCGGCATGATCGGTGGCGCGTACGAGGGGTCGGCGGGACCCGGTGGGGCACTGGGCTTTCCGACATCGGACGAAACGCCCATATCTGGCGGGGTGCAGCAGGCTTTCCAGCACGGCATCATCGCCTTTCACGACGGCAGGACCGAGATACACGCCAACGGATAGGGTTACCCGCCGGTTATCTCCGGCCCGCCGGTAGAGTGCTCCGAGTCCCGTGACGCCCGTCACGTTCGGTGTGGATTCCCTGCGGTTCAGGAGCTTGATCTCATGGCAGCACAGGGCTCGTCGTCATGCCCGCGAGTTGGTTCGATCGGTAATACCCCCACCCGGCGCCGGCCGCGCGGCTGGCGGCGCTGGCTCACGGCCGCCGCCGCGGTCCTCACCCTGCCCGCGCTCGCGGGCCCGGCCCTCGCCATGCCGATGCACCCGCTGCACCGCACGCCCGAAGGCGGATTCGAGGAGCTGATGGTCCCGTCCAGCATGGGACCCGTCAAAGTGCAGGTGCAGTGGGCCCGGCACGGCGGCAACGCGGCGCTGTACCTGCTCGACGGGCTGCGCGCCCGCGACGACTTCAATGCCTGGACCTTCGAGACCAATGCCCTGAAGCAATTCGCCGACGACAACATCACCCTGGTGATGCCCGTCGGCGGGCAGTCCAGCTTCTACACGGACTGGCGGGCGCCTTCCAGTACCAACGGCCAGAAGTACACCTATAAATGGGAAACCTTCCTGACCGACGAACTCCCGGCCTTCCTGGAGGGCTACGGCGTCTCCCGCAACAACAATGCGGTGGCCGGACTGTCCATGGGCGGCTCGGCCGCGCTGGCGCTCGCCGCCTACCACCGGGACCAGTTCAAGCACGCCTCCGCGTTCTCCGGTTATCTGAACATCTCCGCGCCGGGCATGCGGGAGGCCATTCGCATCGCCATGCTGGACGCCGGCCGCTTCAATGTGGATTCCATGGCGTGGCCGTGGAGTCCGCAATGGCTGCGCATGGACCCCTTCGTCTTCGCGCCGCAATTGCGCAATCTGCCGCTGTTCATCTCGGCCTCCTGGGGCGTGCTCGGGCCCTACGATCACCCGGATTCGCCGATCGGCATCTTCAATACCGGCAATGCCGTTGCGCTGGAGGCGCTGTCGATGGTGAACACGCTGTCGTTCATGGCGCGGATGAATCAGCTCGGCATCGGCGCGCACTACAACCTGCCGGTGCACGGCACCCACTCCTGGGGTTACTGGCAGGACGAGCTCGCCACCGCGCGGCCGGACATCTTGGCCGCCTTGGGGGTTGCCTGAGGCTTCCCCGTAGGTTGCCTGAAGTGTGCTGAATAGCTGCGATTCCCGCGCGTCGCACCCCTCGATCGCCCGATCGAGGGGTACAAAGCTTGTGTGGTCAGAGTTGTTCGTGGGACGAAGAGGGCGCGCCTGCGTTGGATGGCATGCGCCGCCGCGGTCGTGTTTCCCCTGTCCGCGGGCACTTTCGCGGGAACCGTCCCGGCGCAGGCCGCACCGGACGCGCCACCGAGCGCACCCGCCACCATTCAGAAACTGGTGTGGCTCACCGACCGCCGGGTGGCGATGTGGGTGAATTCGCCCGCCGCCGGCGGACCCGTGCAGGTACAGATGCTGCTGCCGCGCGACTGGGGCGCCAAGCCCGATGCCAAATTCCCCGTGCTGTTCCTGCTCGACGGCCTGCGCGCCACCGACGAGGAGAGCGGCTGGACCAAGGACGCCGGCGCGGCCGGCTTCTACGCCGATAAGAACTCCCTGGTGGTCCTGCCCATCGGCGGCCAGTCCAGCTTCTACACCGACTGGTTGAAGACCGATAACGGCCGCAACTATCAGTGGGAAACCTTCCTCACCAAGGAACTGCCGCCGCTGCTGGAGAGTCAGTGGCGCGCCACCACCACCCGCGCCGTGGCCGGCCTGTCCATGGGCGGCACCGCCGCCATGATGCTGGCCGCCCGCAATCCCGGCTGGGTCAAGAGCGCGGCCTCCTACTCCGGCTTCCTCACCCTGACCACCCTCGGCATGCCGCAGATGGTCAACTTCGCCATGCACGATGCGGGCGGCTACGACTCCAATGACATGTTCGGCCCGCCCGGCAGCCCGTTGTGGAAGGAACACGACCCGTACGAGCTGGCCGACAAGCTCAAGGGCGTCGCCCTATATGTCTCCAGCGGCAGCGGTGTCGCGGGCCCGAGTGACGCGCCCTCGGATCTGCCCGGCATCACCACCAATTACGCGGGCATGGGCCTGGAGATCCTGTCCCGCTTGAGCACCCAGAACTTCGTGGCCAAGCTGAACAAGCTGACCATCCCGGTCTCGGTGAATTACCGTCCCTCGGGCACGCATTCGTGGCCGTATTGGGATTTCGAGATGCGGCAGGCCTGGGCGCAGACCGCCACCGCCATGGGTGTGGACGGCACGCCGCTGGACTGCAAGGTGGGCGGTGCGATCGCCGCTGTCGCGCAGGGCAGCAACTGGCTCGGTGACTGCCTCAGCGGCGAGTACCAGGTGCCGAACGGTGTCGTCCAGGACTTCCGCGGCGGGCAGGTGTACTTCTCGCCCACGGTCGGCGCGCAGCCGGTGGCCGGTGCGATCGGCGGCACGTATGCCGGGCTTTCCGGTGCGGCAAGCGGTTTGGGCTTCCCCACCGGTGGGGAACGACCGCTGCCGGACGGCCGGGGCCGCTTCCAGGGCTTCCAGAACGGTTCGATCTATTGGACGCCGCAGACCGGCGCGCAGCCGGTGCGCGGCGCCATCCTCGACACCTGGGGAAAGCAGGGCTTCGAGCGCGGCCCCGCCGGTTACCCGAACGGCGCGGAGGCGAGCACCCCCAATAAAGACGGTGTGGTGCAAGGTTTCGAGAACGGCCCGATGTACTTCAGCGCCAAGACCGGCGCGCATATGGTGCAGGGCCTGATCCTCAGTAGGTACGCCCAGCTCGGATTCGAGAACAGCCCTTACGGTTTCCCGGCCGCCGACGAGGCTCCGCTCAAGGATCTGGGCCGGTACACCCGCTTCGAGGGCGGCAATATCTATTGGAGTCCGCTCTCCGGCACCTGGGGCGTCCGCAACGGCCCCATCATGGATGCCTGGGGCGCAATCGGATTCGAGAACGGCCCGCTCGGCTACCCCGTGGCCGATGAGGGCCAGAATCCCAATGGCGACCTCCAGCAGAACTTCCAGACCGGCACCGTCGTGGTGCACGACGGCAAGGCCCAGGCGTTCGGCCTCGACGGCCGCCCCATCACCCCGGCCGCCCCGGTGGCCCAGCCGATAGCGCCCGCCACCCCGCCGCCCGCGGGAGCGCGCCCGGAAACCCCGCAGCCGGTGCCCCAGCCCGCCGCGCAGTGGCCGCTGGCCCCGCAACCCACTGCCCCGCAACCCACTGCGCCGCAACCGGTTCCGCCGCCACCCGCCGCGGCACAGCCCGCGGTGCGGCAGCCGGTCGCCCCGCCGCCCCCGGCTCCGGTCCCCCCGGCGCCCGCGGTCCCGGCCGCGCCCGTGGCCCCGCCGGAGGCGCCGCCCGTGGATCCCGGTCCCGCGCCGATTCCCGCGCTCGGCCCGGAAGTGCGTCCCAACTGACTCGATTCGCATTCCACAGCATGAGAACTGCATGAGGTTCCGAATTCGGGGGCGGACGCGCGGGCCGGTTGCCAGTAGCCTGGGGGCGACCTTGTGCCCGTAGACAGATATAGGAAGCGAATAAATGCAACGGATGCGTGGAAAGGTTTTCGGCGTGGTGGCCGCCGTCGCGGCCGCTGGACTGCTCGCGGCCTGCGGTAACAACGACTCGACCGCGACCAGCACGCCGACGCTGACCAAGACCACGTCCGCGACTTCTGTGGCGCCCACCACTACCGCGGGTGGCGACACCGGGTCGGGCCAGCCCGCACCGCAGAGCACCCAGGACGCCGCGCCTTCGGACACCTCGACCTCGACTCCCGAGCGTCCCGCGCCGGTGCCGAGCCAGTTCATCACGCCGCCGAGCGGTTCTCCGGCCTTGTCCGACAAGGAGAAGACCTACATCGACGAGCTGAAGAAGGCGGGTCTCAACCCGGGCTCCACCGATATCGCCATCACCGCGGGCAATCTGGTGTGCCAGGGCAAGGCCGAGAACGCGCCCCAGGATCAGATCATCACCTACGTCACCGCCATCGCCGGGTCCGATCCGTCCTTCGATCCGTCGAAGATGTCGGTCGATCAGGCCGGCAAGATCTACTACGACGTCGCCTCGAAGAGCTACTGCACCAAGTGACCACCCGACGCCGCTCCCGACGCCGGTCGAAACCGGCGGGTTGCCTGCTGCTGATCGCCGCCATCGTGATCGTCGTGATCGTGGCGCTGCTGCTGTGGTACCTGCTGGCCGGCCGGCTGCGGTTGCCGGGTCCCAAGCCCCCGGGTCCGACCCGTCCGACCTCGCAGCCGGCGTCCTGCCCGGATGTGCTGTTCCTGTCGATTCCGGGCACCTGGGAGTCGAATTCGAACGATGACCCGTACAACCCGACGGCGAATCCGAATTCGCTGATGTTGAACATCAGCAACCCGGTTCGGGAGAAGTTCCCGAACGAGCGGCTCGAGGTCTACACCGTCCCGTACGTGGCGCAGTTCTCCAACCCGGTCGCGATCCCGCCGGACGGGCAGTCCTCTTACAACAACAGTCGTTCCGAGGGCACGCAGCGCGCCAACGACAAGCTTGCTGCCACCTACCGCCAATGTCCGCTCACCTCTTACGTTCTGGTGGGCTTCTCGCAGGGCGCGGTGATCGCGGGGGATGTGGCCGCGCAGATCGGCGCGGGCAAGGGCCCGGTGCCGCAGGATCTGGTGCTGGGCGTGATGACCATCGCCGACGGCCGCCGCGACGAGAACGGTGCGAATCCGCCCACCGAGGTCGGTGTTTCGCCGCCCGGTGTGGGTGCGGAGGTGGCGTTGAAGGGCCTGAACGTGCCGGGCATCACGATGACCGGTCCGCGTGACGGGGGTTTCGGTGCGCTCGCCAATCGTTCATTCACTATTTGCGCGCCGGGCGATCTGATCTGTGATGCGCCGCGGCAGGCGCTCAGTCCCCTGAACATCATGGGCAGTCTCAATACCCTGGTCCGGGCCGCCGGCAACCCCGTGCACAGCCTCTACAACGGCGACCGGGTCGAGTCCGACGGCACCACGGCCACCGAGTGGACGGTCAACTGGGCCGCCGGCCTCATCCAGAACGCCCCGCACCCCGCCCACAGTTGAGCAATCGCTTACGTCCACGGACAGAGCCCCCAGTTTCGGGGTCACGTTGTAAGGTACTGCGCACCGGCTTGTCCGGTGCCGCAGCACAATCCGGACAAGCCCAGGAGCACGGTATTCATGACAGCAGTCGCCGCAGGGTCGGTGCTGTGCGGGATGCCTCCGGTCTCGTCCGGTGTGGTTCTCGGCACAGGCCGGGAAACCGCCGAACCGACCCGCCGGGTGCGGCAACTCACATCCGTGTCGGGCGCCGGGGGTATTCCCCACCCACATGGACACTTGACCACCGGTGATCCCGGTGTAGCAGACCGAGTGAGCTGGGATATGTTCGGCTGCTCCGGCGCATGGCCGGGCGGCTCCTCTGTAACATGTCTCTGGTTTGAGAACATCTAGCCAATAGACGGTCACCGCGCAGACCGCAACAAAATTCTGCAGGTTGGCTCTCGCACGGAGCTTCCGCGGGCGAAGAGAGTCGGGGCCTCACAGGTAACAGCGGCGTCAGCCGTCTCATGCCGCGTGTGCCTCGGAGGAGAAGAAGGAATGGACGAGACTTTCGACGATTACCTCGACGAAACGGGGAACATCACGATTCCCGAGGGGCGCACCCTCGTCGACTACGTCGAGAAGCACACCCACGGCAACGACGCCAATGATTTGGCGTACCGCTACATCGACTACTCACGTGAGCGCGACGGTGAGTATCAGGACCTGACGTGGAGTCAGTTCGGCACGCGGCTGCGCGCGGTGGCCGCCCGACTGCAGCAGGTGACCAAGCGCGGCGATCGGGTCGCGATCCTGGCACCGCAGGGGCTGGATTACGTCATCTCCTTCTTCGCCGCCATCTACGCGGGCACCATCTCCGTGCCGTTGTTCGATCCGGACGAGCCGGGTCACACCGACCGGCTGCACGCCGTGCTCGGCGACTGCACCCCCTCGGCGATCCTGACGGCCAGCTCCTCCGCCGCCGGCGTCCGCCAGTTCTTCCGCTCGCTGCCCGCCGCCCAGCGGCCGCGCATCATCGCCGTGGACGCCATCCCCGACAGTGTCGGGGAGTCCTGGGTGCGCCCGGACATCGCGGTGGACGACATCGCCTACCTGCAGTACACCTCGGGCTCGACCCGGACCCCGGCCGGTGTGGAGATCACCCACCGCGGGGTCGGCACCAATCTGCTGCAGATGGTGAACGCGCTCGACCTGAACTGGAATTCGCGCGGCGTCACCTGGCTGCCGCTGTACCACGACATGGGTCTGCTGACGGTGATCCTGCCCGCGGTGGGCGGTAAGTACATCACCATCATGTCGCCGTCCTCGTTCGTGCGGCGCCCGTCGCGCTGGATCAACGAGCTGGCCGCGGTCTCGGACGGCGCCGGAACCTTCGCCGCCGCACCGAACTTCGCCTTCGAGCACGCCGCGGTCCGTGGCCTGCCGAAGAACGGTGAGGCGCTTGATCTTTCGAATGTGCTGGGCCTGATCAACGGCTCCGAGCCGGTGACGGTCGCGTCGATGAAGAAGTTCAACGAAGCGTTCGCCCCGTACGGCTTGCCCAAGACCGCCATCAAGCCCTGCTACGGCATGGCCGAGGCCACCCTGTTCGTATCGGCCACCCGGCACGAGGACGAGGCCAAGGTCATCCATGTCGACCGCTACGAGCTGAACGCCGGCCGGGTGGTCAAGGTCGAGCCGGGTTCGGAGAACGCGATCGCGCAGGTGTCCTGCGGTTACGTCGCCTTGTCGCAGTGGGCGGCCATCGTGGACGACCAGTCCATCGACTCCCCGGAGGGCGCGGTCGAGCTGCCCGAGGGCCGGGTCGGTGAGATCTGGCTGCACGGCAACAACATCGGCATCGGTTACTGGGCGCGTGCCGAGGAGACCCAGAAGACGTTCCGCAACAAGCTGGTCAACCGCCAGGAGACCGGTTCGCACGCCACCGATGTGCCGCTGGACGGCAACTGGCTGCGCACCGGCGACTACGGCGTCTATGTGGACGGCGAGCTGTACATCACCGGCCGCGTCAAGGACCTGGTCATCGTGGACGGCCGCAACCACTACCCGCAGGACCTCGAGTTCTCCGCCGAGCAGGCCTCGAAGGCGCTGCGCCCCGGTTTCATCGCAGCCTTCGCGGTGCCGGCCAACCAGCTGCCGCCGGAGGTCTTCGAGCAGGGCAGCCACTCCGGTCTGCAGTTCGACGCCGACGATGCCTCCGAGCAGCTGGTGATCGTGGCCGAACGCGGTCTCGGCGCCGGCAAGGCCGACCCGGGCCCGATCGCGGACGCGGTGCGTGCCGCGATCTCCTCCCGCCACGGCGTCACCGCCCGCGACATCCTGCTGGTGCCCGCCGGCTCGATTCCGCGGACCTCGAGCGGCAAGATCGCGCGTCGCGCCTGCAAGGCCGAGTACATCGGAGGCACACTGCGTGGGGGTTACACGCAGCAGGCTTTCCCCGATGCACCAGAAGAGGAGTGAGGGAAACCCTCACGGTGAATGGCGCGAGTCCTTCCGGCTCGCGCCATTCATGCTTATCGCAGCGCCGCTCTCGGCGGAACGGCGAGAATCTCAACAACATAACTGCCGCGCACCCTACGCAGACAGGTAGCTTGAGGAACTGATGGCTGAGAACGAGGGCACGCCCCCCACCCAGAAGACCGAGAACGCCCGGAGCGAAGCGGAGACTCCGTCCCCGACCGGCACCGACATGTCGGTGGCGGACTTGCGCGAGTGGCTGCGTAAATGGGTCGCGGACGCGACCGGGCAGCCGATCGAGAACATCACCGCGGACCGGCCGATGGACGAATTCGGCCTGGCCTCGCGGGATGCGCTGGCGCTGGGTGGCGATATCGAGGAACTGACCGGTGTGGTGCTCAATCCCACCATCGTCTTTCAGCACCCGACCATCGAGTTGCTCGCCGAGCGAATCATCAACGGCGAACCGGACGTTCCGGACGAGGCTGCCGACGAAGCGTTCTACACAGCCGGTTTCGAGCCGGGCGAGGCGCACGATATCGCCATCGTCGGGTTGTCCACGCGTTTGCCGGGTGCCGGGGACACCCCGGAGAGCACCTGGGATTTCCTGATCGGCCGCGGTGACGGCATCAGCGATCTGCCCGACGGCCGCTGGGACGAGTTCAAGGGCGACGCCGGCATCGCCGAGCAGATCGCGAACGCCCAGACCAAGGGCGGCTACCTGCCGCAGGACGTGGTCAAGGGCTTCGACGCGGAGTTCTTCGCCATGTCCCCGATCGAGGTCGAGCGGGTCGATCCGCAGCAGCGGCTCATGATGGAGCTGACCTGGGAAGCCTTGGAGCACGCCCGGATTCCGGCGAACGAGCTCAAGGGTGAGCCGGTCGGTGTGTTCGTCGGTTCGTCCACCAACGATTTCGCGTTCATCATGGCGCAGTCGCTGGGCGCTCCCCGCGATCCCAATGTGCCGTTGTCGGCCGAGGCCTATGCCTTGATGGGTGCGTCGAACGGCATCATCGCCAACCGCGTCTCCTACTTCTACGACTTCCGCGGCCCGTCGGTCACCGTCGACACCGCCTGCTCGGCGACCCTGGTCGCGGTGCACGAGGCGGTGCGCGCGCTGCGCACCGGCGATGCCGATCTCGCACTCGCGGGTGGCGTGAACATGATCCTGGCTCCGGTGGCCTCGCTGGGCTTCGACATCAATGGCGCGGTCGCCAAGAACGGCCACATCAAGGCCTTCTCGTCCGATGCCGACGGCATGGTGCGTTCCGAGGGCGCGGGTCTGGTCGTCCTCAAGCGGCTCACCGACGCCGAGCGTGACGGCGACAAGATCTACGCGGTGATCAAGGGCTCCGCCGTCACCAACGACGGTCGTTCCGCCGGCTTGTTCGCGCCCAGCGTGGATGGGCAGGCCGAGGCCCTGCGCCGTGCGTACCGGGACGCGGGAATCGTGCCCACGCAGGTCGACTACATCGAGGCGCACGGCACCGGCACCCCGATCGGCGACCCGATCGAGGCCGAGGCCCTGGCCCGGGTGGTCGGCCGCGGTCGCGACGCCGACAAGCCTGCGCTGCTGGGTTCGGCCAAGACCAACTTCGGTCACCTGGAGTCGGGCGCGGGCGTGCCCGCCCTCGCCAAGGTGATCATGGCGTTGCAGCACAACGTCATTCCGCCGAACATCAACTACGCCGGACCGAGCCCGTTCATCCCGTGGGATCAGGCGCATCTGAAGATCGTCGACGAGCCGACCGAATTCCCGCGCTACAGCGGCATCGCGACCATCGGTGTCTCCGGTTTCGGTTTCGGTGGCACCAATGCGCACGTCGTCATCCAGGAGTACGTGGCGCCCGCTCCGGCCGCGCCCGCCGCCGCGTCCGTCGAGGATGCGCGCGAGGACCTGAGCCTCGAGGAGCAGTTGGACGACGAGGCCACCGATGTGGTCTCCGAGGCCGAGCGCATCGTGGAATCCGCTGCGCCGGAACCGGAGTGGAGCCGCGACGAGCCACTGCCGGTCATCATCCCGGTGTCCGCGTACCTGCCGTCGCGCCGCAAGCGCGCCGCCGAGGATCTGGCCGATTGGCTGGAATCCGAAGCGGGACAGGCGACTCCGCTCGCCGATGTGGGCCGGGCGCTGGCCAAGCGGAACCACAACCGTTCGCGCGGTGTGGTCATCGCCAAGACCCATGAGGAAGCCGTCGCAGGTCTGCGCGCCATCCAGGAGGGCAAGCCGGGTAACGGCGTCTACACCGCCGACGCCCCGGCCGCCAAGGGTGCGCTGTGGGTGATGGCCGGTTTCGGTTCGCAGCACCGGAAGATGGGCAAGCAGCTCTACACCGAGAATTCGATCTTCCGGAAGGCCGTCGACCAGGTCGACGAGCTGGTCGTCGACGAGGCCGGATACTCGGTCAAGGAAATGATCCTCGACGACACCATGGATTGGGATATCGGCACCGGTCAGGTCGGCACCTTCACCATTCAGGTCGGTCTGGCCTCGGTGCTGCGTGCGCACGGCGCCGAACCCGAAGGCGTGGTGGGTCATTCGCAGGGCGAGGTCGCCGGCGCCTACATTTCGGGCGGACTGCCGCTCGAGGACGCGGTCCGGGTCATCTGCGCGCGCTCCCGGCTGATGGCCGAGGGCGAGGCCATGCTGACCGATGATCAGGTCCGCAATATGGCCCTGCTGGAGTACAGCGCCGAGGACATCGAGCAGCTGAAGTCCGAGTTCCCCGACATCGAGGTCGCGATCTACGCCGCGCCGACGAACACGGTGATCGGCGGTGTGCCGGATCAGGTGCAGGCCATCGTGGCGCGCGCCGAGGCCGAGGGCAAGTTCGCCCGCGTGCTGCCGACCCGCGGCGCCGGCCACACCTCCCAGATGGATCCGCTGCTGGGCGAGCTGGCCGCCGAGCTGGCGGGCATCGAGCCGACGAAGCTCAAGCGCGACCTGTACTCGACCTCCCACCAGGACGCCGTCTACCGGGCGGGTCACGCCCCCGTGCACGATGTCGACTACTGGACCGGGAACATGCGCGGCTCGGTGTACTTCACCAATGCCATCCGCCAGGCCGTGGACGCGGGCATCACCACCTACCTGGAGCTGGCGCCGCATTCCGTCACGCTCATGCAGGTGCTGGGCACCACCTTCGCGGCGGGCGTGCACAATGCGGCGCTCATCCCGACCCTGAAGCGCAAGGAAGATGAGGGCGCCGCCGTCATCTCCGCGCTGGCGCAGCTGTACGTGCAGGGCCACAAGGTGGATCTGCCCTCGCTGCTGCCCGCCGGTGACTACGCCGACGTGCCGCGTACCGCCATGATCCGCAAGGAATACTGGCCCAAGACCGGTGCCGGCCTGTCCAATTCGGGCAACTCCCGGGTCCCGGGCGCGCATGTCGCACTGCCCGACGGCCGTCACGTGTGGGAGGTGCAGGCATCCGCCGTCACCGACCTCGCCGCGCTGGTGCAGGCCGCTGCCGCACAGGTGCTTTCGGAGGTCACGCTCGGAGCGACGGTGGCGCACACCGCGATTCCGGCGTCCGGCACCCTCACCACCACGCTGACCCCGCACCTGGGTGGCGCGTCGGTGTCCGTGCACGCCAAGGAGGGCAATGCCTTCCGCGCACTGTTCGACGCCGTCGTCAGCTCGGCCGCGCCGCTCCCGGAATCGACTGTGGCGCAGCCGGTCGCGGCCGTAGCCGCCGCCCCGGCCACCGCGGTCGAGGTGGTCGCGGCCGCAGGTGAGCGCTGGGATCCGAAGGGCAACCAGACGATCGAGCAGCGCCTGGCGCTGATCGTCGCCGAGTCCATGGGCTACGCCGTCGAGGACCTGCCCATGGAGATCCCGCTGATGGAGCTGGGTCTCGACTCGCTGATGGCCATGCGCATCAAGAACCGCGTCGAATACGAGTTCGATATCCCGCAGCTGCAGCTGCAGGCGGTCCGCGACGCGAGCCTGCTCGAGGTCGGCAAGGTGCTGCGCTACGCCATCGAGCACCGGGATCAGCTGCAGGAGCTGGCCGATCGCCAGGCCGCCGGCGAGGACATCTCGGTCGATGCCGATTTCATCGCGTCGGCCCGTGCGGCCGTGGCGGCGGGTACCGACCCGCTGGCAGCCCTGCCGCAGGTCGAGGCGTCGACCGGCACCACCGCGCAGACCAAGGCCGACGAGCTGGACGCGGTGACCGATGACGTGATCGCCGAGGCCACCGAGATCACCGAAGAGGCTGCGGGCGATCAGGCTTCGACCACGACCCCGGCCGACTTCGAGGCCGCGCCGCCGGTGGCCGGGACGGATAAGGACAACGTCCCGCCGCGTAACGGTCCGGAGCGGCTGGCCTTCGCTACTTGGGCGCTGGTGACCGGGAAGTCGGCGGGCGGTGTCTTCAATCCGCTGCCCGAGATCGACGACGCCACCTTCGAGAAGCTGGTGGCCCGGCTCTCCGAACGGGTCAAGGCGGAGGTCGATCCGGCCGAGGTGCGTGCCTGCAAGACGGTCGAGCAACTGGCCGAACTGGTAGAGCGGTTCCAGGGTCAGGGTTCCGATGTCGAAGGCTTCGTGCGCACGCTGCGTGCGAAGGACGCCGGATCCGATGCCCTGCCGGTTTTCGTGTTCCACGCCTCGGGCGGCAACACCCTCGTGTACGAGCCGTTGCTGAATCGTCTTCCGGCGGGTACTCCCATGTACGGCCTGGAGCGGGTCGAAGGCACCATCGAAGAGCGCGCACGCCAGTACATTCCGGAGATCCGCAAGCGGCAGCCGGAGGGCCCGTACTTCCTGTACGGCTGGTCGCTGGGCGGCGTCTTCGCGCTGAAGGTCGCGCAGATCATGCGGGACGAGGGTGCGGACGTACGGGTCGTCGGTCTGATCGATGTGGCAGTGCCGACCGAGCCGTACGACAATTCTCCCGAAGAGCGGGTCGCGCGGATCCGGCGGTACCAGTCCTTCGCGCAGAAGACCTACGGTTTCCAGGGCGAATTGGATGACGAGCAGCTGGAGGAATTGGCGGCTGCGTCCGATGCCGAACAGATCGAAATCATCCTGGAGCTGATCAAGTTCGCCGGGGTGGACATTCCGGGTGGCGTGATCGAGCATCAGCGCACGTCGTTGATCGACAGCAAGGAACTGCAGAAGCTGGCGCCGTCGAAGTACGACGGCCATGTCGCGCTGTACCTCGCGGATCGCTACCACGACGGAATGATCGAGCTGGAGCCACGTTTCGGCGATCGGCTGCCGAACGGTGGCTGGGAGGAGCACATGTCGGATCTGGAGGTCGTCCATATCCCGGGCGATCACATCCAGATCATCGACGAGCCGCGTATTGCGACGATCGGTGCGCACCTCACCAAGCTGCTGAACGAGAGCGACACCACCGCGAAATAGCATCATCGCGAATCAGGTTCTGCGAAAGTAGGTTTTGCCGAAAGGAGAACTCTTGAGCACCACCGCCGAGAAACTCGCCGACCTGCGACAGAAGCTGGACATCGCGAGGGAACCGGCGGGGGATGCTGGAGTTGCGAAGCGGGCCAGGAAGGGTATTCCTTCGGCCCGCGATCGGATCCAGATGTTGCTGGATCCGGGGTCGTTCGTGGAAATCGGTGCGCTGGTGCGCAATCCGGGCGATAAGCAGGCCTTGTACGGCGATGGTGTGGTGACGGGTCACGGGCTGGTCGAGGGCCGGCCCGTGGCGGTGTTCTCGCATGATCAAACCGTGTACGGCGGTTCGGTCGGGGAGATGTTCGGCCGGAAGGTCGCGGGCATCATGGAGTTCGCGGCCAAGGTGGGGTGCCCGGTGGTGGGTATCAATGATTCCGGTGGCGCGCGGGTGCAGGAGGCGGTGACCTCGCTGGCCTGGTATGCGGAGCTGGGTCGCCGGCAGGAGCCGCTTTCCGGTCTGGTGCCGCAGATTTCGATGATTCTGGGTAGTTGTGCGGGTGGTGCGGTGTATGCCCCGATCAATACCGATGTGGTGGTGGCGACCGAAGAGGCGTACATGTTCGTCACCGGTCCCAAGGTGATTCGTGAGGTCACCGGCGAGGATGTGAGCCTGGAGGAGCTGGGCGGCGCCCGCAGTCAGGCCGAGTACGGCAATATCCATCATGTCGCGAAGGATGAACGGGCGGCGTTCGATTGGGTGCGTGAGTATCTGAGTTATCTGCCGTCGAGTTGCCAGGAGTTGCCGCCGATCGTGAATCCCGGTCTGGAGCCGGAAGTTACGGAGTCGGATCTGGAGCTGCGCGGGTTGGTGCCGGATGCGGACAATGCCGGTTACGACATGTACGAGATTCTGATCCGCATCTTCGATGACGGCGCGTTCCATGAATTCGGTGAATCCGCGGGGAAGAACGTGATCTGTGGTTTCGCGCGGGTGGACGGCCGCACGGTGGGTGTGGTCGCGAATCAGCCGCTGGTTTATGCGGGTGCGCTGGATGCGCGTGCTTCGGACAAGGCCGCGCATTTCGTGCGGCTGTGTGACGCTTTCGAAATCCCGCTGGTGTTCGTGGTGGACACTCCGGGTTTCCTACCCGGGGTGGAACAGGAGAAGATCGGCGTGATCAAGCGCGGCGGTCGTTTCATCTTCTCGTTCGTGGAGGCCACGGTGCCGAAAGTGACCGTGGTGATTCGTAAGTCGTACGGCGGCGGTTATGCGGTGATGGGTTCCAAGCAGCTCGGCGCGGATGTGAATCTGGCCTGGCCGACGGCCCGTATCGCGGTGATGGGTGCGGAGAGCGCGGTGTCGTTGATCGGCGCGAAATCGCTGGATGCGGCGCCCGAGGAGCAGCGGGCCGCGATGCGGCAGCAGATGATCGATTTCTACAACGCGACCATCGCGACGCCCTGGGTGGCGGCCGAGCGCGGTTATATCGATGCCGTGATCGACCCGTCGTCGACCCGGTTGGAGATCCGGCGCGCCCTGCACTTGCTGCGCGGTAAGAAACTGGCCCGCAACCCCCGCAAACACCACCTGCTGCCCTTGTGACCTGGGTGTGACCGGTGCGGCTCGCCGATTGTGGCGAATCGACCGGTCACCTGCCCCGGATATGAGAGCCTTCAGCTATGAGTACCTCACCGAAGGCATTGCTCGAAGGTGGGCCGGATGGCCTGGAAACACGCATTGTGCCCATTACGCCACCTGGGGTGGAGTTGCGGGTGGCCTTCGGGGGCGGCTACGAGCGATTCAAAGTGACCTCGCGCTGGCAGGACACGATAGAGGGCAGTCTGCCCGTCTACGAGTGGGTCGCGCACGTAGACCATAAGCACTGACAAATAAAAGCAGTGGCCGCCCGCATTGCGGGCGGCCACTTGGATCATCTCGCGGGGGTAGTCCCCGCTACGACACGCGCAGTTTGCCGGGGGACCAGAGTCCCGAGCGGGTCACCGTATGGGTGTCCAGCTGGGCGGCCTTGGCGTCGTAGTACTGGTCGTAGCGTTCCAGGGAGCCCCAGTCGCGGTCCCAGTTGTCCTTCAGATAGGTCGGCACCGTGGTGGATTTGGCGAGCATCTCGGTCCAGCCGAGCGGGCCGCCGTTCTCCTCGGACTGCCAGGTGTCGGTGGAGCTGACGGCCAGCGGGCGGTCGGGGAGGATGCGGTAGTTCGGTACCTCGGCGACGCCGTCGCGGTGGTTGAACGGCCGCTGGCACGGGAACTGCAGGCCGACGGCCCAGTCCAGCAGGATGGGCTGATCCTTGCCGAGGAAGCTGTTGAGTGACACCAGCTTCGGGACGCGCGGCGGGGTGAAGGCGAGCCACTGGTCGCCGATGAGCACGCGGCGTTCGGCGTGGATGCGGACGGTGTCGGCGTCGCCGGGCAGTGCGGAGCGCGGGATGCGCAGGTTGCGCCACGAGGGGGCGGGCCCGATATCGCGGGGCAGGTATTCACCGAGCTGGGTGACGCTGCCGTCGGGATTGCGGTGGCCGTACTGCAGGACCAGTTTCTGGCCGTAGGTCATGTTCCCGGTGTCGTCGAAGGACAGGATGCGCCCGGCCGCCGACAGCACGATGAGCGGGGAATCCGGTGTGGCCGCGGGCAATCCGTACCAGCTGGAGGTGAGTTCGGCGGGCTGTTGCACACCGTTCTGGTAGCTGCCCTGGACGGGGGTGGTGGCCGGGTCGAGGCCGAAGGGCAGGGCGACGGTGGAACCGTTGACGCCTTCGGCGCCCTTGCCGCCGCCGGTGCCGGCGTTCTGGCCCTTGGCGAAGGCGGGGCCGATGGTCTGGCCGTCGGTGTTGCCGGTGCCCGGTTTCACCTCGACGCTGTCGGCGTCGATCTTGTCGGGAACGCCGTTGGGGGAGAAGCCGGTCGGGTTCTCGCCGGCGAGCGGGTCGCCGTTGGCGGGCGGGTGCGTTTCGTCGACGATCGGGGTGAGCCGGCCACCGTTCGGATCGTTCTCCACCAGTACGTCATTGGCGATGCCGCAGGTCTTGCCTGCCAGCGCATCGAGGTTGGAACGCCCGATGGAGTACGCGGGGTACTGCGTTGTCGCGCCCTTGACCAGCGACAGCACCTCGAAGAGCACCATGAACGCGGCGACGAGGGTGAGCGGCATGGCCGCGAAGCGGCGAATGCGCCGTCCGCGTGCGGTTTTCACGCCTTCCTCGGGTTTCGCGTAGCCCTCGCGCAGCGACTGCCACAGCACCACCGCCAGCGCCAGCGCGAACAGCACGAGCAGCAGTGTGTTCGACTGGTGTCCGTGCAGGGAGACGGTCTTGTCGAACCACGGCACGCCGTAGCTGGACACGTACCAGTAGCCGTTGATGCCGGAGAAGGCGACGGCCAGCATGAACAGCAGTCCGGCCAGGAAGATGGACCGGTTCTTGCGTGACCGCAGCGCGGTGGCGGAGACCGCGACCGCGGTGACGGCGGCCAGGGATCCGGCGATGCCCGCGTACGCGCCGAAGTGGTGGGTCCACTTGGTGGGGTTGAACATCATGAAGAAGAGGGTTCCGAAGACCACGCCCATGAGCCGCCAGGTGGGCCCGGACGCGATGCCCGGCACCTGCCGCCGCCGCAGCAGCACCAGCATGGTGGTGATGAGACAGAGGATCATGACGAGGAACGCGAACCGCCGCGACAGTGAGCCGTCCACGGTCGCCACGAACAGGTAGTAGTAGCGCAGGTAGTCCTCGTACCAGGCCAGGTTGGGCCCGATGATCTGCCGGACCCGGTCGGCCTCCATGATCCCGGCGAAGGTCTGGTCCGCGAAAACGACCACCAGCACCACGAATCCGGCCGCCGCGATGGGTGCGAGCAGGGCGACGGTGCTGCCGCGCCCGTACGCCTTGTGCCGCCGCACCACGATCTTCACGAACGGCCGCAGCCCGGCGAGCAGGGCGGCCACGCACATGAGGCCGGTCGGTGCGGCGGCGAGCGTGAAGGCCGCGAACAGCACCGCCAGGGCGGCGGGCAGCAGGCGTGAGGTGGCGATGGCGCGTTCGATGGACACCCAGGTCAGCAGCGCGCCCAGGGCCACGATGGGCTCCGACCGCAGGCCGTTGTCGTAGGGCAGCCAGAAGGCGAGGAACACCAGGCCGCCGGTCCAGAGCGCGACCTTGGAGGTGGCGACGCCGCGGCCGAGCCGCGGGACCACCTCACGGCTGATGACCATCCAGGAGAGAATTCCGCAGAGCAGCGCGGGAATTCGCACCCACGGGCTGGCGGTGGAGATGTCCGCGAAGACCTGGATGACGTAGTAGTACCAGCCGAACGGCGCTTCGGGGACGCCGAACCAGCGGAAGTAGTTGGCCAGGTAGCCGGCGTGCGGCGCGACCCGGACCATGGTGAGGATGTAGCCGTCGTCGGAGGTGTTGGCGCCCACGAAATGCCATACCAGCAGCGTGCCGATGACGCCGCCGTCGGCCCAGGTCGGCTTCAGCCAGTGCGAGGGGAAGAAGCGCCGGTGCCCGCGCCCGTCACTGGTGTCGAGGACGCCGAGCGCGCCCATGGCCAGCAGGGTCAGCAGCACCGCGGCGACGGTGGCGGCGATCTTGAGGATGCCGGGCACGGAGGAGAAGCGCGAGTCCACCGTCATGTGGAACGAAAGCCCCTCGGGGACCGCGCCTTTCATATCGGTGAAGACGCCGACCACCTGCGGCCGCAGGTCACCGTTCAGTGTCCCGTCGAGCGGGGCGACGGTGCCGTCGGGCAGCGTGCGGGTGAGGCCCTCGAACTGCGCGTACGTCTTGTGGATGTCCGAGGTGATGACGATCCGCGAGCAGCCGGCCATTTCGGACCGTGGCGCCGACGCCACCGGCGCATTGCGGTCGAGTACGTCGACGCTGTCCCCGGAGACGCGGACGAACAGGGCCTGCAGGTCCGCGCCCGTGCCCTGCGGGGGTGCGGTGGCCAGCAGCATGCCGCCGCGCGCATCGACCTGTTCGATTGCGCTGCACGGAATACTGACATTCAGGTCGATCGGGACCTGGGACATGAGCGGCGCCTGGACATTGCCCAGGGTGCCGCTCTGCGGCCAGTTCAACTCCGCGGCAGTCTGTTTCACCGGGAGGAACGGCGTCGCGAGCGCGAAGAGCGCGCCCAGCAGACCTGCGACTATCGCGATGAGCTTGGCGATCCGATAGTCGCGCGGTGTAGCGGGTGCGGTCGCCGGGTTTTCCGGCTTGGTCAACACTGCAGAGGCGTCGGGCACGGTTGCTGATCGTAGTGCCCCCGGGTGTGAGTGTTGCGGTTCACTACGGCAGGTCCGATCGCATGGTTCGCAACACGAAAGAGGCCCGCCCGGAATCGCGTTCCGAGCGGGCCTTTCCTCGCGATTACCGAGCGCGGATCGGTGCGTCCTTAGCGAGTCCCGAGCGCGTCTGCACGGTCACGTCCAGCTTGGCCGGTGCCGCGTTCTGGACATATGGGGTGTACTTCTCCAGCGAACCCCAGTCGCGACCGTAGTCGTGGTTCAGATACGTCGGAATCGTCTGCGACTTCAGCAGCAGCATGGTCCAGCCGAGCGGTCCGCCGCCGATATCGTCCTGCCAGGCATTGGACGCGTCCGCGCCGACCCGGTCGGGCAGGATGCGCCACTCCGGCACCTCGGCGACGCCGTCGCGGTGGTTGAACGGCCGCTGGCACGGGAAGGCCAGGCCGACATGCCAATCCTCCAGCACGGGTGCGGTGCGACCGACCAGCTTGTCCAGGGTCTCCAGCTTGGGCAGTCGTGGCGGGGTGACGGCCAGCCACTGCTTGGGCGTGATGTCGGCGGCGACGGCGACCAGGCGAACGGCATTGGTGCCCTTGGGCAGCTGGTCGAGCGGCACCCGCAGATTGCGCCAGGACGGGTTGGGCCCGATGTCGATGGGCCGGATGCGCCCGGTGTTCGTGACGGTCCCGTCGGCGGCGCGATTGCCGTATTCGACCCACAGGTCCTGGCCGTAGGTTTCGACGCCGTCCTTGTTGTAGGACTTGATGCGCCCGGCCGCGGTCACGATGAGCACCTTGTACGCGGGATTGTCGCGGAGGCTGTCGATATCGGCCCGGTACCACTGGGTGGTGAGGTTGGCGACCTGCTTCTCGCCGGTGGTGTAGCTGCCCATGATCGGCGTGGTGGCCGGGTCGAGGCCGAAGGGCAGGGCGACGGTGCTGCCGTTGATGCCGGTTTCGGCGCTGGTGCCGCCGCCGGTCCCGGCGCCGGTGGTATTGCTGGTCTTGTTGCCGGACTTGTCGTTGTTGACGGAGTTGGCGCTGCCGGTGACGGTTTCCTCGGCGTCGGCGGTGAGGTCGGCGGCCACGCCGTTTGGGGTGAATCCGGTGTTCTGCGCGGCCAATCCGTCGGCGTCGGAGCCCGTCCACGGGTGCAGCAGGGAGTCCTTGGTGTCGGTCTCGGCCAGCACCTCATTGGCGAGGGCGCACGAATCGCCCTTCAGGGCACGCAGATTCGATTCGGCGATGGAGTAGGCCGGGTACTGCGAGACGGCGGCCTTGGCCAGCGACAGCACCTCGAACAGCACCAGCACGGCGGCGGCGATGGTCAGCGGCATGCTGGCGAACTTGTCGAAGCCGCGCACCGGTTTGGGCCGCGCGTACGGCTCCCGGAAGTGCTGGAACGCCGCGATCAGCAGGCACAGCACGGCCAGGCCCAGGAACAGGGTGGAGAAGCCCTTGCCCGCGATGAGCGGCGCCTTGTCGTAGAACGGCACCCCGTAGCTGGATACGTACCACCAGCCGTTGGAGCCGGTGAAAGTCATTGCGAGCAGGAAGAATACGGCCGCCGCGAACAGGGTCCGGTTCCGCGGCGTGCGAATCCCCTTGACCCCCACCGCGACCGCGGCCAGCGCCGCCACCGAGCCCGCCAGGCCCGCGTACACGCCGAAGTGATGCGTCCACTTGGTGGGCGTGAACATCATGAGGAACAGCGACATGAAGATGATGCCGAGAATCCGCATGGACGGCCCGCGCGAGGTGCCCGGAATGCGGCCGTTCTTGCGCAGCGCCACCATGACGCATACGAACAGGCACAGCAGCATGGCGAGAATGCCGAAGCGGCGGGCCAATGACCCGTCGGGCGAGAGCATGAGCAGCGAATCCCAGCGGGTGCGCTCGTCGAACCACGCCACATTCGGCCCGATGAGCTTCCGGACCCGGGTCGCCTCCATGACCGAGGCGAGGGTCTGGGCCGCGAAAACCACGACCAGCACCAGGGTTCCGGCGGCCACGCCCGGCGCGAGCAAGGCGCCGTAGCGCAGCAGCCAGGAGCCTTCGCCCTTGGCGCGCTTGATGATGATCTGCAGCATCGGCCGCGCGCCCGCGATCAGCGCGGCAATGCAGATGAGCCCGGTCGGCCCGGCCGCCAGCGAGAAGGCCGCGACCAGTACGGCCACCCCGGCGGGCAGCAAACGCCCTGTGGCAATGGCCCTTTCGATGGAGGCCCAGGTCAGCACCGCGCCGGCCGCGATGAGCGGTTCGGGGCGCAGGCCGTTGTCGTAAGGCATCCAGGCGGCCAGGAACACCAGTGCGGCGGTCCAGACGGCCACATTGTCGCGGCGCACCCGCGCGCCCAGGCGCGGCAGTACCTCGCGGCTGATGACGAGCCAGCAGACGATGCCGGCCAGCAGGGAGGGCAGTCGTATCCACGGGCTGGAGTCGCTCACCCGGGTCATCCAGGCCAGTACCTCGTACGGCCAGCCGAAGGGGGCCTCGGCGACGCCGAACCAGCGGTAGTAGTTGGCCATGTAGCCCGAAACCCGGGAGGCGCGGGCCATATTCAGGATGTAGCCGTCATCGGAGGTGTTGGCGCCGATGATGTGCCACACCACCAGCGTGCCCAGCACGACGACATCGGCGAGCCGCGGCCGCCACCAGTGCGCGGGCAGCAGGCGGCGGTGCTTGCGGCCGTCGGTGTCGTCCAGCAGGTGCAGGGCGACCAGTGCGATAAGGGTGAACAGCACGGCGCCGACGGTGGCGAGGATCTTGAGCCAGCTGGGGCTGGAGGTGAAGCGGGCGTCGATGTGCAGTTCCGCGTGCGCGCCGCCGAGCTGGTCGCGGTTCAGATCGGTGAACAGGCCCACCACCTGCGGCCGGTTGTCACCGTTCACGCCGCCCTGAAAAGGCGTGCCGTCCTTGCGATTCACGCCGGTGAACTCGACCTTGGTGGCGGTGTTGTCGGAGTGCACGGTGAGTTCGCCGCAGTTCGCGATCTCCGATACCGGCGCCGAGAGCAGCGGGATATTGCGCACCAGCGCGGACACCGTGGGCCCGTTGGCGGGATCGTCCTCGACCTTCACGACCAGGCCGCGGTCGGTGGCCTTGCCGGACCCGACGGGCACCGTCGAGAACAGGTCGGTGCCGGCCGCGGCCTCGCGGATCACCGTGCAGGGCAGGCTCACCGACAGGTTCAGCGGCACATAGGACACGAGCGGCGCTTCCACGCTGGCCGTATCCCCCTGCGGCCACGTCAAAGTCGGCATGTCCTGTTTCACGGGCAGGATCGGCGTGATCACCGCCAGCAGAAAGCCCAGCAGTCCGGAGACGAGGGCGATGAGGCGGATGCGTGTGAACCTTCGGGTATCGCGCACGAGCAACGATGCTAGCCACCTGTCTCTCGGATACCGGCCGCGACTCGTCGCCGCCCACCTCACCCGGGGTTCGGGGGCCTGGCCCCCGAAATCCCCCTGTGCTCGGGGCGCACACGGCGGTAGCCGAATTCGCATTCGTGCGTCAGGATGGTTTGTATCCGAACTGGGCGAGGGGCCGGGCCGGGAAGAACTGAACGAGGAACCATGACCGAGCTGCGACCCGGTGCGGTGATTGCCGGGTATGTGATCGCGCGGCGTATCGGTGCCGGGGGGTCGGGCGTCGTCTTCGCGGCGCGACATCCGCGTTTGCCGAGGCTCACGGCCCTGAAGATCTTGAAGCGTGATGATCCCGGCAACGATGACGAGGTCTGGAAGCGGTTCGAGCGTGAAGCCGACATCACCGCCGAGTTCGATCACCCGAATATCGTGCAGGTCTTCGATCGTGGTGTCGCCGATGACCTGTTCTGGATCTCCATGCAGTTCGTGGACGGCCCGGATGCGGCGCAGCTGCACGATGTTTCGCCGGAGCGGGCGCTGCGCATCGCCGGTGAGATCGCCGCGGCGCTGGACTACGCGCACGGCAAGGGCGTGCTGCACCGGGATGTGAAGCCGTCCAATATCCTTGTGGCCGATCAGGACAGTGGTCGTCCGGAACGGGCGTTGCTCACCGATTTCGGTATCGCCCGGCTGCGGGACGAGACCACGCGACTCACGCATACCGGAAATATCTCCGCCACTTTCGCTTTCGCGTCCCCGGAGCAGGTATCGGGCAAACCGGTCGGTCCGCAATCTGATCAATACTCCTTGGCCTGCACGCTTTTCGTGCTCCTCACCGATCAGCGCCCCTTCCGCGCCGACAATCCGCTCGGCTGGGTCTACGCGCACACCCAGGAGAGCCCGCTGCGCGTCAGCGAGGCGCGCGCCGACCTGCCCGCCGAGATGAACACCGTCTTCGACCGCGCCATGGCCAAGGACCCGCAGGACCGCTACGACACCTGCACCGATTTCGTGGCGGCCGCCACCGCCGCCTACTACTCGGATCCGGCCAAGGCCGTCACCGCCCCGGCCCGCCTCCTCCCGTATCCGCCGCCCCCGCCGCCGCCCCGCCGGATAGCCGCGACGGCCCGGAAAAGCCGCCGGCAGCGGCTGTTCCGCAAGCGGATCCTGGTACCGGCCGCGGTGGTCCTGCTCGCCGCCGCCGGTACCGGTGCCGCCTTCTCGCTCGGCAGCTCACCGCCCGCCCCGGCCCCGGCCGGAGCGGTGCCGGAGAAGTTCCTGGGCACCTGGCTGGATACCGAGGGCCAGACCAATTACCGGCTCGAGGTGCAGCAGGGCCTGATCGGCGATTCGGTGCTCACCAATATCGTGGACGGCGTGCTGCCCGACGGCGCACCGTTCCACTGCTCGTTCTCGGCGCCGCTCACCCAGGTGCCCGGCGACGACCGGCTGCTGATCGGCACGTCCGTGATCGTGGAGAAGGATCCGGTCAATGCCTGCCGCGCCAACGGCCCCACCACCCTCACCCTGCTGCCGGACGGCCGGGTGAGCCGGAAAACCGATGTGAGCGGCCTGATCACGTATACCCGCCGTCGTCAGCTGGCCGAATCCTGGGGCGAACAGCGGGCCCTCGCACAGGCCTTCCCGAGCCTGGTCGGCGAGCTGGCCGCCAACGGCCGCGCGGTGGGCTGGCAGGGTGCGGTCTGCCAGCGACAGGACCCGGGTCCGCGCGACGGCGCGGCGCTCCAGGGAGCGCGGCGCGTCGTCTGCAATGGCGACGACACCACCGGTCAGGTGCATTTCGATGTCCTCGATTTCGGCACCCGGCCGAGCCAATCCGCGGGAGTGCTGTTCTTCGACAATCGGGCCCGGGCCACGCAGTTCCCGCACAAGGACGTGGCCGGCGCGCTGACCGTGACCACCGGCAGCGCCGCCGATCTCGCCGCCGTCACCTTCCCGGACGGCGATCCCCGGTCCCGATTCGTCATGGTGCTGCGGTGGCCGGGCCATACGACCGACAATGTGTTGAACGACTGGCTGTCGCGAGCGCCTTTGAAGTAAGGGGCGAATGCCCATGACCGATCTGCGACCCGGCGAAGTGGTTGCCGGATACGTCATCGAGCAACGGATCGGAGCCGGGGGTTCCGGAACCGTCTATGCGGCAAGGCATCCGCGACTACCCCGGCTGGCCGCCCTCAAGGTGTTCAGCAGGGACGATGTCGACACGGACGCGGAGCAGTTCCACCGCTTCCAGCGGGAGGCCGATATCACCGCCCGCTTCGACCACCCCAATATCGTCTCGGTCTACGACCGCGGAGTCGACGGCGGACGGCTGTGGATAGCCATGCAGTACGTGCCGGGCACGGACGCCGAAACCGAATGGGGCACAACGCCGGAGCGCGCCTTCCGGATCGCCGCGGACATCGCCTCGGCGCTGGACTACGCGCACGGCAAGGGCGTGCTGCACCGGGATGTGAAGCCGTCCAACATCCTGCTGTCCCCGGCGGAGGACGGGCGCGTGGAACGGGCGCTGCTCACCGATTTCGGCATCGCGCGGCTGCGCGACGAATCGACGCACCTCACCCGCACCGGAAATGTCGCGGCCACCTTCGCCTTCGCCTCGCCGGAGCAGCTGGCCGGGCAGCCCCTGGACCCGCGCACCGACCAATACTCGCTGGCCTGCACGCTTTTCGTGCTGCTCACCGGCGTTCGCCCGTTCCGCGCCACCGACATGGTGAGCTGGATGTACGCGCACACCCAGTTGGCGCCGCTACATGTCTCGGAGGTCCGTCCGGACCTGCCCGCGGCCCTGGACCCGGTCTTCGATCAGGCCCTGGCCAAGGACCCGAATCAACGCTTCGGCGGCTGCGTGGATTTCGTGGACGCGGCCTGGTCCGCCTGGGCGACCTTCGGCGTCCCGACGGTCACCGACCCGCAACGCCGTCCCCCCGGCCCCGCCGCCACCACGAACCGCTACCCGTCCGATCCGAGTGCACCACAGGGTGGCGTCCCACAGCGGAGTCCGACCTGGGGCGCGGACCCGCCCGCCGGCGTCCGGGATCGTTCGCCGAGCAACCCGCAGGGCCACTGGCCTTGGGGTGTGGACGCGGCGGCCGCGGGCGGTGCGGCCGACCGATCGCCCGCGGGCGGTGCGAGTTATCCGCGGGACTGGGAGACCATGCTGGCGCCGGAGCGCGGCACCCATCGGGCCGGCGGGGGCGGCGGAAACGGTATCGGCGGGCGGGTCCTGGTGGGCGCCATCGCCGGATTGGTGGCGGCGCTCGTCGTCGGCCTCGCACTGTGGGGCGTGGTGACGGTGGAGAGCGGCAGCCGGGCCCACAACACCCCGCTGTCCGCCTCGGTGCCGACCGCCGGTCTGGCTCCCACCGTGACCCCGGCCACCACGACGGTCACGCCCGTGGCGGCCGGTCAGGTGCCGGCGGCGCTGATCGGCAACTGGGCGGGCACCAGCAATATCAATACCGACGGCTATCAGCTCACCATCCGGCAGGGCGCCGTCAACCAGGTCGTCATGACCTCGATCGTGACGAACTACGGAAACGTCCTGTGCGCCTTCGACTATCAGCTGCTGAATTCCGACGCCGACTCCATCACCGTCGGCAATGGCGTGGTCACCACCGGCGGTTCGAGCTGCACACCCCAGAACCCGGAGACCGTCACCTTGAGCGGTGCCCAGCTCATCCGCGACCTGTCGGTCAGCGGCCGGGTCGTCTACAACCGCGGGAGCTGAGTGTTACTGGGCCTGTACCAGATTGCGGACATCCCAGACCCAGACATCGTCCACCTGCTGGCCGGGGAAGCCGAGCAGCTGGTCCACCGACTGCCGCAGCGCGTCCTCGTTGTCGGTGGGCGGGAGCACCACCACGTCGGCATGCCAGTAGCGCAGGTCGACCAGGGCCTGGGCGCGTTCGGCGTCGCCGATCGCCGGAACCTTGTTGGACTGCTGGGCTTTCAGCAGCAGGCTGGCGGTGGGCCGGTCGTCGGGACCGTAGCGGCCCTTCTTGCTGGTGCCGGTCGGGCCGACGAAATAGCCGCCGGCAATGGGGAATTCGAAACCGGAGTCGGCCTGCCAGCGCAGTGCGCGGGCGTCCACCGGGGTGGGTGGCGGCGCCATCACCACGGAGCCGTTCGAAACGTACTGGCGCACAGTGCCGTCCGCGAAGAATTCGGGCGTGGGCGACCGCTGCACCACCGGCAGGATGGTCGGGGTGAGCGGCACCAGCGCCAGCGCGATCGCCGCGAACCAGGCCAGCGGCCGCCAGTCGGTCGCCGATATGCGCCAATAGTCCAGGGCGCGTTGGGTTCCCATGGCCAGCACCACCGCGATGGCCGGGATGGCGGCCATGGTGAACCGGGATTCCAGCACCGAGTTCAGCAGCGGCACGTTCTCCAGATGCTTCCACGGCAGGCTGATACCGGTGTTGTGCCGCCCGATCATGAGCTGCGCGCCCAGCGACAGCACGGTGCCCGTGACGATCACCGCGGCGGCCGCGCGCACGATGCGCTCACGGAACATGAACATGACGGTCAGGCCGAGCAGGATCCACAGCGGCCAGCCGAAGTACGAGTTCTCCTCGGTGGCATTGATGGCCACGTTCTGCCCGGGCAGGAACATGCCGCCCAGCGATTCCGACGGGAACTGATACAGCGACTTGAGGTCGTTGTTCATCGGACCGTGGTCGATGGACCGGTAGGACTGCGGGCCGAAGAACTGCCACCACAGCGGAATCTCGGTGAAGGCGATGGTGATCAGCGCGGCCAGCAGCAGGGTCGGCGTCATGCCGCGCAGTACGCGCAGTCCGGTGCGCGGGGCGTGCAGGTAGTAGACGACCGCGTACAGGCCGAAGGCCAGCGCGAAGATGAGCAGCGGTTCCTCACCGAGCGCGATCTGCAGCGAGATCAGCAGGCCGAGCACGAACGCGTCCCGCAGCCGCCGCCGCTTGCGCTGTTCCGGCGGGGCGGCCGCGTGCCGGGCCAGCCGGATGAGCTGCAGGGCGATGAGCGGCAGCAGGGCCAGCAGCACGAAGTTCGGGTGGGCGTTGGCGTGCGAGATCATGGCCGGCGCGAAACCGCAGAACAGGCCGCCGACGGCCGCCGCGACCCGGGAGGTCACCAGTTCCCGGGAGAACAGCCAGTACCAGGCGAACGCGGTGCCGGACAGGCCCATGGTGAGCACCAGTACGAAGGTGACGGTCGGGCCGAACAGCAGGGTGACCGGGGTGAGCGGGACGCCGACACCGAACATGGCGGTATTGGCCATCATGTTCACGCCGTCGGGATAGTTCTGCAGGTTGGTGCCCAGCGGGTTGTGCAGATGCGCGACCTGATGCGCGGTGACGGCGAAGAACCATTCCCACATGGTCTGGTCCTGGCCGCTCTTGACGAGGTAGCCGCTGCCGGTGTTCCGCCACTGCCCCGACAGCACCAGCACCGCCAGCGACACGTAGCCGGCCGCGACGACGAGATCGGCCCGCGCCATCCGGATCCGCCGCGCGACACGCTGCGGCGGAGAAAGTCTGGGGGAGGCCGTATCCGGTACGGTCCGTTCGAGAACTGCTACCGCAGAGCCGTCTTCGGTTGTGCGGTCGGTTGCCCACCCCTGTGCCACGCGTTGACTCCTCTTGCCTTACACAATCAGCGGCCCACGCTACCGGGTTCGACTGAGATTGCACTGGCAAGTTGCGGAGTTATCCACAGAAACCATCCTTCATCCCCAGAAATCGACTGATTTCTGGGGATAAGTGATGCTTGTCTCGTTAGGGAGCCGATACTCGGACCACGAGTGTGAACGGGCCCACATTCGTCACCTTGAACCGCGGATCATCGAAGAGGGTCTTGGGGAACCCCACCGTGTACCGCTTCACATTCGGATCGTTCGGGTACACATCGGCGGACAGCCGCAACGTGTACTGATCGCCGGAGTTCCGGAACAGGAACGCGTCCGGCGCCCGCCACGGCGAGTGATTCAGCGCGTCGATCAACTCCGCCGGCGACGTCAGCGCCGACCACCGCTTGATTTCCGTTGCGCGCCCGTCGAAGTCGGCGAGCGGGTTCGCGTAATGCGAAGTGAGCTGCTGGAATCCGTAGTACGGGTAGATCGCCAGGAAGCTGGTATCGGCGGTGAGCACCACGCTCTTGTCGCGCGGCCGCCCGGTCTGCGCCAGCAGATCCGCGTCGATCTCCCGGTAATGCGAGACGGCCGACGGCGGCCGCTTGTCCGCCCGCTCCCCGTTCCCGTCGGTATCGGTGTACGCCGTGGTGATCTCCGCGCGCAGCACATGCGGAATATCCTGCGTGAACGCCACCGCGCCGATGATCGCCAATGCCGCGGCGACGGTCCGGAAGCGATTGGGCTCGTTCAGCATCTGATAAACGGCCCGCGCACCCTCCGCAAACCCGAACACGCCCGCCGCCGCCAGCAGCGTCAGCAGAATCGGCTCCAGCCGGAACGACAGCAGCGTGGTCCCCGCCGCCGTCGCCGCCATGGACAGCAGGCACCACAGATAGATGGCCACCACACTGATCCCGAGCGCCTGCGCGCGCCTCGAACTCGCGGCCCGCACCACCAGCCAGATGGTGCCGACCAGGCAGAAGGCGCCCAGCAGATCGAAATGCGCCATGGGCAGCGGCAATTCCGAACCGGGCTCGGGCAGATAGTGGAATGCGGTGCCGGACTTGGGAATGGTCCCGCCCAGCACCTTCAAGAAGAACGGCAGCCATACGGTGAGCGCCAGCACGCCGGCAATGACACCCATCGTGATGAGCCGCAGCAGAATCGGCCACACCGCCCGCCACGCGCGTTCGCGGCGCAGCTGAACTCCCGCCGACACCAAGGCCATCAGGCACACGGCGAATACGGCCACACCGAAGAACAGGCTGTAGAACGTCGCCGACAGGCCGAGGAAGAGCCCGGTCCCGACCACCGCACCCCAGCCCCCGGCCGTACCCGCGCCATCGGCCCCGAGCTCGGCAGGGCGGTAGAGCGCGCCCCACGCCAGCACCATGGCCGGCGCGAACAGCAGCACCAGCACCGCGCTGTACGCCTCCGGCGACCCGTACGCCAGCACCATCACCGTCACGGCCGCCGCGACGGCGATCGCCCAATCGGCCCGGATCAGCTTGGACCACAACACAAGCGCGATGACCGCCGCCACCGACAGCCCGAGAACGGCGAACGGCTTGAACGCCTCCCACCCGGCCATCCCGGTCAGCGCGGCGAACCGCCCGCCGAACCAGAACCACCCGCCCGGATAGAACGGCGGCAGATCCACGTAGTTCATATCGTGCAGCGCCGCACTGTCGGTCAGCCGCGTCAGATACTGCGTGCGGAATTCCTGATCCACCGAGATGCCGAGCAGATACAGCTTGGTGGCCGCCAGCGGCATTCCCAGCGTCACCGTCACCAGCGACGAAATACCGACCCAGGACAGCAGTTTCGCGACCCGGGCCCACCTGCGCAGCCGCAGCAGCAAGATCGCCACCACCAGCAATGCCAGCGCCACCACCTGACCCACGGTGGTGATGGCCTTGGTGACATTCGACGAATTGAACGCCGGCCAGTGCACCACCGAGAACGCGACCAGCCCGACCCCCGCCACCACCGCCGCAACCACGGCCGCCAGCACGGCCTCCCCGGCCGCACCCCCGGCCTGCCGCGCCAACAGCGACACCCGGCCGCCAGCCTGCTCGCTCATTCGCCTCCGCCTCCGGATTGGTGATCTGGACCGCCCAGCAGCCTAGCCAGCCCGCAAACGAAACGAGCGGTGGCCGGGGTCGGCCACCGCTCGCAGTGTCGTACTGAGTGCCCTTGTCAGATGGGCAGCTTGCGGAAGATCGGGCGCGGGACGTGGCGCAGGATCATCATCACGTAGCGGAAGGTGCCCGGGGCCCAGACGATTTCCTTGCCCTTTTCGGAGGCCGCGACCGCCAGGAGGGCGACGTCTTCCTTGTCGACGGTGAGGCCGTTCTCCTTGGCGTGCGCGGAGAGCTTGGTCCGCACCATGCCGGGCCGGATGACCGTGACACGCGGGCCGAACTTGGCCAGCGCCTCGCCGAGGCCCAGGTAGAAGCCGTCCAGGCCGGCCTTGGTGGAGCCGTACACGAAGTTGAAGCGCCGCACCCGCTCACCGGCGACCGAGGACATGGCCAGAATGCGGCCGAAGCCCTGCGCCTTCATCTTCTCGCCGAGCAGCACACCGACGGAAACCGCGGCGGTGTAGTTGATCTCGGCCATCATGACGGCCTTGCGCTGGTCCTGCCAGAAGATCTCGCCGTCACCGTCGATACCGAACGCGACGATCGCGATATCCACGTCACCGCCGGCCCAGGCCGCGTCGATGACGGCCGGGTGGGTGTCCGGCTCCAGCGCGTCGAAGTCGATGATCTGCACCTCGGCGGCGCCGGCGGACTTCATCAGCGCCACCGAATCCTCGCGCAGCGGATCCCCCGGCAGCGCGGCCAGGATGATGCGTGCGGGACCCTTCTTCAGGTACTCGGCGCAGATCGCCAAGCCGATCTCCGAAGTGCCGCCCAGCAGCAGAATGGATTGCGGGTTTCCTACCGCATTGATCACTGAAGCTCCAGCCTTCTCGCCATATCGGACATGAAAACGCCTGTGGGGTCGACGGTTCGACGAATCTTGATCCACTCGTCGATCCGCGGGTACATCTTGTGGAAGGTCTCCGCCGTGGTGCGGGAGTCCTTCGCGGTGTACAGCCGGCCACCGAATTCCATCACTCGCCGATCGAGTTCGGTGACGAGCTCGTTGAGACCCGGCCGGATCGGGAAGTCACAGCAGATGTTCCAGCCTGGCATCGGGAAGCTCAGCGGAGCCGGGTTACCCGGGCCGAACAGCTTGAAAACGTTCAGCGCCGAGATGTGCCCGGATGCCTGGATGTCGATGATGATCTTCTTGAATTCCTCGACCGCCTCGGTCGGCACCACGAACTGGTACTGCAGGAACCCGGCCGGACCGTACGCCCGATTCCACTCCGCGATCATGTCCAGCGGGTGGTAGAACTGCGTCAGGTTCTGGACCTTGCCGGTGTAGGTGCCGCCCATGGCGTAGTACGCCTCGCCGACCGCGCCCAGGGTGAGCCGGTTGGCGGTGATGCTCGGGAAGATGTTCGGCACCGTGAGCAGCTGCGGCGCATCGAATTTCAGCGGATTGCGCTGCTTCTTCTCGGGCAGCTCGTCCACCTTGGCCAGCCGGCCGCGAGTGATGGTGGCGCGCCCCAGCTTCGGCCGCGGGTTCATCACGTCGAACCACGCGCTCGAATACGTGTAGTTCTCTTCGCTGCCATCGCTGTGCGCGGCGATGGTCTCGTCCAGCGTGCTGGTCTTCACGCCGTCGTTGATGAAGTACGCGGTCTCCGTCGGGATCATCTCGATGGTCGCGCGCAGGATGATGCCGGTCAGCCCGTTGCCGCCGACGGTCGCCCAGAACAGCTTGGCGTTCTTCTTCGGCCCGATGGTCTGCACCTTGCCGTCGGCGGTCAGCAGGTCGACGGACCGGACGTGATTGCCGAAGGAGCCTTCGCTGTGGTGGTTCTTGCCGTGGATATCGGAGGCGATGGCACCGCCGATGGTCACCTGCCGCGTGCCGGGTAGCACCGGGACCCAGAGGCCGAACGGCAGCGCGGCCTTCATGAGCTGGTCCAGGCTGACGCCGCCGTCCACGTCGACCAGGCGGGAGTCGCGGTCGATGCGATGGATGCGGTTCAGCGCCGGCATGTCGATGACCAGGCCGCCGGAGTTCTGCGCGTGGTCGCCGTAGGAGCGGCCGAGACCGCGCGCGATGACACCGCGGCGCAGGTGCGGGGGCTTGGAGTCGTTGTCCTCGGCGACCATGGCGACCGCATTCGCGATCAGCTCCGGGTCACTGGTCGAGAGCACTTCGGAGGTGGTGGGTGCGGTACGACCCCAGCCGGTCAGGGTGCGCGTCCGCGTCGGCAGGCTGTAGTCGCCGCTCGACACGGTGTTCGCGGACGCCTTCGGCACGGTGTTCGCGGACGCCTTCGACGCAGTATCCGCACCGTCGCTGGTGGTCTGAGCTTTCGTGGACATCGGCATAGAGGCTACAGGCATAACCGGATCGAGGCTTGTGTCCGCTGTCCCCGGGACGGGGTCCCTCCAATACCGTCCCTGGGATTACTCTTCTGCGATGTGACCGCGGAACCGCATCTGCCCCTCCCACCCGAGCTGCCTCTCGTCGATGAGCCGGGCGGTACGGACGTCGATCTGAAGACCCAGATCATCCGCTTCGCGGCGACGGGCATCCTGTCCGCGATCGTGGACTTCGGCCTGTACACGCTGCTGTTCAAGGTGGCCGGGCTGCCGCTGCCGGTGGCGAAGTCGATCAGCTTCATCGCGGGCACCACCACGGCGTATCTGATCAACCGCCGCTGGACCTTCAAGGCCGAGCCGAGCCGCAAGCGTTTCATCGCGGTGATCGTGCTCTACGCCCTGACCTTCGCGCTGCAGGTCGGCATCAACCAGATCTGCTACTACGCTCTGCCGGACGAGTGGTGGCGCATCTTCCTGGCCTTCTGCGTCGCGCAGGGCACGGCCACCGTGATCAACTTCATCGTGCAGCGCGCGGTGATCTTCAAGATCAGCTGACATAAAAAGGGGGGTCTGGAGGGAAGCCCCCCAGACCCCCTCAGCTTCAGTACTCGACGAGAGCGTGGGCCGCTTCCTTCGCGTGGAAGTAGTCCCCGCCCTTCGCCCGGGTGCTGTCGGTGCCCCATTCGCGTTCCCGGGGCGCCGGGATCAGATGCGGGATGTGCTTGCGGCAGTGGATGTACGCCTCTTCCACATCGACCACCACCCAGCGTTCGGGCGCGCGGCCGCGGGTCTCGGCGAGCGGGAGGTCGGAGACGCAGCGGCGCATGAGGCTGTCGTCCACGATGCGGGCGGTGCCGTTGACGTGCAGTCCGATGAGGTCCTGCACGAAATCGACCATGAGAATGCCGACATGGGGGTTCTCGAGGATGTTCCCGAGGCTCGCCATCACCCCGTTGCCGCGGTATTCGGGATACGCGACGGTCCGATCGTCGATGACGTGCAGGAAGCCGGGTTGCCCGGCGCGGAAGCTGGTATCGCATTCACCGTGTTTGTCCGCGGTGGCGATGAAGGCCATGTCCATCCGGCGGATGAAGTCGATCATGTACTCGTTGAGTTGATCTCGTACTTGGTCGTGGTAGAAGCGCTCTGCCCGATCTTGGGTTCCGTACCGCTCCTGGAGTTCCCGTTCGCCGTCGCTGCCGTTTCTGATACCGGGCATCGTGCGACCCCTTGTGGTAGCTGAAAACCGGATGGAGAAGCATCGGCCCGCGGAACCAGGCCGCTCGAAATGCTATCCGGTTTAACTAGTTTCATCTGGCGAATGGGTGAACCGGCTATCGGCCCTGGTGGGACCGGTCGACTGTCGCCGCGCAAACCCTTCCGGAGAGAGCATCTCTCCGAACGCAAGATTGCGCTAGGGACCTTCGTCACTTAACCACCAGGATGCTGTCGGCCCCCTTGACGGATCACGGGGGCCGGTCTGCCGGTGGAGGAAAGTTTGCTGGGGCGGATTACGCGGGCGAGAGCGTCACCGGCACGCCGTTGAATACGGCATTCCCGGAGGGCGCGTCCACCAGCGAATCATCGGTCAGCACATTGGCGCTCACGCCGGCGTGCACCCGCGCGACCTGCTGCTCGCTGTCCCCGTGACCCCAGCCGTGCGGCAGGCTCACCACGCCCGGCATGATGTCGGCCGTCGGTTCCAGATCCACGGTGACCGTGCCCGCCGCCGACTTCACCACGGCATGCCCGCCCAGCCCGAGCCGTGCCACATCATCGGGATGAATGTGCAGCGTGCACCGGTTCGATCCGCCCACCAGCGGCGGAACATTGTGCAGCCAGCTGTTGTTGGAGCGCAGCTGCCGCCGCCCGACCAGCACCATCTCCGGTGCGTCGGCATCCAGCCGCGCCTGTAGCCGGGTCACATCGTCGAGCAGCGGCTGCGGTGCGAGTTCCACCTTCTTCGAGGCGGTGCGCAGGACGCCCGGCAGCCGCGGTTGCAGCGGGCCCAGGTCGATGCCGTGCGGATTATCCAGCAGCACTTGCAGATTCAGGGTGCCGCCGTTCCATTCCCCGAACGGGCCCAGGCGCAGCATGAGGTCGATGCGCTGTTCGGTGGTGTCCCGGCCGAGCAGTTCGTGGCGCCGGTCGGCCATGCCCGCCTTGTGCAGCGTTCCGGCGAGCACGATTTCGTCCACCACGGTGAGCGGGTCCAGGCCGGGCAAGCGCGGGGAGGCGGAGCGGGGTTCCTGACCACTCAGGGCGAGGGCCAGGCGGGCCAGCACCTCGGGCTCGGTCATGCGGCCGCCCGCCGCTACCAGGGGCCGGGAGTAGCGGGCGTAGTTGTGCACGGCGAAGTTGAGCAGCGCGAAATCGTAGTGCGAGGACTGCAGGATGCGCGCGGGCGGCAGGATGACATCCGCGTGCCGGGTGGTCTCGTTCAGGTAGCGGTCCACGCTGACCATGAACTCCAGTCCGGCGCAGGCGGTATCGAGCCGCGAGCCGCTGGGCGCGGACAGCACCGGATTCCCGGCCACCGTCACCAGCGCCCGGATCTGCCCCTCGCCCGGAGTGAGGATCTCGTCGGCGAGCGTGGCGACCGGCAGTTCACCCATGGCCTCGGGCAGTCCGCGGACCCGGCTGGCCCAGCGACCCAGACGGAAGGGCCGGCTGCGCACGATGCCCAGCGCCGCGCCGGTGGCGAACATGGCGCCGCCGGGTGTGTCGAAATTGCCGGTGAGCACATTGATCACATCCACCAGCCACTGCGTGAGCGTCCCGAATTCCGCTGTGCAGGTGCCGATCCGGGCGTAGACGGCGGCGGTCGGCGCGGCGGCCAGTTCCCGGGCCAGCCGCACCACCGTCGCGGCCGGCACCCCGGTCCGTCCGGCCACCACCTCGGGGGTGAAAGGCGCTGCGGCGGCGCGGACTTCGTCCAGCCCGGCAACCTCGACGCGGACCTCGGTGAGCTGCTCCGCGAACAGCGTGTGCACGATGCCGAACAGCAGGTAGGCGTCGCTGCCGGGCCGCACGAACAGATGTTCGTCGGCCAGCTTCGCGGTGCGGGTGCGCCGCGGGTCGACCACCACCAGCCGGCCCCCGCGCTTCTTCAGCGCGCGCAGTCGGCCCGGGAAATCCGGTGCGGTGCAGAGGGATCCGTTCGACTCCAGCGGATTGGCCCCGAGCATGAGCAGATAGTCGGTGCGATCCAGGTCGGGCACGGCCACGGTGAGCGGGTCGCCGAACATGAGCCCGCTCGACACCTGTTTGGGCATCTGGTCGGCGGTGCTGGCGGAGAACAGATTCCGGGTGCCCAGCGCCCGGATCAGCAGCGGTACGTACAGCGCCCCCGCCACGGTGTGCGCGTTCGGATTCCCCAGATACAGCGCCGCCGCCTGATTCCCGTGCGCGGCGGTGAGCTGCGGCAGCCGCTCCCGGATGACTCCGAACGCCTCGTCCCAGCTCGCGGTGCGCCAGGTGTCGGTGGCGCGATCCCGGATCATCGGCTCGGTGAGCTGATCCGGGTCCTCGTCGAGGTGCCCGAGCGTCGCCCCTTTGGGACAGATGAATCCCTTGCTGAACGGATCGGCCTGATCCCCGCGCACCGAGACCACATGGTCATCGGCGTCCAGGGTGAGTTCGAGTCCGCAGACCGCCTCACAGAGCGGGCAGGTGCGAAGGAGCGTGCGATGGCCATCCGTGACTTGGGTCATACCCCATGATCGCTCGTCACATCGAAAGTGAGAACAACCTGTTATTGATGTTGATCATCGATCATTTTGCAACGTTTCACTCCGGAGACGACGAAACCCGCGAATGCCGGGGAGCATTCGCGGGTTTCGTTCGATTGTCGGAGCTGTCAGGAAGCGATACGCGAAACCTTGGGCATGGCCCCTTTGGCGGCGGCACGCACGGCCGCGGCGATGGCCACTACCGGCGGAACCCAGCGCGCCTCGTGCGGCGCCACGCCCCAGTTGGCCTCGCCGGCCGAGAGCTGGGTGGGCGGCAACGGGATTCCCGCGCCGTCGGTGTGTACGACCACGCCGGCCGAGCGCAGCGCCTCGATTGCCATGGCCGCCTTGCGGAGACCCGTGACCAGGTGGATCTCGCGGCGCTCGGCGCCCGGGATCTCGATGACCGGTCCGGTCAGGTCGTTGGCCCGCAGGTAGCGACGGACGAATGCGGCGGTGTCGCCGGTGACCTCGATGCCCGCGATCTCCGAATCGGTGATCAGGCAGATGCCATTGGCGGTTTCGGCGACCGTCCAGCCGCGCTGGATGTAGTCCTGCACAGATTCGGCGACGGCTGACGAAAACGTCGTACGCACTGGATTCTCCATTCCCCGGTAGATCTATGTCCTGCTCTGTGCGGGGTATCGGAGGGAGGGGTTGGGGGTGTTACAGGGAGTTTTCCACTTCGAGACCGTTGCGCTCGACGTCGAGCCGTCTTGCGGTCCGATTTGACTCTGTTGTGCCTGTGACATGTCTGGGACATTACGGCGTGGCAACGCTGCTGCCTGGGACAACGCCGTTCGCTTCCTGTGAGGGTGGTGGCGAACTCCTGTGGGATACGGCCGATTACACACAGGAACGTGTTCTACGCCACATCGTCTGGGGCTGCCGCGCGCTCCCGGGACCGGTGAGACTGCGGGTGGGCCGAAATGGTCTGCGGGAGAGGAGAACGTCGGCATGACCGACCAATCGGGCGGCACGGCAGCGGAACTCGAGCAGGAACTGGCGGAAATCGAGGCGGAGGGGCGCTGGGCCGCCTTCAAGGAGTCGGCGGCACGCCGTATATCCCGGCGCGCCGAAGAAGAAGAGGAGACGGCGGCGGCGCCCGTCGAACCCTTCGCCAGTCCAAGCGCTTTCGGCTCCTGGAGCGTGGACGCCGTCCGTGGCCTGCTGGATGTGCAGTTCCATCGCACCGCCACCGCCACCCTGCTGCCACTGGCCTATCTGCTGGGCCTGGCAGGCGCTTTCGCCATCCCGATCGTGGGAACCATAGGGCTGTGGCGGGTTTCGGCCTGGCTGGGCATCGTCTTCGCGGTGGTGTTCGCGGTGCCGCTGGGCCTCACCATCGCCGCGGTGGTGCGCCTGCTGCTGGAATTCGTGCTCAATGCCTCGCGGCTGGCAAGCCGCGTCGAGCACATCTCGGTGCTCGCCGACGATCTTTTCCAAGCCCTTTCGGATGTGGCGGAACCTGTCAATCAGCTCTCGGAAGACATGCGCGCAGTGCAGTTCTGGCGCTACCGTAGGCGCTCCCCTCGCAAGTGAACGCCAAGTCGGTCCATGGATAGCCGAGTTCTCCTGTGCAACAATGCGATCGCACACTGGTATAGGGGGACGGATGGCTCTACCGCAGGGGATTACGGGTTCGACCATGCCGCGCCGGCAACTCGGCCGTCAGCTGCGCGACCTGCGCAATCGCGCGCGGATGACCACGCGCGTGGCCGCCCAGCGCCTGGAATGGTCGGAGGCGAAGATCTGGCGCATCGAGACCGGGCAGACCTCACTGCGCAGTCTCGACGTCGAGGCCATGTGCCGGATCTACGGTGCACCCGAGGAGGTGTTCGAGCCGCTCAGCGCCCTGGCCCGGGAAACCAAGGCGCGCGGCTGGTGGACCGAGTTCAGCGATGTGATCGACGAGGGGTACGAGGTCTACATCGGCCTGGAAGAGGCCGCCGCGCGGCTCACCACCTATGAAAACGAGCTGGTCCCCGGCCTTTTGCAGACCGAGGGCTATATGCGCGCGGTGCTCGCCGGCGCCTATCCCGGCATCTCGCCGGAGCAGATGGATCGCCGGGTGCGGGTGCGCATCGCCCGTCAGGCCCTCTTGACCCGCCCGGATTCCCCGCTGCAACTGGATGTGGTGATCTCCGAGGCCGTGCTCTGGCACCGCATCGGCGGTGAGGACGTGACCCGCGGTCAGCTGGAGCGGCTCCGCAAGATCGCGGAACTGCCGAATGTCCGGCTGCGCCTGATCCCCGCCGAGGGCGGCTACCACCACTGCATGGACGCGGGTCGCTTCGTGCTGCTCGAATTCCCCGTCGCGGCAGGTGAACCCACCGAACCGCCGGTGGTCTACGTCGAGTCCCTCACGGGTTCTTCGTATCTCGACAAGGATCACGACGTGGAGCGCTACCGCGAGGCGTTCGCGGCGGCCAACTCCCTTGCCTCGGACGCGATTCCGGCGATCGAGACCACGCTGGCCTCGATCTAGCCGGGTTCAGGAGAGCTCGCGCTCCAGCACCTCACGATGCGTGGGTGCGGCCTGTTCGTACAGGTCGCGCCCCTTCTCGGTGAGGCAGACGAAGATCGCGCGGCGATCATCCGTACACAGTGACCGATTGACGAGGCCGTCCCGCTCCAGCCGGGCGACGGCTCGCGAGAGCGCGCTCTGACTGAGGTAGATGTCCTGCGCGAGATCGCTCATGCGATAGCTCTCGCACTGCGCGTCCATGAGGCGATCGAGGGTTTCGAATTCACTGAGCCCGATGTGGTGGCGGCCTTGCAGTTCCTTCTCCAGGGCGCAAGAGGTCGTCGCGTGCCGGGCGAGCAGATCGCGCCATTCACTCACCAGT
This sequence comes from Nocardia sp. NPDC088792, assembly GCF_044750615.1. NCBI lineage: Bacteria > Bacillati > Actinomycetota > Actinomycetes > Mycobacteriales > Nocardiaceae > Nocardia > Nocardia sp. NPDC088792. Next base: position 262,847 of record NZ_JBIVKC010000005.1, read on the forward strand.
CCCGTGGCTACGGGCCGGGCGACAGGCGCTGTCGACTTCGGCATGCGGTCATCCTAGTCATCGAGAGCAACTCATGCAACCGCATTAAATGCTTGTGCATTTGATGCGTGCGCATGTACTGTCCTCTCTCGTGACTTCCACCGAGATCCGCCCCGCAGTGAGCAATGCGGCCGACGCCACCAAGTGGACCGGCCGGCTCTGGGGCATGCTCATCACTCTGTGCATCGTGCTCTTCCTGGACGGCCTCGACGTGTCGATGATCGGCGTCGCGCTGCCTTCCATCGGCACCGAACTCCACATCCAGACTTCGACCCTGCAGTGGCTGGTCAGCGGTTATGTGCTCGGCTACGGCGGCCTGCTGCTGCTGGGCGGCCGCACCGCGGACCTGCTCGGGCGCCGCAAGGTCTTCCTGATCGCGCTCGCCGTCTTCGCCGTGGCCTCGCTGGCCGGCGGTCTGGTGAGCTCGCCCGCGCTGCTCATCCTGACCCGCTTCATCAAGGGCCTGGCCGCCGCGTTCACCGCGCCCACCGGCCTGTCCATCATCACCACGAACTTCCAAGAGGGACCGGCCCGTAACAAGGCGCTGTCCATCTACACCGTGTTCGGCGCGGGCGGCTACTCCATGGGCCTGCTCTTCGGCGGCCTGATGACCGGCCTCGGCTGGCGCTGGACCTTCCTGCTGCCCGTTCCGATCGCGCTGGCCGCCTTGGTTTCCGCGTACTTCCTGGTCCCGAAGGACAAGCCGGCCGAGGAGGGCGGGCACGACCTGCTGGGCGCGCTGCTCTCCACCGCCACCATGCTGCTGCTGGTCTACACCGTCGTCTCCGCGCCGCAGGCCGGCTGGGCTTCGGCCCGCACCATCGGTTCGTTCGTCGCGGTCGTGGTGCTCGGCGCCGCCTTCGTCTACGTCGAGAGCAAGGTGAAGTACCCGCTGCTGCGCCTGGGCATCCTGCGCAAGGGCACCCTGGTCCGGGCCAGCCTGGCCATCATCGCGGTCGGCGGCTCGTACTTCAGCTGGCAGTTCATCACCACCCTGTACCTGCAGGACACCCTGGGCTGGTCCCCGCTGAAGCTGGCCCTGGCGCTGCTGCCGGTGGGTCTGCTGGTGGTCGCCTCGGCCTTCGTCTCCGACAAGCTGGTCGATCGCTTCGGCACCGGGCCGATCATCGCGGTCACCATGGTGGTCATGGGCATCGGTTACCTGATGTACCTGCGCCTGGACACCGCCCCCGCCTACCTGACGGTGCTGCTGCCCGCCGTGCTGCTGGTCGGCGTCGGCTGGATCGGCTTCCCCGCCATCAATATTCAGGCCACCAGCGGTATCGAGGACGACGAGCAGGGCCTGGCGGCCGGCGTGCTGCAGACCGCCATGCAGGTCGGCGCGGCCATCGTGCTCGCGGTGACCACCGCCATCGTCACCTCCGACGTGCCGAAGAACCCGACTCCGCAGGCCATGCTCGACACCTACCGTCCGGGCCTGGAGTTCGCCGCCGGCGTCGCCATCGTCGGTGCCCTGGTCGCCCTTACGGCCTTCCTCCCCAAGTTCCGGGCCAAGCGTCAGGAACAGCGTGAGGTGGAGGTCGAGCTGGTCGGTTGACGTGAACCCGCCGGGCCGAGCCTGTCGCTCACACGAGCTCGGTTTCCGGCCTCCTGAGATTCAGTCCGGCTGAATCGGAAAAGCGCTGGGGCGCACCGCGATCGCGGTGCGCCCCAGATGTATTTCGAGGATTCGTATGGTGCCGACTGATTTCGTGAGGATCCGGGTAACTCACCGGGTACGTCCAGAATCGGGTTGGGCGTCAACCGCCGGCACGCGTGCGCGGCCGGTGACGGCTCTCAGCCGCGCGCTGAAGTTCCGGGGAAGCGGGGGAGCTCCGCCAGGCGGGGTGCGGCCGCGTCCTTGGTGGAGCGGATGAACTCGAGGGGTTCGCCATTGCGGTTCACGGTCGGCCATTCGATGCCGAGGTCCGGGTCGAAAGCGTCCAGATCCCGGTCGAATTCGGGCGAGTACTCCAGCGAGCACAGGTAGTGGGCGATGGAGTCGTCTTCGAGGGACAGCAGTGCATGGCCCAGGCCCTCGGCCAGGAACACCGACTTGCGTTCCACATCGTCGATGATCACCGCGTCCCACTTGCCGAAGGTGGGTGAGCCGGTCCGCAGATCGACCACCACATCCAGGAAGGCCCCGCGTACGCAGGTCACGTATTTGGCCTGGCCGGGCGGGTTCTCGGTGTAGTGGATGCCGCGCAGCACGCCGGCTGCCGAGGTGGAGATGTTCACCTGCAGCAGATCGAACGGGCGGCCCACCGCCTTCTCGAACTCCGAGGCCTTGAACGACTCGAGGAAGACTCCGCGGTCGTCGCCCAGTAGCCGCGGCGTGAATTCCCACGCGCCCGGCACCGACAGTTCCCGAATCCGCATTTCCGCTACTCCCAGGCTCGCCCGTGCTCGAGCAGATCGAGCAGGTACCTACCGTATCCCGAGCGCACCAGGGGTTGAGCCAGGTCGTGCAGTTGCTCGTCGCCGATGAAACCGAGCCGCCAGGCCACCTCCTCCGGCACGCCGATCTTGAGGCCCTGCCGCTGCTCCACCGTGCGCACGTAATTGGCCGCGTCCAGCAGGGAATCGAAGGTACCGGTGTCGAGCCAGGCGGTGCCGCGGCGCAGCACCTGCACCTGCAGCCGGCCCTGTTCCAGGTAGGTGCGGTTGATGTCGGTGATCTCGTATTCGCCGCGGTCGGAGGGTTTCAGGTCGCGGGCGATGTCGACGACATCGTTGTCATAGAAGTAGAGGCCCGGGATGGCGTAGTTGGACCGCGGTTGCTTGGGCTTCTCCTCGATGGAAATGGCCTTGCCGCCGGCGAATTCCACCACGCCGTAGGCGCTCGGATCGGACACCCGGTAGGCGAACACCGAGCCGCCGTCCAGATCGCGGAAGCGCTGCAGCTGGGTGCCGAGGCCGGGACCGTGGAAGATATTGTCGCCCAGCACCAGTGCCGCCGAGTCATTGCCGATGTGGTCCGCGCCGAGCACGAAGGCGCGGGCGAGCCCGTCCGGTTCCGGCTGCACCACATAGGAGATGGACACGCCGAACCGGCTGCCGTCGCCGAGCAGCCGGGTGAAGGCCGCACTGTCCTCGGGCGTGGTGATGACCAGGATGTCCCGGATGCCCGCGAGCATGAGGGTGGACAGCGGGTAGTACACCATCGGTTTGTCGTAGACCGGGACCAGCTGTTTGCTCACGCCGCGCGTGATCGGGTGCAACCGCGATCCGGTGCCCCCGGCCAGGATGATTCCGCGCATGTCACGACAGTCTGCCAGTTCCGCCGCCGCGTGCGACGGTCAGGTTCCGAGTGGACCTCGAATCGATCACGGCGGTTTGCCGGTAGGCGATCCGGTCGATAAGTGTTGCGTAGGTCACGTTCTCATGGTGTTCTGAAATGACGCTATGTGAGATGTCAGCGCCGACTCTCAACGCGCCTGGGTACCGAGCTGTTTCGGTCCTCCGGACGATGGCTCGGCGCGCACAACAACGAGGTAGGTGCGCCATGGCTCAGGCCCACGAGGCTGGAACGGCCCACGACGACAGTGACCACTCGGTCGAAAACCCGCACGGAATCAGCGCATACGCCCGCGCCCTGACCGTGGCCTGCCGCACCATGATTCGGCCCGCGGGCGAATTGGTCCCGGTGAACGCCCTTTCCATGCCGATCGCGCAGACCGTCATCAACGGTCTCGCCAAACTCCGCCCGGCCCCGCGCGGGGTGGAGCGGGAGCAGGTACGGCTCAATGGTTTCCGCATGGAGATCGTGCGCCCGGCCGGCGCCCGCAAATCCCTGCGGGACGGCGCCATCATGTACATGCACGGCGGCGGCTTCTTCCTCTGCGGCCTCGACACCCACCGTCCCGTGGTCGCATCGCTCGCGCGGCGCACCGGACTGCCGGTGGTGAGCATCGAATACCGCCAGATCCCGGAGACCGATATCGCGGGTTCGGTCGACGACTGCCTGACCGCGTACCGATGGTTGCTCGGACACGGCGTGCCCGCCGCCCGCATTGTCTTCGCGGGTGATTCCGCCGGTGGCTACATGACTTTCGCGACGGCGCTGCGCGCCCGTGACGCCGGGCTGCCGGTGCCCGCCGGGCTGGTCGGGCTGTGCCCGGCGCTGGACCTGGACTGCACGGAGAAGCGCGCGCACCCCAACTACCGCCGTGATTCGCTGATCCCGTTGTCCGCCTTGGAATCCGTGGTCAAGATCGGTGCCGAGGTGGGCGGCCGGCTCGATCCGACCCTGTCACCGGTCAACAATGTGCTGGTCGGGCTGCCGCCCGCGCTGCTCATCGTGGCCGAGGACGAGGTGCTGCGGCGGGACAGCGAGATCATGGCGCAGCGGCTGGCCGCTTCCGGAGTGCCTGCCACCCTGGAGATCTGGCGCGGACAGGTGCACGCCTTCATGGCCATCTTCCCGAACATGCCCGAGAGCCGCGCCGCCCTGGCTCATGTGGCCCGGTTCGTCCGCGCCCGCATCGAGAGCGAGAGCGTGGCTCGTACCGCTTAGCGCGTGAGAACACCGAGCGTGTTTCCAGAATGGGGGTCCGGGGTCGGCGAGCCTCGGACCCCCATTCGCCCCTCCCCGGGGTCCGCGCTATCCAGCAGGTCCTGAGTGTGGTGCCATCTCGGCGACGTAGTGTTTCCGGTGTGCGACTCCTGGTAACCGGCGGAGCCGGCTTCATCGGCGCGAACTTCGTCCATCGGACCGTGGCCCGGCGGCCCGATGTCCACGTCACCGTGCTGGACAAACTCACCTATGCCGGCAATCGCGCCTCGCTGGCGCCGATCGCCGATCGCATCGAGTTCGTGCAGGGCGATATCGCCGACGCCGCGCTGGTGGACCGGCTGGTCGGCGGGGCCGACGCGGTCGTGCATTTCGCGGCGGAATCGCACAATGACAATTCGCTCGCCGACCCCTGGCCGTTCGTGCAGACCAATATCGTCGGCACCTATGCGCTGCTGCAGGCGGTGCGCAAGCACGAGGCGCGCTACCACCACATCTCCACCGACGAGGTGTACGGCGATCTGGAACTCGATGATCCGGGCGCCTTCAACGAGAGCACTCCGTACAACCCGTCCAGTCCCTATTCGGCGACCAAGGCCTCCAGCGATCTGCTGGTCCGGGCCTGGGTGCGCTCGTTCGGGGTGCGGGCCACGATCTCCAACTGCTCCAACAACTTCGGGCCGTACCAGCACGTCGAGAAGTTCATCCCGCGCCAGATCACCAATCTCATCGACGGCGTGCGCCCCCGCCTCTACGGTGCGGGCCATCAGGTGCGCGACTGGATTCACGTGGACGACCACAACAGCGCGGTCTGGGAGATCCTGCAGCGCGGGCGGATCGGGCAGACCTATCTGATCGGCGCCGACGGCGAACGCGACAACAAGTCCGTGGTCCAGCTCATCCTGGAGGCCTTCGGCCGCGCACCCGACGATTTCGACCACGTCACCGACCGGCCCGGCCACGATCAGCGCTACGCCATCGACGCCACCCTGCTGCGCACCGAGCTCGGCTGGGAACCCGAATACCGCGACTTCCGCAAGGGTCTCGACGCCACCATCGAGTGGTATCGCGAGAACGAATCCTGGTGGCGGCCACAGAAGGCCGCCACCGAGCACGCCTACGTCTCCGCGGGCGAGCAGGTCATCTGACCCCGGCGATGCCGCGGCGGACGCATATGCGCCGCGGCATCAGCCCCACACGATCGTCGTGTATTTGACGACCGCCGCGATCATCGCCACGGTCGTCGCGATGGTGACCGTGATCGCCGCCCCGCGCACCGGAATGCGGCCGTCGATACCGGTGAGCCGCAAGGGCATCCAGCGCAACAGCACGCACAGCGTGAGCAGGGCCAGCGGCACGAAGTAGCGGCCCTGCACACCGTCGATGATGAAATAGCCGACCGGCGTGAAGGACATGTACAACGTCACGTAGATCATGGCCACGCTCGCCAGCATGGTCAGCAGCACCAGCCAGGTCCGCAGCCGGTCCGCCGCCGCGCCGGTGAACCGCTCGGCCGTCCCGATGCTCACCGCGAACGCCAGCAGCGAGGCCACGATGGTCAGCGCCGGCACATCCACATAGGAGAAGCCCAGCTCACCGAAGAACTGTGTGAACCAGTGCTGATCGCGGCGCGCGATGCTGTCGCCGAAGACGCGCAGGAAGTGGATCGGATCGCTCAGGATGCCGTGCAGCTGGTCGCCGGGTCGCACCGTGCCCCACTGCTTCTGCGGCCGCATGAGGCTCATGCCGTCGCCGGTCGGCGCGGCGATCTTCATCCACACCGCGAACGCGATGGCGCCCACCGCCGCGGTCACCCACGGAATCACGCGCTGCCACCCGGCGACCGGCTCGGTACCGTCCGCGAGCAGCCGGCGCCGGCCGAAACCGAAGCGCCGCACCGGGATCAGCACGGTCAGCATGGCCAGCAGCACATAGGTCGGCTTGCACACCGGCAGCAGTACGGTGGCGGCCAAGGCGGCCACCGTCTCCGGCCGGGTCAGCCGCTGTCCCAGGAACAGGCCCTTCACGATGAGCGCCGAAACCAGGATGGCCAGCGCGTTGGTGACCGTATCGGCGGTCACCGTGCCCGCCTGGAACACCGCGATGGGCAGTACCGAGACGGTCAGCGCCAGCCACTGCACCCGGTGACCGCGCAGCGCGCGCAGGGCGTAGAAGACGATCAGCAGGTAGGTCAGCAGACCCGCGAGCCGGGTGATCTCCACCGTGTCCCCGACATCGGCGTTCACGGCCTCCGCGATCCGGATGCCCACTGCCGCGGGCACATACGGGATGGGGGAGTAGGCGGCGGTATTGGTGAACCAGACCTGCTTGGTCTGCTCGGAGACCGGCGCCGCGCCCAGCCGGTCGTAGGCGGCCGGGTCCTTGACCATCGGATCCGGCTCGTCCGGCGTGACCTGGTAGTCGTTGAAGGCGTAGCTCATCAGCGCGTCGATGCTGACCGGGACATTGCCGCCCCACGCCGGGCCGCGGTCGTCATGGATCTTCTCGGGCAGGTAGCCGCCGTGCGCGACCTGGTACGCGCGCCCGAACTGGGTGATCTCGTCGTGTCCCCAGAACGCGGGCGTCACCACCGACCACACCACGCCGAACACGCCCGCCAGCAGCAGGAACACCAGTGCCGCCGCGCCGCAGGATCGCTCGGTGCGGGAGATCAGCCCGCGCAGCCCGGATCGCGGGGCCGCCGCGGCCGGTTCGATCCGCTGCGGCGGCGCGAGCTTGCTTTCGCTCTCGGCACTGCCGTTTTCGTTCACTGGAGTAGCCACGATGTCCGATTCTGCTGTGCCGTCACCGGTGTGCGCGGCAAGCGGTGGCACCGTCATCGCCGCGAACCGCCCAGTCGCCCTGCGGTTTCCGTCTCACCCACGGCCGAATAGTGCAGGTACACCAGCCGGGCGGCCTCGTGCCGGGACCGGCGGATGCCGTCCAGGATGAGTCCGGCCGTCCAGGCCAGACTGCCGAGCAGGAGCAGGGTGAAGCCGAGGAACAGCGTGGGGAACCGGGGCACCTCGTGCGTCTGATAGAACTCGATCACGATCGGCACGATGAGAATCACCGACACGATCCACGACACCGTGCCGAACAGGCCGTAGAAGGCGACCGGCCGCTCGTGCCGGGCCAGGCCGGCGATCAGCCGCAGGATCTTGAAACCGTCGGTGTAGGTGCGCAGCTTGGATTCGCTGCCCTCGGGCCGATCCTTGAAACCGACCGGTACGGCGGTCTGCGGCACCCGCAGATGCAGCGAATGCACGGTCAGCTCGGTCTCGATCTCGAATTCCCGCGACACCGCGGGGAAGCTCTTCACGAACCGGCGGGAGAACACCCGGTAGCCGCTCAGCATGTCCTCGACGTTCTCGCCGAACACCTGGCCGACCACGCCGTTGAGGATCTTGTTGCCGGTCTCGTGGCCGGCCCGGTACGCGGACTCGCCGTCGAGCTCGCGGCGCACGCCCAGCACGTGGTCGTACGGGCCGGATAACAGCGCGTCGATCATCTTCGGCGCCGCGAAGGCGTCATAGGTGTCATCACCGTCGATCATGAGGTAGACATCGGCCTCGATATCGGCGAACGCGCGGCGGACCACATTGCCCTTGCCCTTGCGTTCCTCCCGTCGCACGATCGCTCCGGCCTCGCGCGCCTTCTCCGCGGTGGCATCGGTACTCCGGTTGTCGTAGACGTAAACGACGATTTCCGGGACGGCGGCTTTCAGATCGCTCACGACCTTGGCGACAGCGGCCTCTTCGTTGTGGCACGGCACGATCGCGGCAATACGCAACTCGGTGGAGTCCACCCGGTCAATCCTCTGATCGGAAGGCGAATATGAACACGGGGGAGGGTACCCGACCTTCACAGGTATAGGGGCGGGCCGGGCTGGGGTACCGTCGCCGGGTGTCAGCGAGTGAGCCCACGACGGTGAACGAATCGCCCTCGGACGGGTCTTTTATCGGCAAGGTGCGCGGGTTGTTGCAGCGCGGCGGCGCGTTCCTCGTGGTCGGTGCGATCGGGTTCGTGGTCGACGCCGGCGTCTACAACCTGCTGGTCTTCGCCGGCGGCGAGGGCCCGCTGTTCCATCAGCCGCTGCTCGCCAAGATCATCTCGATTGCGGTGGCCACGGTGGTCACCTATTTCGGCAACAAGTGGTGGACCTACTCGGACCATGCGGGCGACACCGGGATCCGGCACATCCTCACCTATGCGGTGCTCAATGTGCTGGCCATCGGACTGCAATTGGGATGCCTCGGCTTCTCCCGATATGTCCTCGGCCTCGACAGTCCGTTGGCGGACAACGTTTCCGGCACCCTCATCGGCCAGGCCGTCGCCATGGGATTCCGATTCTGGGCCTACGGAAAATTTGTCTTCACCCCCGCACGCGCTGCCGTACCGAATAGCGATTGATATTCTCGGGCGCGCCGAGCGTGACAGTGGGTGCGTCCACGTCGGGTGAGCCGGTGTCAAAATTCGAGGGATGTCGAGGGATTCATGGATGCGTCGGCTGGGCAGGCCGTGACCGAGATCAATGATCCGCAGACCGCTCCGGCGGCACTGCGCGCCGACCACGCCGCACCCGAGCGGCTGGTGCTGGCGCGCGGCGTCTTCAGCGGGCCCGCACCGCAGATCAATGACGACCTGTATGCCGTCGTCAAGGGCAAGGTGACGCGCGAGCGCTTCGCGCTACGCCTGGAGAAGGGCGCGAGCGTCTCCACCAACACCTACTTCGGGCGCTTCGCCGCCGCCTATTGGCAGCGCTGGACCCGCGTCACCGCGGTCGAGGTCGGCATGACCCTCGAGGTCACCGGCAAGACCCGGATCCGATTGGCCGCCTCCGATATCGCCGGGCACCGCCGTGTCGTCGATACCGCGGTGGTCCGCGAGGCCGGCCGTGTCACGCTGCACGCGCCGCTCGACATGTACATCGACGGCGGCGCCATCTGGCTCGAAATCGAGGCGCTCGGTGGCGAAGCCGTCATCACCGATCTGGAGTGGACGGCGCCCGCGCCCGATCACGTGCGCCCGGTCGCCATCGCCATCTGCACCTTCAACCGGGCCCAGGACTGCGCGAATACCCTTGCGGCACTGGCCTCGGACGCCATCGTGCTGAACGCCATCGACGCCGTCTACGTCGTCGACCAGGGCACCGACCTGGTGCAGGACCGGCCCCTGTTCACCGAGACCCAGCCGAAGCTGGGCGACAAGCTGCGCTACCTCCGGCAGCCGAATCTCGGTGGCGCGGGCGGCTTCACGCGCGGCCTCTACGAGGTCTCCGCGGCCAACGAGCACGCCGACGTCATCCTCATGGACGACGACATCCTGTGCGAGCCGGAAACCGTGTTGCGGCTCAACGCCTTCGCCAACCTGACCGTGGAACCCACCCTGGTGGGCGCGCAGATGCTGTTCCTGTTCAACCCCGACTACCTGAACGTCGGGGCGGAGGAAACCGATCTGGCCAAGCTCAAGCACGGCCAGAAGGTCGCCAAGGCGCTGCGCAACACCAGCATGCTCAAGAAGCATCAGGAGCGCCGGGTGGACGCCGGCTACCAGGCCTGGTGGACCTGCCTGATCCCCGCCGAGGTGGTCAAGCAGATCGGCCTGCCGGTGCCGGTCTTCTTCCAGTGGGACGACGTGGAATACGGTCTGCGGGCGCGTAAGCACGGCTTCGTCACCGTCACTCTGCCCAATGCCGCGGTCTGGCACGCCGACTTCTACTGGAAGGACTTCGACGACTGGGCGCGCTACTTCTCCTCGCGCAACTCGCTCATCGTCTCCTCCCTGCACCACGACCTGGATCCGAAAGCCATTACCCGCCAGCTGCTCCGGGAGATCGGCGAATACCTGGTCGGCATGCAGTACGGTCTGGCGCACACCACCCTGCAGGGCATCGAGGACTACCTGCGGGGCCCGGAGATCCTGCGCGACGGCGGTATCGAGGCGCTGGCCAAGGCCCGCGGCTCGCGCGGCGACTACCCGGAGACCATCAAGCATCCGGCCGCGACCTCGCCGATCCCCAACGCGCACTTCGGCTTGCGCCGCGCCGGCGGTGAGCCCAGCCGTCCGCTGCTGGTGCTGTTCAAGCGTGCCCTCAAGCAGTGGACCGGGCGCACCATTCCCGGCGTCGTCGGCATCACCCGCGAGGATGCGCACTGGTGGCATGTCGGACTGTTCGAGCAGGTCGTGGTGACCGATGCCTCGCAGTCGGGTGTCCGGATCCGCAAGCGGGACAAGGAAACCGCGCGTCGCCTGCTGTTGCGCGCCATTCGCGTGCTGCGGCAGCTCCGCAAGGAGCTGCCGGACCTCCAGAACCGCTGGCGCGCCGCGGTTCCGGAGCTCACCAGCCGTGAGAACTGGGAACGCCTCTACGGCATCCGCTGAAAACCGTGCGCTGAGTGATCAGCGCCGTTGGGCTTGTGCGGGCCCGGCGTCGGAATCGGCCTCCCAGCCGATGACGACGCCGTGCTGCACCAACTGCCCGATGAAGGCCGGACGCACCGGGTCGACAAGGATTTTCACGATGTCGGCCGCGGCCTCGTCGGGCGACTGAGCCTGCGCCATATCGGTGAACCAGGGGCGGGACGCCTCGGTGTCCACCAGGCCCGGGCACACCGCGCCGATGAACAGGTCCCGCGCCGCGGCGTCGGTGCGGGCGAAAACCCGTGCGGCCGCGACCTGCCCGATCTTGGACGGGTAGTTGATGGAGTCCGGCCAGCCGGCGGTCTTGTCCTTACCCGCCTCGACCAGGTCGGCGTAGGCCAGCATTTCCCGGTCCACATCGGCGAGCGTCATGGTGCCGGTGTCGAAGTGGTCGCGCAGGCTCGGAGCCAGATAGCGCAGACTGCCGAAAGCGCTTGCCACGATGACGAATCGGCCGCCGGTCCGCAGCAGCGGCCCGAATTCGCGGATCATCCGGGTGGCCCCGAGATTATTGGTGTTCACGAATTCCCGGACGGTGTCGGCGTCGCTGCGATCGGCGGACCGCCGCGCCGCCGCATTCGACACCACGACGTCGATCCCGCCGTGCCGCTCCCGCACCTGCGCCGCGGCCGCCGCCACGCTCTCCCCGGACCCGACATCCATCACCAGCGGGACCGCGCCCGGAATCTCGGCGGCGGCCGCCCGCACCCGTTCGGCATTCCGGCCGCTGAGATAGACGGTCGAGTCCGGACCCAGCCGCTCGGCCAGTTGCGCGGCGATCGCCCGCCCGAGACCCTGATTCGCGCCGGTGACAAGAGCAATAGTCATGTCCCGAACGTAATGCCGGGGACCCGGTCGCGCCGCCCGAACCGGGCTGCGGTCAGAGGAAGAGGTCGGTGGTCAGCGGGCCGTCACCCGGGACCACGCGGTACTTCTCCAGATCCGTGATGCCGTGTGCGGCAAGGACATCGTCGTCGAGGAAGAAATTGCCGGTGGTGTCCTTGGCCGGTGAGGTGAGGACCAGATAGGCAGCGTCCGCGTAGATATCGGGGGTGCGGGAGCTGGAGATCATGTCGTCGCCGCCCAGCAGGTTGCGCACCGCCGCCGTGGCGATGGTGGTGCGCGGCCACAGCGAGTTCACGCCGATGCCGTACTTGCGCAGCTCCTCGGCCAAACCCAGGGTGGTGAGCGACATTCCGTACTTGGCGATGGTGTACCCCAGGGCCTGGCCGGCCCACTTCGGGTCCAGGTTCAGCGGCGGGGACAGGGTCAGGATGTGCGGATTGCGGCCGGCCTGCGCGGACTCCTTCAAGGCCGGGATGCTCAGCTTGGACAGCAGGAAACTGCCGCGGCAGTTGATGTCCTGCATGAGGTCGTACTTCTTCATCGGCAGCAGTTCGGTGGGCGACAGGTCGATGGCGGAGGCATTGTTCACCACCAGGTCGATGCCGCCGAAACGCTGAATCGTCTGCTGCACGGCATCGGTCACCGCCTCGTCGTCGCGCACATCGCCGAGGTACTTCAGCACCGTGCCGCCGGCCTCCTCCAATTCCGCCGCCGCCGTGTGGATGGTGCCCGGAAGTTTGGGGTGCGGCGTATCGGTCTTGGCGATGAGGGTGATGTTCGCCCCGTCGGCCGCCGCCCGCTTGGCGATCTCCAGGCCGATGCCGCGGCTACCGCCCGACATGATCATGGTCCGGCCCGCCAGCGGCTTCAGTGCTTCCGTCATGTCAGCTCCTGTTCTCCTGCTTCCGCCCCGGTTCCGATCATCCGCGAGGTTGCGGACGGGCGGGGCAAAAATGCCGGTTAGTCCTCCACCCGTATTGATTACGGGCTTTCCCCCGTTGAAGACACGGTATGTCAGAAATGAGCCATATGCAACCAGTTGCATAGGTGGTGCTGGCCCCACCTCGACTCGGGTGCGCGCGTCATGGGCGCGACACGCACTGATCTCTAGCGTTGCCGAACATGAACAAACGGAACACCGTGTTCGCCGGACTGGCTGCCGCGGCCGCCGTCGCCGTGGGTGCGGCCTTCGCCCTCCACGCGACCGAGACGAGGTCGAGTGCGCCGTCCGAGGCCCTCGACCGGTACTACGGCCAGACCCTCACCTGGCAGCCCTGCCACGAGCCGGACCTGGACCAGGCCGGCGCACAGTGCACCGACGTGACCGTGCCGCTCGATTACCGGAAGCCGCGGGGACAGACGATCACCGTTGCCATCTCGCGCATCCCGGCCACCGACCCGAAGCTGCGGCACGGGGTCATCCTGTCCAATCCGGGCGGCCCCGGCGGTCCGGGCCTCGACTACATGGTCGGCGTCGGCAAGGCCATGACACCCGATGTGCGCGCCCGCTACGACCTGATCGGCATGGACCCGCGCGGCGTCGGCCGCTCCGCCGCGGTGAACTGCCAGTGGCCCACCGGTTTCGGACTGCAATCCGCCGGCATCGACGCCGCGAAATACGCCGAATCCGTGGCCACCCAATCCGATCTCGCCCGGCGCTGCGCCGCCGCCGAAGGAGATCGGCTGCCGTACTTCACGACTCGCAATACCGCCCGCGATATGGACGTCATCCGCGGCGCGCTGGGCGAGCAGCGCATCAGCTATATGGGCACCTCGTACGGCACCTACCTGGGCGCCGTCTTCACCCAGATGTTCCCGGAACGCAGTGACCGCATCGTGCTGGACAGTGCGGTCGACCCCATCCGGTACGGCGCCGTCGACATGGTGCAGGACATGGGCGCGGCCAATGAGGCGGCACTCGACAAGTGGGCCGACTGGACGGCCTTGCGGGACAGCGAATACCACCTCGGCACTACCCGTGAACAGGTGCGCGGCGCGGTCGTGAACCTCATCCACCGGGCCGCCGCACAACCGATCCGGGTCGGTGACAACACCGTCGACGACCACCTGCTGCCCATGCTGCTGTTCATGCGGCTCGATGATCAGCGCAGATTCGACACCGTCGCCGCCCTCGTCCGCACGCTCGCCGACGCCGCCGACGGCCGGGCCATCCAACCCGATCCGAATCTGAAGGACGTCCTCGACGTGTTCGTGCGCGCTCAGCCGCGTGACAAATCCGAGCAGATGGCCATCATGTGCGGTGATGTCGGCGTGCCCCGCGACCCGGCCTGGTACTGGGCCGATATCGAGGCATCACGGGCCACCGAGCCCGTCTTCGGGGCCTTCGCCGACAACATCACCCCGTGCGCATTCTGGGCGCCGCCCATCGAATCGCCGACGGTGGTGCACAATTCGGTGCCCGCACTGATCATCCAGTCCACCGGCGACACCCGCACCACCTACGCCAATGCGCAGGGCATGCACCGGGCACTGACCGCCTCCCGGCTGGTCACCCTCGAAAATGTCGCCATCCATTCCATTTTCGATCGCTGGCCGAACGCCTGCGTGGATGCCGCCGTGAACACCTACTTCCGCGACGGCACCCTGCCCGCAGCCGATCAGAGCTGCCGTGACGACGGCTAGCGCTTGCCACGCTCCTGATACATGCGGCGCTGGTTCTTGTTGATGTCCTTCCACACCTTCTTGCGTTCCGCGCGGAGACGCGAATCGGTGCGGGCCGCCATCCACTCGTTCTCGCGGGTCAGCTTGCGGAAGCTGTCGAGGCGGCGCTGCGGCAGGGCGCCGGCTTCGATGGCCGCCAGCACCGCGCAATCCGGTTCGGTCCGATGCGTGCAATCGGCGAAACGGCATTGTGCGGCCAGGGATTCGACATCGCTGAAGGTGCGGCCCAGGCCCTCGGCGGCATCCCAGAGACCCACCGAGCGCAGGCCCGGGGTGTCGATGAGTGCGCCGCCGCCGGGCAGCGGCCGCAGTTCGCGATGCACGGTGGTGTGCCGGCCCCGCTTGTCCCCGGCGCGAACCTCGCTGGTGGCGAACACCTCCGTGCCGAGCAGGGCATTGGCGAGCGTGGATTTGCCCGCACCGGACGGGCCGACCAGCGCCACGGTGCCGTCCAGCAGCGCGGCCAGCACCTCCATGCCGAAGCCGGTGGACGCACTGAGGGCCAGCACCGTCACGCCGGGTGCGACCGCGCGCACCTCGTCCAGCGAAAGATCCTGTGCCAGATCGGCTTTGGTCAGCGCCACCACCGGCTGGGCGCCGGATTCCCAGGCCAGCGCGAGCAAGCGCTCGACCCGGCCGAGATCCACATTGTCCCCGGGCACGCAGATCAGCACGGTATCCACATTCGCGGCGAGCACCTGCTGCGCCGATCGGGCCCGGGCATCGGAATGCCCCGAAACGGCCGCCCGCACAATGGCGGTGCGACGCGGCAGCAACTGGTGCACGGTGCGAGCGGAATCGATGCCCACCCAATCGCCGGTGCACAACCCGGCGACCTCGGAATCCGAACGCGGGCAGCGCGCCCGGACCACGGCGGCCTGCAGGCGGCTGGCGTAATCGGCGGTGGGCAGGGGTGCGGCGACATCGCATTCGCTGCGATCCATGCGGATCACGCGGGCCGGAATCAGCGAATCACCGAGCAGCGGCAGATAATCGGCGGCCAGCGCAGGGGTCCAGCCGTAGGGAGCGAGCAGGTCGAAATCGACCAGAGACATGATCGGAGAGTCCTTTGTCGGGCCGAGCCCGTTCGTGGACTCAGCGCGGGAGGTTCGAGGGGGATACGCGCGGCGCGAATGTTCGCGCGGGCACGACAATCCGTTCTGTCGTAGTCACGGTCTCCACCTCCTTCTCTCCTTCGATCCGAACAAGACGGCACAACCCTGTCAGGCCGGCCGATTCAACGCAATCTATTTTCCAACCCGACAAGCCGGGGTTTCAGGGGTTTACCCCTGAGAGCTACGAGAGTTGTCTCAACTCTGCGGCTTGTGGAACTGCTCCCGGCGGCCCAATCGCTGTAGCCGTAACCACTCCATGAGCCCCGCGGGGTCCTTCTGCTGCACCAGGAAGAACCAGCCGAAGCGGGCGACCTCCTGCGGCAACAGCTTTCGCATACCGGGCTGAGACATCAGGTAGCCGCGGTTGCGATACGTGAAGTACCGCTTCACCGGGTCGTCCGGGTACTGGGTGTGCATGCGGCCACCCAGGATCGGCTTGAACTCCGCCGAGCCGTTGGGGTGCAGGTAAGCGGTCTGCAAACAGGTACCGAACGGCAGGCCCGAACGCACCAGGCGCCGATGCACTTCCACCTCGTCGCCGCGCACGAACAGCCGCAGATCGGGCACGCCGATCTTGTCCACGGCTTCCGCGGAGATCAGCGCGCCGTTGAACAGCGAGGCGATACCGGGCAGGAAGTCCTCGTCGCCGAGTTCGGACCGCAGCCGCCGCCACACCACGCCGCGGCGCAGCGGGAAGGCCAGCCGGTCCGGATCGTCGATATCCGCCACCACCGGCGACACCTCGACCAGCCGATGCCGCTGGGCGCAATCGAACAGGGTGGCAAGCACTTCCGGGCCCTCGGGCCGGCCGTCGTCGTCGGCCAGCCACACCCAGTCCGCGCCCATGGTGAGCGCGTGCAGCATGCCGAGCGCGAAACCGCCCGCGCCGCCGAGATTGTGTTCCGAACCGAGATAGGTGGTTTCGATCGGCTGCTGCTTGACCAGCTCCCCGACCTCCGGCTCATTGCCGTTGTCCACCACGATCAGATGGTCCAGCGGCCGGGTCTGGCTGCCCAGTACCTTCAAGGATTCGGCCAGCTGGTCCCGGCGTTTATGAGTGACGACGATCGCGACGATGCGGGCATCATCGCTGTAGAGAGGGCCGGCCTGCTGGGTCATGCGGGATTCCGTTCCGGTTCTTTTTCACGTTCCAGATCCCGCAGCACCTGCGCCACGTGATCGCCCGCCTCCGGGCCTTCGTAGGCGCGCACCACTTCCTCGATGCCGCCGTGCATACGAATGTTCCCATGGTCGATCCACAGCGCCGAATCGCACAGCTGCGCCAGGAACTCGTTGGAATGGCTGGCGAACACGAGAATGCCGGAGCGCGAGACCAATTCCTGCAACCGGATGCGCGCCTTCTTCATGAATTCCGCGTCCACCGCGCCGATGCCCTCGTCCAGCAGCAGGATCTCCGGATCGATGGAGGTCACCACGCCCATGGCGAGCCGCACGCGCATACCGGTCGAGTAGGTGCGCAGCGGCATTTCGAGATAGTCGCCCAGTTCGGTGAATTCGGCGATCTCGTCGACCTTGGCGAGCATCTGCTTCCGCGTCTGCCCGAGGAACAGGCCGCGAATGATGATGTTGTCGTAGCCGGAGATCTCCGGGTCCATGCCGACGCCGAGATCGAAGACCGGCGCCACCCGCCCGCGGATCCGGGCGCTGCCGCGGGTGGGTTCGTAGATACCCGCGAGCATGCGCAGCAGTGTCGATTTGCCCGCACCATTGTGGCCGACCAGGCCGATCCGGTCGCCTTCCTTCAGCGACAGATTGATATCCCGCATGGCCTCCACGACCACCACATCGGACGAGTTGCGCCCGATGGCGCCGCCCGCCTTGCCCATGAACGCCTTCTTCAGCGAACGGGACTTGGCGTCGAAGATCGGGAACTCCACCCACGCGTTCTGGGTCTCGATACTCACATGGTCGGTCATTGAGCCTTCACACCCAGTAGGGAACGCGGGAACGGAACTGCTTCATCGCCAGGATCGCGACCGCCCAGCCGACGACGGTGATCACCAGCACCACGAGCCAGGAACGCAGTTCCAGCGGCTGGCCCAGCAGTGGCGCACGCACGATCTCCAGATAATGGTAGGTCGGCACCAGCTCGACCAGCTTCGCGCGATCGCTCACCGCGCCGCCCTGCTCGTGCAGCGAGGTGGTCTTCCACATCACCGGTGTCAGCACGAAGAGCATCAGCGTCATGCTGCCCAGGATCGGCGCGATATCGCGGTAGCGGGTGCTGAAGATGCCGAATGCGATGGTCACCCACATGGCGTTCAGGAACAGCAGCAGGATTCCGGGTATCGCCATCAAGCTGGTCCAGCTCAGGTCCCGCCACACGCCGAACCCGATCACCATGGCGACATAGATCACCACGTTGTGCGCGAAGAAGAGGAACTGCCGCCACACCATTCGATAGACATGCACGCTCAACGCCGATGGCAGCTGTTTGATCAACCCCTCGTTCGCGATGAAGACATCGGAACCCTCGAGAATGCTGGCACTGATCACATTCCAGGTGATCAAGCCGACCGTCACATACGGCAGGTAGTTGCTCAGCGGCTGGTGAAACAGCGTGGCGTACAGGAAGCCCATGGCCGCGGCCTGCGCCGCGGTGGAGATGGTGATCCAGAACGGGCCGAGGACCGAGCGGCGGTACCGCTGCTTGATGTCCTGCCAGCCCAGCGACAGCCACAGCTCACGCTGGGAGAAGCCGTCGCGGAAGTCCTTGTATGCGCGGCGGAGAGTTTGCGAATCCGACACGATCGGCACCCGAGCATTGTCCGGGGTCACTTCGGCCGTGGCCGAGTCGGGGGGAGCAGCAGCAGGCACAGCACCCGACCTTAGCGAATGGCCAGGAGTTTGCGTCGCGAACCTGCCGCCGACCCCGTCATCTATGTCTAGAGATACTGGCCACTTCCGCCGGAGGACGCCTGGCCGCCGCGCGGATCGGCGTGCGAGGCGCCGGGCGGGAGGGCTTGGCGCATCTGTTCCAGTTGGGCGCGGGCGGCCATCTGCTGGGCGAAGAGGGCGGTCTGGATGCCGTGGAAGAGGCCCTCGAGCCAGCCGACGAGCTGCGCCTGCGCGATGCGGAGTTCCGCGTCGGAGGGAATGGTGTCCTCGGTGAACGGGAGCGCGAGCCGCTCGAGTTCCTCGCGGAGTTCGGGGGCGAGACCGGTCTCCAATTCGCGGATGGAAGTGCGGTGGATCTCACGCAAGCGGCTGCGGGAGGCGTCGTCCAGCGGTGCGTGCCGGACCTCTTCGAGCAGCTGTTTGATCATGGTGCCGATGCGCATGACCTTGGCCGGCTGCTCGACCATGTCCGCGAGCGATTCATCCTTTTCGCCCGCGCCGTCCGAATGCACTTCACCGACAACCTGTCCGGTGATCTCGATCGGTTCGCCACCGATCTGCGCCGCCGCGGGGATGAAAAGCTTGCCCTCGGGCCCGACCACGACAATGTTTTCGGGAAGCCCCTCCGATTGCGTCATACCCCCCATCCTGCCGCGTGATCGCCCGCCTTGCCGAGCGCACCCATCACGATTGCGTGCGCGAAGCTGTAACCACGAGGCCGCCTGCGACGAAGGACGGTTGGCGCGGACAGAGACGTCCCGTCCAGTTTGTGCGGTACGTGCAGGTCGAAATGAACCTTCCATGCCTACCGTTACCTTCGCGTGCCATCGCCCTTTAGAGTGGCCACCATGACTTACGACGTCGCACGGGTGCGGGGCCTCATACCGTCCCTGGGCGACGGCTGGATCCACCTCGATCCGCAGGCGGGGATGCTGGTCCCGGATTCGGTATCACGGGCCGTATCAACGGGTTTCCGGACCTCCGCCTTCTCGCACACCAACCGGCACGGCGCCGCGAAACGCAGCGCGGCCATTCTGGAGGCCGCCCGGGAGGCGGTCGCGGACCTGGTGGGCGGGGACCCGGCGGGCGTGGTGCTGGGACCCGATCGGGCGGTACTGCTGGCCTGGCTGGCCGAGTCGCTGAGTTCCCGGCTCGGACTGGGCACCGGGATCGTGCTGTCGCGTCTGGATGACGAGGCGAACGTCGCGCCGTGGTTGCGCATCGCGAATCGCTATGGCGCCCATGTGCGCTGGGCGGAAGTGGAGATCGAGACCTGCGAGATGCCGGCCTGGCAGTTCGAGGAACTCATCGGACCGACCGCCCGATTGGTCGCACTCACCGCGGCCTCCCCGATCGTCGGCTCCGCACCCGCCGTGCGCGTCGCCGCCGACCGCGTGCACGAGGTCGGCGGTTTACTGGTCGCGGACTGCTTCGGCGCGGCGCCCTACGCGCTCATCGATATCGACGAACTCAATGCCGACGTGATCGCGCTCAGCGCGCCCGCCTGGGGCGGGCCGCAGATCGGCGCGCTGGTCTTCCGGGATCCCGCGTTCCTGGACCGCATTCCGTCCATGTCGCTGAATCCCTATGCCAAGGGCGCGGAACGGCTGGAGGTCGGCGGCCACCAGTACGCGCTGCTGGCCGGGCTCACGACTTCCATCGATTACCTCGCCGGACTGGACGAGCGCGCCAAGGGCACTCGCCGGGAACGGCTCGAGGTCTCGATCACCTCACTGCAGGACTATCACGATCAGCTCTTCGAGCACCTGATGGCGGTGCTCGACACCATCCCGAATCTGACGGTCATCGGCCGCGCGTCCACTCGCATTCCGACGGTGAGTTTCACCATTTCGGGCATGCAGGCCGAAAAGGTCTCGGCCAAACTCGCGGACGCCCGCATCGGCACCCTCAGCGGTTCGCACGGCGGCAGCCGCCTGCTGGACGCGCTCGGCGTGAACGACGAGGGTGGGGCCGTCACCATCGGATTGGCCCCGTACACAACCAGATTCGAGATCGAACAACTGGGTCGCGCCCTCGCCGCTCTCGATACGTAGCCAACCCCTGTGCCCGCTATCGGCCCCCGCCACTACTGTGGCGGGGGCCGATCAAATTTCTAGGGCTCGCGGATAGCCAAAACCACCTTGCCGACGGATTCGTCCGAATCGAGCAGGCGGTGCGCCTCGGCGACATCGGTGACCGGAAGCTCGGCGGAGACCACCGGCACCACGGTGCCGTCGGAGATCAACGGCCACAGGTGACGCCGGAGTTCGCTGATGATCTCCGCCTTCGAACCGTGCCCGTGCTCGGGACGGCGGCGCAGATTCGTGGCGTGAATGGAACCCCGCTTGCTCACCAGCACACCGAGATTCACTTCGGCTTTGACGCCGCCCTGCATCCCGATGATCACCAGATGCCCGTCCTCGGCGAGCGCCTCTACATTTCGTTCGAGATAGGACGCGCCCATCACATCGAGAATGATGTCCGCGCCCGGATATTCGGACCGCAGCACGGTCACGAAATCCTGCTCCCGGTAATTGATCAACGTGGTCGCCCCCAATTCCCGGCAGCGATCCAGTTTGAACTGCGACCCGGCGGTGACCGCGACCCGCGCGCCCAGCGCCCGCGCCACCTGGATGGCATGCGTGCCGATCCCGCTGCCGCCGCCGTGGATCAGCAGCAGCTGCCCGCCGTGCATCCCGGCCCGCATCACCAGGTTCGACCACACCGTGGCCGCGACCTCGGGCAGCGCGGCGGCGGCGGACACATCCAGGCCCTCCGGGACCGGCAGGATCTGGGACGCGGGCGCATTCACCCGTTCGGCGTAGCCGCCGCCGGACAGCAGCGCGCACACCACATCACCCGGACGCCAATCCCGCACGCCCGCACCGACTTCCGCGACCACGCCGGAGACCTCCAGGCCGAGGGTCTCGCTCGCGCCGGGCGGCGGCGGATACAGGCCCTGCCGTTGCAGCAGGTCCGCGCGGTTCACCCCCGCGGCCACCACATCGATCGCCACCTCACCGGGGCCGGGTGCGGGCAGATCCGCTACCTCCGCCCACTTCATGACCTCAGGCCCACCGAAACCATCGAGCGTCACTGCATACATGACTCCGAGCGTACGGGCCGAGATCGTCGCCGACCGTCACCACGGAATGTCAGACCTTCCACGGCGGGGCCACAGCTGGAACTCAGGTTCGGGGATCACTGTGTAATCACGACATCCGTTAAGGAGAGTTCCATGATCGCCACAGTGTTTCTGATCGCTGCTTTTGCCCTTTTCGCCGCAATGGCGATTTCCGGGTTCGTCGCCGAGGAAGCGCCGCAGGCTCTGGTCCGTATTCGCCGCCGCTAATACCCTCGCGTCATGGCGTGCAGGTACTAGCGTTCGGTGCATGAGCAGTTTCGTCGACTTCCAGAACGAGATCTACCTCTCCGGCCTCGCGGGCATCGTCCCCTCGCTACCCATGACCGCGGCGGGCCTGGAAGAGCGGGCTCGGGAAGTCCTCGACCCGGCGGCCTTCGCCTACGTGGCCGGCAGCGCCTCCGCCGAACGCACCGCGCACGCCAATCTCACCGCCTTCGACAAATACCGGCTGCTCCCGCGCATGCTGCGCGGCTCGAGCGCCCCCGGCGCCCGCGATCTGTCCATCGAAATCCTCGGAACCCGGCTCGCCGCACCGATTCTCACCGCCCCCATCGGGGTCCTCGGCCTGCTGCACGAGCACGGTGAGGCCGTGATCGCCGAGGTGACCCGCGAACTCGGCATCGGCATGGTGCTGTCCACCGCCGCCTCCACCACCATCGAAGAGGTGGGTGCGCGCGCCGGCGCCTGGTGGCATCAGCTGTATTGGCCCGATGACAAGGAATTGGCGCGTTCTTTCGTCGAGCGCGCCGAAAAGTCCGGTGCGAGCGCCATTGTGGTCACCGTCGACACGCCCGCCTTGGGCTGGCGGCCCCGCGATCTGGCCCTCGGGCACCTGCCGTTCCTGCAGGGCAAGGGAATTGCCAACTATCTGTCCGATCCGGTCTTCCGGGCGAAACTCACCGCCGACCCGGAGGAGAGCCCGGAGGCCATGCGGGCCGCCATTCTCACCTGGACCGGACTGTTCGGGAATCACGGTCTGCGGCCCGCCGATATCGCCCGCCTGCGGGACTGGACCGAATTGCCGATCGCCGTGAAGGGCGTGCTGCACCCCGACGACGCCCGGCAGGTGGTGGATGCGGGCGCGGATGCCGTCATCGTCAGTAACCACGGCGGCCGGCAGGTGGACGGCGCGGTCGCCGCCCTCGATGCGCTGCCGACGATCGTCGCCACGGTCGGTGATCGCGCGGAGGTGTTGTTCGACTCGGGTATTCGCGCCGGATCGGACGTCATGATCGCGCTCGCGCTGGGCGCGAAAGCAGTCCTGTACGGCCGTCCCTGGGCCTACGGTCTCGGTCTCGCCGGCGCGGACGGCGCCCGGCACGCCTTGCGTACCCTGCTCGCGGATTTCGATGCGGCCATGGGGCTTTCCGGCTGTACCGCGCTGCATGATCTGTCCCGGACCATGCTCTCCTCGCATCGTTGACCTATATGTCTGTATCGCTGACGCATTCGAGTCATATCGCTGACGCATATGTACAGCTGCCCCGGGTACTCCAACGTCACTGTGAATAGAATCGAGCCCGTGGTTGTCGAACCCGGGGGACGCTTCGCGGCCGAACCGCGGTGGCTCACCCCTGAGCAGCAACGGGCCTGGCGCGCGTACATGAACGGCAGCCAGCGGCTCATGGCCGACCTCAACAAGCAACTCCAGCGCGACAGCGATCTCTCCTTCGCCGACTACCGCATCCTGGTGAAACTCTCCGAGGCCCCGGGCCGCGCCCTGCGCATGAGCGACCTCGCCGACGGCGTGCTCTCCTCCCGCAGCCGCCTGACCCACCAGATCCGCCGCATGGAAACCCA
This sequence comes from Nocardia sp. NPDC088792, assembly GCF_044750615.1. Classification (NCBI taxonomy): domain Bacteria; kingdom Bacillati; phylum Actinomycetota; class Actinomycetes; order Mycobacteriales; family Nocardiaceae; genus Nocardia; species Nocardia sp. NPDC088792. The sequence continues at coordinate 286,272 of NZ_JBIVKC010000005.1, forward strand.
GCACATGGTCCGCCGCATGGCCGCCGAGGACGACGGCCGCGGTGTCCTCGCCCAGCTCACCGAGGAAGGAATGCGCCGCCTCCGCGCCGCCGCCCCCGGCCACGTAGCCGCCGTTCGCCGCTTCTTCGTAGACCTCCTCACCCCCCAGCAACTCGCCGCCGTAGCCACCGCCCTCGATCTGGTAGACCAGGCCGCCGACCACCGCGCCGCCGTCCCCCCACCACCCACCCCGGACTGACCACCCCGTCCCGCCCCCGGCCGCGCCGGGATCTCCGAAGCGCACCCCCGCCCCGATCGGTTACGATCAAGCGCCTGGAAGCGTGGCAGAGCGGCCGAATGCACTCGCCTTGAAAGCGAGCGTCGCGAGAGCGACCGGGGGTTCAAATCCCTCCGCTTCCGCTGAGAACACGATGCTGGACAACGTACTGCGCGCCGCGCCGGGACTCGGTCCCGGCGCGGCGCGTTCGTATGGGGCGTGCCCCTATCGGCCGGCGGTGGCGGCGTCGTACATTTCCGCGAGGTCGCGCTTCAGCGCGGTCCGCGAATCACCGTCCAGGTAGATCATGTGACCCGACGGGTAGAAGCGGGTCGAAATGTTCTGCCGGACAGTGGGATCCACCAGCGGCATGGCCTGGAGGTCCAGCACCGTCTGGTGGAACGGCGTGACGTAGTCGAAGTAGCCGTTGGCGGACAACACCTTCAGGTCCACATTGGCCGCCATGACGGCGGCCAGGTCGCCGGCGGTGTACAGGGACGCGGGGCCCTGCTTGGTGCCGGTCGGGTCGACGTGGGTGAAGTCCCAGTTGAGGAACGCCTGATTGTTCAGGTCGGTGAACGACGAGGTCGAGGTGTACTTCAGCTGTTCGTTGAGGTACCAGTTCCACATCGTGGTGTAGACGCCGGAGACCGCGGCCATGGTCGGATCGTTGCCGCCGGAGTTGGAACTGACGGTGGCCGAGATGCCGGTTTCGATGGCGGTCACGCGGCCGTCGTAGGCGCCGAGCGCCAGGCCCTGCTCGACCAGCAGCGTGGTCAGGAACGGCTGCCCGATGGCGAGGCTCCAGGACCGCAGCACGGCCTTGTCGATGCCGGTGTAGGCGGCGAGCTTGTCGACCACCGCCGGATCGGCCTTCGGGAACGCCTTCAGCGCGATCCCGTAGTCGCCGTCCGCGAACTGCTCGACCTCCTTCGCGAAGGCGGGCAGATCGGTTGGCGGCGGGGTGATCCCGAGCCGATTGTGGTACCAGGCGTCGGCGGCCGCGGTCGGCAGCAGGCCGGCGGCATTACCCGAGGTCCGGTAGTCGAGGATCGACGACTGCAGCGTGATGCCGTTCAGATCGATGCCGTCCTCGTGCAGCGCGTAGGCGAGCACGCAACTGCGGGCGGTGCCATACGATTCGCCGAACAGGAACTTCGGCGAGTTCCAGCGGCTGTACTTGGTCAGGTACCGCTTGATGAAGTCCTTGACCGATTCGGCGTCCTGATCGGTGCCCCAGAACTCGCGGTTCTTGTGCGGCGCAATGGCGGCCGAGTAGCCGGTGCCGACCGGATTGACGAAGACCAGATCGGTCTTGTCGATCAGGCTGTCCGGGTTGTCCTCCATCGAATACGGTGCGGGAGGCGTGAAGTCGGGCATCTTGGTCTTGATCCGGCGCGGCGCGAACGAGCCCAGCAGGGTGAACACCGCCGAGGAACCGGGACCGCCGTTGTAGACGAAGGTGACCGGGCGATCGGCCTGCTGACCGTCCTGGGTGAACGCGACATAGAACATCTTCGCGTTCGGCTGCGAACTGCTCGGGTCGACGGTGACCAGATGTCCCGCGGTCGCCGTGTACGCGATCTCGCTGCCATTGATGGTGATGGTGTGATGCGTGACGGCCGCGTTTTCCGTTGCGTCCGTGACATTGTCATCGGGGCCCATGCCGTACGCGACGGTATCGTCGAACGGCTGATCGGCGCTGCCGTCGGCGGGGGCCTGCGGGCCGGCTATCGAATCGATGGTCATGCTGTGTCTTCTTTCTCTCGGGGGGAGTGCCTACTCGGGCTGTGCCGGATCGAAACCGGCGAGGCCGAGCTTCTGGCCGATCGCGGCGAGTGCCGTGACGACGTCATGGCCGGCCAGGCACGGGTGGCCGGTGTTCTTCTGGCTGGGTGGCAGGTTCTGCCGGGAACCGATGCCGCCCAGGCCGTCCACGACGAGGTCGGCGTGGTAGGAGATCCATTTGAAGGCGTCCGCGACGGTGAGCGGATTGCCATAGGCATCGGTGAGGGTGTCGGAGAGTTGCATATCGGTCCTTCCTGTGAGGAGATCGGTGAGCTGGGCGGCGGTGCCGCGGAAGGCGTCGGCGTCCACGGATTCGCCTGCGACGGAGGCACTGTCGGTGAACTGCCAGAGCTGCGGGGTGCCATTGCCGTACGGCGCCCAGCCCGGGCCGGAGTCGCCGCCTGCGCCGCCGTAGAGGTCGCTGGCGTAGCCGCCGCCGCTGACCGGGTAATTGGAGGCGACCAGGCCGGAGACCTGGGAGAGGTCCGGTCGGCCGATCTGCTGCCAGTACCAATTCGGCAGGTAGGTGAGGGCGACGTGGACGCCCGCGGAGTTGAAGGCGGCGACGAGATTCCAGTAATCGGTGATGGTTCCGGATTTCGCCTCGAAGTCGATCATCACCTGGGCGCCGCCGCCGTTCCCGACGAAGGTCTGCACCTGCGATGCCGGGGAACAGGATGAAATGGCGTAGTGGTAGCCGATGATCGGCAGTCCGGCGGCCTGTGCGGCGCTCAGGTAGCCGGGCCAGGTGGTGTCCTGGAAGTAATTGCCCTCCGAGACCTTCGCCTCGACCCAGGAAAAGCCTTCCTGTGCAACCTGATTCAGGTTCAGTACCGGGCTGTTGTTGTTGGAGATATCGATTCCGTACAGCGTCATGCGTCCTCCCTTGCGAGCAGGTCGTGGGATGTGCGATTTCGGCCCGGCGCTTCGCCTCGAGGGGGTGCGGGCATGAAAAAACCCGATCCGCGAGTGGGACCGGGTTGGGATGCGATTGATGAATCGCGTTGTGGCGCAAGCCTATCCGACATTCCTTCGGTGCGCCACCCCCATTTTCTCGTGCCGCTTTCTCAGGTCGTGCAGGACGTCACCGGCGTTATAGAGGTTCTGCCGATCGCGGGTCCGGCCCCGGACCGGGATCGGATCCGTCTTCCGGTAGGCCATGTCGTGGATGGTCTTCGGTTTCACGGTGAGGCCGAGCCGGTCCCGGACGATATGGGCGAGCTGTCCGGCGGTGTAGTCGCGGGTCTCGAGTTCGGCCTGGATGCGAGCGTCATTGTCGGCCTTGACCGTCACGGTGCCGCAGCCGCCACAGGTGATCCGGAGATCGTCGTGCGCGGCGCGCAGATCGCCGCCGCAGCCCGGGCAAGGCCCCTGATAGGCGAGCACGCGTGGACGGTCGACGGCCCGGAACGCCCGCCCGTGCGCGTCCCGGATCTCGTCGACGGCCTCGTCCGCGTCCGGACAGCAGGCGAGGTCGGCGAGATGCCGTTCGAGCCAGCGGGCGTAGCCGTCCGCGCGCAGCTCGCCGGGCCACGGCACGCCCCGCTCCGTGCAGACGTGGACGGTCCAGGCGCGCAGCGTGCCGTGCAGATCGGTCGCGATATCGCTGGCCGCCGGATCGTAGGGGAGCGGGGTGGCGGCGGGGCCGCGTCGCCGGCTCGATCCTCTGGTGCCGTAGCGGGTTCGGCGGGTGATGACATTGTCGAGCTCGGCGACGAGCCAGCCGTGGATATCGCGCAGCTCGACGACCAGGCTCCCGACCGGAACCGGTCCGCCGCTGATCTCAGACATGAAGGTGCTCCTCGGTACGGGATTCGGGCCCGGCCGCGCCGGGGCGCCGGACCATGGCGGCACGCACCGCGGCGATCCCCCGGCGCGCCCGTTCGGCGGTGCCGGCATCGTGGTCGCAGACCTGCGTGCCCTGATAGCCGTGCTCGTCGCAGAGGCCGCAGCGCGAGATCGCGTGCGCCCGATGGGCATCGAACCCGCGGCGAGCGGTACCGGGTATCGGGTGCCGGGTGTCAGGGGAAAAGAACCGATCCGGATCACCGATCCGATCGGTCATCCCATCGGTGATCGGCGCCGGAATGGGCAGCAGCTGTGCGAGTTTGGCCGCGGACATCGGGTGTGTCCACGACGAGAACTCGGGGAACTCCCGATGGAGCAGCTCGATCTCGGTGAGGACGGCCGCACGCAGCTTCCGGGACGCCACGGCGTGGTAGGCATTGACGAGCGCGACGGCCATCTTCGGATTGCGGAGCAGTTCGTCCCAGCGAATGTGCTTGCACAGCAAGGCTTCTTCGGTTTCCGGGTCGAAGAGTCCGAAGCCGGCGGCCGCGTATTCGGCGGCGGCCGCCTCGACAGCCGCCAGGGTCCAGCCCCGGGCGCGTGGCAGTAACCGCGCCGGGCGCCAGTCGACGCGCCCGCAATACGAGACGCCGGGGCCGTGGCGCAGCACGTAATCGAGATGCTGTGCGGCGGGGGTGAGTTCGGTGTATTTCGCGTCATCCCAGATCCACAGGGGGTTGCGGGCGTATTCACGCGCCATGTCGTACTGCTTTCGGGTCGGTGGTCACCGGCTCGCCTCCTTGGGTTCGAAGAATCGGGCGGGTGAGATCTCGAGGGCGGTGGCGATGCGTTCCAGCTCGCCGAGCGTGAAGGGGGTGTGTCCGTCGAGCCGGCCGCTCATGGTGGCGTCGGTGATTCCGGCGTCGCTGCCGACTCTTTCCTCGCTGTGCCCGGAGGCAGTGATGAGGGATCGGACGCGGGTGGCTACCTGGTGGGGCCAGGACCGCAGTATCTCCATATGGAGACGATAACTCCAAACGGAGTCACTCACAACCCGGCTATGACGGGTCATGCCTTGGCGAGTCTCCATATGGAAACTAGAGTGGTCCCATGGCCACAGGCGCACGGACAACGGGATGGCTCACCGAGGCGGTCGCGGCCGAGATCCGCGCACTGATGGGACGACGCGACATCAACCAGGCCGGGCTGAGCCGGGCGACCGGCATCCCCAAGGCCACGGTGTCGTCCCTGCTCGGACTGCGGAAAGCGATGGATCTGGAACAGTTCCACGCCATCTCGGTCGCGCTCGGCGCCGAACCCGACGAGCTCATGCGACTGGCGATCGCGCATGCGCGCAGCCTGGAACGCAACCACCCGGAACAGATGCCCGAACCCGTCGACTACGTGAAGATCTACCGCACCGCGGGCCCCGACTGGCCCGCCGACGGCGCATAACCCTGCCGCCGGCCCGGGCAGGCGATACCGGGCGGCGTCGCGGGCCGCCACAACCAGCACGACCAGCGGTCCTCGGTGAACATCCAGCAGCCCTCCTCGTCGGACGGCGGATTCCACACCGCGTGCACCGCCGCACCGGCCAGGATCTTGATGTCCTCGGCCGTGGCGTTCCAGCACGGCATGGCCTCGACGACACCCTCCAGCAGCACATCGATCCGGCCGAACTTGGCCATCCAGCCCTCACGGGTCAGCACGTACTCGATCGGACCCAGTATTCCGCGCAGCAGTGAAATTCCCAGCCCGGCAAGCTCTTCCAGCGTCACCCGCAACGCCGGCACCTCGAGCGGTGCGTTCCACATTATCGAATACCCCTGTCCCGCAATCGAATGATCGAGGGCGGAGCGGCCTCGCGCCCCCAGTGCACGAGCTGGTCATAACCAGGACTTTCATCCTGTCAATGCATCTCGGGCACAGGCAAGATCTGGAAGTCGCCCAAAATAGGGGGTAGCGGCGCGCAGGGTACCCCCGGTAAGGGGTAGTTAAACCGCAGCATGCGCAAAGGAGCCGACAATGCAGGAAGTGGAAGGGATGGCACTCGAATTGCCCACCCTGGCCGCGTTCGTGAGGCGACTACGCATCCGCCGGGGGTGGACCCAACGGCAGCTCGCCATCGAAGCACACCTGGGCCTCGGCACCATCCGCAAGATCGAACAGGACGCACCGGTCAGCATCGGCGACCGCGCCCTCACCGCTCTCGCACAGGCCTTGTGCGACAACACACATGAGCGCGTGCACCTGCGCGCCCTCGCCGGAAAATCCGAGACGTCCACCGGTCTCGGCGTCACCGCGGCCGGACTCGTCGGGCGTGTCCTGGCCGCCTTCGAACCGTCACCGGCGGCCTGGCTGTACAACTGGCGCGTCGATCAGGCCAACGACACCTACCGCCGGTTGTTCCCCGGACTGGCCGAAGCGGAGAACCTGCCGCTCTGGGTGTTCCGCGATCCACGCGCCCGGCTGGTACTGCGCGACTGGCACCGCGAAGCCGACGCCGTCGCCGGGATGCTGCGGCACACCGCGACAGACCCGCATGTCCGCACCGCCACCGCCGGCGTCATCAAATCCGTTGAGACAGTGCACGAATTCCGGCGGGCATGGGAATCGGAAGTGGTCTACATCCACCGCCCCTGTGCCCGGCGCCGCATCTGGGTGCCGCGCAGTGAGCAGTTGATCCACCTCGAGGAGACGCTGATCCCGGTGACCGCCGGGGGTCTGCTCACCCTCGGCGTCGTCCGCGAGCAGGCCGCGAGATCAGGACGGAGCTACCAGGAAATCGCGTAGCAGCCGGGCCGGGCCGCCCAGCCCGTCGGCCAGCTCCTGCACGGTGGTGAGCGAGAACGACTGCTCGCCATTGCCGTAGATGACGATGGCGGGCTGGGCGATCTGGTCGAGCAGCGGCGTGAGGTCCTCGTGATCGAGCAGGGCCCAGGTGGCGAGTTCCAGTCGATCCCGGCCGTGCGCATGCCATTTCCGGATCCACGCCTCACGCTGATCGACGGTGAACGGCGTTGCCGCACTGGACATCAGCGCCAGCCGCGTCACCCGCGACGGGTACTGCAGCGCCATCCGCATCGCGATGAACCCGCCCTGCGACAGCCCGCCCGAAACGACCCGATCGATCCCGAGCTCGTCCAGGATCGCCCAGGCGTCCCACGCCAGATCCCAATAGGTGTAAGGGTTTCCGGCATCGGTGGTCAGTCCGTGCCCGCGGGCGTCCATGGCGATCACGCGATAATCCGGCGACAGCTGCGCCGCGATGTCGTCGAACATGTGGCCATCCATGAAGAAACCGTGGTGCAGCATCACGGCGGGACCGTCACCACCCGTATCGAGGTAGTGGATGGTGGCATCCTCGGTGGTCACATACGGCATGTACACATCCCTCCGGTGTCGTCGAGAACGCTGCCCCGACAGGCTAACCGGAGTGAGTGCCCGCCGTATCGATCTTGATGGGCACGCGTCCAAGAGGGTGGGGGATGGGTGTGCCGCCTACGAGTTCGGCAGCCCCGCAAGGAAATCGCGGATCAGCGGATCCGTGAGTTCGGGATGCGTCCACGTCACCGCGTGCGCGGCCGCGAACGCGTCGATCGTCTCCACCCGGGCCGGGCCGCCCATCGACCCGGCCATGGCCTCGGTCTTCGCGCGGGTCTGCACCGGGTCGCCGACGCCGTGCATCAGCAGCGCGGGAGCGGTGATCTCCCCGAGCCGGTCCTCGATGCCCTCCCGATCGATGAGCGCGCGCCCGGCCAGCAGCGGCCGCCGCCGATCCCCGGCCAGCCACTTGTCCACCCAGAACTGTTGATGCCGTTCGACATCGCCGCCGATCTGCTGCACCGCGATGAGCTTGGCGAGGGGTTCGAGCGGCTCGTCGCCGAGAATCCAGCTGTCCATGATGACCCGCTCGAAGACCGGCCGCTCGAAACCGTCGTAGGCATCGGCCCGGGAACCGACGAGGATCAGGCCGCGCACCCGGCCCGGCTGTTGCAGGGCCATGCGCAGTCCGGTCCAGCCGCCCTGCAACAGGCCGCCGGTGACGATGCGGTCCAGCCCGAGCCGGTCGGCGACCTGCCAGGCATCCTGCGCCAGTCGCCAGTAGTCGAAGGGCACGCCCGGATCCTCGGTCAGGCCGTGGCCGCGCGAGTCGACGGCGATCACCCGGTAGTCCGGCGCGAGTGACCGCAGCTGCGGCGCCCACATATCGGCGTCCATGAAGATCCCGTGCATGAGCAGCACGGCGGGACCGTCGCCGCCGGTGTCGAGATAGTGGATCTTCGCACCGTCATCGGTGGTCACAAACGGCATGGCAGAGGCCCCCTCGCGCAGGTTTCCGGTCGTGCCTGCGGGTCTCCGAGGCGCACCCGACGATAACAGGAACGTGTTCCAGTCAGCATCGGGCGCGGGAAACCGGACAGCGCACCGGAATTCGCGACTACCCCAGGAAGCGCGCGACCGTCGCGGGATCGGTGGCGAAGGCGAGGAAGCGATCGTTCTCGTGCGGATCGCCGGCGGTGATGCGGACACCGTCCGTGCCGTAGGGCCGGATAACCACGCCCGCCGCCTCGCTCGCCGCACCGTACTCGGCGCTGCGGTCGCCGAGCGGCAGCCACAGGAAGTTGGCGTGACTGTCGGGGATCCGGTAGCCCGCCGCGACCAGTGCGTCCCGCATGCGATTGCGTTCGGCCACAGTCGCATCCGTGCGCTCCAGCAGCTCGTGCCGGGCCTCCAGCGAGGCGATGGCCGCCGCCTGCGACACCCGGTTCACGCTGAACGGGATATGCACCTTCATGAGCGCCTCGATGACCTTGGGGTCGCCGACCGCGTAGCCGACGCGCAGGCCCGCCAGGCCGTACGCCTTCGAAAACGTGCGCAGCACCAGCACATTCGGGCGATTCCGGCCCAGCTCGACACCGTCGACGCGGTCCTCGGCGGGCAGGCGCAGGTACTCGAAGTAGGCCTCGTCCAGCACCACCAGCACGTTCTCGGGCATGGCGTCGAGGAAGCGTTCGATGGCGGCGCGGCCGTGCGCGGTACCCGTCGGATTGTTCGGGTTGCAGACGAACACCACCCGGGTATTCGGCGTCACGGCGGCGGCCAGCGCGTCCAGGTCGTGTGCGTAATCCGCGTTCAGCGGCACCAGTACGGCCTTGGCCCCGGCCACCCGCGTCACGATCGGGTACGCCTCGAACGAGCGCCACGCGAACACCACCTCGTCGGTGGGCAGGCCGCAGGTGATCTGCACCAGCTCCTGGCACAGCGCCACACTGCCGCAGCCGGCCGCCACGTTTTCCAGCGAGACACCGTGGAATTGTGCGATGGCCGTGCGTAATTCGGTCGCGTTGTTGTCCGGGTACCGGTTGGACAGCTCCACCGCTTCGGAGATGGCCTTCGCCACCGACGGTAGCGGCGGGAAGGTCGTCTCGTTGCTGGCTAGTTTCACGGCACCGGGGTTGGTGCGGCCCGCGACGTACGCGGGGATGGCATCGAGGTCCGGTCGAATGTGCGGGCTCACACCCTCCACCCTATGTCGCGGACCGGTCGTGGTGGTCCGGTGGTGGGATGAATTTTGGCGGGAAAGCTGTCCGGCAGTTAGCTGGACCCGGGACCGTGTCGGAAAATATCCATCGTTTCGGGGTTCCGGAAAGATTTATCACGAATTTACCTAGCACAACTACGCTGGTTTCATGTCGGGCATTTATCGAGAGTTGGCACCTGTGCACGACACGTCTGCGGTCCCGCTGATCGTCCTCGAACCCGAGGGTCACACTCGCGGCGGCATCGTGGTGTTGCACGAATCACGCGAATTCACCGAGCAATTGCTGGAACTCATGCACTCGCTCGCCGCCGACGGCTGGACCGTCCTCGCCCCCGACCTCTTCCACAGAGCCAACGGCACCGGCCCCGACCGCGTCTTCGGCGAGGACCTCTTCGCGGACTTCGACGCCTGCTCCGAATGGCTCACCGGGCACGGCGTTTTCCGCGACTGCATCGGCGTCCTCGGCTTCGACTCGGCCGGCACCGCCGCCGTCCTCGTCGCCACCAACCGCCGCCTCGGCGCCGCCGTCTCCGTCGCCGCCCCCGGCATCGACAACCCCTTGACCCCGCAGGCCCTCGCCCTGACCGCCGCCGTCCCCGCCCTGCAATCACCCTGGCTCGGCCTCTACGGCGCCGACGACCCGCTCACCCCGCCCGACCAGGTCGACCGCCTCCGCGACGCCGCCGCCTGCGCCGACGTCGCCACCCTCGTCGTCAGCTATCCGGGCCTGCACCACCGCCCCGACCACCCCGGCTTCGACCCCACCGCCCTCGACGACGCCTTCGTCCTCGACGCCCAGACCCGCATCTTCGAATGGTTCGACAGCCACCTCCGCTGACCCCCCACGGCACCCCCGCTGACCAGCCGATTTGGCGTCTTGGTCAGCCGCTGTGTAATCTTTCGTCCCGGCGGTTCGAAAGGACCGGGCCCTCGGAAGAAGGCTCCAGGAGGCGTGCCAGAGCGGCCGAATGGGACTCACTGCTAATGAGTTGTCCCTTCACGGGGACCGGAGGTTCAAATCCTCTCGCCTCCGCCAAGCCCGGTACGCCGGGCCGAAACAACTGAACAAGCTTGCGCCCGTAGCTCAACGGATAGAGCATCTGACTACGGATCAGAAGGTTGGGAGTTCGAGTCTCTCCGGGCGCGCAAGAAACGGTCCCGCACCAATAGGTGCGGGACCGTTTTGCATTGCGCGGCAAGCGGCCCGGTCCCGCCATGACCGAAATGGCCCGCAAGATCACCGCGGCCCTAGACGCCGCCTGAGGGGAAGAACGGTGGTTGGTGCGCTCCCCTCCGTCGCACCAACCACCCGGCGGGAGCGCCCCGCGGGTAGCCGGGCGTGCAGGTTCCAGCACCCACTCGAGCCTCTTTCCGGGGCGTGAGAAAGTCAATGCGGTTGGGTCGCACCAGGGGTGAGACTTCGTCCCTGGAGCGGTGTGGTGTGGATGACAGAGCAAGGTGGATGTGGATGAGCAAGAGTCAGCTGGCTGTGTTCGTGCGGTCGCGGCGCGACACGCTCGGTATGACGCAGGCGCAGCTGGCGGGGAAGACCGGATGGTCGAAGTCCGCGATCGAGAAGGTCGAGGCGGGGACTCTCACGCCGGGGCTCGAATTCGCGGGGGCGCTGTTCGACGCGCTGATGGTGCCGTACATCTATCGGGAGCGGGTGGTGGCGGCGCTGTATCCGGGTGCGCTGGACCGGATTCTGGGACAGGTCTCGGGCAGGCCGGATGCCGATGCACTCGCTGATCTCGAAGACCTGCCGTATCCGGCGGCCTATATCGCGTTGCCCGAGGGGGAGGTGCTGGGCGCCAATACCGCTTGGGCCGAGGCATTTCCGGGGCCGAAGGGGACGTCGAACATGTTCGACTACCTGTTTACCGAACCGACCGCCACGGACGTGCTCGTGGACTGGGAGCTGATCACGCACGGGTTCACCTACGGGTTACGCATGATGGGGCCGATCTCGGTGCCCCAGAACGTCATCGACGGAATCGTCGAGCGCTGCCAGGTGCATCCCGACTTCGAGCGCATCTACAACACCGACCCGCCCGCGGCCACGACCCTGCAGCCGGTGCTGCGGATCCGCACGCCGGGTACGGGGGAGATCCGGAATCTGCGCATCAAGATCGACAAACCGCATCTGCCACACAGCCCCTGGGTCACCTACCGTCTCGTCCCGGTGCGCGAACTGTAGATTCGCCTGTGCTACAGGCGAATCGGCGCTATTTCCAGGCGGCGAGCTCGGGCAGGTCGCCGGTCAGATCGGTACCGGGGGAACGGCCGATGAGCCAGGCGGTCAAGGCGCAGGCCGGACCCGAGACGGTCGAAACCGGAGCGCCGAGGGTGCCCGTGTAGCCGGTGTCGGTCGCGGTGATCGTGCGGCCGGGGCCCGTGATGGTGGCGTCGAGCTCCGCCACGGACTGGGGGAGCAGCCGCGCCACGAAATCGGGCGACCACTGCGCCGGCGTATAACCGATGTTCAGGTCCACGTGGTGGATCTCCACCTCCAGCAGCCGCATCCACAGCACGCGCGTGGCCGGCATCTCCCCGCCCTTGCGATTGCGGACGACCGCCGGCCACCGCTCCGCGGGCATGGCCCGCGCCAGCGCCAGCCAGCGCTCGGAGGCCGCGGTGAGATCCTCCAGCTGTTCCCGCAGCGGACGCGGCGCGCCCGCCTCGATATCGGCCTCCCGCAGGAACTGGCTTGCGTACTGCGGGGTTTCGATGCCGGTGCGGGCCCACAGCAGCAGATTCACCAGACTGTCCGCATTGCGGGACAGATGGGCCAGCACATGGCCGCGGGTCCAGCCCGGCAGTAGCGAGGGCTCCACCAGATCGGCATCGGTCAACTCGCCGACGGCGGCGAGCAGGCGGCCGGTCGCGGCGGCGATGGTGTCGAGCTGAGCGGTGAGTTCCGGTGCGTCGCTGGTCACAATCCGACCCTACCCAGGGTGCTGCCCGGAATCGCGTTCAGCGACAACGATTTGCACCGCCAGCACCACCAGCCACAGCGACATGGCGCCCACCTGGATGCGCTGGGCGATGCCGAGACCGTAATTACCGGGCAGATTGTCCGCGATCAGCATCCACGCCGTCACCACCGAACCGACGATCAGGATCCACAGTCCGGTATGCCGCAGGATCGGCCAGCGCCGATATTTGAACGCCGCCACGCTGAACGCGACCATCGCGGCATAGATCGAGAACACCGCCAGACTGCTGGTCAGCGCATGCAACTGATGCAGCTGAGGGAAAAGACCGGTGTCCACATAGCGTTTCGGGGCGGTCGGATCCGCCGCCTGCAGGGGCGCCTGCGCATCCCAGATGGTGGCGCCGCCGAAGCAGACCAGCGCGATCCAGCCGATCGAGGAGTAGAGCCGGCGCGAGAACAACAGCAGCCCACCCAGACCCGCCACCACGAGCAGCGATCCGGAGACCGTGTCACCCGTGGTGAAAACCCACCGGAACGGTGCGCCCTTCTCCGCCAGCTGGCTCAGGAAGGTATTGGTCGGATCGCTCTTGATCGGGAGGATGAACTCCAGCACCCACGACGAATAACCCAGTCCGGCGAATGCGATGAGGATCGCGATGATCCACCGGAGGAATCGCCGCCACCGTGACTGCCGGACGCTGTGGTCCGTCGCCGGTTCCTGATGCTCCTGTTCGGTTGGGATCATCGACGCGCTCGCTTTCGGTGGCCTGCCCTCACTCGCTATCGACTGCCTTGCCCGCAGTTCTGTGCTCCGGACTGGTCGGACGGTCCGGCTATCGCTGTCCATTGTCGCGTATCGCGTTTACCCGGCCGTCACACCGCTCCGGCCAGGGCGCGCCATACCGAGTCCGCCGCGGTGGCCACGCCCTCGTGCTCCCACACCCGCACCACCGTCCACCCGGCCTCGGTCAACCGCATATCGGTATCCCGATCCCGCGCCACATTCCCGGCCAGCTTCGCCGCCCACCACTCGGCATTGTGCTTCGGGTGTGTCGCATGCTCCGGACAGCTGTGCCAGAAACATCCATCCACATAGACCGCCACCTTCCGCCGCGGGAACACGATGTCGGCGCGCCTGCGCAAACCCGGCAGGGGCGCCCTGTCCACGAAGAACCTCGCACCCCTGCGATGCAATTCCCGCCGCAGCTCCAATTCCGGTTTGGTCCCCACCCGCCGCTGCTTCGCCATGCGCGCACTCGTCGCCGCATCGGTACCCGGCCGTGCGCTCACCCCCGCACCCCGCCCTGCCACCGCGTCGTCACGAGGCCATCATCGTCACCGCCGCGAGCACCGACAAGGACGACCCCCGGCGCGGTATCAGGCGGCCTCGCGGGGCGCGCCGCCCATCCGCTCGAGATGCGATTCGACATCGTCGAGGAACCCGGCCGGGAAACGCAGACTGCCCATCCGGGTACGCCGCAGGAAACCGGCCGTGGCGCGCGCCGACAGCAACCGCGGATCATCGAGGAACCAGCGCAGATCCTCGTACGGGGCGTGAACGGGCCAGGTGGACACCGGCATTCGATACACCACCCCGTCCCGGCCCCACGCCGCCGCGGGCCAGCTGCGCCGCGTATGCGGTTCCCCCTCGGGGAAGGGATCATCGGCGGGATCGGCCAGCCGCGAACCGATCCAGTCGGCCATGCGGACACTCACCGCATTACCCGCCAGCTTCCAGCGATGACCCTTCCGCACGCCGGGGACCGTCAAAGCCGGTGCGGTCCAATCACGATCGAAACCCTGCAGGCGTTCCCCATCGGTGATGCCCGGGGTGACGAGCTCACCGGACGGCAGCCGCACCGCGGGCGGACTCGCGATACCGAGCGCCGAACCACCCTTCAAGGTGGGTATCGCGTTCACCGCCCAGCCCAGGCCGCGATTGCCTTCCGTCCAATAGAAGCCGCAGGGATCGTGCGCGGGATCACCGACCTCGCGCGGGCCCGCATCCGCGCCGAACAGCACCGGCCGCGGATCCTCGGTGCGCGACGCCAGCATCAGCACCCGCTCCCGGCGCTGCGGCAGGCCGAACGCCCGCGCATCCACCACCCGGTAGGCCCACAGGTAGCCGAGCTCCTCCAGCGCCGCCGTGATGTGCCGCATGGCCGCACCACCACCCAGTTGCAGCATGAACGGCACATTCTCGATCAGCAGCCAGCGCGGTCCGCGCCGGCGCCGCACCAGCCGGAACACCTCGTCCACCAAACCCGAACGCGGCCCGGTGATTCCGGCCGTACGCCCGGCCTGCGACAGGTCCTGGCACGGGAAACCGGCCGCTACCAATTCCGTACCGGCGGGCAGCGACCGCAACTTGGTCACATCGGAATGCAATGGCACATCCGGGAAATGCGCGCCGAGCACCGCCTGCGCCCCCACATCGATCTCACACAGCAGGTCACTGCGCCAGCCGTGCGCCGAGAGCCCCAGCTCCAGCCCGCCGATGCCGGCGAACAGGCCGACCATCCGCGCGCCTGTCACAACAACAGTCCCTTTCACCGGAGTCCCCCTGCCGGAGAGCACGTTACTCGAGTTCGCTGAGACACACCGTGATCAACACCCGCACCCGGGCGCGCCCGAGAGGCGGTAGCTATCACCGGGCAGCACCACGACACCCAGGACAAAGGCCGCATAACGGGGACTTCGCGCACCGATCCGGCCCGGCGCGAGTGACCTCCGCCGCGCGTGCGCGGGTGCGCGTACCCGTGCACGTACGGTTATAGGCGTGACGGATAGCGGGAGCGAGGAACCGAAGCCACCGACGCCCAAATGGCCCTCGATACTGACCTGGCGGGCGCACAACGGCTCGCGCATGGAGTCCGTCCGGGTGGTGCTCGGCGGCAATCGGATTCGCGCCGCGGGCCGCATCATCGCCGGTGAATGCGAGGACCACCCGGCCTTCAGCGCCTCCTACGACCTGGTCACCGACGAGAACGGGGTGACGCGCCGGCTATCCCTGCGCAGCACCCTCGCCAGCGGCGAACGGCACGCCTCCGTCGCCCGCGACGAAGAGAACTACTGGCTCATCGACGCCGGCAATACCCACGTGCGCTCCACCTTCGGCGGCGCACTGGACGTCGACGTGGTGCTGAGCCCGTTCTTCAACACCCTCCCCATCCGCCGCTACGGCCTCGCCCACGCCAGCGAGGACGTCCAGGTCCCCGTCGTCTACGTCCGCCTCCCCGACCTCCTCGTCCAGGAAGCCTCCCTCACCTACAGCAGCGGCCCCGACGGCATCCACGTCCTCTCACCCGTCTCCTCCGCCACCGTCACCGTCGACGCCGACGGCTTCCTCCTCGACTACCCCGGCCTCGCCGAACGCATCTGAGTTCGGCGTCAAAGGGATTCGATGACGCCGCCTTGGCGGCCGGCTTCGGCGAGCCGGGTGTGCCAATCGTGGTCGCCGGGGCGGATATCGGTAATGGGCCGGCGCTGGTTGTCGTCGAAGTCGACGCGGGCGGAGTGGCCGGCCTCGGTGAGGTCCGTCAGATCGGCGGAGGCGCGCAAGGTGTCTCGGGCCGCTTGCAGGACGCGGAGGGTGTCGTCGAGGACCTCGGCGAGGGCGGCGGCGTTCGGCTCGCAGATGGCGCGGACCAGTTCGGGGGCGGTGGCGGCGACTCGGGTGGCGTCGCGGAACGAGCCGGCGGCCAGGCCCAGCGCCAGTGCGCCGCCGTTCGAGCCCTGCATGGCGAGGGCCTCCGCCAGCACGTGCGGCAGGTGCGAGATGCGGGCCACCGCGCGGTCGTGCTCGTCCGAGAGCACCGGCACCACGACGGCGCCGCAGTCCAATGCCAGCCGGGCGACCCGCTCCCAGGTCTGCGCGTGCACACCGGGATCCACGCTCACGGCCCACGCGGCATCCTTGAACAGGCCGGGAGTGGATGCGGCCCAACCGGATTCGCTGGTGCCGGCCATCGGATGCCCGCCCACGTAGCGGGCGCCCAGCTCATGCCGGTGCACGGCGGCGGTGACCGGGGCCTTCACACTCACCACATCGGTGAGCGCGCAGTCCGGGGCGAAGGCCTTCACATCCGAGAGCACGCCCGCGATGGCGGGCATGGGCACGCCGATCACGATCAGCGCATCCCGGGCGGCCGCCCGGCCGAGGACCGCGGCCACGTCGCTGACCACGTCGAATCCGTCGGCACGCGCGGCCTTCGCACCGGTTTCGGATCGGTTGTAGCCCCACGCCTCGTACCCGGCGGCGACCGCGGCGCGCAGCACGGAACCCCCGATCAACCCGGTACCGAGGACACAGACAGCAGGTTTCGGATCGCCCGTCATACCACCAGATTCGCATACGACTTCAACATTTCCCCCGAAGCGGACTACCGTTGCGGCCATGGCAGCACAGCGCTCGAGCACGAACAGGGCGGCGTCGGATGAATACGACGACGTAGAAGGGTTCGCAGTGGCGGTTGTCCGCGAAGAAGCCAACTGGAAAGTGACGCCTTTGAGCGAGGCCGCACTGCACAGTCTCACCGCGGCCGAGCAAGAGCTCCGCGCCCTGCGAAGCTCGGGCGCCGTCTTCGGCCTGCTCGATGTCGACGACGAATTCTTCATCATCCTGCGCCCGGCCCCGACGGGCAGCCGCATGCTGCTGTCGGACGCCACGGCCGCCATCGACTACGACATCGCGGCCGACGTGCTGGAGCAGCTGAACGTCGAGATCCCGGACATCGATCCGGACGAACTCGACGACGTCGAGCCCTGGGAGGAGGGTGACCTCGGTGTCCTGTCCGACCTGGGCCTCCCCGAACCCGTGCTCAGCGTCATCCTTGCCGAGACCGACCTCTACCCGGACGAGCAGCTCGGCATGATCGCCCAGCGCCTGGGCTTCGCCAACGAGTTCTCGGCAGTCCTGGACAAGCTCCCGCGCTGACCGTGCCGTCCGATTCGGTGACCACCGATGAGGCGATGATCCGCGCAGCCATCGAAGCGGCGGCTGCCGCGGATCCTCGCGATGTCCCGGTCGGCGCGGTCGTCTTCGACGGCTCCGGCCGCGAACTGGCCCGCGCCGCCAATGCCCGTGAGGCCCTCGGTGATCCGACCGCCCATGCCGAGGTCCTCGCCCTGCGCGCGGCCGCGCGGGTGCTCGGCGATGGCTGGCGGCTCGAGCACGCGACCCTCGCGGTGACCCTCGAGCCCTGCACCATGTGCGCCGGCGCCCTGGTCCTGTCCCGTATCGGCAAACTGGTCTTCGGTGCCTGGGAACCGAAAACCGGCGCCGTGGGCTCCCTCTGGGACGTGGTCCGTGACCGACGTCTCAATCACCGCCCCCAGGTCCGCGGCGGCGTCCTCGAATCGGAATGCGCCGCTTTGCTGGACGATTTCTTCAAATCCCAGCGCCCGTAGCGCTCTTTCCAGCCGATTTCGGTATCGGCGGGGTCGTCCGGTAAAGTCACCACCGGTGGCGTGTCCGAGCGGCCTAAGGAGCACGCCTCGAAAGCGTGTGAGGGGTAACCCCCCTCCGAGGGTTCAAATCCCTCCGCCACCGCCACGGCCCCTTGCCTGTTAACGCAGGTGAGGGGCCTTTTTCTTGCTCAGGCAGCAGCCTGATTGGGCTCCGTGACAAGATTTTGACAAGTGCAGCTACCAACGCTCGTCGCGGCGGAACCCTTGCCGCCCGAATACTTCTCGTCCATCGCCGACGCTACGCGGTCCAAGTCGTCGTCGAATAGGTCCGCGTAGGTGTTCAGGGTTTCTTTCGCATCCTTGTGGCCTAGCAGTCGCGCCAGCGCCAGGACGTTCGCACCTGCCGACACCGCCAGTGAGGCGCAGGTGTGGCGGAGATCGTGCGGAGTGATCGGCTGTACCTTCGATCGCTTCACCGCACCCGCGAACCAGCCGTCTGCCGACTTCGGGCGCGTCAGGTACTTCTCGGGGTCCTCCGGGTGCGGGAATACGAGTGCGTCCCTGGGTTTCTCCTTCACGTGCTGCCGCAGCCGCTCGAGGATGAATCGCGGTACCGGCACCGTACGGATCTCCTTGCCCTTGGTCTCACCCTCCGCATGATCGACACCAAGCTGTACGGCGTTGTCGGCGACCGTGATCCGGGCACGTCGAAAGTCGATGTCACGCACCCGAAGCGCGATCACCTCGCCCCAGCGCGGACCGCAGTAGGCGAGCACGAGCACGAAGAGTTCGTGTTGCCCGGACTGCTTCGCGAGCCTCTGCACGTCTGCCGAGGTCAGGTAGACGTGACGCTTCTTTTTCTTGTCCGGCAGGTTCTCGACACCGCGCGCCAGGTTCTTCGGTAGCCGCTTGGCCTTCACTGCGGCGTCAAGGATTCCGGCAAGAACGCCGTGCGCCCTGATGATCGTGGTCGCACCGTCTGAGACCTTGCCGCCCTTGGCTTTCTGCGCCTCGGCCTTCTCCATCGCGGCGATGCGCATCTCAGTGATCCAGGCTTCCACCGCTTCCAAGCTGATATCCGCGATGCGGACGTTGCCCCAGCGCGGTTCGACGTGGTTGCGCCATGCTGCATCGAGGGTGCGGTAGTTGGATGGCGCTGTGGCTGCCTTCTTTCCCCTCAGCCAGGCGGGGGCCAACTCCGCGACCGTGATGCGGCCCAGGGACGGAGCTACGTACTCCCCGTCCATCTTCTGCACTTCCACCTTGCTGGCGAAGGCATTAGCCTCGGCTTTCGCTTGAATCCGCGCTTGCTGGTCGGTTTGCCATCGGGCTTGTTGTAGGCGACAAGATACCGAAGTCCCTTGTCTCCCTTGATCTTTGGATCTGGCTTCACGGTGTACTCGTGAACTGAAGCCACTTACGGGTTCTCCTTCGATATCTCTTCCAGCAGCAGGACCATGCGCCGGAGCGCTTCGGCCTGCCGGTGCGGCGGTAGGGCCGCGTACATGGGGCCTAGGGCGTTGGCGAGCAAATACACCGGGTCGCTCGGATCGAGCTCGACCGGCGGGGATGGCATGGCCTCCCTTGCTGCGGCGGCGATGCCGTCCAGCAGCAAGAGCAGGGTTCCGATGTGTGGGGTGCCGCCCGCCTCCATGTGCTTGATGGTGCGCAGCGGGACGCCGGACAGGTCTGCCAGGCGGACCTGGGTCAGGCCCAGGGCTCGGCGATCTCGAATCACTATGCTCGCGAGTGCTGATCGATCGGACGAGTCGATCCGGCTTCCCGTGCGAGCACGGTGCAGTAGCCAGCGGACTTCTTCGTCATGCTCGGTATCAATCGCGGCAGCGCGGTCTCGATCGTCGCCATCCACGGGGGTTCACCTCCATTCATTCTTGCCCCCACTTAGGGCAAAAAAACTAGCATAACCGCCCCCGATCGGGGGTGTCATAGGTGCCATTATCGCTGCTGGTGGTGGGTATATTTGTGGACCGCAGCGTGCGGCACGTGAAGATATTGCACCTGCGATGGATGAATAAGGAGCCTGAGAATGACCGTCCCGATGAGCCCCGCCGACGCTGCGCGAGCTGCTGGGTGCCATCAGAACTCGATCTACGCTGCGCTGCTGGCGGGCGAGCTGAAGGGCTACCAGCGCACCGTGCCCAAAGGTCGCTGGCGGATCTTCCCTGACGATCTGCACCGTTGGATCAGGTGCGAGTAGCCTGCCGGGGCTTGCGCGGCTCGCAGAGCCCTCGTTCGGTCGGCTCGTCCGCAGCGCACCTCTCACATGTCGTCCGTGGGTCCGGTTTCGAAGGCACTTGTTTGATCCAGTAACCGCATGTAAACGCCGAAATGTGTCCCCGATTACCCCAGGTGGTAATCATCTGGCCAAGCTGAAAAGCCGGGGAAGAATGGTTGGCGGACGGGTTGCCCCCACGGTGGGTGACACGGACCGGTTACTGACAACTGAATAACGTTAGGCGGCAACATGAAAGCCAAGACCGTCGATGGCCTCGTTTCGACGAAGCAGGCCGGGGAAATGATCGGCGTCTCTCCGCAGACGATTCGCAACTGGATTCATGCGGGGAGGCTGACGGGCTTTCGGGTCGGGCCGCAGCGCTTCCGGCTTGATGCTGAAGAACTTCCCAAGGCCGTTGAGGTGATTCAAAAGGGTTACACCCGGTGAAGCGCGAAGCGAGCGGGCATCGCGGCTATACCTGAACCGGTCGCCCACAGATCAAGTGCGGCAGCGCACTGCTTGCGTCCACCGACACGGCGGACATCGTGCGTGCGGCTGCCTACGTCTCCGGACCGCCAAGGTCCTCTAGACCGTCAGGTCGCCATTTCAACGACACAGTCAGCGCGGCAGTCGCGACCCACCGGTTCGGCACGGGCGGACACCTGCGGTGCTTGTGCTCATGAGGAATCTCCTCAAATTCCCTCCAATCTCCCTGCGCCCGTGGAGTAATACGGGTGGCCCGGTATCGGTCTGACCGTCTTGTAAACCGCCGGGGCCGTCGCCCGTCAGAGGGGCTGGTGCGGGCGTGAACCGATTTCTTCGCGGGATCGGGCGCGCCCATAATTCCGATCGCGAGTGGCCGACCTGGTAAAGGCGGACTCGGACAGGGACAGCTGTGGTGGCTGTACCGGCCCTCGTGAGTATCCCGGTCCCGGCGGCTCGAGCAATTCCCGTAGCCGCGTACATGTCGAACGACGAAACTGCCTCTGCATACCCATACGGAGAGCATGGTGTTCGGGGTGTTCCCGCACTTGCGCAGTACGGGGTACTTCTCACTCCTCACCAACCAGCAGCACCCCACCAGAGAGACTGAACACGAGCGGGCAGGGCGAATACGGCGATCAACCGCCTCAGGCAACGAGGGGACCCGGCACCGAGCAAGGACCGGGGTCTCCTGTATCCGAAAGGGGTTGGCTCGACTGGCATCACCCCCCTTCGCCGACCGCACCAGGCAGGGCCGGCGCCGATTGCTCACCGTGGCCCGGGACCCAGCAACGCACCGAGGCGGCTGTGCCAGCGGTGAATTCGTCCACGTTGGACACTGCCCGCCCCTCGCTCAGGTCCAATTCGATTGCGTCGGAGTCTGTTCCCATCATGTCGGCGATCATCAACCCGGCGACCATCCGAATCTGGCGCTTGTCCCGAACCAGAGTCCAACAGTCGATCGCGGGTACGTGGGCGATCCAGTGAGCACCGCAGCAGTGAACCTTCACCAGGTACCGCACTGCGCCACCCCCGGCCGTTCGGCGCGGTGCAATCGTCCCGCGGATTCTAGGACCCGCAATGCGGCCGCTTTCTGTCTGCATCGCACGGATTCGTTGTGCAAGTGGATCTGCGAAAGTCGGTGTGCCTGTTCGACAGTGAGCGGGCCAGGGTCGAATCCGCAGTGGTCGTAGTAGGCGTAGTCGTTCGGTTCGTCCGACCCGTTCTCGAACCGGACCGCAACACGAACGGTGGCGTAGTCCACGTTCATGACGCCACCCCCAGCGCACCGGCGGCCAAGAACCCGGACGGTATCGCGAACTCAGGATGCGGGTTCAAGCTCAGTCGGTACATGATCCGCTCGCCCGTGAACGCCGACCGTCCATGCAACCACCGGTGGTTGTGCAGCACATAGCCCTGCCCCGGCTCCAGTTTGAACCGGATCATGTGGCGCTCGATCGCGGCATCGAGGGTGGGGAGCCATCGGGTGATGTCCGGTGAGTACTGCACCAACCCGTCACGCCGGTAGCGGACCCGAATCCGACCACCCTTGGCCTGCTCGAAGACCGAGCCCAGGTGGCCGGACGCGCCGCCGAACAACGCCGTTCGAGGCTGCGTGAGAGCTTCCACGGCTCCCGGCCAGTTCTCGGCGAGATCGGAGTACACCGCTCGTCCGTCGATGGCAATGCATTCGCCTCCTGTCACACTCTTGCGCCCGCAGACCACGAGCAACAGCGCGGGTGGTTCCGGAACTCCGGAACGGTCGGTGTGCGGCAATAGGGAACCGGTGCCGAATCCCTCGAACCCGAGCCGATGTGCGAGCCCCGCTCGGTGTTCAAGCGTGGTTACCCCGTCATCGCCGCTGTCCCGGTGCGGAACGACCTGGCCGAGGGATGCTCCCAACGTGACCAGCTGCGCTCGTGTGCGGATGCTGTCGAATCTGGCGAGCCCGTCAGCAGCGAGCCCAGCCGCCACCCCTGCCGCCCAATCCTGCTGTAAGTCAACGAACATGGCTCAAACCGTGCGCTCGGCACGATTGCTGTGTCCACTGACAAACTGTCAACGCCAACCACCCGGCTACCCGACCGACGCGGTGCTAGCGTCGCGGACATGACCTCCGGATACGTGCCGCACATGTACTCGATCTCGATCAAGGGCGTAGTCGTTCGTGACGGACAGGTGCTGCTGCTGAAGAACGAGCGCGAAGAGTGGGAGTTGCCGGGCGGCCGGATCGAACCGGGCGAGACGCCGGAGGAGTGCGTGGCGCGGGAGATCACCGAAGAAACGCAGTGGCCAGTCACGACGGGGCCAATCCTCGACTCGTGGATGTACTACATCAACGAGGTGGAGCGGAACGTGTTCATCGTGACCTACGGGTGCTACCCGGATACCGATGCCGAGCCGGTGCTTTCTCACGAACACAAAGAGGTCGGGTTGTTCCACGAGGCCGAGATTGCCGGGCTGAATATGCCCGACGGGTACAAGCGCTCGATCATGACCTGGTTCGCGCAGCTGAGGGCAGCAGAAAGCGTCTAGGAGACGGACAGTGGCCGACAGCAGGTGTCAGGCATGCGGCGTAACCATCAGCCGTTACGCGGAAAGCCCCGTGTGCCCCACCTGCGCCACCAACACCGACGCTGGACGGTCCGTCGTTCGAGCCGCCCCCATAGCGTCTGCCGTCTGGCTGTGGGCTACCGCTGAAGCTTCGACCGCTATCGCAACGAGAGACCTGCCTACGATCCTTCGGGCATATCGACGCATCAACGGAACCAGCCAGGCAGCGCTGGCCGAACTGCTGGGCTACGACAACTCGTATGTGTCGATGCTCGAAACCGGACGCCGGGTGATCAGCGACGTAGGGACCCGCAGGCACATAGCCGCTCGCCTTGCCCTGCCCGCACATGTGCTCGGTGTGACCGACGTAGACGACGCCGAGTTTCGGGCAATGCTCCAATTCGGTGACAGCACGGTACGTCTCGCCGAGATAGCCCGACAGGCCGGTCGTGCCGTCGAAGCCGTCAACGAGTTGTGGCCGCTGGTCGCCCGGCTCGAAGCGCGAGCGTCCGAGGGGCACATGGAGCGTGACAGCCTGGTCCTACTGGCGCAGGCGCGCGTAGCACTCGGCGTTTCACTCGGCACAGTGCTCCCCGAAGAACGGCTTTCCTCAGCCGCTCGCTGGACGGGCCAGGCCGTGAAGATTGCCGCCCACCTGGACGATTCACACTTCTACGCGCACACGCTGCGGATGCATGGCAACGAACTGCGCAAGGCAGGACATCCCGGCGCGGCAGTCGCACGACTTGACCATTCCCTCCAGCTGTCGAACGACCCAGCGGACCAGGGCGGATCGCTCGCATTCATGTGCCGGGCCACTGGCGAACTCGGAGACGTCGAGCGATTCGACAGCGCGCTGAACACCTACCGAAGCCTGCTGGAGAAGAACACGGGCAGCGGCCTGCTGTTCCAGCCGTTCACACTGCGGGAGATCGAACTACGCGGCCTCATGGGTACAGGGCGGGTAGCAGAAGCCTGCACACTCGTTCATCGCCAGGCCGGACGCCCGGCGGCTCCCCAGTGGCACATCATCGAACGGGTCACCACAGGCGAAGTGCTCGTCGCAAGCCACGACATCGAAGGTGCGACAGACGCTTTCGTTGAAGCAATCGGATCTGCGGAGTGCCATCGGCTACCACACCAGATACAGCGGATCATTCGAGCAACCGCGAAGGGCGGGATGCGCGAACTTGCCGGCGAAGGCAGCGCTGCTCTCCATCGCACTCGAACTACGCTCGCGGCACGCTAGACCCTGGGGGATGACCCTTGCCCCTGGTGTCGCGACAGCGTCTCGCATAGCAGGGGCCTGGCTGTACGGGTTCCAGGGTTGCGGCATCCATTCCCCAGTACGATGGCGACGGACCATGCACCACAACGGAATTGGGGGCGGAGTGACTGAGCCAGCACGGGAGAAGGCGCGGGGACCCGAGCTTGGATATCAGCGGCTTGATCGGTACATCGCCGCGTACGACTGGGCTGAAAGGTGCATCGACACCGGCCACTACCTTGAGGCGATCGCCGTGCTGGACTCCCTTATTGGTGATCGCCTCGCTAGTCGCTACACCTACATCCGGAGGGAAGAACCGATCGATCTCCCCGCTGTGGGTGAGCTGTGCAGTCGGCTGCTGAAGGGCTTCAGGAAGGCCGAGAACCCTCGTGTGGAAACTGACCCCCGCTTCTGCGCTGTGATCGAGGAAATCCAGAAATGGGCCAAGACTCGAAATTCTGCGATGCACCAGACCGCGAAGATCCTCCGCAACGGTGCCGTGAGCGTCGCTTTCGTCGACATCCTTGAGGATCACCGCCAAACCGCCCTGGATGGCGTCGCATTGGTGCGGCAGTTCGATGAACTAGACACAGCAGCTCGGAGGCAGGCGGGGAAGCTTCCAGGTACGTACCCGAACGCGTTCTTTCCGGAGAAGCGGATCGCGCGCTCTTGGATGTAACTGTCGGCGGCGGTGCGAGCCCCTGCGAAGGAATGGCCGCTTAGAGGGCCGCAATCGTCATGAAGGCTGTAACCCCGAGCGCGAACAGGGCCGCCACCTGGATAGCAAGACCGATTGCCACACATAGTGCTTTGAACGCGTTGGAGCGGCGCAAACTCACCAGGGTGGAGATAGACAGGGTCGCGACGCTGTGGCGAGCGCTTACCTCAGTGTCGGTCCAGTGGGTCGCCAACATATGGGTGAGCGTCTCGGGGGTAGCCACCTCGTGTGGTTTGTTCCAACCCGCTACGACGCCGCACACTGTGGCGGCCACGAACAGGGACAACGTCACACCCACTGCGATCAGTACTGCTGACGGCAGCTGTGGAACGGCCGGAGTCCTGGTTACTGCCGTAATGACCGCGAGCAGGGTGAACAGCGCGCCCGAGGTAGTGATCAGCGCCTGCCCGCGGGCATCGTAGGCAGTCCGTCGTTCGTACTCGGCCGCCAACTGGGCTTCGATAAACGTGACGAAGATCTTGCCCTGGTCCGTCATCGGTCTTGCTCTGATCGGTCATCACGTTGTTCGAACTGTGCTTGGTCTTCTTCGCGGACGTGCTCCACCTTGAGCCAGCCTGTATCTGTCGGTGGCGGCTCGCGCTCATCAGCTGCTGGCGCAACCTGTGTGCTCGGCTCCGCAGGTGCAGGTGCAGGTGCAGGTGCAGGTGCAGGTGTGGGTGTGGGTGTGGGTTCAGGTTCAGGTTCAGGTTCAGGTTCAGGTTCGTGATCGTTCGACATACACGTTTCATCGCACTACCTGCAACTGGCTTTATAGCTATAACGAATGGAAAAGGTGTTCGTTCGCTGACCGGCGAGCGAACCTGCCAGGTTTGGCGGCGCATCGACCAAGCTCGACAACAAATCGTCGACACCCCGTCGCGACGTGGCCTGATATCGCCTCGCGTGAGCCTAACGCTCCAGATCCATGTGGAGGATTGAGCGGACGGCCGACCGGTGCTGCCTCGTGCGGTGGAGGGTATCCCTCTCCCTTTGAGTGAATTCGTGTTCCTCGCATGCCGTTAGAACTGGCTCCACCAGCGGGAGTAGCTGTTCGAGCGTCCAGGCGATGTACCGACGCGATGGGTGCGAACTGTCACTACGCAGGCGCGGATAGGCGGGTTCATCGAGAAAGACGACAGGCCATCGGCCAATCCTCGCGTCGATGAGATAGCTGCGGACCAGGGCGAGGCGTTGCCGCACCTCCGCTGCCCGAGGACCGCCCGGTACCGAGCCCCGAGAAGCCTCAAATCGACGGAATGCCAATTTGTCGCGGATTTCCCGAACAGCTTGCTGGTACCAGGATTCCGAACCACTGGCCAACTTGCGAACTACCTCGTTGACGTCGTGCGCTGTCTCGCACTTCGTAGCTTCCTTCTCGGATGTGAAGGGCAGTAGGCGAGCCTCGGGTACGCACGCCGCAAGGAACTGCAAGCCTGCTTCCACCTGGGTGGTTTCGGCCAGCATGCTGCCGGTCCATCGGCGGACGTTGAGAATCGCATCCAAGTCCTGAAGTCGCCGCTCGGCTTCCCGTTGGCGCCTTTCCAATAGGTCGGCTGCGGCATTGCTGCGTAGATCCCCCACGCTCGTCAGCGTGATGCTTCGGCCGGTTGCATGTTGAATTGCGCCTGACTGGAAGCCTGACTCCGACATCAGTAGGCCACGGTCGGCCCCCAGGTCACCGCAGATGTCTGCAAGAGCTGCGACCTTTTCCTTGGTCACCGCGCTCTTCCAAAGCTTGCATTCGACTACCCACAGGACATCGACACCGGCGATCACGCGCCGGGCCGATACGTCGATCTCGTGGACCACTCCGCGAGCCGATGTGAGCTTTTCGGCCACCTTGGTCGCGAACCCTAGGTTGCTCAAGAGATCTGCGACCCTCTGTTGGTAGCGCTGCCATTCGGGTTCCCCCATTTGCCCTCCTTGCAAGGCGAGATTGCGGGTGGCGATGCGCACCATATCGGGCTTGGCCGACAGGTTCAGAACCCTAGGAACCCGTACACGCCGTGAACCACTGAGAGGTGCGCTGCGCGGTGAGGGGTGCCGAGGAGGGTCCCCCGGGTGGGGGTATTTCAGCAGGCCAGTGCGGTGTTATTCGACAAGAATCTGACAAGAAACCCCGGTCAAAGACAGTCTCTGACCGGGTATGCGTGTGAATGAGTCCGTGGGCCTAACTCGCTGTTTGCGGAATATCCCCTGGTCATGGTAGGGGGATGGCGGAGAGTTCAAATCCCTCCGCCACCGCTGCAAGCAGCCCCGCACCGATTTCGGTGCGGGGCTGCTTCGTTTCCCGGGTCGTTTCATTCTGGTTGGGGCGGAAAAGAGTTCGGCCCCCGACCTGGAAATAGGCGGGGGCCGAACGGGTTTCAGGGTGCCGGGGTCAGCCGACGGGGACCGGTTCCTTGTCCTCCGCCGGTGGGGCGGCGGATTCCTTCAGGGCGGCCAGTTTCGCGCCCTCGACGTCGATGTCGGGGAGGATGCGGTCCAGCCACTTGGGCATCCACCAGGCTGCGGGGCCGAGCAGGGCCAGCAGGGAGGGGATGAGGACCATGCGGACGATGAAGGCGTCGAAGAAGACGCCGGCCGCCATGGCGAAGCCCATCGACTTGGCCACCACATTGGGTTCCAGCATGAAAGCGGAGAAGACCGAGATCATGATGACGGCCGCCGAGGTCACGACGCGGGCGCCGTGGTGGTAGCCGGAGATCATGGCTTCCTTGGCGGACTTGCCGTGCACGTACTCCTCGCGCATTCGCGTCACCAGGAACACCTGGTAGTCCATCGCGAGACCGAATACCAAGCCGATCAACATGATCGGCAGGAAGCTCACCAAGGGGTGTGGTTCCACCAGGTTGAGGTGGCCCTCCTGGAAGATGAGCACCGTCGCGCCGAAGGTGGCCGCCATGGAGAGCAGGAAGCCCAGCGCGGCGGTCAGCGGGACCAGGATCGAGCGGAACACCAGGACCAGCAGCAGGAAGGCCGCGCCCGCCACGATCGCCAGGTAGGGCGCGATCTTGTCGAGCAGCGCCGCGGACACGTCCGCGTAAATGGCTGTGGTGCCGGTGATTCCGTACTGCATGCCGTAGCGGTCCTGGAACTGCGATTCCGCGTCCCGGGCGTGCTTGACCAGATCCTTGGTCTGCTGCGCGTTCGGACCCTCCTTGGGGACGCCCATGAACAGGGCGGCTTCCTGGTCCTGGCTGCGCTGCGGGAAGGTCAGGTAGTCCATGCCGTCGTAGGTGCGAAGCTTGTCCTGCAACGCCTTGACGGCCTCGTCACGCTGGTTCTCCGGCGTCTTCGACAGATCGACGGCGATCATGAGGGTGCCGTTGGCGCCCTCGCCGAAGCCGGCGGTCTGCAGGTCGTACGCCTTGCGGATGGTGGTGTCCTTCGGCATCGAGTCGCCGCCGGGCAGACCCAGCTGCATGCTCAGCGCGGGCGCGGCCAGCAGGCCGAGCAGCACCACCGAGACGGCCAGCGTCAAAGCCGGCGCCTTGCCGATGAATCGGGCGAACCGCATGCCGTTGGTGACGGAATGCTCGTCCTCCGGATTGTGCTGGGCGACCAGCGGCAGCTTCGGCTTGAACAGGAAGCGGCCGAACGCGCCCATCAGCGCGGGCATCAGGGTGACGGCCACGAGCACCGCGAACGCGGCCGAGACCGCACCGAAAACGCCCATATAGGTGAGGAATCCGACGCCGACGAAGCTGAGGCCCGCCAGCGCGATGATCACGGTGAGACCGGCGAAGATGACCGCGGAGCCGGCGGTGCCGACCGCGGTGCCCGCGGCCTCCTCCGGATTCCTGGACACGGCCAGCTCGTGTTTGTACCGGGACACGATGAACATGGCGTAGTCGATGGACAGGGCCAAGCCGATCATGGACGCCAGGATCGGCGTGAAGGTCGGCACGGTCAGCCAGTGCGTGCCCCACATGATGATGGAGATGGCGGTGCCGACACCGATGAGGGCGGTGAGAATCGGCACGAAGGCGGCCACGATGGCGCCGAACGCGATCACCATGACGACCAATGCGACGGCGATGCCGATCATTTCGGAGCTACCCGACGACCCGCCCGGATCCTGCGCGATGGACCCGGTGAGCTCCACCTGCAGTCCGGCCTGGCGGGCGTCGGCGCCCACGTCGTAGGCCTTGTCGCGGTCCGACTTGGTGATGTCGGCGAACTTGGCGATGTCGTACTTCGCCTTGATGGTGGCGACCGAGTCGGGATCGGTCTTGTTCAGCACATTGAGCGGCACGCTGCTGCACACGCTGGAGAAGTTGGGTGCGGAGCGGTCGGCGCCGAGGCAGTCGACGCCGGTCTTCTGGCTGATCTGTTTGGTCAGGTCGATCGGGTTCTGCGCCGGGATCGACTTGTCCAGAATGTCGAGGCCGTTCAGCTTGTCGACGAAGGCTTGCAGCGCAGCCGCGTTCGCGGGATCGGTGAGCCGCTGGCCCGCGGGTGCGGCGATCACGTAGGTGCCGGTGACCGCGTTGGGGTCGAAGTCCTTGGAGCTGCCCGGGAAGTGCTTGTCCAGAATGTCGGTCGCCTTCTGGGAAGGCAGGCCGGGCATGGTGAAGCTGTCCTGGAACGGCTTGGCGAGGGTGCCGCCGACGCCGCCGATGATGATGAGCGCGGCGATCCACGCTCCGATGACGAGCCATTTTCGGCGGAAGGCGAACTTTCCCCACCGGTAGAGGTATACGGACACGAGGGGTTCTCCTGGCGATGGATTCTGCTGGTGTGCAAGCACTTTCGGGTGCTGAAATTGCGGGCACGAAGGCAGCACTGCCGCGGGAGCCACTGCACGCTCCCCGCCTCCACGAAATAATCTGCCTACCGTGCGGTAGGTAGACTACCGAGCGAATAAGCGGAGGAACAACCTCGACTCTAAGTGGTGTTCATCGCTTCCGGAGCGGTGGTGAGAGGATGAGTCAATGAGTGGCCGAACCGGATCCGGAACTGTTATCGCAGGTAGGAGCACCAAAGACGCGATTCGCGAGGCCGCGATCCAACTATTTTCGAGCAAGGGATTCGAACAGACCAGCCTGCGCGAGGTCGCCGATGCGGTGGGAATCACAAAAGCCTCCCTCTACTATCACTACGCCTCGAAGGTCGATCTGCTGATCGCCATCATCGAGCCGATGTTCGAGGACCTGCGCGCCTTGGTCGAAAGCCTCGACACCAGGCCGCATTCGCCGCAGAGCGTGCGGGAAGTGCTGACCGTCCAGGTCGATTCCATGCTGCGCAACCGCCGCACCGGCGTGCTGTGCATGCGCGACACCGTCGCCATCGTGAACGCCCTCGGCAATCGCTACCCGGACCTGCTCGAACTGCATCGCCGCATGTGCCGCTGGGTCGCCGGCCCCGACGCCGACGACGCCACCCTGCTGCGCGCGGCCTCCGCCATGGAGGTGCTGAGCACCGCGCTCATGTCGCAGGAGATCGTGCCGAACGCACCGGAGCGGGAGATTCAGGACGTGCTCCTGACCGCCGCGCTCGGTGTCCTGAATGTGGCGCGATAACCTTTCTCTTCGCCACCGAGCAGATCAGGAGTCACCGTGCACATCACCGCGAAGGTCGATTACGCGGTGCGCACGCTCGTGGAAATAGCCAAGGCGCAACCGGATTCGGTGAAGGCCGACACCATCGTGGTGGCCCAGGACATTCCACCCAAGGTGCTCGAGTCGGTCGTCGCGGATCTGCGACGTGGCGGACTGGTCACCAGCCGCCGCGGCCCCGACGGCGGCTATAGGCTGGCCCGCCCCGCCACCGAGATCAGCATCGCCGAAGTGATCCGCACCGTCGAAGGCCCGCTCGCCTCGGTCCGCGGGCAACGCCCCGAGGACGTCAGCTACCCGGGCGCGGCCGAACCGCTGCAGCGTGTCTGGATCGGTTTGCGCGTCAATATCCGCGCCGTCCTGGAACGCGTCACCATCGCCGATATCGCCCACGATCTGCTGCCGCCCTTCCTGGACGAACTGCTGCACGACCCGCACGCCTGGAACCGCAAACCCCGCCCGACCGCACCCGGCGGCATCGCCCTGCCCGCCGAGGAACGCGTCGTGCCCGCGGACGATCGTGATCCCGGCTGGCGGGATCTGGACACGCCGGATATCTGAGGCTTTGCGGACCGCGAACATCCGAAAATCCTCGAGCAGGCCCTCCCCACGAGGCGGTAGCCTGCGAACATCATGTTGATCAGACTTCTCCGCACCTACATGGCGCCCTACCGCAGGCAATTGGCGGGGGTCGTCGTGCTTCAGCTGATCTCGGTCATCGCCATGCTGTATCTGCCCACCCTGAACGCCGACATCATCGACAAGGGCGTGACGAAGGGCAATATCAGCTACATCTGGAGCACCGGCGGCTGGATGCTGCTGGTGACCGCCATCCAAATCTGCGCGCAGTCCGCCTCCGTCTATCTGGGCGCGCAAGCGGCCATGGGCGCGGGCCGCGATATGCGCTCGGCGCTGCTGCACCGCGTCGGCACCTTCTCCGCCCGCGAGGTCGGCACCTTCGGCGCCCCCTCACTGATCACCCGCAATACCAATGACGTACAGCAGGTACAGCTGCTGGTGGTGATGAGCGCGACCATCCTGGTGATGGCCCCCATCATGTGCGTCGGCGGCATCATCATGGCGTTGAAGGAGAGCCTGGCGCTGTCCTGGCTGCTGCTCATCGCGGTGCCGGCGCTCGCCCTGTCCATGGCGTTCATCATCGCCCGCATGGTGCCCGGCTTCCGGCGCATGCAGGCCCGCATCGACGTGGTGAACCGCGTACTGCGCGAACAGATCACGGGCATCCGGGTGGTGCGCGCCTTCGTGCGCGAGCGGCAGGAGACCACGCGCTTCGGCGTCGCCAACACCGATCTGACCGCACAGCAGCTGTTCGTCGGCAAGTACACGGCGCTCATGTTCCCGACCATCATGCTCATCTCGAATGTCACCACGGTGGGCGTGATCTGGTTCGGCGGGCACGCCATCGACCGCGGCGACCTGCAGATCGGCCAGCTCACCGCCATGCTGACCTACATCGTGCAGATCCTGATGGCGGTCATGATGGCCTCCATCCTCGCCATGATCGCACCGCGTTCGGCGGTGTCGGCCGAGCGCATCGCCGCGGTGCTGGGCACCGAATCCTCGGTCGGCGAACCGCCTCTGCCGCAGGCGTTCAAGGGCGATCCCGGCACCGTGGAGTTCGCGTTCGCGGAGTTCAAGTTCCCGGGCGCGGAGAAGCCGGTGCTGCGCTCCATCCAGTTCCGCGCGGATCCCGGCACCACCACCGCCATCGTCGGCGCGACCGGTTCCGGCAAGACGACACTGGTGAACCTGATACCGCGGCTCATCGACGTCACCGACGGCGCGATCTACGTGGGCGGCACCGATGTCCGGCACATCGAGCTGGAGACGCTGCGCGGCGGGATCGGCCTGGTGCCGCAGAAGGCGTACCTGTTCTCCGGCACCATCGCCTCCAACCTGCGCTACGGGAATCCGGACGCCACCGACGACGAACTGTGGCACGCCCTCGAGATCGCGCAGGCCGCCGATTTCGTGCGCGATATGCCGCAGGGACTGGAAACGCCGGTGGCACAGGGCGGTACGACCGTATCCGGTGGTCAGCGGCAACGCCTGGCCATCGCTCGGGCGCTGGTGCGCAAACCGCGCATCTACCTGTTCGACGACTGCTTCTCGGCGCTGGACGTCGCGACCGACGTCCGGGTGCGGGAGGCCCTGAAACCGGAGACACGCGACGCCGCGGTCATCATTGTGGCGCAACGGATCTCGACCATCCGCGAGGCCGATCAGATCGTGGTGCTGGAGGACGGCGCCATGGCCGGCATCGGCACCCACGCCGAACTGGTCCGCACCTGCGACGAATACCGCGAGATCGTGGAATCCCAGTTCAGCGCGGAGGAGGTGCGATGAGGCCCGGAGCCCCCAATCTCGGTTCCCCGGACGCGAAGGCGAAATCCTTCGGCCCGTCCATCAAGCGGCTGCTGCGCCGGCTCGCACCCGAAAAGCTTTTGCTGTCGGCGGTTTTCACGCTCGCCGTGGCCTCCGTGGTGCTGAACACCCTGGGCCCGCAGATCCTCGGTAGAGCCACCAACATCATCTTCGACGGCGTGGTCGGCAAGGAGCTACCCGCCGGCGTCACCAAGGGTCAGGCGGTCGAGCAGCTGCGCGCCAGCGGCAACGGCACCTTCGCCGACATGCTCGCCAATATGAACGTGATCCCCGGTACCGGTGTGGATTTCACCGCCGTCGGGCACGTGCTGGCCTGGGTGCTGGCCCTGTACATCGGGTCGTCGCTGTTCGGCTGGCTGGAGGCGCGGCTGCTGATCGTCGTCATCAACCGCACGGTGAAGCGGCTGCGCGCGGATATCGAGGACAAGATCCACCGGCTGCCGCTGAGCTACTTCGACAGCATGCCGCGCGGAGACGTGCTCTCCCGCGTCACCAATGACGTCGACAATGTGGCGCAGACGCTGCAGCAGACATTGAGCCAGTTGATCATTCAGGTGCTGTCGGTGATCGGCGTGCTGATCATGATGTTCTGGATCTCGCCGCTGCTGGCTTTGATCGCGCTGCTCACCGTGCCTTTGGCGATCATCGTGACCGCACAGATCGCCAAGCGTTCCAAACCGCACTTCGTGGATCAGTGGAAGTACACCGGCGCGGTCAACTCGCAGGTGGAGGAGGCCTTCACCGGGCACGAGGTGGTGACCGCCTTCGGGCGCGGCCGCGAGGTCGGCGAACGCTTCGACGAGACCAACGACAAGCTCTACAACGCGTCGTTCAAATCGCAGTTCATCTCCGGCCTGATCATGCCCGCCATCATGTTCCTCGGGAACCTGAACTACGTGCTGATCGCCGTGGTCGGCGGCCTGCGGGTGGCGTCGGGCAATCTGTCGCTGGGCGAGGTGCAGGCGTTCATCCAGTACTCGCGCTCGTTCACGCAGCCGCTCACCCAGATCGGCTCGATGATGAACCTGCTGCAGTCGGGTGTGGCGTCGGCGGAACGCATCTTCGAGATCCTGGACGCCGAGGAGCAGACGCCGGATCCGGAGGTCGAGGACGAGCGGCCCGTGGATCGTGGCCGGGTCGCGTTCGAGAACGTGTCCTTCCGCTACGAGCCGGAGACCCCGATCATCGAGGACCTGTCCCTGGTGGCCGAGCCCGGGCACGTGGTGGCCATCGTCGGACCGACCGGTGCGGGCAAGACCACGCTGGTCAACCTGCTCATGCGGTTCTACGAGGTGGACTCCGGCGCGATCACCATCGACGGCGTCGACATCACCCGCATCACCCGCGATCACCTGCGGGCGCGCATGGGCATGGTGTTGCAGGACACCTGGCTGTTCGGCGGCACCATCCGCGAGAACATCGCCTACGGCGACCCGAACGCCTCCGAGGACGAGATCCTCGCGGCGGCCCGCGCGGCGTACGTGGACCGGTTCGTGCACGCGCTGCCGCACGGCTACGAGACCGTCATCGACGAGGAGGGCTCGGGCGTCAGCGCGGGCGAGAAGCAGCTCATCACCATCGCCCGCGCGTTCCTGGCCAAGCCGTCCATCCTGATCCTGGACGAGGCCACCAGTTCGGTCGACACCCGCACCGAACTGCTGGTGCAGCACGCCATGGCCGCGCTGCGCCGGGACCGCACGAGTTTCGTGATCGCGCACCGGCTTTCGACGATCCGCGACGCCGACACCATCGTGGTGATGGATCACGGCCACATCGTCGAGCAGGGCACGCACGACACCCTGCTCGCCGCGAAGGGCTTCTACTACCGGCTCTACAACGCACAGTTCGCGGCGGCCATCACCGACGGCGAGGGCGAGAACGTCGACCTGCCCGACGAGGACGCCGTCTCGATCGGCAAGTAGTCACCCCGCCCGTTCACCACACCGCCCGGCCCGCACCGCAAAGGTGCGGGCCGGGCCTTTTTCGCAGGGTGGGAGGATAGACGCCGTGTCTGCTGCTTCCGAGTTCTCGTTCAAGGTCGGTGCCCGCCTCGAAGGACGGCATGGACGGACGGGCGTGATCAGTACCCCGCACGGGGATATTGCCACGCCCGCCTTCATTCCCGTCGGTACCAAGGCGACCGTCAAGGCGGTGCTGCCGGAGACCATGAAGGAACTCGGTTCGCAGGCCCTGCTCGCCAACGCCTACCACCTGTACCTGCAGCCCGGGCCGGACATCGTCGACGAGGCCGGGGGACTGTCCGAGTTCATGAACTGGCACGGCCCGACCTTCACGGACTCGGGTGGCTTCCAGGTCATGTCGCTGGGCGTGGGATTCAAGAAGGTTCTCGCCATGGAGGCCGTCGGCGTCCAGAACGACGATGTGATCGCCAAGGGCAAGGAACGCCTCGCGCACGTCGATGACGACGGCGTCACCTTCCGCTCCCACCTGGACGGTTCGAAGCATCGCTTCACCCCCGAGGTGTCCATGGGCATCCAGCATCAGCTCGGCGCGGACGTCATGTTCGCCTTCGACGAGCTGACCACGCTCATGAATACCCGTGGCTACCAAGAGGAATCGCTGGAACGCACCCGCCGGTGGGCGCAGCGCTGCCTCGACGAACACGAAAAGCTCACTGCCGCACGATCACACCGCCCGTACCAGGCCCTGTTCGGCGTCATTCAGGGCGCGCAGTACGAGGACCTGCGCCGCAAGGCCTGCCAGGATCTGGAGGCGTTGCGCGGCGAGGCCGGAACGGGTTTCGACGGGTACGGCATCGGCGGCGCGCTGGAGAAGCACAATCTCGGCACCATCGTCGGCTGGTGCTGTGACGAACTGCCGGAACAGAAGCCGCGCCACCTGCTCGGCATCAGCGAGCCCGAGGACATCTTCACCGCCGTGGAGCACGGCGCGGACACCTTCGACTGCGTGAATCCCTCACGCGTGGCCCGCAATGCGGCGATGTACACCGACGAGGGCCGCTACAACATCAATACCGCGCGCTTCAAGCGGGACTTCACGCCGATCGACGAGACCTGCGATTGCTACACCTGTCAGCACTACACCCGCGCCTACATTCATCACCTGTTCAAGGCGAAGGAGATGCTGGCGTCCACCCTCTGCACCATCCACAACGAGCGCTTCACCGTGCGCCTGGTGGATCGCGTCCGTGAGAGCCTGGACGGCGGCTACTTCGACGACTACAAGACCGATTTCCTCGGCCGCTGGCGCGGCCGCATCAAAGCCCCTGGGCTGTAAGGGATTTCGACGCGACCGTGCCCGGGCTCGGGAGTCGGGTTTCCCTACTCGAAGATCGCGGCCCGCGAGCGGGGCGCGTAGCTGGGTTCGCGCTTCTTGAGGAAGGCGATGCACCGGTAGGAGATCGGCAGCACCATCATCTCGACCAGGGTCTTCCAGATGAAGCCCACGATCGTGTAGTTGATGTAATCCGGCCAGGTATGGATGCCGATCGCGGTCGCCGCGATGGAGCAGAACACGAAGGTATCGCCGAACTCACCGGCCACCGTGGAGCCCAGCAGGCGGGCCCACAGATGCTTCTCCTTGGTGCGTTCCTTGATGAGCACCAGGGTGATCGAGTTCAGGAACTGCCCCACGAAGTACCCGGCGATACCGGCGAAGGCCAGCTGCGGGGTATTGCCGAGCACGCTCTGGAACGCGCCGGCATCCTCTTGCAGATCGCCCGTGGGCAGTTTGATGACGAGCCAGAAGCAGGCGATCATCAGGAGCAGCGCACCGAACCCGTAGTAGACGATGCGGCGGGTGGCCCGGAAGCCGTAGACCTCGCTGAGGATATCGCCGATGACGTAGGCGAGCGGGAAGAGGAAGAACGCGCCGTCGGTATTGAGCGGCAGCAGTTGGAGCGGGCCCCAGGACAGATGGTGCCCGGAGAAGAATTGCACGCCTTTGGTGACACAGACGTTCGAAATGAGCAGGACTGCGGTGAAGGCGACCGCCACCTGCGTGAAATAGCCCCCCGCGGCCGTAGCGAATGCTGCATGCTCGGGCGCGGGGTGTCCAGATCGGTCTGGATCGACCGTTTTCGTTTCACTCACGCGGGCAAGTATCCATGCTCCGACCACTCGTTATGGTGTGGTGGGGTGGCATAGGCTGAGTCAATGACGAATCCCGGCGATTCCGACGAGTGGTGGGAGCAGTACGGCGGTGAGGGCGTCACGCCCGACACTCCGTCCGCGACTCCCCAGCCGCCGGTGACTCCGCCCCCGGGGCAGTACCGGACGCCGCAGCCGCAGTTCCCGAATTACCCGCCGCCGCAATCGGATCCGAGCGGTTATCCTCAGCAGTCCAACCCCGGTGGCTATCCGCAGCAGTCGAATCCGCTGGGTTATCCCCAGCCCGGTTATCCCCAGGCCGGTGGTTATCCCCAGCCCGGCCCGTCCACCCCGCCGCCGGGCTACACCTACCCGGCCGCCTATTCGCCGTACGGCTACGCGCAGCCCGCCCGCACCACGAACGGCCTGGCCATCGCCTCGCTGGTCGTCTCCATCGTCGGCGTCCCCGGCATGTTCTTCTGCCTCTTCCTACCGGTCGGCCCGATAGTCGGCCTGATCCTCGGCATCGTCAGCCTCAACCAGGTCAAGAAGTCCGGCCAGCAAGGCCGCGGCCTTGCCTTGGGCGGCATCTGGGTCGGCGCCATCGCCACCGTCATCGGCATAGTCCTCCTCTGCCTCCTCATAGTCGGCAACATCCACTCGACCACCTGAGAAGAGACGGGCGGCGCATCCGTCAGCATGACCGCTTTGCCCAGAAACGAGACGGGCAGCGCATCCGTCAGGATGCGCTGCCCGCTTTTGCTTTTCGCCCGAAGAGCTAGCTCTTCACGACCTGCGTGCCGCCGGCGAACTTGTCGTGCCAGCCCTGCTTGTTGGGGTCCTGCTCGATGGTGACCGCGATGTAGATCTGCAGACCGATGCTGATCAGCGTGCCGAGGCACGGGATCAGGCCGATCACGACGAACAGGTTGCGCTTGGCCGAGGTGGCCGGGTCGATGGGCCCGCCGCCGGGACCGAGCACCCGCAGGCCGAGGATCTGCTTGCCGAGCGTGCGACCCTGCGTGGTCTCCATGAGGATGAAGTAGCCGTACAGGATGATCGGCAGCAGGACTTCCCACACCCAGCCGAGCGTGCTCGGCAGGAACGCGTAGATGATCCCGCCGGGGATGCCGATGATCAGGCTGTCGATCAGGCGGGCCGCGAAGCGCAGCCACAGGTCGCCCGGTCGCGCACCGCCGCCGAAGCCCGGTCCGCCGCCGAAGCCGGGACCGCCCGGGTACGGCTGGTACGGCTGCTGGCCGAAGCCCGGCTGCTGGCCGCCGTAGGGCTGATCCTGCGGCCCGAAGCCCGGCTGCTGCTGGCCGAAGCCCGGCTGCTGGTTGTAGGGATCCGGCTGCTGGCCGTACGGCTGCTGACCGTAGGGCTGCTGCGGCTGCTGGTTGTAGGGGTCGGACTGGCCGTAGGGCTGCTGAGGCTGCTGGGGCTGCCCGTAGGGATCGGACTGTCCGTACGGCTGCTGGGGCTGCTGCCCGTAAGGCTGGTTCTGCGGGTACGGCTGCCCGTACGGCTGCCCGCCCTGGGGATACTGGTTGGGGTCGTACCCACCGCTTGTCATTGTTTGGCCGTCCTCGTCGGAATTCGTGCGGGATCTGGTCGAGTGGGTACGTTACGGTTGCGAGCTGGGTTGTAACAACCCGTTCGGGTCCAGTGTCCACGGTTCTCCGGGCAGGTTTTCCGGCCGAAAGCCCTTCAGTAGCTCACGCGGCGTGTCGGCGCCGGGAAATCCGAGTGATTCCGCGATGAATCCCAGCACTTGCGCGGGTGTTTCGCCGAGGGCCTGCCGGTCGCGCAGGGTGACGGCGCCGTCGCGTTTGGCGAGGCGCTGTCCTGCCGTGTTCAGGACCAGTGGCACATGTGCGTAATGCGGCACGGGCAGGCCGAGCAGGGTGGCGAGGTAGGCCTGCCGCGGGGTGGAGGGCAGTAGGTCGTCGCCGCGCACGACCTGGTCGATCTGCTGGTCGGCGTCGTCGACCACGACCGCGAGGTTGTAGGCGGGGGTGCCGTCGCCGCGGCGCAGCACCAGATCGTCGACGGCGCCGCGGTATTCGCCGTGCAGTTCGTCGGTGATGATGAATTCGGTGAGTTCGGCGCGCAATCGCAGTGCGGCGGGCCGTCCTTCGTCGCGGCGGGCTTGCTGTTCCTTTTCGGTGAGGTTGCGGCAGGTGCCGGGGTAGGCGCCCATGGGGCCGTGGGGTGCGGTGGCGGCCTGCTGGATTTCCCTTCGGGTGCAGAAGCACTCGTAGGTGTGGCCCGCGGCGGTGAGCCGTGTGATGGCTTCTTGGTAGAGCGGTAATCGTTCGGACTGTGCGACGACGGGCGGGTCCCAGTCGAGTCCGATGGCGGCGAGGTCTTCGAGTTGGCGTTGTGCCGCGCCCTTTTGCACGCGGTCCAGGTCTTCGATCCGCATGAGGAATCCGCGGCCGGTGGAGCGTGCGAACAGCCAGGCGAGCAGTCCGGTCCGCAGATTGCCCAGATGCAGATCGCCCGAAGGGCTGGGCGCGAAGCGTCCGTTCATGTGGAGCAATGCTACTTCGCATGCTTCGCAGCGCCGCTGGTCATTCGCAGTCGTGCGGGCGCACACACGGGACGTGCGCGGTGGCAGCGCGGATGCGAAGTCAGCGTGATTGTGTGAGGTGCGGTCGAAGATCGTTGTCGGAGAGCGGTTTTCCCTGTTCAATGGCGGTGAGCAGGGTTTCGGCGGAGATGATGAGACCGGTGCTGTCGATGTCGTAGGGGGCGGGGCCGTAGGCGGCGAGTCGGTCCCGGGCGCGTTCGAGGAGTGTGCGGGCGCCCTTCGGATTGCCCCGTTGAATGTGGGTGAGGCCAACGGCGAACTGCGCGAGCCCCTGCCACAGCGACTTTTCGGCGAACGGGCCGTTCTTCCAGGCGGCTTCGAGGACCTCGTGGGCGTTGAAGGGGAGTCCGTCATCGATCAGCTGCTGGGCGTAGGTGAGGGTTTCGGCGGGCGGCAGGTCGAGATCATCGGGTATGCGCGGTACGCCGGCGCTGCCGAAGGGGAGAGGTCGCCCAAACCGGTCACGGGGTCGGGCATTCCGGGCACGTCCGTCGTCGTCCCGATCCCGCTCGGTCTCCTGCTGTCCGTTTTCGCCCATGCCTCCATGATCCCCGATCTTCGGCGTGAGGGTTCGTGGGGAGTTTGCCAGGAGGTCAGCTATTGGTCCGGCAACGGAATTGCGAGTATCGAAATTCCTCCGTACTGAAATAACGGCTATCTCTAGGCAAATAATTTGCTGGCTAACCTTGCCTCAAATTTGCTGATTGAAAACGAAAGAATGCGATCTCCCTATGTCGAACCTGCTAGTCTTTAGCCCGGGAACGGCCATCGGGGGTGCATTCCCATCGTGAAGTGCAGAGAAAGGGTTGTACGGCGCGGTTGCGTACAACCCGGGCGTACGAGGGGTTCGCCAATCTCGGCGGATCCCAGTGTCACCAAGATCGATGCCAGCAGGATCTCGTGCTTGACGCAGCAAAGGAGCTAGTACCGTGAAGGTGGATTACACAGGCGCTGTTTGGCGTAAGAGCAAACACAGCGGCCCCAACGGCAACTGCGTGGAGGTCGCATTTCTCCGGGACGGCAATGTAGCGGTCCGCGACACGAAGGATCACGGCTTCGGCCCGATCCTGGCTTTCACCCCCGGCGAGTGGGATGCGTTCGTCGCCGGCGTAAGTGACGGAGAGTTCAAGCGGGCCTGACCGGCCGCGCGATTCCGGGAGAAAAACGAAGCCCCGAGTCCCGGAGACTCGGGGCTTCCGCGTTTTTGGGCCCCTCCGCTTCGCTCCGGGGCCGGGTTCTCGGCCCTGAAGTCTCGGTTCTTCCCTCCCTCCGCTCCTCCGCTTCGCTCCCCCGCTCCACTCAGTCCAGAACCGAGCCGGCCGCGAACCATGAGGGTCTTCAGTCGGAGTGTTCTTGGATCTGTCTGAGGACCGCGAGTTGCCTGTGTTCGGCTTCGCTGTCGTTGGCGGCGTTGGTTTCTCGTTCGTCGGGCGGGTCGGCGCGGAAGAAGGTGCCGGTGCCGGGGTGGCCCGCGAGGCCGAGCTGGTTCAGTTTTCGTGGCACTCGTGCGCCCTGGTATTCGAGGGGGATGGGGTGTCCGTGCTCGTCGACCGGGCCCAAGGGCTGGTGGATCTCGATGTATTCGCCCTGCGGCAGGCGGCGGATGACGCCGGTCTCGATGCCGTGCTCGAGGATGGCGCGGTCGCCGCGCTGCAGGCCCAGGCACAGGCGGTAGGCCACGAAGTAGGCGAACGGCGGCACCAGCAGCAGGGCGATGCGGAAGAACCAGGTGGTCGCATTGAGCGAGATACTGAACTTCAGGGCGATGATGTCATTGACGCAGGCCAGCGTGAGAATCACGTAGAACGCCAGCGA
The DNA here is from genome assembly GCF_044750615.1 of Nocardia sp. NPDC088792. Lineage (NCBI taxonomy): Bacteria > Bacillati > Actinomycetota > Actinomycetes > Mycobacteriales > Nocardiaceae > Nocardia > Nocardia sp. NPDC088792. The sequence goes on from NZ_JBIVKC010000005.1 coordinate 327,698, forward strand.
CATGGCCCCGATCGCGGTGCGCACCGGCACATCTCGTGGCCGCTGCAGCAGATTGTGCCGCGCGCGATCACCGGTGAGGCGTTTCTCGATCCACGGATACCCGATGAGCAGGCCGAAGATCAGCGGCATGACGATCGCGACGGAGAAGGCGGCGGGCACCGTATGGCCGAAGATATACAGCTCCCACGGCGGGAACAGGCGCAGGAATCCGTCGGTCCACATCATGTAGAAGTCCGGCTGGGTGCCCGCGGAGACCTGGGACGGGTTGTAGGGACCCAGATTCCAGATCGGATTGATCTGCAGCAGTCCGCCCATGATGGCCAGCACGGCCAGCGTGAACGCGAAGAACGCGCCCTGGTCCAGCGAGAACACCGGCACGATGCGGGTGCCGATGACGTTCTTCTCGGTGCGTCCGGGCCCCGGGAACTGGGTGTGTTTCTGATACCAGACCAGCGCGATGTGCGCGCCGACCAGCGCCAGCATGATGCCGGGCAGCAGCAGTACGTGCGCGATGTAGAGCCGCGGAATGATGATGTCGCCCGGGAATTCGCCGCCGAACAGCAGCCATTCCAGCCAGGTGCCGATGACCGGTGTGCCGAGCGGGATGCCGGCGAAGGCGGCGCGCAGTCCGGTGCCGGAGAGCAGGTCGTCGGGCAGCGAGTAGCCGAAGAAGCCCTCGAACATGGCCAGGATGAGGATGATGGCGCCGAGCACCCAGTTGGCCTCGCGCGGTTTGCGGAAGGCGCCGGTGAAGAAGACCCGGCACACGTGGATGATCATCGACGCGGTGAACAGCAGTGCGGCCCAATGGTGTACCTGCCGCACGAACAGTCCGCCGCGCACGTCGAAGGAGATCTGCAGCGCCGATTCGTAGGCGCGGGACATGGTGACCCCGCGCAGCGGCTGGTAGGTGCCGTTGTAGACGACGTCCGTCATGGACGGGTCGAAGAACAGCGTGAGGTAGATACCGGAGATGATGAGGATGATGAAGCTGTAGAGCGCGATTTCGCCGAGCAGGAACGACCAGTGGGTCGGGAACACCTTGTTGACGGATCTTTTGACGAATGCGGCGCCCCGGTACCGTTCGTCCATCGCATCCGCTTGCTCGGCCGCGCGTTCGGCGAGCCGGTTTCTTCCTGCTGCCGTGGTTTCGATTGCCATTGCGGTCACCCCGCCCCCGGGAGAGATGTGAAGGCTTCTACTACACACGGTAGCACCCAGAGGGGTTGGCTCGTACCGGCTTTCGTTATGGTCGTCGCGTGAATTCGCTGTCGCCGCGGGATGCCGCCGTCTACTGGTTGTCCCGGCGTTCGCGCACCGATCTGTTCCTCCTCTACTGCTTCGAGGAAACCAATCAGTCGACCGAGTTACTGCGGGCCGGAATCGTAAAGCGGGTCAGTGGTATTCCGGATTTGCTGATACACGTGCTGGACACTCCTGCAAACATTGCGTATCCGATTTGGGCGCCTTGCGAATTCATTGACGAGCAGTTCGCCGACCACGGCCGCACCGCCGCTACCTGGGCGAATCTCGAAGCCGCGGTGGGTGATCTGCTCGCAGCAAGCCTGTGTGCAAATCACCGCCCCTGGCGGCTGCACGTATTTCGCGAGGTCAGCGAGGCCCCGGGATTCGCTGGAGATCGGCCGGCCCTCGTAGCTGTCCTCCAGCTATCGCATGCGCTGGCCGACGGCCGCCGCGCCGCCGACCTCGCCCGCGCCCTCTTCACCGGAGACGCCGACCGTAGTGACGACGCCGGCCGCGCCGACGACGCGAAGGCCCGGCCCACGCCGCCGGTCCGGATGCCGGATGTCGTCGCGCGCTGGAGTGCCGCCGCACTGGCGTTGCCCACGATCCCGATCGGCATGGCGCGCACCGTTATTCGCGGTGTGCGGGCCTATCGTGCGCAACAGGAGCTGGCGGAACTCACGGCGGCCGCTGCCATTCCAGCGCCGGCCCCGACCGTCGCGCCGAATCTGCTGAACGGCGGGGGAGCGGCGCCGGGCGGTCACGCGGTGCGCATGCTCGTCCGCGACAGGGACCGGCTGCTGCTGCCGGACCGCACCGTGACCGTGGTGGCGGCCACCGCGATCTCGCTGGCCCTGGAACGCTATTGCGCACACCGCGGCGTGCCCGCCGGGGAATTACGCGCCCAGGTGCCGCTGGCGCTCGCCGTGAACCCCGTGGAGCGCAACAGCTATCGCGACCTCTCCGTGGATCTGGCAGTGGGAGAGCCGGATCCGCGGCGCCGCGCGGCCCGGATCGCCGACGACCTGACCCTGCGCCGTGAGCGTGCCTCACACCCACTGCAATCGGCACAGGACGCCGCCACGGCCGCGGTCCCCGCCCCGCTGCTGCACCGTGATGCGATACGCGCCCCGATCGATGTGCTGCCGGAACGAGTCTCGGGTCACACCGTCATCTCGAGTGTGAATCGTGGCGCGGCGGACCTGTTCTTCGGCGGCCGAGTGCGGTTCACGTCCGGCTTTCCGGCCTTGGGTGCGGTGATGCATCTGACCCACGGCGTACACGGCCTCGGCGACAGCGTCACGGTCTCCGTGCACGCTGACACGGCGATCTTCCCGGATCTGGATGCCTACGTCGCTTTGCTCGACACGGCCCTGGACGAGGTGGTGAACGACGAAGGCTCCGGCCGGATCGAGTCCGGCCGGAGCCTTCGGGAGCGGAGGATAGGGGATTTGAACCCCTGAGGGCGTTAACCCAACCCGCGTTCCAGGCGAGCGCCATAGGCCACTAGGCGAATCCTCCGTCGAGCAATATACCGGCTGCTCCCCTGGATTACACAAATGGGGTGGTCGAGGGCTATTTCTTCATCCCGTCGAGGGCTTTCTGCACCTGCTGCTTGGCGACGGTGGCCACATCGTCCTTGGTGACGGATTCGCCGGAGCCGCGCTGCAGGCTGATCTCGACCTTCACCGAGACATTGCTGTCCTTGGTGGCGACCGTGTAGTCGAGGTCGTTGAAGGAGGAGTAGTCGCGGGTCTCGGCGTGCCAGTAGGCCTCGGTGCCGAGGCCGCTCACGTCACCGGAGGTGCGGCCGGAGCCGGTGGTGCCGGTGTCGTACTGCTTCCACGAGTCGTACTGCGGTCCGCCGTAGGCGCCGGTGTATTCGACGTCGAGCTGGATGCGCGCGGTGTTCTGGGTGTACTTGTCGGTGGTGGAGTTGCTGTAGTACTCGGCGGTGCAGGTCATGCGGCCGCCGGCGTAGTCGCTGGGCTGGGTCTCGGAGTGTTCCGGGTTGCCCTTCTGGGTGCTCGACCACTTGGTGAGCGCGCTGGGGTCGATGACGCTGCAGGCGTTGGTGATATTGGCCATGGAGTAGTTGCCGTTCATGGCTTTTTTCTTGTCATCGCTCAGCGACGAGATCGGGCTGTCCTTGTGGGTGAAGGCCACGATGCCGATGACCACGCCGACGATGACGACCAGACCGATGACGCCCGCGATGATCAGTCCCGTCTTGCTGCCGCTGTTGCGCGGCGGCGTCGGGTAGCCGCTGTAGCCGGGCGCGGGGGACTGCGGCGGGAATCCGGGCTGGGCCTGCTGCGGGAATCCGGGTGCGGACTGCTGCGCATAGCCGGGCGCGGACTGCTGCGCGTACGCGGGTGCGGCCTGTTGCGGGTAGCCGGGCGCGGACTGCTGGGGATAGCCCGGGGCCGACTGTTGTGCATAACCCGGCGCGGGCTGCTGCGGATAGCCGGGCTGCGACTGCTGCGGGTTGGCGGGCGGGAACTGTTGTGCCGCCGCGGCATAGTTCAGCATGGTCGGGTCGGCGCCGGTGACCGGCTGACCCGCATCGGTTCCGGCGGGCGGGGTGGCCCACCACTGTGCGGTCTCCTGCGCCTTGGCGGGATCCTGTCCTCCGCCCGGTCCTGAATTCGAGCTGGTCATAAGTCTTTCCCCTCCGGTCCAGCGGGACTCCCCCGCCGTGTCGGAGAGATCGTAACGACCCGGCGCGGCGATGTCGCCGGTGAGCCGCTACACTGGCCGACGGATCCAGCGCGGCGCGCATCCTGTGAACTCCCCCAGGGCCGGAAGGCAGCAAGGGTCAACGGGCTCTGCCGGGTGCGCTGGGTCCCCTTATCTTTTGTGGGGGCTGCGACTTTTCCGGGGGACGAAGTCGCCGTATATCGCTCCCGATTCGCCGGGCTCTCCGAGTAACCTGGGCGCTTGGGTCTGCGCGCGCGCCGACCTGGAAAAACACTCAACCGCCCTTGGAAAGGCTGTCTGATGCCCCGGCAAACGCAACTCGGTTTGATGAGCCATGCGGAACTCGTAGCGGAACACGAGACGCAGACCGCGAACTACGCGAAGCTCGAGACCGAGAAGCTGACGCTGGATATTACGAGGGGTAAGCCCTCGCCTGAGCAGCTGGATCTCTCGCTGGAGCTCCTCGCACTGCCGGGCGTCGACGACTACAAGGACGCCAACGGCACGGATGTGCGCAATTACGGTGGCCTGCACGGCCTTCCGGAGCTGCGCGCCATCTTCGGCGAACTCCTCGGCATTCCGGTGTCGAACCTGCTGGCCGGCAACAATGCCAGCCTGGAGATCATGCATGACGCCATCGTGTTCGCGCTGCTGCACGGCACGGTGGATTCCCCGCGCCCGTGGTCGGCGGAGCCGGTGCGCAAGTTCCTGTGTCCCGCACCGGGTTACGACCGGCACTTCACCATCACGGAGTCCTTCGGCTTCGAGATGATCCCGGTCCCGATCGGCCCCGAGGGCCCGGATGCGCACGCGATCGCGCAGATGGTGGCCGCGGATCCGAGCATCAAGGGCATGTGGGTGGTGCCGAACTACTCGAACCCGACCGGTGTCACCTACTCCGAAGCCGTGACCCGCGAACTGGTTTCGATGCCCACGGCGGCCCCGGACTTCCGCCTGTTCTGGGACAACGCGTACGCCGTGCACCCGCTCACCGATACCGCCGCGCCGGTGCAGGATGTGCTGGGCCTGGCGGCCGCGGCCGGCAACCCGAACCGTCCCCTGGTGTTCGCGTCCACCTCGAAGATCACCTTCGCGGGTGCGGGCGTGAGCTTCTTCGGCGGCTCGACCGCGAACCTGGAGTGGTACCTGAAGTATGCGGGCAAGAAGAGCATCGGCCCGGACAAGGTGAACCAGCTGCGGCACGTGCGCTTCTTCAAGGACGCGGCGGGCGTGCGGGCGCACATGCAGAAGCATCGCGCGATCCTGGAGCCGAAGTTCAAGCTGGTGCTGCGGATTCTGGAGGACCGGCTGGGCGCCTCGAAGGTGGCGTCCTGGACCGAGCCGAAGGGCGGCTACTTCATCAGCCTGGATGTGCTGGAGGGCACGGCCTCCCGGGTGGTGGCGCTGGCGAAGGCCGCGGGTATCGCGCTGACGCCGGCGGGCGCCTCGTACCCGTACGGCCGGGACCCGGAGGACAAGAACATCCGCATCGCGCCCAGCTACCCCTCTCTGGGTGAGCTGGAGAAGGCGATGGACGGTCTGGCCACCTGCGTGCTGCTGGCCGCGAGCGAGAAGTTGTCGAGTTTGTAAGCGTGGGAACGTGATACGAGGGCCGTACCCGGAATGGGCACGGCCCTCGTGCTTTTCACGCTGCTTCAGGCCGGCTTGTGCGCCAGTACCGCGAAGATGGTCACCGACAGGTGGATGTCGCCGCTGGCCGCACCGGCCTCCAGATCGGCGATGAGCCGGTCGCGCTGGGCCTGGGTGATGGCGCTGCGCGCCACCGCCATATCGGCGACCCGGGCGACGAGCGCGCCCGCGCCGATGCTGCCGTCCTGGATGAGGGCGTGTGAGCCGATATCGTCGACGACCAGCCCGGCCTGGGTGAGCTGACCCGAGAGGCGGCGTCCGGCGTACGGGTTGGTGGTGCCGGCGATCATGGTTTCGATGACCTCGTGCACCACGTGCCGGTCGCCCGGATGGACGACGGCGGTGCCCCAGTCGCTGTCCATGACGACGACCCGGCCGCCGGGCTTCAGGACGCGGGCGATCTCGCGGGCGGCGCGGGCGGGTCCGGTGAGGTGCTGGAAGACGCGCTCGCACAGGGCGACATCGAAGGTGTCGGAGCCGAAGGGCAGTCCGTAGGCGTCGCCGGAGACGAATTTGGCGGTGGAGCCGGATTGGCGGGCGCGGCGTTCGGCGGCGGCCAGCAGGTCCGGATCGGGTTCGACGCCGAGGGCGGTGCCGGTCGGTCCGACGCGGTCGGCGAAGGCCATGACCTCGGAGCCGGTGCCGGCGCCGATATCGACGGCGCTTTCGCCGGGGCGGGTGGCGAGCGCTTCGTGCGCCCAGGTCCGGAGCCTGCGGATGCCGGGTAGTGCGGCTTGCAGGTCTTGGACGTCGACCAGTTGGTCCTGGCCGTCGCGGTCGAAACGGTCCGGTCGCAGTCCGGACCCTACGCCGTCGTGCGGCGTGTTTCCCACTGAAGAAATAGCCATGGTGTCGGGCATGCGCCGAAGCCTAGTCGTGACCCGCGTCACCGCAACGCAGGATGGATGGGATGATCGGAGCATGGTGAGCCGAAAGCTGGTTATTGCGCAGGATCCCGCCGCCGACGAACTGCTTTCCACGGATGATTTCGCCCTTTTGGTGGGTATGGCCCTCGATCAGCAGTTTCCGATGGAGCACGCATTCCGTGGTCCGCAGAAACTCGCCGACCGCATGGGCGGATTCGATATCCGGAAGATCGCGAACGCGGATCCGGAGGAATTCGAGGAACTGGCCGCTACCCCGCCCGCCATTCACCGGTACGGCCGGTCCATGGGCCGCCGGGTGCAGGAGCTGGCCCGATTCATTGTCGAGCACTACGACGGCAAGACCTCCGCGCTGTGGACCGAGGGCGACCCGGACGGCAAGGAAGTATTGAAGCGATTGAAGGCGCTGCCCGGCTTCGGCGATCAGAAGGCGCGAATCTTCCTCGCGCTATTGGGTAAACAAGAAGGCCTGCGCGCACAGGGCTGGCGCGAGGCCGCCGGCGCGTACGGCGAGGAGGGGTCGCGGCGGTCGGTGGCCGATGTGACCGATGCCGAATCACTGACCCAGGTCAGGGAATTCAAGAAGCAGGCGAAGGCCGCCGCCAAGGCGAAGTAACCGCCGCGGCGTTTCCGCACCCCTTGCGATCGGGCCGATCCCAACCCTGTCGGCGGCCGCGCGGGAGTGTTGCACTGGGGCGATGGGCGAGTTGACCTCGATCCGCGGCGGGGCCGCCGCGTTGACCTCAGTCGACGGTACGGATCTCCGGCGGACGTTCGCGCACTTCCCCAGCGGGGTGGTGGCGGTATGCGCCCGCATCGGGGGTGTGGCGCACGGGCTGGTGGTGAGCACCTTCGTGCCCGTGTCGCTGGATCCGCCGTTGGTATCCATCTGCATGCAGTATTCGTCGCAGACCTGGCCGGAGCTGGAGCAGGCGAGCCGGCTCGGCCTGAGCCTGCTCGACGGTGAGCAGCGGGAGGCGGCGCTGAATCTGAGCTCCCGCACCGGGGATCGTTTCCGGAATGTGGAGCTGCGCACCGGGAACGGGAACGCGGCGTTCATCGCGGGCGCCACGGCCTGGCTGGAGACCTCGGTGCATGCGCAGGTGCCGGCCGGTGATCATGCGGTGGTGTTGTTGCGGGTGCATCGCCTGAGCGTGCGCCCGGAATCCGAGCCGCTGGTCTTCCATCGCAGCGGTTTCCGCGCGCTGCACGACGGGGCGGGGGATATCAGCGAAGCCGCCAGCTAGTCCTGTTGCGGCGCAATTCGATTCACGGTGATCCGGAACGGCGACAGTCGCCGGTCCGGTTCGTATCGTCGTCATCACCATCCAGAGCGATCGAGAGACCTGGCTCGTAGACGTCGCAGCAACCCCCTTCACGTTCGGGTGCGGGTGCTTCCCGCCAGGACCGATGGAGGGACATTGTCATGAGCATCCTGGCCGCGCCGCCGGAACGGCGCGAGGAGGTCGACGACGGCGCGTTGCCGATCGCTCGCCGGCGGCATCCGTGGCGCTGGGTGACGGCCGCTGTCGCATTGCTGCTGGTTGCGCAGTTCGTGCACGGGCTGGCCACCAATCCCGGCTGGGATTGGTCCACTTTCGCGCAGTATGTGACCGCGAGGTCGGTGCTGGCGGCCTTGAAGGTGACCCTCGAACTGACGTTCTGGGGCACGCTCCTCGGTTTCCTGCTCGGGATCGTGCTGGCGATCGGCCGGTTGTCGAAGAATCCGGTGCTGCAGACGATCGCGTGGACGTACATCTGGGCGTTCCGCTCGATTCCGCTGATCGTGCAGTTGTTGTTCTGGTTCAACCTGGCGTACCTGTACAAGACGGTGTCGATCGGTATTCCGTTCGGACCGGAGTTCGCGCACTTCCAGACGAACCAGGCGCTGAGTGGTTTCACCGCCGCGGTGCTGGGCCTGGCCTTGCATCAGGCGGCGTATTCGGCGGAAATCATTCGCGCCGGGATCATTTCGGTGGATCAGGGGCAGTGGGAGGCGGCCAAGTCGCTGGGGCTGCCCTGGCGTCGCCAGTTCTTCACGATCGTGGCGCCGCAGGCCATGCGCGGCATTCTGCCGAATGCGGCCAATGAGGTGATCAGTCTTTTCAAGGGCACGTCGATCGTGTCGACGATGGCGATCGCCGAGTTGTTCTATCAGGTGCAGGTCATCTACGGCCGGAACGGCCGGGTGGTGCCGCTGCTGATGGTGGCGACGGTCTGGTACATCGTGCTGACCTCGGTGCTGAGTGTCATCCAGTTCTATATCGAGCGGCATTTCGCGAAGGGCAGCGTGCGGAAATGAGCGAGTACGCGGTCGAATTGCGCGGCATCCGTAAGTCTTTCGGTGCGCTCGAGGTGCTGGGCGGGGTCGATCTCGCGGTGCGGCCGGGTGAGGTCGCGGTCATCCTGGGGCCGTCGGGTTCCGGGAAGTCCACGCTGTTGCGCACCATCAATCACCTGGAACAGGTGGATGCCGGCACGGTCCGGGTGGGCGGTGATCTGGTGGGGTACCGCCGCAAGGGCAACAAGCTGCACGAGCTGTCCGAGCGCGAGATCCTGCGGCAGCGGGCGCGCATCGGTTTCGTGTTCCAGAACTTCAATCTCTTTCCGCACCTGACGGTCCGGGAGAATGTGGCGCTCGCGCCGGTCGCCTCGCAGGGCCGCCCCAAGGCGGAGGCGAATGCCGAGGCGCTGGAGCTGCTGGCGCGAGTCGGCCTGGCGGACAAGGCCGATGAGTATCCGCGCCGCCTTTCCGGCGGCCAGCAGCAGCGTGTCGCCATTGCCCGCGCGCTGGCCCTGCGGCCGGAGGTGGTGCTGTTCGACGAGCCCACGTCGGCGCTCGATCCGGAGCTGGTGGGTGAGGTGCTGGATGTCATCCGGGACCTGGCCCGGGACGGTTCGACGCTGGTGATCGTCACGCACGAGGTCGGTTTCGCCCGCGAGGTGGCCGACACCGTGGTGCTGCTGGACGCCGGCCGCATCATCGAACAGGGTCCGCCGCGCGAGGTGCTGGACAACCCGGCCCACGAGCGCACCAAAGCCTTTCTCGCGCATGTCCTCTGACGTGCCGCCCTCACGTAAGGAATCACATTTCATGTCTCTGGCGCGCCGCCGCAGGCGAACCGGCGCTCTCATCGCCCTCACCGTCCTGAGCCTGCTCACCGGGGCCTGTGGCAAGGGTGACGGTGGTGCGAGCGAGACCCGCGCGGTCAACGGGACCACCTACGACCTGAGCCCGGAGCAGTCGACCCGTATTCACGCCGACAAGGTGGATTCGATTGCGGCGCAGGTGCCGGCCGCCATCCGGCAGCGCGGCACGCTCATCGTGTCGGGTTCGGTCGGCGCGACGCCGCCCCTCGGTTTCTACGCCACCGACGACCGCACCGTGATCGGTTCGGAGGTCGATATCGCCTGGCTGGTGGCCGACATCCTGGGGCTGAAGGTGGATCACCGCACGGCCGATTTCGCGCAGAACTTCGTCAAGGTCGACTCGGGTGAGGTGGACGCCATCGTCTCGAACATCACCGTCACCGAGGAGCGCAAGGAGAAGTACGACTTCGCCACCTACCGGCTGGACAATGTCGCGCTGGAGGTGCCGAAGGATTCGGACTGGACCTATACGGACCGGAAGTCGCTGGCGGGCAAGCGGATCGGCGTCACCTCGGGCACCAATCAGGAGCAGCTGCTGGTGAAGTGGAACGACCAGAACGTCGCCGACGGACTGCCCAAGCTGGATCTCGCCTACTACCAGCAGAACAACGACTACTACCTGGCGCTGGCCTCGCATCGCATCGACGGCTACGTGGGCCCGAACCCGAGCGCCCAGTATCACGTCGCGGCGGTCGGCCAGTCGAAGGTGATCGCCACCTGGTCGGGCGCGGGCGACGCACTGCAGGCCGAGATCGCGGTGCTCACCAAGAAGGACAACGGCCTGATCGGCCCGGTGCAGCAGGCGTTGCAGTACGCCATCGAGCACGGCGCCTATCAGAAGGTGCTCGACCACTGGGGGCTCGGCGGCGAGGCCGTGAAGCAGTCCCGGATCGATCCGCCCGGCCTGCCGAAGAGGGGATGAGCGTGACCCGCACCGTATTTCATGTCGGACAGCACGACCCGCTGGCCGCGCCGCTGCTGGCGGAGCTGGCCATCGAATACAGCACGCGTTACGGCCGCACGGTCGGTGAGGTGCATGCCGGGCTGCTGGCCTATCCGGCGCAGGATTTCGCGCCGCCCTACGGCGATCTGCTGGTCGTGGTCGAGGACGGAGAGGTGGTGGCGGGTGGCGCCTTCCAGCGCTACGACGCCGGAACCGCCGAGCTGAAACGCATCTGGACCTCGGCCGAGCATCGGCGCAAGGGTCTGGCCCGTTTCGTGCTGGAGCAGCTGGAGGCCGAGGTCGCCAAGCGCGGTTACCGGCGCATCTTCCTCACCACGGGCCCGCGGCAGCCGGAGGCGGTCGCGCTGTACAAGGCCACCGGATATATCCCACTGCCGCAGGACGTGGAAAAGGAAGTCGGTTTCGTGCACCCCTTCGAGAAGTTCATCGGCTCCGAAGCCGAGGCGGTGCCGGCATGAAATTCCTGCTGCTGACACTGATCACGCACGTCCCGGACCCGATCACCGGCACCACCGAGAGCTCGCGACAGCGGCTGCGCCGGGTCGTGGACAGCGCGAAGCTGGCCGAGGAGCTCGGCTACGACGGTTTCGCGGTGGGGGAGCGGCACGAGGACCCGTTCATCTCGGCCGCGCCGCCGGTGGTGCTGAGCCATATCGCCGCGGTCACCTCCCGCATCGCGCTGTTCACCGGTGTGACCACCCTGAGCCTGCTGGATCCGGTGCGCGCCTTCGAGGACTACTCCACGCTGGACAATCTCTCCGGCGGCCGCCTCGAACTCATCATCGGCAAGGGCAATGGCGCGGCGCAGGCCAAGCTGTTCCATGTCACCACCGATGATCAGTGGGACCGCAATCGGGAAGGCTACGAACTCTTCCGGCAGCTCTGGGAGAGCGACAGCGTCACTTGGAGCGGCCGCTTCCGTCCGTCCCTGACGGAGGCCAAGGCCCTGCCGCGCCCGTTGCAGCCGCGGCTGCGCATCTGGCACGGCAGCGCCACCAGCCGGGAGTCCGCGGATTATGCGGCGCTGCACGGTGATCCGCTGTTCTCGGCGAACGTCACCTATGCGGTGGATCCGTACGCGGAACTGGTCGAGCACTATCGGGAGCGCTGGGCGGCCTACGGGCACGACCCGGCCGAGGCCCTGGTAGGTGCGGGCACCGCCGGATTCCTGATCACCGAGAACTCGCAGGACGCGATCGACGCCTATCGCCCGATCTTCCAGGCGCGGCAGGCGTCGGCCCGGAAGTTCAACGTGCCCATCGTCTTCGAGACCGTCGAGGATTTCGCCGCACGTTCCTCCGCGCTCATCGGCAGCCCGCAGCAGGTGCTGGACAAGCTGTCCCGCTATCACGAGCGACTGGGCCACGAAGTGGTTCATCTCAATGCCGACGGTGACGGCCGCACGGATAAGCAGCACCGCGAAAGTCTCGAACTGTTCCAGGCGGAGGTGGCGCCCGAACTGCGCCGCCGCATTCCGAGCCGTCCGCTCGGCGCCGATCGCTACCCCTCCGGAGATCCCCGATGAAGCTCGCCTCCTCCCGAACCCGGCGACCGCTGGCCCTGGCCGGCGTGGTCGCCGCCACCCTCGGCCTCGCGGCCTGCGGTGGTGGTTCGGACAGCCCCGGCGGTGCGCCCACGGGTCCGCCGCAAGCCGGAGGCACCCTGCGTTACGGCCTGTCGCAGGCGCCGACCTGCTCGGATCCGGCACAGTCGGGAACGAACCAGACGCTGTATGTGACGCGGCAGGTAGTGGATTCGCTGCTCGATCAGGATCCCGATTCCGGGCAGCTGAAGCCGTGGCTGGCCGACACCTGGTCCGTATCGCCCGACGGCAAGTCGTTCACCTTCCACCTGAAGCCGGGCATCACCTTCAGTGACGGCACCCCGCTCACGGCGGATTCGGTACGCAAGAACTTCGACTCGATCGTGGCAATCGGCGGGGTGAAGGCGCCGCTGGCGGCGAGCTACCTGTCCGGGTACACGGGCAGCACCGTGGTCGATCCGCAGACGGTGCGGGTGGACTTCGGCGCGCCGAATGCCCAGTTCCTGCAGGCGACTTCGACGCCGCAGCTGGGCATCCAGGCCGATGCGACGGTCGCGAAACCGGCGGAGGACCGCTGCCAGGGCGGCAATATCGGCAGCGGCCCGTTCACCTACGCCGACTGGAAGCAGAACGCCTCCGTGACACTGGCGAAGCGCACCGGATACGCCTGGGGCTCCGCCATTTTCACCGATAAGGGCGATGCCTACCTGGACAGGATCGTGTTCACGGTGGTGCCGGAATCGGGTGTGCGCACCGGCAGTCTCGCCTCCGATCAGCTGGACGCCGTCAGTGATGCGCTGCCGCAGGATGTGCCGCAGATCGAGGGCGGTGGCGGCCGGGTGCAGTTCACCTCGAATCCGGGCGTGCCCTTCGGCATCCAGCCCAATGTGACGCGCGGCGTGCTGCGTGACGCCGCGGTGCGGACCGCCCTGCTCACCGCCATCAACCGCAAGGAACTGGTGGACACCGTGCTGGGTCCGCAGTTCAAGACCGCGACCAGCGTGCTCGCCTCCAAAACGCCCGGCTATGTGGATCTTTCGGCGCGGGTGAAGTTCGATCAGGATGCCTCGAAGAAGATCCTCGATCAGGCGGGCTGGGTGCCGGGTGGTGACGGGATCCGGGCCAAGGATGGGCAGCGGCTGTCCTTCGCCGTGATGTTCAGCTCGGTGTTCGCGGGCAATCAGGCCATCCTCGAACTGGTTCAGCAGCAGGTGCGCGCGGTCGGGATCGACCTGCGCCTGGAGCCGACGGCCTTCGCGGATGCGGCGGTGCGCGAGAAGAACGGCGACTTCGACGCCGACTACTACAACTCCAGCCGCGCCGACGGTGACATCCTGCGCACCACCTTCGGCGTGGGTCAGCGCAATCTGAACGAACGTGCGCCGGAACCGAAGCTGGACGGCCTGCTGGCGCAGGAACTGTCGACCATCGACGATGCCCAGCGCACCCGCCTGATCGGCGATACCCAGAACGCGGTGCTGGACCAGGGACTGTGGATTCCCACCCTCGAACTGTCGCAGGCCATCGGCGTGGGCAAGAGCGTGGCGGATCTGAAGTTCGAGGCGTCGGCGCGGTTGCAGTTCCACGACACCTGGCTGAAGCGGTGATCCCATGCGCCGCTATCTGATCGGACGGGTACTGCAGGCGATAGGCGTGCTGTGGGCGGCGTTCACGCTGTCCTTCGTCGTGCTGTACCTGCTGCCCGGAGATCCGGTGGAGCTGGCCGCGAGTGCGGCCGGGCCCGGCAGTCCGGTGGACGCGGCCGCGGTCGCCGAGATGCGGGCGCGGTACGGCCTGGACAAGCCGGTGTGGGAACAGTATTGGACGGCGCTCACCCATGCGCTGCACGGTGATCTGGGCCGGTCCATCCAGAACGGCCGCACGGTGACCGGCACGCTGGGCGATGCGCTGCCGTCGACCTTGGCGCTGACGGCGTTCGCCCTGGTGCTGGCGGTGCTCGGCGGGGCGGGCCTGGCGCTGGCCGCTTCGTATACGCGGCGATCGTGGCTGCGCGGCCTGCTCACCGCGCTACCGCCGATCGGCGCGTCCATGCCGGGATTCTGGCTGGGCCTGATTCTGCTGCAGGTGTTCTCGTTCCGGCTGAAGGTGGCGCCGGCGTTCGGCGGCCACGGTTTCAGCGGCACCGTGCTCCCGGCGATCACGCTGGCCGTTCCGGTCGGTGCGGTCATCGCGCAGGTGCTGTACTCCAGTCTCACCACCACCTGGCGGCAGCCGTTCGTGGAGGTGGCCTTCGCCAAGGGCGCCTCGCGCTGGTGGGTGCAGGTGCGGCACGTGCTGCGCCCCGCGGCCGCACCGGCGCTCACCGTGACGGGTTTGTGGGTGGGCACGGTGCTCGCGGGTTCGGTGGTCACCGAGACCGTCTTCTCCCGTCCGGGCATCGGCCGGGTGACCCAGGAAGCCGTACTGAACGAGGACATTCCGGTGGTGCAGGGCATCGTGATCTTCGCCGCGCTGGTGTTCGTCACGGTCAACCTGCTCATCGATCTGGCCTACCCGTTGCTCGATCCGCGTGTGGTGCGGCGTGATTCCGGTAAGGAGCGGGCGCATGCCTGATGCCGTCGCGTTGCGTGAAAGACCGGACTCGGGTGCGAAGCCGGGACTGCCCGCGGTTCCGGTACGGCAGGCCGGACAGTGGGTTCGAGGCAACCCGGGAGTGGTGATCTCGGGTCTGATCGTGCTGCTGGTGTTCGGCTGGGCCGTGCTGCCGGGGATCTTCGCGAGCGGGGATCCACTGCGCGGGATCCCCGCGCAGAAGCTGCGCGGGCCGAGCGCCGCACATTGGTTCGGCACCGACAATCTCGGCCGGGATCTGTACACCCGCGTGGTGCACGGCACCGGATTGTCCTTGAGCGCCACCGTGTTCGCGGTGGTCATCGGGTTGGTCGCGGGCGCGCTACTGGGGTTGGTGGCGGGCGCGGTGGGCGGCGTGGTGGACACCGTGCTCATGCGGATCGCCGATGTGCTGCTGTCGATTCCGGACCTGCTGGTCGCGCTGGTCGCGATCACCGTGCTCGGGCTGGGCACCCGCAATGTGGCGATAGCCGTGGGTGTTTCGCTGATCGCCCGGTTCGCCCGGGTGATGCGCGGTGAGGTGCTGCGGGTGCGGCAGGCGCCGTATGTGGAGGCGGCCTTCGCGTCGGGTGTGCGGTGGCACACGGTGCTGCTGCGGCATGTGCTGCGCAATGCCTACGGTCCGGTGGCGGCGCTGGCGGTCATCGATTTCGGCATGGCGGTGCTGTTCATCTCCTCGCTCAGCTTCCTCGGTTACGGCGCGAAACCGCCCACGCCCGAATGGGGAACCCTGATCTCGGACGGCCGCGGCTTCCTGGCCACGGCCTGGTGGCTCACCACCATTCCGGGCCTGGTGATCATCGTCCTGGTGCTCGCCACCCAGCGGCTCGCCCGCGCACTGCACAAGGACGATGCCCGATGAGCGAAGCACTACTGCGCATTGCCGATCTCCGGGTGGAGTACCGGGGAAGCACCGGAACGACGACGGCCGTCCAGGGCGTTTCCCTGGAGGTGCGGCCCGGAGAAACCCTGGCCTTGGTCGGTGAATCAGGTTCCGGCAAGTCGACCCTCGCGCATGCGGTGATCGGCCTGCTGCACGGCGGCGTGATCACCGGCGGGGAGATCAGCTTCGGCGATGAGCGGATCGAGGCGGCCTCGCAGCGTGCGCTGCAACGCATCCGCGGGGCGCGCATCGGCCTGGTGCCCCAGGATCCGGGCACCTCGCTGAATCCCGTGCAGCGCATCGGCGATCAGGTCGGCGAGGTGCTGCGCATCCACGGCCGCGCCGACCGCCGCACCGCACGGCTCGAGGCCGTCCGCATTCTCGAGGAAGCGGGCCTGGACCGCCCCGAACTGCGGGCCCGGCAATATCCCCAGGATCTCTCGGGTGGCCAGCGGCAGCGTGTCCTCATCGGCATGGCGCTGGCCTGCCGCCCCGAACTGGTCATCGCCGATGAGCCGACCAGCGCGCTGGACGTGACCGTGCAGCGCCGCATTCTCGATCACCTCGCCGCCCGCACCCGCGAGGCGGGCACCGCCGTCCTGCTCATCACCCACGACCTCGCCGTGGCGGCCGAGCGCGCCGACCGTATCGCGGTCATGCAGCACGGACTGATCGTCGAAACCGGTGCCGCCGCAGACGTACTCGGCAACCCGCAGCACGAATACACTCGGCGGCTGATCGCGGCCGCACCGGCCCTCGATCCCGTCGAATCGCGGACGAGCGCCGGTGATCGCGCGGCGGCCGGGCCGCCGCTGCTCTCGGCTACCGGGCTGCGGAAGACCTTTCACATCGCGCGCGGTGTCGAGCTGACGGCGGTGGCGGATGTCTCGCTGGAGATCGGGCGCGGCGAAACACTCGCTGTCGTAGGCGAATCCGGATCCGGGAAGTCGACCACCGCGCGGATCATCGCGCGGCTGGCCGAGGCCGATGCGGGCACCGTCACCTTCGACGGGGCGGATATCACCGCCCTGCGCGGTGCCCGGCTGCGGGAGCTGCGCCGGCGCATCCAGGTGGTGTATCAGAACCCTTATGTCTCACTGAATCCCAAGCTCACCATCGAGAAGATCGTGGCGGAACCCTTGCAGGCGTTCGGTATCGGTGATCGCCGTTCGCGCCGGGCGAGTGTGGAAGAACTGCTGGACCAGGTCGCCTTGCCGGGCGGTTATCTCGATCGCCGCCCCTCCGAGCTATCGGGCGGGCAGCGTCAGCGTGTGGCCATTGCGCGTGCGCTGGCGCTGCGTCCCGAGCTGCTGGTGCTGGACGAACCGGTCTCGGCCCTCGACGTCTCGGTGCAGGCGCAGATCCTGGAACTGCTGGAACGCCTGCAATCGGAGCTGGGCCTGGCCTACCTGTTCATCTCGCACGACCTGGCCGTGGTGCGCCGCCTGGCCGACCGGGTGGCCGTCATGCGGCAGGGCCGCATCGTCGAAACCGCCGCGACCACAGCGCTTTTCGGCGATCCACAGCACGAGTACACCCGTGAGCTGCTGGCGGCAGTGCCGAGAGCGGCCACCCCCACCCCGCTCGAAAGGACAGCCTGATGCCGCAAATCTCACCCTTGCTGCTGGGCCTGGAACTGGCCGGCACCGGCGCGCACCCCGCGTCCTGGCGGCGGCCGGATTCCCGGGCCGAGGAGCTGTTCGGCGCGCACTACTGGGTGGACGCGCTGCGGGCCGCCGAGGACGCGGGCCTCGATCTCGCCTTCCTGCCGGACTCCTTCGCACTGCAATCCGAGGGCGCGATCGGCCGCCTGGACGCGGTCGCGGTGGCCGCCCGCGCCGCCGCGCTCACCCGCCGCATCGGCCTGATCCCGCAGGCCACGGTCACCCACACCGAACCGTTCCACCTGTCCAAAGCCATTGCGAGCCTGGACTTCGCGACACACGGCCGGGCGGGCTGGGAGATCGCCGTATCCGAGGGCGACGCGAAACTGTTCGGCCGCAAGCCCGAACAGGACGACCGCTCCCGCTGGGCGGAGGCCGACGAAGCGGTGGAGGTGGTCACCCGCTTGTGGGACAGCTGGGAGGATGACGCCGAAATCCGCGACCGGTCCACCGGCCGTTTCATCGACCGCGAGAAGCTGCACTACATCGACTTCACCGGAACGCATTTCGCGGTGAAGGGCCCGTCCATCACACCGCGTCCCCCGCAGGGGCAGCCGCTGGTGACGGTGCGGGCCGCCGATCCGCACAGCATCCGGCTGGCCGTGCACCGCGCGGATCTCATCCGCATCACCGCGCCGAGCCTGGCGGCCGCGGCCGCGGCCCGCTCCGAACTCCGCGCCGCCGTGGCGGCGGCCGGGCGCGATCCGCATCGGGTGCGCGTGCTGCTGGATGTGGATATCCACCTCGCGGCCACGGCCGATGCGGCCGCCGCCGACGTCGCGCAACTCGAGGACTGGATCGCCACCGATGCGCCGCGGACGGTCTTCCACATCGGCACCGCCGCGGAATTGCGCGCGGTGCTGCGCGAGGTCGAAACCTCCTGCGCGGCAGACGGTGTGGTGCTGCGCCCGCTGGCGCTGGCCGCGGCCCTGCCGTATCTGCCGGCGCTCACTCCGACCCTGCGGGATCGGCTGGGCCTGCCGCGTCCCGTCAACCGCTACGCGCACGCTTGAGGAGAGTCATGCCGGACCATCGGATACGCAAGCAGATTCACCTCGCCGCGCACTTCCCGGGCGTCAATCACCACACGGTGTGGACCGATCCGGAGTCGGGCAGTCAGATCGATTTCGAGTCGTTCGTGCACCTGGCCCGCACGGCCGAACGCGGTCTGTTCGACTTCTTCTTCCTCGCCGAGGGGCTGCGGCTGCGCGAGCACCGGGAGCGCATCCACGACCTGGACGTGGTGGGCCGGCCGGACACTTTCACCGTGCTCAATGCGCTCGCGGGCGTCACCACGCGGCTCGGGCTGGCGGGCACCATCAACACCACGTTCAACGAACCCTTCGAGCTGGCAAAGCAATTCGGCTCGCTGGATCACCTGTCCGGTGGCCGGGCGGCCTGGAATGCGGTGACCTCCTCCGACGCGTTCACCGGGGAGAATTTCCGGCGTGGTGGCTATCTCGAGCATGCCGAGCGGTACTCGCGCGCCGCCGAGGTGGTGGATGCGACCCGCGCGCTGTGGGACAGCTGGCCCGCCGACGCGCTCGTGGTGGATCGGGAGCGGGGCGTGTTCGCGCAACCCGCGCCGACCGTGCACTTCAATAGCGACCAGTTCGATATCGACGGGCAGTTCGTACTGCCGCGCAGCCCGCAGGGATATCCGGTGCAGATCCAGGCCGGGGACTCCGACGAGGGCCGCGAATTCGCCGCCGCCAAGGCCGATGTCATCTTCAGCGCGCACGGTGAACTCGCCGACGGGCAGCGTTTCTACACCGATGTGAAGGACCGGCTCGCCAAGTACGGCCGCGCCCGTGACGACCTGAAGATCCTGCCCGCCGCGAGCTTCGTGCTCGGCGACACGCCGGCCGAGGCCCAGGAGCGGGCCCGTCACCTGCGCCGGCAGCAGGTGACGCCGCAGACCGCCATCGCCTTCCTCGAACAGGTGTGGGGCCGTGACCTGTCCGCCTACGATCCGGACGGCCCGCTGCCCGAGATCGACCCGGTCGAGAATGTGAACATCACCCGCGGCCGGGTCCGGCACGCCAAGGATCCGCGCGCCATCGCCGACGCCTGGCGCGCCAAGGCCGAGGCCGAGGGTCTGTCCATTCGCGACCTCATCATCGCCACCACCGCCCGGCAGCAGTTCGTCGGCACGCCCCGGCAGGTGGCGGCCGATATCGACCACTATGTGCAGTCCGATGCGGCGGACGGGTTCGTGCTCGTCCCGTCCCTCACCCCGGCCGGGCTCGACGAATTCGCCGACCGGGTCGTCCCGGAACTGCAGGCGCTCGGCAGCTTCCGCACCGAGTACACCGGCGCGACCCTGCGAGACCACCTGGGCCTGCGCCACCCCCATCACGGCACCGAAGGAGTACGCGCATCATGACCGCTACCGACACCGCCACCGAATTCGACCGGCAGTGGGACGTATTCCGAGCCGAACGCGACACCTGGGCGCGGCAGCCGCTGGGCTGGCTGAGCATCACCGGATTGCACTGGCTCGGCGACACCGACGAGACCGTCGACGGACTGCCGGGGTTGTGGCGCACGGACGGCGAAAACGTGTACGTGACCGTCGAATCCGGCGCGGACCTGCGGCTCGACGGTCAGGCGCTGCCCGCCGCGGCCGTGCTGACGCCCGCCGAGGGCGCGCCCGGCCTGGAGGTCCGTACCGGCGACCGGATCATCGAAGTCATCCGGCGCACCGGGCAATTCGCGCTGCGCATCCACGATCCGGCCGCACCCACGCTGGCGGCCTACACCGGTATCCCGGTGTACGAGGCGGATCCGGCGTGGGCCCTCACCGGACTCTTCGAACCGTACGAATCGGCGCAGGTGGTCACCACCGGCGCGGTGGTGGCGGGCCTCGAACACCACCACTCCGCCGCGGGCACGGTGACCTTCGAACTCGGCGGCGCCACGCAGCGGCTCATCGCCTTCGGCTCGGCCGAGACCGGCCTGCACGCACTGTTCACCGACGCCACCGGCGGGGTCACCACCTACGGTGGCGCGCGCCGCCTCGACCTGGGCCGACCGGCGGCCGACGGCTCGCTGACGCTGGACTTCAACCGGGCGGTGAACCTGCCCTGCGCCTTCACCGATCACGCCACCTGCCCGGTGGCGCCGGCCGAGAACCGGCTCACGGTGAGTGTCGAAGCGGGCGAGCAGGATCCGCGCAAGGAGCAGTCGCTATGACCATCCCACTCTCGGTACTGGACCTGTCGCCCGTCAGCGCCGGCTCGACGCCGCAGCAGGCCCTCCGCAATACCATCGACCTGGCGCAGCAGGCGGAACGCCTGGGCTACCACCGCTTCTGGGTGGCCGAGCATCACTTCGCGCAGGTGGCCGGCGCCGCGCCGACCACTCTCATCGGATTGATCGCCGCCGCAACGGAATCCATCCGGGTCGGTTCGGCGGCCGTACAGCTCGGCCACCACACCTCTGCTTCCGTGGTGGAAGCCTTCGGCACCATCGACGCGCTGTACCCGGGTCGGCTGGATCTCGGCCTCGGCCGCTCCGGTCACCGTGGCGGCCAATTACGTTCCGCCGCGGACCGGCCCGCCACCGCACCTGCTGCCGAGCCGGTGGTCGAACGGGCTACCGAGGTGCGGGGTGGCGTCGTCATCCCGCCGCCGTTCAATCCTGCGAAGCTGCTCGACTTCACCAAGTTCGCGGCGGGTTTCGAGGCGCTGCAACTGCCGGGTGCGCAGTCACTGCCCTATACCGAGCAGGTGCAGCAGATCAGTGATCTGCTGGCGGGCACCTATACCTCCGCCGACGGGGTCGCCCTGCATGCCGTCCCGGGCGAGGGCGCGGATGTGCAGCTCTGGCTGTTCGGCAGCAGCGGCGGCGAAAGCGCGCAGCTGGCAGGACGATCGGGCTTGCCATTCGCCGCGAACTATCACGTCTCCCCGGGCACGATCATCGAAACCGTGGAGGCCTACCGCAAGGCGTTCCGCCCCTCGGCCCGCTTCCCGCGCCCCTACCTGGTGGTGTCCGCGGATGTCGTGGTGGCAGAGGACGATGCGACCGCCCGGCGCCTGGCCGCCAGCTACGGTCACTGGGTCTACAGCATCCGCAGCGGCGCCGGCGCGGCCGAATACCTGGACCCGGCCACCGCCCCGCCGCTCACCGACGCCCAGCGCGAGCTGGTCGAAGACCGCCTGGTCACCCAGTTCGTCGGCGCCCCGGCCACGGTGGTGGAACGCCTCACCGCCCTCCAGCAGCTCACCGGCGCAGACGAACTCGTCATCACCAGCGTCACGTACGACCACCAGGACCGCCTGAACTCGCACCGCCTGCTGGCGCGCGAATGGGGCCTCTCCCACGTACGCGCCGCCTAGAGACTCTCCGGCCACTCACCCTGGGAAAGGGGACTCCCCACCGTGAGCGGCCGGAGACCGCACCCGCGTAAATGGGCCTCGCGCGCGTGCGGCAGATAGGGGCCGGGCTCGGACACGTGGACCTGTCCGAGCCCGGCCCGCCTTCCTCAGAAAAGAATTCCCCCGCCGGGCGGCCCCGGCGGGGGAATTCGCTTGTCCCCGCTACAGATACGCCCGGCACCGAACGGCTCGCGGATCGGGCTGCCAACGCGGCGGGCCTGTGCGTCGCGGGGACCGGGTCGGTCCGCAGGGAGCGGCGCGACCGTGCCTGTATTGCCCGCCGCGGCCTCCGTGATGACGCAGGTCGATATGCCCGGAGGAATGGTTCCGGTCGGAGCACGTTTCGGGTGATCGTCCCGAAAATGCTTCTGGTCCAGAGATTTCTGGCGTGCTGACGCCGACCGGCGGCGATCTCTCGCCGCCGGTCGGCTGCTTCGTAAGGAGGTTGGGTCAGCGGGCGGCGCGAGTGGCGCGGCGCATGGCGGACAGCGGGTCGGCGTAGAAGACGCTGAGGCTGGTCACGGCTGCGGCGAATTCCTGTACGCGGCCACCGAAGCGGCTGATGCGGAGGTCGGCGGTGGGGAGGGTGGTGCTGTCGTGGAAGGCCTTGGCGACCTTCTCCATTCCGGGGCGGTAGCCGGTGAAGGCCTGGCCGCCCAGGATGACGCGATCCGGATTGAACATGTCGCGCACCAGGGCCGCGGTGCGGCCGAGGATCTCGGCACGCTCGAAGAGCAATTCCTGCGCCGCGCCGTTGCCGTTGTCGGCGGCGCGGTACAGGTCCGCGATCACCGGGCGTCGCGGCGCCTCCGGCTTGCGCAGGATGCCCTTGCGCACAGCGCGTTCCAGCAGGTAGCGCTCACCGACGGTGGCCTCCAAGCAACCGCGCCGGCCGCAGGTGCAATCCACATCCGAACCGGTCGGCAGGTGCGCGACCGAACCCGGGCCGTTCGCCGGGGTGTGCACCCGATCGTGCAGCGTCACCGCGAGACCGGCGGTTTCCCGCGCGTAGAAGTAGAGGCTGCTGCCGGGCCGCTCGGTCTCGGCCGGGTCGCGCCCGTTGAGCAGCAGCTCGGCCGCGGCCATGGCCTCCACGTGCGCCGACACCGATACCGGCAGATCCAGCACACTGCTGAATACGGCCGCCACCGGCGCCGCGGTCCAGCCGAGCCGCGGATGGTCGACCACCCCGCCCGCCGGATCGACGCGACCCGCCAGCGCCACACCCGTCCACAGCGGCTTGCGCCGCGGCAGCCGATCCAGGAAGGCCTTGGCACTGCGCGCCACGATGGTCAGTGCCGCGTCCTGACCCGTTTGCGGCGTGGCGATGTCGAGTCCGCCGAGAATCCGGCCGGACAGATCGGCGGCCACGATGCGGGTCACCGTGGACCCGATGTGCACGCCGACGGTCACGTACGAGTCGGTGTCGACCTCGAACGGCACCCGCGGCCGGCCGACCGCGCCGGAGGCGGTGAGGTCCGCGCGCTCGCGCAGCAGGCCGGCCGAAAGCAGCGCCGACACTTGACGATTCACGGTGGCGATGCTGGAACCCGTGGACTGGGCCGCGACATCGCGGAAGATGGGGCCGCGGGTGGCGGCGCGCAACACGGCGGCGGCCGGGTTGTCGGTGATACGGAGTTCGGCCGGGACGGCCGGACGGGCCGGAGCCAGTCGGGCGGTCGCGACGGTGGTACTGAGCGGACGCTCGAGAATGGGGCTGGACATGGCTTCGAGTCCTTGCTGCGGTCCCGTCGGCTAACGAGACGAATGCCTACATGGAGGTATCAGCGGTGCAGCGAGAAGCCCGGATTCCAGGAATCAGGGGTCAGTACTCGGCTGCGCGACGGCAGGGACAACACAGTTCCCGTTGCCGCGGCAGCCGCACACCCAGCGCGACGGTCACATACGTGACCCGCGTTGCGGTGGGCTGACTGGAAGACATGGGATCAAATTAGCATTCCACTCAGCCGGAGCGGAAGGCACGCACGGGTGTCCCGGCCGCACAGTGCTTCCGGAGGGCATTCACACCAAACCCTTCGGAATCCCGGTTGTTCCACTGAATCTTTTGTGCCAGTTGACTTTTGCCGTCAGCTCTGAACCGATGCCGCGTGCGCCGGAAGAGTGACGGACGACACAAACTCCTCTCACATCTCGAGAACGAGCCCCTGGAAACTTCAACTACCAACCCCACTCTCGCGGCACGGGCGGCACACGCATTCCGATCACCGTGATTTCAAGCCCGGCGCTGGTGGGGAGGGTGGCGCAATAGCCGGATCGCCCGGTGTTCCGGCAGGCCGCGCGTGGGCGCGGGCGGCGCAATGACGCACACCCGCGGGCGTGCCGGCGGTGCGCTCCGCGCACGGCCCGTAACTGGCCTTAGAGTCTGAAA
Organism: Nocardia sp. NPDC088792; assembly: GCF_044750615.1. Classification (NCBI taxonomy): domain Bacteria; kingdom Bacillati; phylum Actinomycetota; class Actinomycetes; order Mycobacteriales; family Nocardiaceae; genus Nocardia; species Nocardia sp. NPDC088792. The sequence goes on from NZ_JBIVKC010000005.1 coordinate 351,744, forward strand.
CCGCAGGTCAACAGCGGAAAGGAGATCGAGGTGTCGTCGGAACCAGTGCCACTGCGACCCACCGTCCGCCGGGCCGACCGGGCCCGCCAGGTGGCGGATATCTTGCGGCAGCAGATTCATTCGGGCGGCATCGAGGGTGCGCTGCCCTCGGAGCAAGAGCTGTCCACCGAGTTCGCCGTCTCCCGCAATACCGTGCGCGACGCGCTCGCCCTTCTGAAGGACGAGGGCCTCATCGAACGCGCCCCGAAGGTCGGCACCCATGTGGCCCGCCGCAAATACGACCACGGACTGGACGCCCTGCTCGGGCTCAAGGAGGCCATGCGCGGCCACGGCGAAGTCCGCAACGAGGTCCGCGCGGCACACCGTCTCATCCCGCCGCCCGCCGTGGCGCGCAAACTCCGGCTGGAACCCGGACAGCACGCCGTCTACATCGAACGCCTGCGCTGGTTCGGCGAACTGCCGCTCAGCCTCGACCTCACCTACCTGGTCCCCGACATCGGCGATCGGATCCTCACCCGCGACCTCGAAACCAATGACGTGTTCGCGCTCATCGAGGAGATCAGCGGCGGCCGGCTCGGCTCCGCCGACCTGGCCCTGGAAGCCATTACCGCCGACGCACATTCGGCCATGAACCTGCAGCTGCCCGAGGGCGGCGCCCTACTACTGCTCGAACGACTCACCGAACTCGAGGACGGCCGCCCCGTTGACCTCGAATACATCCGCATGCGCGGCGACCGGATCACCATGCGCGGCAGCCTCACCCGGCCGCCGGAGCGCACCGATTGGAGGCTGACCTGATGGCCCTGGTCAATCAGCGGGCCGATGTGCCCGTGACCATCGACGAATCCCTGTGCATCGAAGGCTGCACCTTGTGCGTGGAGATCTGCCCGCTCGACTCGCTGGCCATCAACCCGGACAACGGCAAGGCGTACATGCACGTCGACGAGTGCTGGTACTGCGGCCCCTGCGCGGCGCGCTGCCCCACCGGCGCCGTCACCGTCAACATGCCCTACCTGCTCCGCTGAGGAAAACCATGACGCAGCACCCCGTCCGCCTGGAGATTCCGGATCTCGCCGCCACCACCCGCCTCGACTGCGATGTCCTCGTCATCGGCGGCGGCACCGCCGGCACCATGGCCGCCCTCACCGCCGCCGAAGCCGGCGCGCACGTGCTGCTGCTGGAGAAGGCCCACGTCCGGCATTCGGGAGCGCTCGCCATGGGCATGGACGGCGTCAACAATGCCGTCATTCCCGGCAAGGCCGAACCCGAGGACTACGTCGCCGAGATCACCCGCGCCAATGACGGAATCGTCAACCAGCGCACCGTCTATCAGACCGCCACCCGAGGCTTCGCCATGGTGCAGCGACTGGAACGGTACGGCGTCAAATTCGAGAAGGACGCCTATGGCGAATACGCGGTCCGCCGCGTCCACCGGTCCGGGTCGTATGTACTGCCCATGCCGGAAGGCAAGGACGTCAAGAAGGCGCTCTATCGCGTACTGCGGCAACGCAAGATGCGGGAGCGCATCCGCATCGAGAACCGGCTCATGCCGGTGCGAGTGCTCACCGACGGCGGGCGCGCGGTCGGCGCGGCCGCATTGCACACGCGCACCGGCGAATTCGTCGCCGTCGCGGCCAAGGCGGTGATCCTGGCGACCGGACCGTGCGGCCGGCTCGGCCTGCCCGCCTCCGGCTACCTCTACGGCACCTACGAGAACCCCACCAATGCGGGCGACGGCTACGCCATGGCCTACCACGCGGGCGCCGAACTCTCCGGCATCGAATGCTTCCAGATCAACCCGCTCATCAAGGATTACAACGGGCCCGCCTGCGCCTATGTCGCCAATCCGTTCGGCGGATACCAGGTCAATGCGCTCGGTGAACGGTTCGTGGACTCCGACTACTGGTCCGGGCAGATGATGGCCGAGGTCGAACGGGAGATCGAATCCGCCAGGGGGCCCATCTATCTGAAGGTTTCACACCTGCCCACCGAGACCCTCGACGCGCTCGAAGGCATCCTGCACACCACCGAACGCCCGACCCGCGGCACCTTCCACGCCAACCGCGGGCACGACTACCGCACCCACGACATCGAGATGCACATCTCCGAAATCGGTTTGTGCGGTGGGCATTCCGCCTCCGGCGTGTGGGTCGACGAGAACGCGCGCACCACCGTCCCCGGCCTCTACGCCGCGGGCGACCTGGCCTGCGTGCCGCACAACTACATGATCGGCGCCTTCGTCTACGGCGATCTGGCCGGCGCGCACGCCGCCGCCACCCTCGCGGACGTCGCCGCCCCGGCCGACCTGCCCGCCGACCAGCTCGCCGCCGCGCACGAACTCGTCTACCGGCCACTGCGCAATCCGGACGGCCCGCCGCAGCCGCAGGTCGAATACAAACTGCGCCGCTTCGTGAACGACTATGTCGCCCCGCCCAAGACGGCCACCAAACTCTCCCTCGCCATCGAAACCTTCGACCGCATGCGCGGCGACCTCGAGGCCATGGGCGCCACCACCCCGCACGAACTCATGCGCTGCGCCGAGGTGACCTTCATCCGCGACTGCGCCGAAATGGCCGCCCGCTCCTCCCTGACCCGCACCGAATCCCGCTGGGGCCTCTACCACGACCGCGCCGACCTCCCGCAACGCGACGATGCGGAGTGGCGCTACCACCTCAACCTGCGCAAGACCGGCGACGGGCGCATGGAGTTCCTGAAGCGGCCCGTGGAGCCCTACTTCGTCCCGGTCCCCGGCCTCGATGACCTGCCCTCCACCGACCCCACCGTCATCCCGGTCGAACAGCCCCCGCTCATCGGCAGCCCGCCCAACCTCGAGGCGGAGGCGACGTCGGACGGCCTCGGCACCCGCGCGGAAGCTCCCAAAGTGGTTGTCGCGCCACGCATTGCGCTGGTCCTCACCCTCGACGCCCCGTCGGTATCGGACCTGGAATCCTTCCTCACCGACCCGGACCCGCGCGTGCGCGCCACCGCCCTCGCCGTCCTGACCGAGAACACCCCCGACGGCTTCGGCGACCGCCTGATCGCCGCCCTCGCCGACGAGGACGCCGAAGTCCGTGCGACCGCCGTGGCCGGTTTACGGGAACTGGTCGAAATCCTGCCCGCCGCAGACGATCTCGCCGCCCACGCCGACTCACCGGACCCCATCGTCCGCGCCACCGTCGTGGATCTCCTGCGCGCCTTACGATCCGGAACCCCGGAACTGTTCGCCGAGGCCGCCATCGACCCCGACCACCGCGTCCGCATCCAAGCAATCAACGCCCTGATCTCCCTGGACGACTGGTCCGCCCTCACCACCGCCGCCCACGACGACAACCGCGAGGTCCGCATAGCCGCCGCCCGTGGCCTGGCCACCATCGGCCTCGCCGGCGCCGACACGGTCCGCACCCTCATCGCGGATCGCGACCCCTTGGTCCGAGCGGCAGCCCTCACCGCCCTGTCCCGCCTCGGCACCACCACCGACGCACCCACCCTGATTGCGGCACTCCGCGATTCGGCCTGGCAGATCCGTGAGGCCGCCGCCCGCGGCCTGGCCGGCGTAGGCCCGGACCGAGCCGCGGAACCCCTGACGTCCGCCCTCACCGACATCCACCCCGATATCCGCAAAGCCGCCGTCCTGACCCTCAGCACCTGGCCCGAATCCTCAGCCGCCCGCACAGCCCTGAAAACCGCGCTGGCCGATACCGACGCCGACGTCCGCGCCTACGCCCGCCGCGCTCTCGCGATCCACGCCTAGGGGATCGGGCGACGGCGGATGTATCGGTCGTTTCTCGATATCAGATGTGGTCCGGGCCGGTCCGGAACAATCCTTCGAGTTTGGTGATGAAGTAGGGGAATTGAGCGGCGAAGCGGTGCAGGGTGCGATCGGATTCGAAACCGCCGAACCAGTACAGGCCCGGGTGGCCGTCGGCGGTGGGGTCCAGGTCGCGGCAGGTGCGGACCCACTGGTCCGTTCGATGCGCTGCCACCTCGAAGGGCAGGGCGCGGGAGAAGGCCTGCTCCTGATCGGCCGGCGGAATACGCTGCGGGGTAAGGGTTTCCAGGCCGCGGCCCATGGCCTCCAGGCGGGCGGTGAGGTCGCGGCCCGCGGTGGTGCGCGACGGCAGATAGCGGGGGAGCAGCATGGCCGCCACACCCGCCAGGACGATGGCGATACCGACCAGTGCGTGCCGGGCCGGGCCCAGGGCCAGCCACAGGGTCGCGGCCACACCGGCCACGACCAGCACCGCGCCGAAACGGAATTCGAGGCCGCGGCGGGTACGGTCGACGAAGAGCTCGGCGGCCACCGCATCACCGACCAAGGCGGCGCGCACCGCGGACAAGGGCACCCGTCCCGAGCGCTCGGACAACAGCGCCGAATCGACCCCGTCCGGCAGCAGCGCGGCGTACACCGCCCGCTCATGGGCGGTGAGATGTTGATCCGGCGGATTCATGCGCGTGATACGCCAATCCGAATCATCCACCGCGGTGATCCAGATATAGCTGCGCACAGCCAGATCCACCACCGTCCCCGCCAGGGCCGACGCCTCCGCGGCGCCGTCCAGCAGGAGACCCGCGATGCCCGGCAGCACGCCATCGGGCGAGGTGAACGCCACTCGATCGCCCTGGCGCACCATCGGATCGATGATCTCCGACCCGGCCGGCGCCGAACGCCGCGACCACAGGATGTAACCGCCCGCCGCCGCCAGCGCCAGCGCCAGGAGACCGAAGGCCGCCAGCACCGGACCCGTCACCGAGAACGCGCCCTGCGCATTGTCGTCCTGAATATCCGCGTTCGCCTTGACCGTGCCGGGCGGCAACTGCAATGTCACATCCAGCACATCGCCCTTGTGTAGATCGGTCTTCTCCAAATGCGCGAAACCGTCCGGCTCCACCTGAATATCCGTGCAGTCCTGCGGATTCGTGGGCGGGCCGATGGTGCACTTGGTCACACCCATGCGGAAACTGGGGCTCGACACCGTGGCGCTGATCGACTGCACATCGGTGTTCAGCACGCCGGTCCAATGGAAAACCTGCGCACCCGTCGCATCACTGACCGTGTTGTGCACCGTGTACTCGAACGTGGCGGTACCGGACCGCGCATCGATGGTGAAACGGTCGTCCCCGACCGTCGCGTCCCCGTCCCCGGTGGCCTGCACGTCGCTGACCTGGAAACTGCGCTGCACATTCGGGTCGACCTGCACCCGCAGCGGCAACACCTGCCGGAACTCCCCGCCCGCAGGCACTTCCACCGTCTCGGTGACCCGCAGCAGACCGTCATCGCCCAGATTCACGTCCGCGGTGATCTTCACCCCGTCCGCCTGCGCACGGGCAACCGGCGCGACCGCACCCATGATCGCGAGGAGCATCGCGACCAGGGCGGCCCCCCGAAAAATCTGCATGGACAGCTACTTTAGACAGCTTGCTATCCTTCCTCAGCGGTCAACGCACAGGTCTACGGAGCCGGCCGGTTATCTCTGAAGGAACGAGGGGGTGCAGGGGATGACTCGCCCACCATCCGGCCACGGACCCATACCCCCAGGTGAAAACCCCCGCACCCAGCCCCCGCGGCCACCCGCCCCCGGCGTTCCGCCCGCAGCCGGCAACCCGCCGCAACGTCCCGCAGACCCCCAGCACCCCGGCGGTCCCGGCTACCCGCCGCCGCGCCCGGGCACCCCGCCCCCGCCCGGAAACCCTCAATACCAGGGCAATCCGCCGCAGCGCCAAGGCCATCCACAGGGCCCGAACAATCCGCAGCGGCCGGTTGGTCCACAGGGTCCCGGAATTCCACAGGGACCTGGTTATCCACAGCGCCAGGGCTTTCAGTCCGCGCCGCCTCCTGGATACGGGCGGGTCCTGCCGCCCGGCGGGCAGCCCGGTTATCCACAGCCTGTCCCGGGCGCGCGACCTGGTCAGGGGACGCCGGTCGGTCCCGGCATGCCCGTTTACGGGATGCCGCCGGGTTCCGCTGTACCGCCGGGCTTCTCACCGCCCGTATACCGCCCGCCGCTGCCGCCGACCGGCGGCTTCCAGGTCATGGGCGTGCCACCCCGCCCTGCGGCGCGGCGCGGGCGTGTCGTCCCGCTGCTGATCGTGCTCGTGGTGCTGGTGACCGCCGGGCTCCTGCGTACCGCCCTTGTCACCGGCCTGCACCACCTCAGCTCCGGTGACAATGTGCAGACCACGTACGCCCCCGACACCGGCGGCGAGAACCGCGGCATTGCCGAGACCGCGAACAATCCCCTGCTCACCAATGACGACTACACCCTGATTCCGGCGAAATGCGATTACGCGCCGTGGGGCACCCAGGTCGATGTCGCGCGGAAATTCTTCGAAACCGCCGCCGACTGCCTGCACAATGCGTGGAAACCATTGTTCGACAACATCAAACTGCCCTTCGACCCGCCGAAACTGAAGGTCACCGCCGACACCAACGGCATCACCACCCTGTGCACCGGCAGCAGCAATAACTTCGCCGCCTTCTACTGCGCCGCCGACCGGACCATCTACCTGCCCATAAGTCAGCTGCAAACCGACCTGTTCAAGAACAACTGGGTGGTCTACCTGTCCGTCTTCGCTCACGAATACGGACACCACGTGCAGGCCGAAGCCGGCATTCTGGGCAAGGTGCACCAGCAGCGCCGCGACGCCGGCGCCCGCTCCGACACCGGCCTCGAATTATCCCGCCGCACCGAACAACAGGCCCAATGCTTCGACGGCATGTACCTGTCGTCCTCGAAGGGCGGCGGCTCACTCACCCCGGCCCAGATCACCACGGCCCAGAACGACGCCTACCACCGCGGCGACGGCCCCGGCGACATGCGCGACCACGGCAGCGCCCAGCACATGGGCGACTGGTGGGTGATCGGCTACAGCAAGGACCGTGCGGCGCAATGCAATACCTTCAGCGCCGCCACCGCCGACATCAGCTGAACGGCCCGTCGCTGAGACGCTTCACCGAATGCCCGCCGCTGTGCCCGTGCACGCCCTCGGCGTACGCCGTCTCCGCGTGCAGCGCGAAATCCACACCGCCGATCTCGTCCTCGCGGCTGACACGGAACCCGATCGTCTTGTCCAGCAGCTTGCCCAGCACAAAGGTCACCCCGAAGGCGAACGCCGCCACCACGAGCACGCCGACCGCCTGCTTACCCAGCTGCCCCAGCCCGCCGCCGTAGAACAGACCCTTCGGCCCGCCCGTCATGACCGCACTGGCCAGGAACCCGATCAGCAGCGTGCCCACGATGCCGCCCACGAAGTGCACACCGACCACATCGAGCGAATCGTCGTAATTGCCCTTGAACTTCCAGCCCACCGCGAACGAACACACCACGCCCGCAACCAGACCCACCACCACCGAACCCAGCGTGTTCACTTCACCGCAGGACGGCGTGATGGCCACCAGACCCGCCACCGCACCCGAGGCCGCACCGAACGTGGTCGGCTTCCCGTCCCGGCGCAACTCCACCACCAGCCAGCCCAGCATGCCCACACAACCCGCCACCAGCGTGTTCAGGAAAACCGCCGCCGCAATACCGTTGGCCTGCAAGGCCGAACCGGCATTGAACCCGAACCAGCCGAACCACAGCAGACCCGCGCCCAGCAGCACGAACGGCAGATTGTGCGGCCGCATCGCATCCACCTTGAAACCCACCCGCGGACCCAGCACCAGCGCCATGGCCAGCGCCGAAGCGCCCGAAGCGATCTCGACCACCAGGCCGCCCGCGTAATCGAGGGTGCCCAGACGCTGTAGCCAGCCGTTCGGCGTCCACACCCAGTGCGCGATCGGCGCGTACACGATGAGCGCCCACACCGGCACGAAGATCACCCAGGCCGCGAACTTGGCCCGATCCGCGATGGCGCCGGAGATCAGCGCCACGGTCAGAATCGCGAAGGTCAACTGGAAGGTGACGTACAGCAGCTCCGGAACCGCCGCGCCCGTACTCGAATTCACCACGTGCAGCGTGGTGGGATTGATGCCCGCCAGCCCGATATGCCCGAGATTGCCGATGATCCCGCCGCCCGCGTCATCCCCGAAGGCCAGGCTGTACCCGAACAGCAGCCATACGACGGCCACCAGCGGAATCGAAATGAAGCTCATCATCAGCATGTTCAGCACGCCGGTCGAGCGCACCATGCCGCCGTAGAAGATCGCCAGGCCCGGGGTCATCAGCAGCACCAGGGCGGTGGCCGCGAGCAGCCAGGCCGTGGCGGCCGGATCGAGGGTCGGATTCATCGTGGGCAACTCCTTCCACGCGTGATCGCGTTTCGTGGAAGTTACCGAATCCTCACGTTAAGGCGCTGTTACGAAAATATGGTTCCGGATACCTGGCCGTAACAGTTTCAGCTGCGACGATCCCGCCCTTTACGGGCGATCGCCCGCAAACCACGCGGACCGGGTACGGGCAAGCCGTCCTCGAGGGACATCCATTCGGCGATGCTCAGCCACTGCTGCTGCGCCCGCGCATCGGCTGTGTCGTTGAACACTCGCCGGCCGCGATCGTCGCGCAGTTCGTACGCGAGAACGGACCAGCGCGGCGGCCGGGCGTGCTCGGCGACCTGATCCCGCAGATAGGCCGCGACCAGCGTGCCGATGGTGTTCACCGGCCGCAGCGATACCCGGTTTCCGTACCGCGCGGCATGGAAACGCCTTCCGGCACACAGGGATCGGGGCGTCGCGTTGTAGGCGATCCAGCCGGCGCGCTGCGCCCGCTCGATGAGCCACAGATGCTTGATCGCGGTCGGCGGGATATCGCCCACCCGATCGCGGATGAGGTCGATGACCGGTTCCGACAACAGAATGTCGCGGCGCGTCGGCCCGGTGCCGTGTAGTACCCAGTACTCGTCGGTGAGCTTGGCCAGGACCCGGCCGAAATCGTCGATGCTGCGCTGCGCCCGGCGGCCCAGCCGCTCGATGCGCTCGGCCTCGGCGCGCATGTCGTTCTGCACGATGAGGGTCTCGATGGCGGCGAGCGTCGGCACCTGACCGCGCTGCAATAGTTCGAGAATGGCGCTCGCGGTGGCCGGATCGGCCGCGGCCGAGACCGGCAGCGAAGCGCGCTTGATGTCGTAGGTCGCCGGATTGATGGCTCTGGAGAGCAATCCGACCGCGGCATTGTCACCCGCGAATTCGGTGCTGGAGAGCCAGGCTGCGGCGATGTCGTCGTGCGACGGCACTGGGAAGATCCTCCGGAAGATTTGGTTGTGCCCCGGTCGGGATGAGGGACCGGCCGGGGCCACCAACCTGATGAAGGTTTGGCTACCGAAGTTGCCGAGGTCCACGTTAGCCAAACGATTGCGATCTTGCGCTATCGATTGATGGGATCGTTATGTCCGCAATGCGGAGTTGAAACCGAACGCGCGTCAGTAAATGGTGATCTTGGCTGGAGACGGCGTCCGGGTAGGGCTCGCGAGAATCACGCTAAGAATTTGCTGAGACAATTCCCGGGCCTTGAGTTCGGTCCGGTCGGTATCGAACAGGCGCGGAGATTGCATGTGATCTACATCACATAGCTGACGGCTCTGGAGTCGTAGCGCGGCGTCGGACTGTCGGCAGCTCCCGGTACCCTTCTGCCGTGGCTCTGTACCGGAAATACCGACCGGCAACATTCGCTGAAGTGGTGGGGCAGGAGCACGTCACCGAACCCCTGAGCACCGCACTCGATACCGGCCGGATCAGTCATGCATACCTGTTCTCGGGTCCGCGCGGATGCGGCAAGACGTCCTCCGCGCGCATCCTCGCGCGCTCGCTGAACTGTGTGCAGGGCCCGACCTCCACACCGTGCGGCGTGTGCTCGTCCTGTGTGGCCCTCGGCCCGGGCGGGTCCGGCAACCTCGACGTCATCGAACTCGACGCCGCCAGCCACGGTGGCGTCGACGACACCCGCGAACTGCGTGACCGCGCCTTCTACGCGCCCGCCGAGTCGCGCTACCGCGTCTTCATCGTCGACGAGGCGCACATGGTGACCACCGCGGGCTTCAACGCGCTGCTCAAGATCGTCGAGGAGCCGCCCGCCCACCTCATCTTCGTGTTCGCCACCACCGAACCGGACAAGGTCCTCCCGACCATCCGGTCCCGCACCCACCACTACCCCTTCCGGCTGCTGCCGCCCGCCACCATGCGCGGCCTGCTCGGCAAGATCTGCGACCAAGAGGGCGTCCAGGTCGAGGAATCGGTCTATCCCTTGGTGATTCGCGCCGGCGGCGGCTCTCCGCGCGACAGCCTCAGCGTCCTCGACCAGCTGCTCGCGGGCGCCGGCCCCGACGGCGTCACCTACCCCCGCGCGGTCTCCCTCCTCGGCGTCACCGACGTGGCCCTCATCGATGACGCGGTCGGATCCCTCGCAACCGGCGACGGCGCAGCCCTTTTCGGCACCATCGACCGCGTGGTCGAGGCGGGCCACGACCCCCGCCGCTTCGCCACCGACCTCCTCGAGCGCCTCCGCGACCTCATCCTCCTGCGCGCCGTCCCCGACGCCACCGACCGCAACCTGGTCACCGGCCCCGGCGACGTCATCGAGCGCATGCGCGCCCAAGCCGCCTCCCTCGGCCCGGCCACCCTCGCCCGCCACGCCGAACTCCTCCACGAGGGCCTCGGCGATATGCGCGGCGCCACCAACCCCCGCCTCCTCCTCGAGGTAATCGCCGCCCGCATGCTCCTCCCCGCGGCCACCGACACCGAAACCGCCACTCTCCAACGCCTCGAAACCCTCGAACGCCGCCTCGCCGGCGGCGCCCTCCCCGCCGCCCCGGCCGCGCCCCCCGCCCGCCCGGCGGACTCCGCCGCGCCGCGTCCCACGGATTCGCCGGCCGCCCAGCCGTCGAGCCCCCCGGCTCCCGCGGCCGGCGGCCCCTCACGCCGCCGTGGCGCCGAGGCCCTCGCAGCCCTGCGCGCCGAAAAGACCGGCACCCCAACCACTCCCACCCCAGCCGCGGCGCTTCCCGCCCAGGCCCCAGCGGTAGCGCCTGCCGCGTCGGCCCCGGTGCAAACGCCTTCGGCCCCGACGGCGCAACCCGCCGCTCAGGCCCCGACTGCTCCTGCCCCTGCCACGGCGCCCGCTGCTCAGTCGCAGACGGCGTCCGCCCAGGACTCGGCGGCTGCTGCCATGGCAGCGGACGTAGTTGGTTCGGCGCAAACGCCTTCCGCTCCGATCGCCGCTCCTCCGGCGCAGGCTGCGGCCCCCGCCGCCGAGCGGCCTGTTCAGGCGGCTGTACCCCAGCCGGACGCGGTGGCGGCGCCTGCGGTCCGGGCTGCCGCTGCCGAGCCCGCGCCGGCCGCAGCAAGCGCCCCGTCGGCGCCTGCGTCTACTGCGGAAGATGCTGTATCGCAGGCTGATTCGCGTGGTGGTGACACCGCCGTGGCGGCGGAAGCGCGGGACGACAGCGTGCCCGATGCCGGGGATACCGCGCGGCCGGCGGCGGTCCGGCCGCCCGAGATGAATGCGGTGCGCGTTCCGGTGGCCGAATCTCCCGGCGCGCAGCCGGAATCCGCCGCGCAAGCGGCGACAGTAGCCGCGCCGGGGCAGGGCTCCGAGGCTCAGCCCGTTGCCGAACTGTCCGATCCGGCAGGGCAGAGCGAGGTGGCCCTTCCGATCTCTGCGCCCGATGAACCGGTCGCGCAGGAGGTTTCCGGCGCGGTCGATGCTGCCGCTGCACCTGCCCATCCCGCCGAACGCGCGGCGGCCCAGCGAGCTTCCGTTGAAGGCGCGGATGAGGCTGCGGCGATCTCGGAGCCGACGGAGGCTGGTTCTCAGCAGCGCGTTGCCGCCACAGCTCCTGCCGCCATGGCGTTCGAAGCCTCCGGTGGGGTTGATTCTGAGGCTGCGGCAGCGGAATTCGAGCAGGTCGACGTATCCGGCGCGGGCGAGGTGCCCGAATCCGGTGCTGCGGCTGTCTCTCCCGTGGGTGGGAGCGAGGATGTGTTGCGGGAGATCGAGGCTGCCTGGGCTGATATTCGGGCCAAGGTGCGGGAGTTCGGTGCTGCGGTGCAGGCCTTGTTGTCGGGGGCCTCGGTGGTGCGGGTGGAGGGGGAGACGATTGTCTTCGCGCATCAGCATGCGCCGTTGGCGCAGCGGCTTTCGCAGCCGAAGAACCTGGATGCGGTGCGGTCGGCCGTCAAGGCCGTGCTGGGGCGCGAACACGATGTGAAGTGGGAAGTCGGGGGTGCGCCGCAGGCCGCCGCCGCGCCGCCGGCGGGTGGGGGCGGGACGGCTCCGGCGGGGGCGAAGACCGCGGAGAAGAAGACCGCGCCGAAGTTCTCGCGGCCCAGCCAGGCCAAGACCGCCACGGCGGCGGGGCCGGCGGCAGCGACCGCCATGGGTGCGGACGATTGGGGGACGACGCCTACCGCCGGTGCGAGCACCGCCGGGGCGGCAGTGATCGCACCCGCCGTCGCGGATAGTGGTTCGGCGGGTGGAGTCGCCATTGTGCGGAAGAGCGCGAGCGCGGGCGGCGGGGTGGCCGCGCCCGAGGCGGATCCGTGGGCCGGGGGGAATGGGTCGAGTGACCGGTTCGCGCCGCCGGAGGACGATATTCCGCTACCCGACGGGCCGGACCTTCCGGATGACCCCGGGCCTACCGACTACTCGCCAGTAGGTTATGACGGCGTCCCACCTGCGACTACGCCGGAGGAGGAAGAGGAGATGCTGAAGGAATCGTCGCTCCCGGTGCCCCCCGGCGAGCGCCGCGACCCCGATGAGGTGGCGTTGGATCTGCTGCGGTCGGAGTTGGGGGCCACACCTCTGGAGGGTTGACAGTTCCCCTGTGAGGCACATTAAGTTAACCGGAGTTCGCATCCGGCGGTACTATGATCGGGTGGCCGTGAGTATCGGTTTCGCGAGGTTCTAAGGTATGCCCAGGCAAAGGGACTACCGGAGCGTCAACAAGCCTGCTCGTGACGCTGTTTGTACAGCGTCAGGACGGCCGGTCTCCGGACTGGCCGGCGAGGTTACGAGCGGCCGCTCCGCACAACGCGGTGTCGGCGCACCTTAAGAGAGGACAACTCGGATATGACCACTGAGGCCTACATTTACGAGGCCATCCGCACTCCGCGCGGCCGTAACCGGAAGGGCTCGCTGCACTCGGTCAAGCCGATCGACCTGACCACCGGTCTGGTCGCGGAGCTGCGTAACCGGTTCCCGAACCTGGACGAGGACCGCATCTCGGACATCATCCTCGGCGTCGTCTCGCCGGTTGGTGATCAGGGTGCCGATATCGCCCGTACCACCGTTCTCACCGCGGGTCTGCCCGACACCGTCGGCGGCGTTCAGATCAACCGCTTCTGCGCCTCCGGCCTGGAGGCCGTCAACCTGGCCGCCCAGAAGGTCCGCTCCGGCTTCGACGACCTGGTCCTGGCCGGTGGCGTCGAGTCCATGTCCCGCGTGCCGATGGGCTCCGACGGCGGCGCCATGTTCATGGATCCGTGGACCAGCTACAACGCTTACATTGTGCCGCAGGGCATTTCGGCCGACCTGATCGCCACCATCGAGGGCTTCACCCGCGACGACGTGGACGCCTACGCCGTGCGCTCGCAGGACCTGGCCGCCAAGTCCTGGGACAACGGTTACTTCTCCCGCTCGGTCGTCCCGGTCAAGGACATCAACGGCCTGACCATCCTGGACAACGACGAGCACCTGCGCCGCGGCACCACCGCCGCCGACCTGGGCAAGCTGAACCCGGCCTTCGCCGGCATCGGCGACATGGGCGGTTTCGACGCCGTCGCCCAGCAGCGCTACACCTACGTCGAGAAGATCGACCACGTGCACACCGGCGGTAACTCCTCCGGCATCGTCGACGGCGCCGCGCTGGTGCTGGTCGGCTCCGAAGAGGCCGGCGCCGCTTCGGGTCTGACCCCGCGCGCCCGCGTTGTCGCGACCGCCACCTCCGGCGCCGACGCCACCATCATGCTGACCGGTCCGACCCCGGCCGCGCACAAGGCGCTCGCCAAGGCGGGCCTGACCGTCGACGACATCGACCTGTTCGAGATCAACGAGGCCTTCGCCTCCGTCGTGCTGAAGTTCCAGAAGGATCTGCAGATCCCCGACGAGAAGCTGAACGTCAATGGCGGCGCCATCGCTCTGGGTCACCCGCTGGGCGCCACCGGCGCCATGATCACCGGCACCATGATCGACGAGCTGCACCGCCGCAACGCGCGGTACGCGCTGGTCACCCTGTGCATCGGCGGCGGCATGGGTGTCGCCACCATCATCGAGCGCGTCTGACGCCCACCGACTTTCGTCATCAGGAGACTCAAAAACAATGACCGAGAACATGATCGGCTGGGACAAGGACGCCGACGGTATCGTCGTGCTGACCATGGATGACCCGAACCAGGGCGCCAACACCATGAACCAGCTCTACAAGGACTCCATGCGAGCCACTGTGGACCGCCTGGTGGCCGAGAAGGACGACATCACCGGTGTCGTCATCACCTCCGCGAAGAAGACCTTCTTCGCCGGCGGCGACCTCAAGAACATGATGCAGACCACCCCGGCGGACGCCGCGGCCATCATGGAAGAGCTCACCTTCATCAAGAGCGACCTGCGTCGCCTGGAAACCCTTGGCAAGCCGGTGGTTTCGGCCATCAACGGCGCTGCCCTGGGCGGTGGCCTGGAGATCACCCTGGCCACCCACCACCGCATCGCGGCCGACATCAAGGCCGTGCAGCTGGGCCTGCCCGAGGTCTCCCTCGGCCTGCTCCCCGCCGGTGGCGGCGTCACCCGCATCACCCGCCTGCTCGGCATCGCGAACGGCCTGATGGGTGTGCTGCTGCAGGGCAACAAGTTCACCGCGCAGAAGGCGAAGGCCACCGGCCTGATCCACGAGGTCGTGGCTTCGGTCGAGGAGCTGGTCCCGGCCGCCAAGGCGTGGATCAAGGCCAACCCCGAGGGCGGCGTGCAGCCGTGGGACGTCAAGGGCTACAAGATCCCGGGCGGCACCCCCACCACCCCGGCCCTGGCCGCCAACCTCCCGGCCTTCCCGGCCAACCTGCGCAAGCAGCTCAAGGGCCAGAACATGCCGGCCCCCAAGGCCATCATGGCGGCCGCGGTCGAGGGCGCGCAGGTCGATTTCGACAATGCGTCGCTGATCGAGTCCCGCTACTTCGTCTCGCTGCTGACCGGCCCGGTCGCGAAGAACATGATCCAGGCGTTCTTCTTCGACCTGCAGCACATCAACAACGGCGGCTCCCGCCCGAAGGATGTGCCGAAGCGTGAGATCAAGAAGATCGGCGTGCTGGGCGCGGGCATGATGGGCGCGGGCATCGCGTACGTCTCCGCCAAGGCCGGCTTCGAGGTCGTGCTGAAGGACGTCACCATCGAGGCGGCCGAGAAGGGCAAGAACTACTCGGAGAAGCTCGAGGAGAAGGCGCTCTCGCGCGGCAAGACCACCGCGGAGAAGTCGGCCGCGCTGCTGGCCAAGATCCACCCGACCGCCGATCCCGAGGACTTCGCGGGCGTCGACTTCGTGATCGAGGCCGTGTTCGAGAACCCGGAGCTCAAGGCGAAGGTCTTCGGCGAGATCGAGGACATCGTGGACGCCGACGCGCTGCTCGGTTCCAACACCTCGACCCTGCCCATCACCCTGCTGGCCAACGGCGTGAAGCGGACCGAGGACTTCATCGGCATCCACTTCTTCTCCCCGGTCGACAAGATGCCGCTGGTCGAGATCATCAAGGGTGAGAAGACCTCCGACGAGGCGCTGGCCCGGGTGTACGACTACACCCTCGCGATCCGCAAGACCCCGATCGTGGTCAACGACAGCCGCGGCTTCTACACCTCGCGCGTGATCGGCAAGTTCATCAACGAGGCCATCATGATGCTCGGTGAGGGCATCGACCCGCAGACCATCGAGCAGGCCGGTCTGCAGGCGGGCTACCCGGCGGCGCCGCTGAAGCTGTCGGACGAGCTGAACTTCACCACCATGCAGAAGATCTACAAGGAGACCGCCGAGGCGATCACCGCCGCCGGCGGTTCGATCGACGCCGCCTCGGGCGAGACCGCGAAGATCCTCGACAAGATGGTGGGCGAGTTCGACCGCAAGGGCAAGGCGGGCGGCGCCGGCTTCTACGACTACGCCGACGGCAAGGCCACCGGCCTGTGGTCGGAGCTGCGCTCCACCTTCAAGACCTCCACCGAGCTGCCCGCGGGCGTCTCGCTGCAGGACCTGAAGGACCGCATGCTGTTCGCGGAGGCCATCGAGACCCAGAAGTGCTTCGACGAGAACGTGCTGACGTCGACCGCCGACGCCAACATCGGCTCGATCTTCGGCATCGGTTTCCCGGCCTGGACCGGTGGCACCCACCAGTTCATCGTGGGCTACCCGGGCGGGCAGGAGGCCTTCGTGGCCCGTGCCGACGAGCTGGCCGCGAAGTTCGGCGAGCGCTTCGAGGTTCCGGCCTCGCTGCGTAAGTAAGGGAGCTGCGGGCGCATTTGCGCCACAGTCCCGATGTTTCGGTTCGGCCCGGATCGCGTTCCTCGCGGTCCGGGCCGTACCCGTTTCGGGCCTGGATGTCATCCGGACCGGTTGCCGCTTTTGTACCTTGTCGAAATCTCCCCAGGCTGCTATCTGCCGCGCTACGTTTGAAATATGCGCGGATGAAGCGTGAGCACGCGCTCGTTTCAGTGCGAGGTGGTGGGAGATGAGTCCACAGGCGCGTCCGGGAGATTCCCGGAACGATTCGACCCCTCCCGAAGACTCCACCCAGACCTACCTTCCGGTGCGGATCATCGACGAGCTCGAGGCCATGGGCCTCGTCGAGGCGGAGGAGATCGGGCGGGGCGGGTTCGGGGTCGTGTACCGCTGTGCCCAAAGGGTTCTGGACCGCATCGTCGCGGTGAAGGTGCTGTCCACCGAGATAGACGACGAAAGCCGCGAACGGTTCCTGCGCGAGGAACACGCCATGGGCCGGCTCTCCGGGCATCCGAACATCGTGGACATCCTGCAGGTGGATGTGACGCCCAGCGGGCGGCCCTACATCGTGATGCCGTATGCCACGCACGGCTCGCTGGAACAGCTGGTCCGCGAGAACGGCCCACTGACCTGGGCGGATTCCCTGCGGGTCGGGGTCAAGCTGGCGGGCGCCATCGAGACCGCGCACCGCGCCCAGGTCCTGCACCGGGATGTGAAACCGGCGAACGTGCTGCTCAGCCGGTACGGGGAGCCGCAGCTCACGGATTTCGGAATCGCCCGCATCCCAGGCGGATTCCGCACCTCGACCAGCCTCATCACGGGCTCTCCGGCGTTCACCGCGCCGGAGGTGCTCAAGGGTGACGAGCCGACCGTGCGCTCGGATGTGTACGGTCTCGGCTCGACCTTGTTCGCGCTGCTGACCGGTCATGCGGCCTTCGAGCGGCAGTCGGGGGAGAAGA
Organism: Nocardia sp. NPDC088792; assembly: GCF_044750615.1. NCBI lineage: Bacteria > Bacillati > Actinomycetota > Actinomycetes > Mycobacteriales > Nocardiaceae > Nocardia > Nocardia sp. NPDC088792. Next base: position 369,101 of record NZ_JBIVKC010000005.1, read on the forward strand.
TCGTCGCGCAGTTCCTGCGCATCACCAGCCAGCCGGTGCCGGATCTGCGGGAGCTGGAGATTCCGCCCGACGTGGCCGGCGCCATCGAGGCCGCCATGGCGCCGGAGCCGCGGGATCGCCCGGAATCGGCGGTGGAGTTCGGTGAGCTGCTGCGCGCCGTGCAGAGCGAGCACGGGCAGGTGCCGGACGAAATGGCGCTGCTGGCCGCCGATCCCGTCGGGGGCCAGATGGACATCACTGTGTCGCAGCACAATTCGCGGCGCACCATAGCGAACAGGCCGCGCACCCGCTCGCTGACCTTCCGCTCGCCGGTGTCACCGAGCGCCGCGCTCCAGCCGCCGGGCAATACGCTGCCGCCCACGGCCACAACGAAATTCCAGCCACCCAGCCCGGCCCGCGAGCCGGTGCCGCGGCCGCGACTGCTGGATACGCTGCGGTACGGCGGGAAACGCCGGCTGGCCGTGATCCACGGTCCGGCGGGCTTCGGCAAGAGCACCCTCGCGGCGCAGTGGTGTGCCGAACTGACCGATCGCGGAACGGCGGTCGCCTGGATCGCCATCGATCACGACGACGACAACGAGGTGTGGCTGCTCGCCCACATCATCGCCGCCATCCGGCGGGTGCGGCCGGAGCTCGGCGCCGGGCTGGAACAGATATTGGAGGAGCGGCCCGCCGAGGCGGTCCCGTACGCGGTGACCGCGCTCATCGACGAGGTGCACGCGGGGGACAAGAGCATCGTGGTGGTGGTCGACGATTGGCATCGCATCACCGATTCCGGGGCGCATCGGGTGATGGAGTCCCTCCTCGACAACTGCTGCCACCATTTGCGTTTCGTGATCACCAGCCGGGAACGGGCGGGCCTGCCGTTGAGCCGCATGCAGGTGGCCGACGAGCTGGTGGAGATCGGTTCCGCCCCATTGCGCCTGACCGCGGCGGAGACCCGGCAGATCCTGGTGGACCGGATGGGCCTGGCGCTGACCGATCAGCAGGTGGAGCAGATTCACACCGCCACCGACGGCTGGCCCGCCGCGATCCAGCTGGCCGGGTTGTCGCTGCGCGCATCCGATCACGACGCGGAGAAGCTGATCGCGCGACTCTCCGGTGACAACAAGGCGATTCGCGAATACCTGGCCGAGAACGTGCTGGACGGGCTGGAACCGCGGATGCTGGACTTCCTGACCGCCATCGCGGTGCCCGAACGGGTGAACGCCTCATTGGCCGAAGCCCTCACCGGCGACCGTGAGGCGGCGGAACTGCTGGACCAGGCCGAGCAGCGAGAACTGTTCGTGCACCGGACTTCCGACGAATCCAGCTGGTATCGGATGCAGCCCATGGTGGCCGAGCATCTGCGCGCCCGGCTGGATCGCGCGCAGCCCGCGCAGCTGAAGGCCCTGCACCGCAAGGCCTCCCGGTGGTTCGCCGAACATCAGCAGATCCGGCAGTCGGTGGATCACGCGCTGGCCGCCACCGATTTCAAATACGCGCTGGACCTGGTCGAGAACGGTGGCATGGATCTCATCGACCGGTCCCGGCTGGCGACATTGTTCGGGACGGTGTCGAAACTGCCGGTGCAGCAGGTGGCTTCGCGCTCCAAGTTATTGATGGCGCTGGCGCGCGCGAATGTGAACCTGCAGCAGTCGGGTGCGGCCCGCAGCGCGCTGGGCCGGTTGTCGAACATGCTGGCCCGTAGTTCGCCGACCGATGCCGAGGCGGTGAACCAGCGCTGTCAGGCCGCGGTGCTGGCGGCCGCCGATCAGGTGGCGCGGGATCGCACCGAGGGGGTGCTGGATCGCCTCACCGACTGTCTGCGGCTGGCCGATGAGCTGCCGGCGTGGACGGTGTCGACCGCCGCGAATCTGACGTCGTTCGTGCGGTTGTGCGAGTTCGATTTCGAGGGCGCGCGGGAGATGCAGGAGTGGGCCGCGCCGTATCACCAGCGGTCGGCGGATCCGCTGGGCGAGGTGTTCGGGTTGTGTGCCCAGGGCGCGGCCGCCTACGAGCAGCTCGAGATAGCGGCCGCCACGCGATATTTCGAGCAGGCGTGGCAGACGGCCCGGGATCGTGCGGGGTCGCGCTCGCATTCGGTGCGGGTGGCGGCGGCGCTGCTCGGCGAGGTGGCCTATCGTCGCGGTGACCTGGATACCGCGGAGGCGCTGCTGGATCAGAGTCACGATATGACGGCCCGCGTGGGCCCGGTCGATTTCCTGGTGACCATCTTCGTCACGGGTGCGCGGGTGAAGGCGGTGCACGGCGATCTGGAGACCGCGGGCGCCCGCCTGGACGAGGGGGCGCGGATCGCCGCGGAGCGCAAGCTGACCCGGCTGGCCGCGCACGTGCGGGCCGAACGCCTGCGGCTGGGCCTGCCGTCCGATGCGCTGACCGCCGGGCTGGTCACCGATCCCATGGTGCGGGCGCAGCGGCATGCGACGGGTGCGGCGGCGCTGGCGGCGGAGGCCGAGGAGATAGCCACCATCCGGGCGCTGCTGGCGCGGCATTACCGCGGTGACGATCGCGGTTACGACGATCTCGCGCCGCTGGGCACCGATGACACCGCGGTGAAGCGGGCGCGGGCGCTGTTCGGCCGCATTCGCGAGCAGCATCGGCCGCGGGCCGAACTCGATTCCGCCTTGCTGCTGGCGGAGTGCCTGTCGGCGGCGGGCTGGCTGGGTGAGTCGATCGGCACGCTGTCGCCGGTGGTGGTGCGTTGTGCCGAATTGGGCTGGCGGCGGCCGCTGTTGGACGCTGGTCCAGGGGTGCTGAACATTCTGCGAACACTGCGCCACGAGATGCCGCTGGGCGCCGGGGGGCCCGGGGAGGACGAGGCACCGCGCGCTTTCCTCGAATCGCTGCTTTGACCAGCGCCGGGACGGCGGCGGGACTATGCTGGGCGCACGTCCGATCCGCCGGCCCGAGGGTCCGGTCGGCTACGTGGATGTTGCCGTTGTATTACGTAACCAGCCGGCATGGAGCTTATTCACAGGGTTTCTCGAGGATTGGTGTCGAGAATCGCCGACGTGCCTGTGACGTCGATGCTGCAATCTCCTCCCGTGGTGCCACCGGCACCTCAAATGCCTGCGCAGACCCAGGTCGGGTACCCGGGCTTCCACCATGGCATTTCGCTACTTCACGGCTGGCTGCCGCAGGTCATCACCTTCGTGGCGGTTTTCCTGCTGATCGTGGCCTTCGCGCGGTTCACCCGGCGCTGGTGGCTGCTGTGGGTGCCGATCTGTCTGGTGATCGCGGTCGGAATTGCCTGGGCGTCCTGGATCTACACCAATAACCAAGGCCTCGCGTCGGATCCGGCGCCGGTCCTCTTGTGGATCACCATCGGCATGGCCGGCGCGGTACTGGCCGCCGCCGTGCTCGGTATCCGCACCGGACGCTGGTGGCAGCGTACGGCGGCCATCCTGGCCGTGCCGGTGGCGCTGCTGAACGTCGGTGTGGTGCTGAACCAGTGGGTCGGCTACTACCCGACCGCGAATGCCGCGTGGGACGCGCTGACGGCCGAACCGCTGCCGCATCAGACCAGCCTGGCCTCGCTGACCTCGCTGCGGAACACGAATGTGGATACCGGCAGGATCGTGCCGGTGGACATCCCGGAGTCGGGCAGCCACTTCAATCACCGCACCGAGTACGTGTACCTGCCGCCGGCCTGGTTCCAGGGCGCCAACCCGCCCACGCTGCCGGTGATCATGATGATCGGCGGCGAGTTCAACACTCCCGCGGACTGGGTGCGCAGCGGTCAGATCATGCCGACCGTGGACAACTTCGCGAAGTCCAACAACGGTCAGGCGCCCATCATGGTGTTCGTCGACTCCGGCGGCAGCTTCAACAATGACACCGAATGCGTGAACGGCCCGCGCGGCGACGCCGCCGACCATCTCACCAAGGATGTGCCTTCGTACGTCGAGTCCACCTTCGGCGCGTCCTCGGACCCGGCCAAGTGGGGCATCGTCGGCTGGTCCATGGGCGGCACCTGCGCGGTGGATCTGGCGGTCATGCATCCGGACCTGTTCGGCACCTTCGTGGACATCGCGGGCGATCTGGGCCCCGACGCCGGCAACAAGCAGCAGACCGTCGCCCGCCTCTTCGGCGGTAGCGAGGCGGCGTGGGCCAGCTACGACCCCACCACCGTCATGCAGAAGCACGGCCCGTACACGGACACGGTCGGCCTCTTCGACGATCTGACTCCGCCCGCGTGGCAGAAGAAGATGATCTCCGACCCGAACGTGAAGAAGATGCTGCAGCAGGCCCAGCCGAGCGAGAGCACCGTCGGCATGGGCGGCCGGGACGGCTTCGGTGACACCGGTGAGGTCGGCGCGGCCGAATCCCTGTGCGCCGAAGGCCAGAAGGTCAATATCAACTGCACGGTCCACACCACCGAAGGCGGCCACACCTGGCAGTTCGCCGCGGCGGCATTCACCTCTTCGCTCCCGTGGATGACCGCCCGGCTCGGCATCCCGGTGCAGGGCATGTCGTCCTGATTCAGGGCTCAGGGACGACATAAAGGCGGCGGCGCGGAAGGGAATCCGCGCCGCCGCCTTGCTTATTCGGGTTTCAGGGGTTGTTATGCGTTCCACCAAGGCCGCAGCGGCACCGTCCAGGCGCTGTCCGGGCCGAGCTTGACGCCCAGCACCTGGTGCAGCTGAACGACATTGCGTTCGAAGCCGAGCTGGCAGCCGGCCATGTACAGGCCCCACACCTTGGCGGTGCCCTCGCCGACCTCGTCGACGGCGGCGTCCCAGTTCTTGACCAGGTTGTCGCACCATTCGGCGAGGGTGAGCGCGTAGTGGTAGCGCAGGTTCTCCTCGTGCATCACCTCGAGGCCCACGTTCTGGGCCTCGCTGATGATGCGGCCGGACCCGGCCAGCTCACCGTCGGGGAACACGTAGCGGTCGATGAAGTCGCCCGCCTTGGTGATTCGCGTGTTGTCCGGCCGGGTGATGGAGTGGTTGAGGAACAGCCCGCCGACCTTCAGCTTCGACTTGATGAACTCGAAGTAGGCCGGGTAGTTGGCGACGCCGATGTGCTCGGTGAGCCCGATGGAGGACACCGCGTCGAAGCCGCTCTCGCGGATGTCGCGGTAGTCGGAGTGGCGGACCTCGGCGAGCTCGGCGAGCCCTTCCTCGGCGATCTTGGCCTGCGCCCATTCGGCCTGTTCGGCCGAGAGGGTGGCGCCGATGACCTTGACGCCGCGCTTGGCGGCGAACCGCACCATGCCGCCCCAGCCGCAGCCGATGTCGAGCAGGCGGTCGCCGGCCTTCAGGTTCAGCTTCTCGAAGACCAGGCGGTACTTGTTCTCCTGGGCCTCTTCCAGGGTCCAGTCGGTGTCCCCGTAGGCGGCGCAGGTGTAGGTCATGGACGGGCCCAGCACGTATTCGTAGAACGTGTTGGATACGTCGTAGTGGTGGTGGATGGCCTCGGCGTCGCGAGTCTTGCTGTGCCGCAGCCCTTCCAGGGCGATGCGGCGCCAGCGCGGCATGGCCTCCTGCGGCGGCGGCGCGACCGGCTTGAGCAGGTCCCAGCCGAGCGAGCGCGCGATGACCACGAGCTGCAGGGCGGTGGGGCGGCGGAACTTCATGCCCGCCATGGCCTTCAGCAGTTCGTACGGGTCGCCGGGGTGGACGCCGTGCGCGGTCAGGTCGCCGGCGATGTAGGCGCGGGCCATACCGAGATCGCCGGGTGCGGTGGCGATGTAGTTGACGCCGCGCGGCGTCTTGATCTCCAGGCCGAAATCCGAGTCCTGGGGTCCGGTTGTGCTGCCGTCATATGCGGTGATCTTGAGCGGCACGGGCCCGTCGATGAGGGTCTCGAAGATCTCGGCAATGCTGAGTTTTGTTCCGAGTTCTGTGAATACGTCGGAACGATCTTTGAACGTGGTCACTTGCGTTGCACCGCCTTCGAATACAGATCCAGTAAGCGAGAGTCCGGGTCGTAGTGTTGCTTGAGCTCGGCGTAGGTGTCGCCGCCGTAGTACAGGTCGGCGAATTCATCCTTGCCGTAGTACGCGTCCGAATACAGCGATTTGTGACCGTCCAGTTTGGAGACCTGCAGTTCGATGGCGCGGTTCGCCACGCCCTCGCCCTGTCCCGGGACGGTCGGCACGGCCGACCAGAAACCGACGTTCACATACGTGCGGTCCGGTTCCAGCGGATACAGCGGCCACGGCCGCTCCCCGCCGGTGTCGCGCAATCGCAACGGGCACAACCAGATCGGCTCGATCGGAATCTCGCGCAGGAACCACTCCAGGAAATCGGCGGTGCGCTCGATGGGCACCTCGACGTCCTGCACGACCCGTTCCTGCGGCGGATTGCCCTTGCGGGCCTCCAGTTTGTCGCCGATGTGGTACTTGTGATCCAGCGCGATCAGCTTCCAGTAGAAGCTGCTGCGCAGATACTGTTTCGGCCAGAACCGCCGGATGCTCGGATTCTGTGCGCCGAAAGCCCGTGAGCACCAGAACCAATCGGTATCCCAGCGCCACAGGTAGTCCGCGATGGTGAGCCGGTCCCGCTTCGGTTCCTTCGAATCGTGCTGGATCGACCGGTAGAAGATGTTCTCGTCGGTGTAGTCGCTGACCGGTCCCGGCTCGTCGGTCTGCCGTCCCACCGTCAGGTAGCTCTCGTCGGCGGTGAACACCACGCCGTCGAGGTAGTCGACCTGCTCGCCCGCGTAGGCGCGGTCGGCGATGATCCGGGCCATAGTGGCCTCGAGCTCGCGCAGATCGTGAAAACGTATGTGCCGCAAGGCGACATAGGGCTGTACGGTTTCGAGCTCGATCTTCAGCCGGGTGGAGTAGCCGAGCGTGCCGTAGGAGTTGGGGAAGCCGCGGAACAGGTCCGAGTGCGCGCCGTCGCGGGTGGCGGTGATGATCTCACCGGCGCCGGTCAGCACGTCGATCTCCAGCACCGACTCGTGCGGCAGGCCGTTGCGGAACGAGGTGGATTCGATGCCCAGCCCGGTGACCGCACCGCCCAGGGTGATGGTCTTGAGCTGCGGCACCACCAGCGGCGCCAGCCCGTAGCGGAGGGTGGTGGCGACCAGGTCCTCGTAGGTGGTCATGCCCGCCACGTCGGCGGTGCGCGCTCCGGGGTCGACCTTGATGACCTGCGTCAATCCGGACACGTCCAGTCCGGGTGCGGGGTTCTTGGCGCGCGCACGGAACAGATTCGAGGTCTTCTTGGCCAATCGCACGTTGGCATCCCGTGGGATGGCGCGGTACGAGGCCAGGAGGCGGTCGACTCCGGCTCGGTGCGCGGCGAACCCTGATTCCTGTGCGGCCGGTGCGCGGCCGGCCTTCCCCAACAGACTCACTGCCACCTCGGAAACCTATCGTGCACCGACCGGTACGGCCAGCAGGGGAACCCCGGCGGGGCGGGTTTTCACTCATAGTTTGCATACCAGTCGAAGGGTGCTACCAGCCGCGCTTCGTGGTTATTCCCGCCCGAATCGTGACGATTGTTACGTTAGCTAACGGTTTGATGACCGTTGCGCCGCCGCCATTCCACATTCGACCAGGTGTGAAACCGGATACCGACTGATCCGGAGAGCCCGAAATCGGGCGTAGCATGACCGGGCGGCAACAGGGAAGCCCGTGCAATCAGTAAGGAGCACATGGTGGGACAGGTCAGCGCCTCCAGTTCGATCGTCGTCACGGCCGATCCGAAGCGCACCCTCGAAGCGATCGCGGACTACGAGACGGTGCGCCCGCGCATCCTCTCCCCGCACTACCGCGACTACAAGGTGGTCGAGGGCGGCAAGGGCGCCGGCACGGTTGCCGAATGGACGCTGCAGGCCACCGAGAAGCGCTCCCGCAATGTGCGCGCCGCCGTCACCGTCTCCGATTCCATGGTGACGGAACGCGATTCGAACTCCTCCATGGTCACCACCTGGACCGTCACCCCCTCCGGCAGCGGCTCCCTCGTCACCGTGCGCACCAGCTGGAAGGGCGCCGGCGGCATCGGCGGCATCTTCGAAGGCATCTTCGCCCCCCTCGGCCTGAAGAAGATCCAGGCCGAGGTGCTGCAGAACTTGAAGCGGGAGCTGGCCTAGCCCTTGGGCCGCTGTTGGAGGCCCGTAACCAAGCCAGTTGGCTGACGAGCCGGCATAGAAGATCCAGGCCGAGGTGCTGGAGAACCTCAAGAAGGAACTCGCTTAAGCCGCTGGGCTAGTCACCAGCGATATCGAAGAGGTTGCCCTCCGGATCGGCGAATGTCGTCCACACGACGCCGTATTCGTCGAAGTCGCCGATGTGCTTGGCGCCGAGGGCAACCGCGCGTTCCCGCTGACCGGGCAGATCATCGGTGTGCAGATCCAGGTGCACGACGTTCTTGCCCGGGGTCTTGTCCCCGACCTGAATGAACATGAGCGTCGGGCCGTTCCCGCCGCGGCCGACGGTGGCGAAGAAGGCATTCGCCTCCGGATCCACCGGGCGTTCCAGTAGCTGCGCCCAGAAGCCGGCCAGCTCGGCGGCATCCGCGCAATCGAAGGTGATGTTGGCGATGTCGAGTGCCATGTCGTATCCCTTTCAGAGCCGGCCGATCGGCCAGCAGACCTCGGTGCGGTAGTCGGCCGGCTCGGCATCGCCGGGTCCGACCAGGTAGCGCTCGCGGATCGGTTCCGCGAGCGCGGTGTCGTGTTCGGCCACATGGCTGCCCAGGGCGCCGTAGGTGCGGTCGAAATCGGTGAACGGGCCCGCATGCACCGCGATGGCGAAGCGGCGGGCGGGCAGGTCGATCACGGAAGTGCCGAAGCGTTCCCGGTGGCGTTCGTCGATCGGCACGAAGGCGACCACCTCACCCGTGTCGTCCTCGAAGAACCCGGACGCGTAGCTGGCCCCGCCGGGCCCCGCGGGCGCGATATTCGCGGCGGCGAGCGTCTCGTACAGCGTGCCGAAACTGCTCTCGCACCAGACCTCGATCGCGTTCCGGGTCACCACATCGCTGATCGCCAGCACGGGATGGCTCGGGATGGAACGGTATTCGACGCTGATGCGGTGCGACGGCAACAGCAGTGCCTTCAGCGACGCCACCACATCCCGCGTGCGGGTGAGTTCGGCTTCCATCCGGTCCAGATGCGCCCGCAATGCCGCATCCCGCGCCGCTTGGCTGGGTGCGCGCAGCACCTCCCGGATCTCCGGCAGCGGCATGTTGAGTTCCCGCAGCCGCCGGATCAGATGCGCCTGATCCACCTGATCGGTCGAGTAGAACCGGTAGCCGGAGCTCGGGTCCACCGAGACCGGTTCCAGCAGTTCGACCTCGTGGTAGTACCGCAGCGTCTTCACCGTGAGGTACGTGAGCCGGGAGAACTCACCGATGGGAACGGTTGCCGTCATGCCCTAAGCGAACACTCTCCAGTGACGGGAGAGTCAAGAAACGCCGTGGGCGGCGGCGACTAGGCTGGTCGGTAATCGTCCCCGCAGAGAGGAATCCCCGTGCAGCCCGGTGGAGAGTTCGATATCCAGCAGTTGATGGCCCAGGCCCAGCAGATGCAGCAGGCCGTCATGGCCGCGCAGCAGGAGATCGCGGAGTCCGAGGTGGACGGCGAGGCGGGCGGCGGTCTGGTGCGCGCCAAGATCCGTGCCACGGGTGAGGTGCTGTCGCTGACCATCGATCCCAAGGTGGTGGATCCCGAGGATGTGGAGACGCTGCAGGATCTGGTGATCGGTGCGCTCAATGACGCCATGAACAATGCGCAGGCGCTGGCCGCGGAACGTCTGGGACCGCTCGCGGGCGGCCTCGGCGGCGGCGCGCTCCCCGGTTTCTGAGGGTAGGGGCAGGTGTACGAGGGTCCGGTACAGGATCTCATCGACGAGCTGGGCAAACTGCCGGGCGTCGGCCCGAAGAGCGCACAGCGCATCGCCTTTCATCTGCTTTCGGTGGAGCCGCCGGAGATCGATCGGCTCCAGGCGGCCCTGCAGAAGGTGCGGGACGGGGTGCGGTTCTGCGCCGTCTGCGGCACGGTCTCGGACGGCGAATTGTGCCGGATCTGCTCGGATCCGCGTCGCGACCGCAGCATGATCTGTGTGGTCGAGGAGCCCAAGGATGTGCAGGCCATCGAGCGCACACGGGAATTCCGCGGCCGCTATCACGTGCTCGGCGGCGCGCTGGATCCATTGTCGGGCATCGGCCCGGATCAGCTGCGCATCCGGGAATTGCTGACCCGCATCGGAAATCAGGATGACGGCGTCGATGTCACCGAGGTCATCATCGCCACCGACCCCAATACCGAGGGTGAGGCGACGGCCACCTATCTGGTCCGCATGCTCCGGGATTTCCCCGGCCTCAGCGTGACTCGCCTGGCCAGCGGCCTGCCGATGGGCGGCGACCTCGAATTCGCCGACGAATTGACCCTCGGACGTGCGCTTTCCGGTCGCCGAGCGCTCTGACCCTCGTTTTAGGTCCAGGTCGGCGGTGCGGGTAGCGCCGCCGGCTGTGGGCAGGGAATGTGCTGGCTGTTCCGGGGTATTTCCGCGCCGGCGCCGCTGGCGTGCAATGCCACAGCAATGGCGAATGTGGCTGCCAGTCCCGCGACAACGGCCAAACCCTTGCGTAACACCGGGGTGCTCAACTTCGGGCGTAGCTTCATAAACCGAATACTACGTCCCGCATATCAAAAGCCGAGTTTTTCCCATTTCAGCGTGTCGAATCGTGACCGATCGTCGTTCGCCCAATCCCAAATGAGCTGCGACACAATTCGTGCGTCATCCGTGACCGCCGCGAAATGCTTTTCCGGTGACCCGTCCCGATATTCGAGGTCATAATGCCCGTCCTCGTGCCGGTAGGTCTGGATATAGAACTGATCTCCACGATCCGCGATCAAATACGGTCCGGGCGCCCCGAGTTCGGGAATCCACAGCTCCACGAGGCTCTTTGTTAGATAAGGGAATTCACCCGCCCCGCCGTGGGTGACGGCGAGCGGCACGGACCCGTCCGGATCGATCAGCCAGGACAGCTGCGGATCGTAGACCGCGTAGCCGCGCGGCGTCGCGAGCTCGAAGAGCAGTCCGCGCACATGCCCGATGGCGTCGTACGGACTCGACACGAACAACGCCTGCCCGAGCGCGGAATCGGCGACCGGGCCGACGGCGAGGAAGCTGTCCGCTTCCGGCAGTTCGGCATTGCGCTTGTCGAGTTCGGCCGCGATCTCGGCAATGGCCGCCGCCACCGGTTGCCCGTCCTGGGCGGTCAGGAAACCGTCCACCTCGGTGGCGGTGGAAACGGCGCCGGCGGGTAGCAATACGTGGTCGTAGCTCACCCGGCCAGGCTAGTGTCCGCCCCGAGGTCGAGGCACTCGCACCCCCCGGCTACATCCGAGCAATCGGCGATCCAGGTGTGCCGCAGCCGATCCGGCACGATGCAGGCGGGATCGGTGCATTCCGCCGCGCGGGCGGCGTGCACGATCAGCGTGCCGTGGCAGTGATCGAGGGCCGCTTCGCAGAGCGAGCAGGTGCTCATGCAACTCCTCCAATCGTCTTTACGGTCCTATCACCTGGGTGTGACAACTGTGGGAGGTCACCGCGTGTCGCCCGCGCTGTCGGGAAATACCGCACCGCGGTGCCCGTCTGCGTGGTGCACTGGAGTAATGGGAATCAAGGTTTCCCTCGAACATCGCACCTCCTACACCTTCGACCGCCCCGTGCGTATCCATCCGCACGTGGTCCGGCTGCGGCCCGCGCCGCATACCCGGACCACCATCGAGGCGTATTCCCTGCGGGTGTCCCCGGGCGACCATTGGGTGAACTGGCAGCAGGACGCGTTCGGTAATTTCCTGGCGCGCTTGGTCTTCAACGAGCCGGCGACGGAACTGTCCATCGTGGTCGGATTGATCGCGGATATGGACGCCATCAATCCGTTCGACTTCTTCGTGGAGGAGGCCGCGGAACACTTTCCGTTCACGTACTCCCCGCAGCTGGCCGCCGATCTGGAGCCGTACCTGCGACCGGTGGACGAGAACGAAACCGGTTCCGGGCCCGGCGCGTCGGTGCGCGACTGGGTGCGTGAGCATGCGCCCCAGGGCCGGCCGCGCACCATCGACTTCCTCATCGACCTGAATCAGGCGCTGCGGCAGGATGTCGGGTACACCGTCCGGATGGAGCCGGGTGTGCAGGCGCCCGATCACACATTGGGCGCCGCGCTGGGGTCCTGCCGGGATTCGGCGTGGCTGCTGGTTTCGATCCTGCGCGAGTTCGGGCTGGCCGCCCGCTTCGTCTCCGGCTATCTCATCCAATTGGCCCAGGACGTACCGTCTCTGGACGGCCCGTCCGGCCCGCCCGCCGACTTCACCGACCTGCACGCCTGGACCGAGGTGTATCTCCCCGGCGCGGGCTGGGTCGGCCTGGACCCCACCTCCGGCCTGTTCGCCGGCGAAGGGCATATCCCGCTCGCCGCGACCCCGCACCCGGTCTCCTCCGCGCCCATCACCGGCGCCACCGATCCGGTGAACGCGACCCTCGACTTCTCCAACACGGTCCGCCGCATCCACGAGGATCCCCGAGTAACCCTGCCCTACACCGATATTCAGTGGGAGCACATCACCGCCGCCGGCGCCGATATCGATGCGCGCACCCGGTCCGCCGGCATCGACCTGACGATCGGCGGCGAACCCACTTTCGTCTCGATCGACGATCAGACCGCCCCCGAATGGAACACCGAAGCCGACGGCCCCCAAAAGCGTGAACGCGCCGCCGACCTGGCCCAGCGCCTCCGCCGCATCTACGCCCCCACCGGCCTCGCCCAATACCGCCAGGGCAAGTGGTATCCGGGAGAACCACTGCCCCGCTGGGAAATAGCCCTCCTCTGGCGCGCCGACGACGAACCCCTCTGGCGCCACCCCGAATTCCTCGACGACCCCTGGCTCCCCCCGACCGACCACCCCCCAACCCCGCCCGCCCGGTTCGACGAGATCGGCAGCGGCCACCGGACGAACGTGCACAACGTAATCGACACGGGCGCCGCGATGGCCGGTGGCGATGCGGCGGACCCGGGCGGCGCGGTGGACACCGGTGGCGCGAAGGCCGTGAGTGATTCGAAGGGCTCTGGCGCCACGATGCACTCGGGCCGCGCGGTGGACTCGGCCGACGCGGTGAACCTCGGCGACGCGGTGGACTCGACGAACGTGATCGACTCGGCCGACGTGATCGACCCGGGCGACGTGATCGACCCGGGCGACGTGATCGACCCGAGCGATGCGATCGACGCAAGTGGTGCGATGGCCGTGGGCGACGCGATTGACTCCGCTGAGGTGGTAGACCCCGGCGAGGCTCTGGACGCGGGCGACGCGATCGATACCGGCAGCGCTATCGAAGTTGGCGATGAGTTCAGCATGGGTGATTCGGTCGGGGCCGAGGAGCACGGCGGGCCGCGCGAGAGGATGGATGCGGGGTCGATTGCGGCTGCTTCCGGTAAGCGTCGCGCGAAGGCTGCCGAGGAGCAGCGGCGGGCGCATCTTGCGGGTGAGCGGCGCCGGGCGGGTAAGACGGACCAGTCGGATCTCGCTGAGGCCCTGGCGGACCAGTATGGGAGCGGCGGTACGAAAGGCCGCAGCGACAGTGCGCTTCCCGGCGATGCCGGGCCTGGCGACGAGACGGGTGCGGAAGGCGAGCTGCGGCAGCGGATCAACGGGATCGACGAACGCGCGAGCGGTGTGTCCGGGACGCAGCGCATGGGTGTCGTGGGTGAGCGCCGGGGGCGTCCGGACGATGGGAGCGTGGCGGCGGTCGCTACTTTGCCGCGATCGGCGTCGGGGGTGATATCGGCGGAATCCGTTGTCACGCCGGCGGAGTCGGAGACGGCGCGGGCGGTGCTCAGCCATATTGCCCGGGGGCTGGGGCTGCCGGATGGTCAGGTTCGGGCCGCCTATGAGGATTCGTTGTTGCGGACGGCGGCGAAAGTGGCTGTGCCCTATGGGGAACCGGTCGATCCGCGAGAGGATCTGGTGCCGGGGGAGGATTCGGCGCAGGCGCGCAAGGAACTGCTCGCCAGGCTGGATGCCGCCGTCGGTGAGCCGGCCGCCTTTGTGCTGTCGTTGTATCGGCGTGCCGATGAGGCCGGGTGGGCCAGTGCGGACTGGCGGCTGCGGCGCGGGCGAATCGTATTGACGGAGGGTGATTCTCCGGCCGGATTGCGGTTGCCGTTGCGTTCGATCGCCTGGAATGCGCCGCCGCCGCGTCCCGAGGCCGACCCGTTCGCCCCGCGCCTGCCGCTGGCTCCCGAGGAGCCGCCCGCGATAGTGGAGTCGGCGGCGCGGGCGCCGATCACCGCGCTGGTCGCGGAGGTTCGCGCGGGCCGCCTGTTCGTATTCCTGCCTCCCGTCGAGGAATTCGGCGCCTTCTGCGATCTGGTGCGCCGGGTGGAGGAGGCGGTGGTGGCGGCCGGGCAGCCGGTCGTGCTGGAGGGTTATGCGCCGCCGGTCGATGGCAGGCTCCATTCGCTCTCGATCACTCCGGATCCGGGCGTGATCGAGGTGAACGTTCAGCCGACCTCGACCTTCGCCGAGCAGTCGCGCTTGCTGGAGACCCTGTACGAGCAGGCCAGGCTGGCCCGGTTGAGCACGGAATCCTTCGATGTGGACGGCACCGACCGCGGTACCGGCGGTGGCAATCACATCACGCTGGGTGGCCGCACGCCGGCGCGTTCGCCGCTGCTGCGCCGCCCGGACCTGCTGGTTTCCCTGCTCACGTATTGGCAGCGGCATCCGGCGCTCTCGTATCTGTTCTCGGGCCGCTTCATCGGCCCGACCTCGCAGGCGCCGCGCGTCGACGAGGGCCGCGAGGATGTCCTGTACGAGTTGGAGATCGCCTTCGCCGAGATCGCGCGATTGAGCCATCGCGACTCCGGTGAAGGCGGCGCTCCCGCAGCCGGACAGCCCGCCCCGCCGTGGGTGGTCGATCGCGCGCTGCGGCATCTGCTCACCGATCTCACCGGCAATACCCATCGTGCCGAGTTCTGTATCGACAAGCTGTACAGCCCGGATTCGGTGCGCGGCCGGCTCGGTCTGGCCGAGTTGCGTGGGTTCGAGATGCCGCCGCATTTCCGTATGGCCATGGTGCAGTCGCTGCTGGTGCGGGCGCTGGTGCTGCGGTTCTGGGAGCAGCCGTACACCGCGCCGCTGCTGCGGCACGGCGCGAATCTGCACGGCCGGTATCTGCTGCCGCATTTCCTGCAGGCCGATATCGCCGATGTGGCGGCCGATCTGCACTCGCACGGTATCGAATTCGATATCAGCTGGCTCGATCCGTTCTTCGAATTCCGTTTTCCGCGGTTCGGCACGGTGGTACTCGGGGATATGGAAGTGGAACTGCGCGGCGCGATAGAGCCGTGGAACACCTTGGGCGAACAGACCACGGTCGCCGGTACGGCCCGCTATGTGGATTCGTCGGTGGAGCGGTTGCAGGTGCGAGTGGTCGGCGCCGATCGGGGCCGCTATGCGCTGACCTGCAATGGTTTCCCGCTGCCGTTGATCCCGGCGGGCCGGGCGGATGTGCAGGTGGCGGGTGTCCGGTATCGGGCGTGGCAGCCGCCGGAGTCCCTGCATCCGACCATCACGGTGGACGCGCCGCTGGTGTTCGATGTGGTCGACCTGGAGACGGGCCTGTCCCGTGGTGGTTGCAGCTATCACGTCAGTCATCCGGGCGGCATGTTCTATGCGGGGCCGCCGGTGAATTCGATGGTGGCGCAATCCCGGCGCAACAGGCGTTTCGAAGCGACGGGTCATACGCCGGGGCCGGTCGACATCGCGGAGTTGCGTGCCAGAATGGCGGTACAGGCCACGGACATCGGTGCGCCCGGGATTCTCGATCTGCGCCGGGCGCGCACCGTCTGGGGCATGGGCGACCGCTAGGCAACCGGGAGCGCCATGACCGATCCAGCCGGACGTTGGACCACCCTCGCCGCGCGTCGTGAGGTCCTCGAGGAATTCGCGAAATACCGTGCGGCCGCCGCCGATACGGGCGGCTTCGATGCCTGCGGGCTGCCCACCGGCGGCTACTACGACGAACTCGCCGACCGCGACGGGCAATTGCGCAGCATGTGGGCCGACCTGTCCGCGGACTTCCTGGATCAGGGCCGGGAGGGGTTGCAGCGCATAGACAGCCGGGTGCGCCGTCTCATCGAGGACGACGGCATCACCTACACCGAACTCACCGACGCCACCCAGCCCGCCGCGCCCGCCCCGTGGCGGCTGGATCCGATCCCGCTGCTCGTCGCCGATGACGACTGGGCGGAACTGGAAACCGGTGTGGTGCAACGTTCCCGTTTGCTGGACAAGATCCTGGCCGATGTGTACGGGCCGCGCCGCACGCTTACCTCGGGACTGCTGCCCCCGCAGATCGTGTTCGGGCACACCGGATATGTGCGGGCCGCGCACGGGATCACCCTGCCGGGACGGCATCAGCTGTTCCTGCACGCCTGCGATGTGAGCCGGTACGGCGACGGTGGGTTCCGGGTGCTGGCGGACTGGGCGCAGGCGCCGTCCGGTGCGGGCTATGCGCTGGCGGATCGGCGCGTGGTGTCCGCGGCCATTCCGGAGGCCTTCGAGCTGGCCAGCCCCCGGCCGCTCAATCCGTTCGTGCGGGCCATGCGGCTGATGCTGGTGGAATCCGCGCCGCGCACCGCCGACGAGGAGCCCGTGGTGGTGGTGCTCAGCCCGGGCGCACATTCCGAAACCGCCTTCGATCAGGCGCATTTGGCGTCGGTACTGGGTTTCCCACTGGTGGAGAGCGCGGATCTGGTGGTGCGGGACGGGCGGCTGTGGATGCGATCGCTCGGCACCCTGGAACGGGTCGATGTGGTGCTGCGGCGCGTGGACGCCGAATTCTCGGATCCGCTGGATCTGCGCCCGGATTCGCGACTCGGCGTGGTCGGGCTGGTGGAAGTGCTGCGCCGCGGCGCGGTGTCCGTGGTCAACACCATCGGCAGCGGACTGCTGGAAAGCCCGGGCCTGGCGGCGTTCCTGCCGCGGCTGTCCCGCGCCCTGCTCGACGAAGACCTGAAATTGCCCGGCGTGCAGTCCTATTGGGGCGGTGACGACCTGGAACGCACCCACCTCACCGCCAACCTGCCGCGCCTCATCCTGCGCTCCACGGTGGACAACGAAACCGTTTTCGGCCCGCTGCTCACCCGCGCGCAGCGTGCGGAGTGGCGGGATCGCATCGCGGCCGAAGGCTGGAAATGGGTGGGCCAGGAGCCCGCCCGCTTCTCGGTCGCCCCCGCCGTCGCGGGCTCGGGCGGTCTGGACGCCGCCCCGGTGGCCCTGCGCCTCTTCTCCCTCGCCGGTCGTGTCGGCTACCGCATCATGGCGGGCGGCCTGGGCCAATCCCATCAGCGTGGCGGCCCCGACGGCATGATCGGCGAGGCCGCCGCCAAGGACGTCTGGGTTCGCGCCGCCCCCACCCCCGTCCCCGCGGTCGAGGTGGCCGAGGAACGCGTCCGCCGCGCCCCCGCCCGCCCGGCCCTGGACGTGATCAGTTCTCCCCGCGTCCTCGACGACCTCTTCTGGCTGGGCCGCTACGGCGAACGCGCCGAGGTCACCGTCCGCCTGCTCTCCGCCATCCACGACCGCTATCAGGACTATCGCTATCGCCCCTGGCTGGACGGCGCGGAAGCCATGCCCGTCCTCATCACCGCCCTGGCCCGCATGACCGGCTCCACACCCCCCGCCCCGAAACGCACCACTGCTCAGCCGGTTTCCCTGAACCGTCGCAAGCAGCGGCGTACCCGTATGAGTCAGCAACAGGGTCCGGGTGGTCAGGTGCAGAGCATGGGCGCGACGGGTGACCCGAAGCCGGTGCGCCGCGAGTATTCCGACGAGCCGACGGTGCCGATCGCGCTGCCCGGGGCATCGCGGCGGGATCACCAGTATCTGGTGTCGCTGACCATCGATCGGGAGTTGCCGGGGTCGCTGGCGTTCGCGGTGGAGCGGTACGCGAAAGCGGCTCGGGCCGTGCGGGATCAGTTGTCGCAGGACACGTGGATGGTGCTGGGGGCGATCGATCGGGCGTTGTCGGAGTATCGGGGCGGGCGCGGGGATCGGGGGGCGGCGCTGGCGGCGGTGCATTCGCGGACGCTCGCGGCCTTGCTGTCGCTGGCGGGGATCGATGCGGAATCGACCGTGCGGGACAGTGGCTGGCATGTGATGGATATCGGGCGGCGGATCGAGCGGGCGCTGGCGCTGACCTCGCTGCTGGCGGCGGCCTTCACCGACTCCTATCCGGAGGAGGTCGGCCGGGTGGTGACCGAGGCGGTGCTGCACGCCACGGTGTCCTCGGTGAGTTATCGCCGCCGGCACCGGGATTCGGTGAGCATTACCGCGGTGGCCGGGCTGCTACTGTTCGACGAGCACAATCCCCGCTCCCTCGCCTACCAGCTGGAGCGGCTCGAAGCCGATCTGAGCGTGCTGCCCGCCGCCTCGGGATCGTCTCGGCCGCAACGACTCTTGACCGATGCCCAGCGCATGCTGCGCCGCGTCGATCCCGCCGATCTGGAGACCACGGACGCCGAGGGCCGCCGCACCGAACTGGCCGAGCTGCTCGACGGCGTGAACCTGCGGCTGCGCAAGCTCTCCGAATCCTTCGAGGCCACCAGGCTGGCGGCGCCGGGCGAGATCCAGCCGCTGTGGGGTTCCACCCGGGTGGTGGGATGAGCCGTTATCGGGTGCTGCACCGCACCATCTACGTGTATTCGGATACGGTCACCAGTTCGTACGGCCGGGCGTTCCTGACGCCGCGGGACTTCCCGGGTCAGCGCCTGCTGTCCCATGAGGTGCGGGTCGATCCGGTGCCGTCGGATCGTTCGGTCGGCGCCGATGTCTACGGCAATACCACCCTGTATTTCCATGTGACGTCGGAACATCGGCGGCTGGAGGTGACCGGTGAATCGGTGGTCGAGGTGGCGGGTCCGGCCACGCCGGTCGCCGCGACGCCGTGGGAGCAGGCCCGCCCGCATTCCGGAAACGGCCCCCTGGCAGTGGAATTCATGCTCGACCTGAATCCGCCGGAGATCATTCCCGAGGTCGCGGCCTATGCCGCCGAATCCTTTCCGCCGGGTCGTCCGCTGGCGGCCGCGGTCACCGAGCTGACCAACCGGATCTACACCGACTTCACCTACAAGTCGGGATCGACGACCGTGAGCACCAGCGTCGCTGATGTTTTCGCCGCCCGGAAGGGCGTATGCCAGGATTTCGCCCGTCTCGCCATCGCGTGCCTGCGTTCCCGGGGTCTGGCCGCGCGCTATGTCTCGGGTTATCTCGCGACGGATCCGCCGCCCGGTAAGCCGCGCATCGTCGGCGCGGACGCCACGCACGCGTGGGCGGCGGTCTGGCTACCCACGGGCGGCCCGGGTCGCTGGCTCGGTTTCGATCCGACCAATGATCAGTTCGCCAATGAGCGTTACGTGACGCTGGCGTGGGGCCGGGACTACGCGGATGTGCCGCCGTTGCGCGGCATCATCTACACCGACGCGAAGGAGAGCACGATCACGGTGTCGGTCGATGTGGCCCCGGTCGATTCTGCCCCGATTGATGTGGCCGCGGCGGAGGTATAGCCCTCCCATGCGCGACTTCCACTGCTCCGAATGCGGCCAGCAGCTGGCCTTCGAGAACTCCCTGTGCCTGCATTGCCGTAGCCCGCTCGGTTTCAGCCTGCCCGAGCGCGCGCTGGTGATCTCCGACGGCAAGTATCGTCCCTGCGCCAACCTGCAAGTGGCGCAATGCAACTGGTTGGTATCCGAAGCCGACCCCGCCGACCTGTGCGAATCCTGCCGCCTCACCCGCACCCGTCCCGCCGACCAGGACGACAAGTGGCTGAGCGCCTTCGCCGATGCCGAAGCGGCCAAACGGCGCCTGATCCTGGAACTGTCCGAACTCGGCCTGCCCCTGATCGACCGGGCCGCCGACCCGGACCACGGCCTCGCCTTCGACCTGCTCGCCAGCGCCCGCGAACAGGTTTTCACCGGCCACGACAACGGCGTCATCACCCTCGACCTGGCCGAGGACGACGATGTGCACCGCGAACAGCTGCGTGTCGAGATGGCCGAGCCGTACCGCACCCTGCTGGGCCACTTCCGGCACGAGATCGGCCACTACTACTACCCGATCCTGGTCACTCCCGCCGACCGTGACCGTTGCCGTGAACTCTTCGGCGATCCGGATCTCGACTATCAGGCGGCCCTGGACCGCCACTACTCGTCGGGCCCGCTGCCCGGCTGGGAGTCCACGCACGTCTCCTCGTACGCGACCATGCATCCCGCCGAGGATTGGGCCGAGACCTTCGCCCACTACCTGCATATTCGCGACACCCTGGATACCGCGGCCGCTTTCGGTTTCGCGCCCGCCGGGGCCACGCTGGACAGCCCGCAGCCGGGTCATGCCGGTTTCGACCGCATCATCGATCTGTGGCTGCCGCTGGCGTGGGCGCTCAACATGATGAATCGCGCCATGGGCCATCCGGATCTGTATCCCTTCGTGCTGGCGGGCCCGGTTCTCGACAAAATGCGCGTCATTCACGAACTCTGCGCGGCGGCCGTGCGGTAGCTGCCACACTCGGTGTGTGGCCCCCGCCTCCCCGAATCACGGTCATCTATTTCGGACCTGTAAACTCGTCGGCATCATGCAGCGGGCACTTCTTCTCCTCGGCCGCCGCGACGGGTTCTGATACGGACCGGCTCCCGTCGCGGGTGTTCGTCGTGCCGGTCTACCCAAACCCTGGGATCAAGCCACACCTTCGGAGATAATCGCCATGTCCCCTGCTGACGCATTCGTATCCGGTACGCGCACCATCACCGTGCCGGCCAAGCCTGCTCCCGCCGATCAGCCGGCCTGGAACAAGCAGAAGAACTCTTCCATGCCGACCTTCCGTTATCGGCCGTTCGCCGATGAGGTCGAGCCCATCACGGTTCCGGACCGCACCTGGCCGGACAAGATCATCGACCGCGCCCCGTCCTGGTGTGCCGTGGACCTGCGTGACGGCAATCAGGCCCTGATCGATCCGATGAGCCCGGCCCGCAAGCGCCGCATGTTCGATCTGCTGGTTCGCATGGGCTACAAGGAGATCGAGGTCGGCTTCCCGTCCGCCTCGCAGACCGATTTCGATTTCGTCCGCGAGATCATCGAGGACGGCGCGGTCCCGGACGATGTCACCATCCAGGTGCTGACGCAGTGCCGGCCCGAGCTGATCGAGCGCACCTTCGAGGCCTGCAACGGCGCACCGCACGTGATCGTGCACTTCTACAACTCGACCTCGATCCTGCAGCGGCGCGTGGTGTTCCGCGCGGACCGCGCGGCCGTCAAGAAGATCGCCACCGACGCCGCCACCCTGTGCCTGGAGGTGGAGAAGCGGTACCCGGACACCGACTGGCGCTACGAGTACAGCCCGGAGTCCTACACCGGCACCGAACTGGACTACGCCCGCGAGGTATGCGACGCGGTCTCGGAGATCATCCAGCCGACCCCGGCCAAGCCGCTGATCATCAACCTGCCCGCCACCGTCGAGATGGCCACGCCCAACGTGTACGCCGACTCCATCGAGTGGATGCACCGCAACCTGGCCCGCCGCGATTCCATCGTGCTGTCGCTGCACCCGCACAATGACCGCGGAACCGCCGTCGCCGCAGCCGAATTGGGCTACCAGGCCGGCGCCGACCGCATCGAGGGCTGTCTGTTCGGCAATGGTGAGCGCACCGGCAATGTCTGCCTGGTGACGCTGGGCATGAACCTGTTCTCCCGTGGCGTGGACCCGCAGATCGACTTCAGCAATATCGACGAGATCCGCCGCACGGTCGAATACTGCAACCAGCTGCCGGTCGCCGAACGCCACCCCTACGGCGGCGACCTGGTCTACACGGCGTTCTCCGGTTCGCACCAGGACGCCATCAACAAGGGCCTGGACGCCATGAAGGCCGTCGCCGACGCCGCGGGCGAGGACGTCGCCGACATCACCTGGGAGGTCCCGTACCTGCCCATCGACCCGAAGGATGTGGGCCGCACCTACGAGGCCGTCATCCGGGTGAACTCGCAGTCCGGCAAGGGCGGCGTCGCCTACATCATGAAGACCGATCACGGCCTGGTGCTGCCGCGCCGCCTGCAGATCGAGTTCTCACAGGCCATCCAGCGCATCACCGACGGTGAGGGTGGCGAGGTCACCCCGAAGGAGATGTGGGATGTCTTCGCCGAGGAATACCTGACCCCGATCCTGCCGCTGGAGCGTATCCGCCAGAAGGTCACCGCCTCCGAGATCGACGGCGGCGTCGACCACATCGAGGCGGTCGTCAAGGTCGAGGGTGTCGAGCAGGAGATCTCCGGTGAGGGCAACGGCCCGCTCGCCGCGTTCATCGACGCCCTGGCCGGCATCGGCTACGACGTCCGCATCCTGGACTACAGCGAGCACGCCATGTCCGCCGGCGACGACGCGCAGGCCGCGTCCTACGTCGAGGTGGCGTTCGGCGACAAGGTCACCTGGGGTGTCGGCATCGCGACCTCTATCACCACCGCTTCGCTGCGGGCCGTGGTGTCGGCCGTAAACCGCGCCGCGCGCTGAAACGAGACCTACGGCGAGCCCGCTCCGAAAGCCTCGGGGCGGGCTCGTTTTTCGATGAACCGCTGGTTGCCGTGGGGTTGCGCGGGTACGCGAAGGTCCACCAGACCAGGGTATGAGTCGCTCGGTAATGCTAGCGTTGGGCTGCATTAGCGCCGAGCTCTCTGTTCGAGCTGTCGAGCAGATGGGGGACACGTGACCACGAAAGATCAGAATTCGACCGCGCAGCCCGGTACGGGCACGCCGGGTGACGCCGACGACGCCGTCAAGGCGGCGGAGGCCGACGCCACGGCTGCCGCGGACGGCCACACCGCACCGAAGGACGGAGCCGACTCCGAGGAGCAGGCGGCCGGGTTCTTCCCGCCGGTGCCGGATTCGATCGATCAGACGACCGTCTTCAATCCGGACGGTACGCCGCCCTTCGCCGGGCAACCCGGGCAACCGGGCTTTCCGCCCTACGGCGGACCGGGCGAGGGACCGAATCCGTTCGCGCCGGGTGGCCCCGGACCGCATCCGTTCGCGCCCGGTGACGGGCCGAATCCCTTTGCGCCGCAGGGGCCGTACGGTTCGCCGCAGCCGGGCGGGCCGCAGGACGGGCCGTTCGCCGCGCCGGGCCCCAACGGGCCGTTCCCGGGCGGACCGCCCGGGTTCCCGCCCACCGGCAACTTCCAGATGCCGGACGGCGGTCAGTTCGCGCCGCCGCCGAATCCCGGTGCGCCCGGGGCGTTTCAGGCGCCCGGCCCGTACGGGGAAGTGCGGGACGAGACCCCGTACGGCGAGATCCGGCAGGAGATCGGCAGCGACGGCATGGTCCGGCGCGTGTTCCCGGAACAGCAGGGCGAGCAGCCGGGTCCCGAGCAGGGGCACTTCGGCGGGCCCGGGCAGCCGGGGCAGTTCGCGCCGTCCAATGATCAGCCGGGCGGGCCCATCTACAGCTGGTCGCCGCCGCCCGCGGCGCCGCCGCAGCAGCACGGACCGCAGCAGGGGCCGCCCCCGGGCTGGAACGGGCAGCCGCCGCAAGGCTTTCCGCAGCAGCCGGGCTTTCCGCAGCAGCCCGGGTATCAGCCGGGCGGGTTCGGGCAGCAGCAACCGCCGCCGCCGGGGCATTCGGTCAATGACCTGAACCTGTTGAAGCGGGCGCGCCGCGCGCCGCGCAGCGGGTGGCGGCGGGCCGTGCACAAGGTGTCCGGTGGCGCCATCAATCCGGGCGAGTCGTCGGCGGATATCGTCTTCTCGCAGCTGGTGGATCGGGTCAATCAGCCGGTGCGCGGCGACTATCGGATCGCGATCCTGTCGCTGAAGGGCGGCGTCGGCAAGACCACCACCACGGTCGGTCTCGGCTCCACCTTCGCTTCGCTGCGCGGTGACCGGGTGATCGCCATCGACGCCAACCCCGACCTCGGCACGCTGGCGCATCGCGTGCCCCGGCAGACCCGCTCCACGGTGCGGAATCTGCTGGAGGACAACCACATCAGCCGCTACTCGGATGTGCGTGCGCACACCTCGCAGGCGCCGAGCCGGCTGGAAGTGCTTGCCTCCGAGCAGGATCCGGCGGTGTCGGAGGCCTTCTCGGAGGCCGATTACCGCAAGGCGATCGGCATCCTGCAGCAGTTCTACAACATCATCCTCACCGACTGCGGTACCGGTCTGATGCATTCGGCCATGGCCGGTGTGCTGGACATGGCGAGCTCGCTGGTGCTGGTCACCTCCCCGGCCATCGACGGCGCGCGCAGTGCGTCGGCGACGCTGGACTGGCTGGATCACCACGGCTACCACAAGCTGGTGGAACGAACCGTGGTGGTGGTCAACGCCTCCCGCAAGGGCTCCTCCACGGTGGACCTGGACCAGCTCCGCAAACTGTTCCTCGACCGCACCCGCGCCGTCCAGGTCGTCCCCTTCGACGACCACCTCGCGGAGGGCGCCGAGATCGACCTGGAACTGGTCTCCAAGCCCACCCGCCGCGCCCTCCTGGAACTGGCCGCCATGGTCGCCGACGATTTCGGTTACCACGCCCAGCAGCATCCGGGTTTCCCGCCGCAGCGCTGACCCGCAACCGAAACGCAGCCCCGCAGTAGAAACTGCGGGGCTGCGTTTTTCGCGGGGGGTGGCCGATGGCGCCGCTCGGCCGTACGGCTGCGGGGAATATTCACACTTCGCTTCCGGCGCACGCGCTTTCGCGGGTCAGGCGTGGACGAGTGGGGCCAGGGCGCGGCCGGCCAGTTCCACGGCGCCGGACTCGTGGCCGTTGGTGACCAGGTTGACGATGATGCCGTCGATGCCCTGGTCGAGGACGCGGGTCTGGATCTGCTCGGCCACCTGGTCGGGGGTGCCGGCGAACTGGCGGTCGGCGATGCTCTGGCGGAGGGCTGCCGTCGGCAGGGCGGACAGGTCGGTGATGCCTTGGCGGGCAAGGATTTCGGCCTGGGCTTTGCGGGCGCGGTCACCGTCCTCGTCGACGATGACGAAGGCCAGGAAGCTGGTTTCCAGGGTCTTCGGGTCACGGCCGGCCTCGTCGCAGCGGGCGTGCAGGGCATCCAGCTTGCGCGGGAGTTCCGAGGCATTGCAGATGATGTTGAGGTGATCGGCGTAGCGGGCGGCCATGCCGAAGGTCTTCTTCTCGCCGCCGCCACCGAGCAGGATCGGCAGGTCGTCGCGCACGCGTGGCTCGTTCATGGCGTCCCGGGTGTGGTACCACTTGCCGTCGAAGGTGGAGCGCTGTCCGCGCAGCATGGGCGTGATGATCTGCAACGCCTCCTCCAGCCG
Source organism: Nocardia sp. NPDC088792 (assembly GCF_044750615.1). Taxonomy (NCBI): domain Bacteria; kingdom Bacillati; phylum Actinomycetota; class Actinomycetes; order Mycobacteriales; family Nocardiaceae; genus Nocardia; species Nocardia sp. NPDC088792. The sequence goes on from NZ_JBIVKC010000005.1 coordinate 394,386, forward strand.
CTCGAAACGCTCGGTGAAGGTGCCGAATTCGAAGCCGTAGGCCTGATGTTCGAGCTCGAACCAGCCCGCGCCGATACCCAGCACGGCCCGCCCGCGGCTCACCATGTCCAGCGTGGTGACGGTCTTGGCGGTGAGCGCCGGATTTCGGTAGGTGTTCCCGGTAACCAAGGCGGACAATTGGATTCGCTCGGTGGAGGCGGCCAGGCCGGACAGCGCGGTGTACGCCTCCAGCATGGGTTCGTTCGGCTCGCCGATCACCGGCAACTGGTAGAAGTGGTCCATGACGAACGCGGCGTCGAACCCCGCCGCCTCCGCCTCGCGTGCCTGCGCAATGACCGCCGGGAACAGGTCCTTGGGCGCGACACCGTAGCTGAAGTTGGGCATTTGGTATCCGAGGCGAATGCTCATGCGGTAACGCTATGACTTGGAGTGCACTCCAAGTCAACCTCCGAAACTTGCCGCGAGTCGTGGACCGTGAGTCGTAGACTCGGCACATTCAGCGTCTGGTCTCAGCCAGTGAACCGAGGAATGCCATGACAGCAACCGCCCCGGATGCGATCGCGTCGATCGTCGTCGAGCAGGATGCGAAACGAGTCTGGACGGCCCTGACCGATCCGGCCGAGATCTGCCACTACTTCTTCGGCACCCAGGTGATCACCGACTGGACGGTCGGCGGAACCATCGTGTTCCAGGGGGAATGGCAGGGCAAGACCTACCGTGACCATGGCCGCATCCTCGCCTTCGACCCACCCCACCTGGTCACCATGACCCACTACAGTCCGCTCACCGGCCTCCCCGACCTGCCGGAGAACTACCACACCGTCAGCTACCTGCTCGAGCCCGCGCCCGAGGGCACCACGGTCACCATCCGCCAGGGCGGTAACCGCAGCGCCGGCGAGGTCACCGAATCCGAGCGCACCTGGAACCTGGTCCTGACCAACCTGAAGAACTATCTGGCACAGGACTGATCGCAGGTCAGGAAGGTTCAGCGGTGGCGCGCTCCGCGGCAGACCGGAACGCCGCGAGAACCGCGGCGACGGCCGGCCGCTGCTCGGCGTGCGGCCGAGTGGCCAAGTCGTAGACGCGCGCCGCGCGAACGCCGGCCAAGCGCAGCATCACCAGGTCCGGGTGGCGGACGGCATGCCGGGGCATGAGCGCAACGCCGTAACCGGAAGCCACCAGCGCTTCGATCACGCTGAACTCGATGAGCCGCTGCGCGATTCGCGGCTGCACGCCGGTGATCGTGGCAATCGAACGCAGCACATCGTCCACGGGAAACCCACTGCGCACGCTGATCCAGGTCTCATCGGCAAGCTCGCCCGGCACCACCGCGCCCTTGCCTGCCAGCCGATGCCCGGCCGCCACCGCCACATCGATCGGCTCTCGCATCAGCAACCGCGACGCAACCCGCGGCCCGGTGATCGACGGCGACCGCTCGTCCCGATGCGTCAGCACCACATCGTAATCAGCCAGCAACCGCGGCACCTCGGAAGACGGCACATCCTCATCCCGCGCAACGACTTCCACCCCACTTCCCGCCAATTCGGCCAGCACCCGCGGCAGCAGCAACGCCGCCCCGGAAGGAAACAACGCGACCCGCACCTGCCCCCGAGGCGACCCCCGATAGGACGCCATCTCGGTAGCGGCCCGCTCCATGGCCGCCAGCACCTCGTCCGCCCGCACCACCAACGCCCGCCCCGCATCGGTAAGCCGCACCCGCCGTCCATCCGGCTCCAGCAACGCCACCCCGGCTTCCCGCGCCAACACCTTCAACTGCTGCGAAACCGCCGAAGGCGTCATCGAAAGCGCCTCCGCCACCGCCGCCACCGTCCCCCGATCCGCCAATTCCCTTAAAACCCGCAACCTTTCGACCGACATGAGCGGCCCACCCACCCGGCCGACCGCCCCCGCCTCGCCGCTCGCCGATCCCCCTGTCACATCATCGATTTCGTCGAGCGGTACAGCGCGGTCACCAACCGGACCCCCTGGATCGTGCAGTGAATCCGCGGTTCCGCCGGGCGAGCCGTCTTCATCGTCGGACGGGCCGACAGCCTTACCGACCGGGCGCGCGGTGCCGCCGGAGCCCGGTCCGCTGGCGTCGCGTGATGCTGTGTCGTTGCCCACCACGGCCGCGATGTCGTTCAGCTGCCCGTCGGTGACGTCCTGCGGCGCTCCGGCGGCGCGAGCGGCTGTCGCGACATCGCCAGGGGGCGCTGCCATCTCGCCGCGAGGCGTTGCGCCCTGCTCGTGCGGAGTCGCGATTTCGTCCCGGGGCGTAGCGGTTTCGGCGCCGGCGGCGAGGTTTCCATGGCGGTCGATGACGGGGAGCTCCGCTGCCATACCGTCGATCCCTGCCGTGGCGTCGAGGTCGACGATCGGCATTTCCATTGCGGCAGGGCTGTTTCCGGGTGCCGCGGCGCTCGCCGGGGCGCCGGGTGATTCCGGTACGGCTGTGGCAATAGCCGGGCGCGGGGATCTGGATCGCACTCGCCGGGGTTGCGGGGCACGCAGCCCGGCGGTCGGCAGGCTGGGATTCGGGTCCGCGCCACGTGTGGGGTCCGGCCGGTGGGGAGTTCTGTCCGGGTCGTCGGCGCGACGCTCCGGTGTGCTCTCGGGCGCTTCGGCGCGGTTTGCTGAATCTTCACCGGAGTCGGAGCCATGGGCCTGGGGTGGGGCAGTGGGGCGGACGCGGCGGGGTGGGGGTGGGGTGCGGGGTGCCGGGCCGGGTGGGGTGGCCGGGAGGCTTTCGGTGGGGGGCATGCCGGGGAGGCCGGGGAGGGGGCGGGTGCTGGGGGGTGGCGGGGTGGAGCCGGGTCTGGCGGGGTCGGGCATAGGTAAGTTGTACTACATCGTTTGTGCAGAACAATTCGATTGTTCTTACTTATCAACGGTCCCCACTATGTGGGGCATGACCAATCGCGATCGACTGCTCGGCCTCGCCGTGGTGGTGCTGTGGGGGTTGAACTTCCTGGCAATTCATGTGGGGCTGGAGCATTTCCCGCCGTTCTTCTTCGCGGGGCTGCGGTTCGCGGTGATCGCGGTTCCGGTGCTGATCTTCGTGCCGCGGCCGCAGGTGCCGTGGCGGTGGCTGTTGCTGTACGGGGTCGGGTTCGGGATTCTGCAGTTCGCGTTTCTGTTCACCGCCATGCGGGCGGGCATGCCGACCGGGCTGTCCTCGCTGGTGCTGCAGGCGTCCGCGCCGTTCACGGTGCTGCTGGGCGCGCTGTTCCTGCGCGAACGATTGCGTGGCATCCAGCTCGCGGGCATCGCGGTGGCGATGGCCGGGATGGCGGTGATCGGGTGGGATCGCGCGCATCACGCCGCCCTGCTGCCGCTGGTGCTGACCCTGCTGGGCGGGCTGGGCTGGGCGTTCGGCAATATCGGATCCCGGCTCGCCGCGGCGGAATCCGGTGCGGGGGTGAATCCGCTGCACCTGACCCTGTGGATGGCGGTGGTCCCGCCGCTGCCGATGTTCGCGCTGTCGGCCCTCACCGAGGGCGTGACCACGGGCTGGCGCGATCTGGCGAATTCGTTCTCCGCGCACGGCTGGCCGGCGTACGCGGCGCTGGCCTACATCGTGCTGCTGGGCACGATCGCGGGCTCGGGTCTGTGGACGTATCTGATGAGCCGCTACGCGGCTGGCACGGTGGCGCCGCTGTCACTGATGGTGCCGGTGGTCGGTATCGCCGCCTCCTGGGTGTTCCTGCACGAGACCCCGTCGGTGCTGTCGCTGGTGGGTGCGGTGATCGTCATCGCGGGCGCCTTCACGGCCACCGCGGCGGGGCGTCGATCCGGCGGGACAACGGCTCCGGCGAGTCGCGGTGACGCCACGCCGGAGATGGGGGAAATCCGCGAGCAGGGTGAATCGGCGGCGAACGTGGCCCGCACGTTCGGCGCCAGGCCGCAGCCGGTCGAGGCCTGACGAGCGCCAGTGGCCTGAAGCTACACTGCCGCAACCTTTTTCGTGAGCGCCCGCTGACCCGGCGGGCGCGTCACGGCGTCCATGGGCGCCCCCGGCGCAATCCCTGTGACAGCATTCACGCCTCGTTCCGGGCCCTCGGCACGAAGTTTTCCACCCCAACCGACCATCTGTCTGCGACAGCTCCTTAGTATTCGGTCCAGGCGTGGGAGGTAACGGGATGGCAGGACAGCGGATGTCCGTCACGCGGCGGACGGTGCTGCGTGGTGCGGTAGCGGCCGGAGCGCTGGCAGGGGCGGTGGCGGCGGGGGCCGCGAAACCGTCCCGGGCGAGCGCCGATCCGGGCCGTAGGGTCGCGGTGCTCGGTGGTGGCGTGGCGGGCATGACCGCCGCGCACGAACTGGCCGAGCGCGGGTACGACGTGACCATTTACGAACGGCGGGCGCTGGGCGGCAAGGCGCGCAGCATCGCGGTGCCGGGCACCGGCACCGGCGGCCGCCCCGACCTATGGGGAGAGCACGGCTTCCGCTTCTTCCCCGGCTTCTATCACCATATTCCGGACACCATGCGGCGAATCCCGTTCGCGGGCAATGCGAACGGGGTCTGGGACAACCTGGTGGCCGCCCCCGAGGCGCGCTTCTCCCGCACCAGCGGCGACGATCTCATCATTCCGATGGGCAAGGCCGGCCGGATCTGGGCGACCCCCGACGACTTCCGGGAAACCGTGAGCTCGGCCATCTCGACCTCCACGAAGATGGGTGAGGTCGACGCCCTGTACTTCGCCAACCGGCTGCTGGTGTTCAACACCAGTTGCGACGCCCGCCGCGACGATCAGTGGGACAAGACGTCCTGGAGCGACTATGTCGGTTCGGGCCACCGCTCCAATGAATTCCGCATGCTGCTCTCGCGCACGCTGACCACGCTGCTGGTGGCGGCCAAGGACAATCTGGCCAGCACCAAGACCATCGGCAATATGGGAGAGCAATTCCTCGGCAATCCGATGGAGGCCGGCAATGACGGCCCCCTCGACCGCCTGCTGAACGGCGCCACCACCGACGCGTGGCTGCAACCGTGGGCCGACCTGCTGCACGGTATGGGCGTGCAGGTGGTCAATGCCGAGGTGCGGGGCCTGGAACTGGCCGGCAAACGCATTACCGGCGCCCAGATCGTCGACGGCTCGGGCGCGTCCCGGACGGTCGACGCCGACTACTTCGTGTGCGCGGTCCCGGTGGAGGTGGCCCGCACCCTGTGGACGCCCGAAATCCTGTCGCTACGACCGGAATTGGCGGGCACGAGCCAGCTCACCGTCGACTGGATGACCGGCATCCAGTTCTATCTGAAGAACCAGACCGATATCGCGCGCGGCCACACCGCCTACGTGGATTCGCCGTGGTCGCTGACTTCCATTGCGCAGAACCAGTTCTGGAACCGCACCCCGTTCTCCGGCATGGGTGACGGCACGGTCCAGGACTGCCTGTCGGTGGACATCTCCGACTGGAACACCCCGGGCATGCTGTACGGCAAACCCGCCAAGGAATGCACGCACGACGAGATCTCCCGTGAGGTGTGGGCGCAGCTGAAGGCGCATCTGGACACCCGCAAGGACCTGCTGCGCGACGACGACCTGCACTCCTGGTTCCTGGACACCGGCGTCACCTGGGACGCCCAGCAGGGCCGCAACGCCAATATCGATCCGCTGCTGATCAATACCGCCGGCTCCTGGGCATTACGTCCCGACACCCACGGTCAGGACCTCGAAAACTTGTTCCTGGCAGCCGATTACGTGCGCACCAATGTGGACCTGGCCACTATGGAGGGCGCCTCCGAGGCGGCGCGTACGGCGGTCAACAAGTTGCTGGATGTGGACGGTTCGAATGCGCCGCGCTGCAAGCTGTTCACGCTGTACCGCGCGGAGGTGCTGGAACCGTTCCGGCAGCTGGACATCGCCCGGTACGCGTCGGGTCAGTCCAATATGTTCGACGCTCCCGCATAAGGCATCGGTGCGATAAAAACCCTGGTGCGCATCCTCACCGGAGGCGTTGAATCGAAGTCATGAGCGAGATCTCGGACCCGGCCGAATTACGTGAGCTGCTCGGTGCGCCCGGCCCGCGCGCCGTCAGCAAGGAGCGGGTCGCGCTGCATCCGCGCGACCGCGAGTGGATCTCCCTGTCCCCGTTCATCGTCGTGTCCACCAGTGACACCGACGGGAACTGCGACGCCTCGCCGAAGGGTGATCCGGCCGGTTTCGTGCGGGTGCTGGACGACACGACCATCGCGATTCCGGAGCGCCCGGGCAACCGTCGCGCCGACGGCTATCTCAATATCCTGAGCAATCCGCATGTCGGCGTGCTGTTCCTGATCCCGCGCCGCGGCGAGACCCTGCGCGTCAACGGCCGCGCGAAACTCGTGCGGGACGCCCCCTACTTCGACGACATGATCGTGAAGGGCCACCGCCCGATCCTCGCCATCGAGGTGGAGATCGAGCAGATCTTCTTCCACTGCGCCAAGGCCTTCCTGCGCAGCAACCTGTGGAAGCCGGAGAAGTGGGAGGACAACGATCTGCCCCCGCACGCCCACCTGGTGAAGGAATTGCAGCCGAACACCGAGGAATCGGTCGAGCAGCTGGAGCACTACTACTCCGAGGTGTACGAGAAGCTGCTCTACAACACCTGATTGCGGCGTAGCTCACGTCCGCGGCGTCGATACCGCCTGCGCATCGGCCGGGGGTTGCCAATAAACTCGCCCGCGTGGCAGACATCTCGATGCGCGGACGACTCGCGCTGGTGGCGGCGAAGGCGGCCTCACGGGCGTCGCAGGCGGCCGGGCGTGGCAAGGGATCCATGATCGGCGGCCTGATCGCGCTGAAGATCGATCCCACGCTCATGACCCAGCTGGGCCGCGGCCGCCGCACGGTGCTCGTGACCGGCACCAACGGCAAGTCCACCACCACCCGCATGACCACCGCCGCGCTGCAGACGCTCGGGGATGTCGCCACCCAGGCCGACGGCGCCAATATGGATGCCGGAATCGTGGCCGCGCTCACCGCGAATCGCACCGCGCCGCTGGCCGCGATCGAGGTGGACGAACTGCACCTGCCGCATGTCGCCGACGCGCTGAACCCGGCCGCGGTGGTGCTGCTCAATCTGTCCCGCGACCAGCTGGACCGGGTGGGCGAGATCAATATGATCGAGCGCCGCCTGCGCGCCGGCATGGCCCGGCATCCGGGCGCCGTCCTCATCGCCAACTGCGATGACGTGCTGGTGACCTCCATCGCCTACGACCACCCGAATGTGGTGTGGGTGTCGGCCGGCAGCGGCTGGTCGGTGGACGCCACCAGCTGCCCGCGCAGCGGCGAGCCGATCGTGTGGGAGGGCGAGCACTGGTACAGCACCGGCGCGGACTTCCAGCGCCCGGAACCGCAGTGGCGGGTGGACGAGCACGCGCTCTACGGTCCGGATGGCCTGGAACTGCCGCTGGCCCTTGCGCTTCCGGGGCGCGCCAACCGCGGTAATGCCGCACAGGCCGTGGCCGCGGCCGTCGCGCTCGGCGCGCGACCGGATGCCGCCGCGAAAGCCGCAGCGACGGTGCGCGAGATCGCGGGCCGCTACCGCACCGTCGAGGTGGGCGGGCGCAATACCCGCCTGCTGCTGGCCAAGAATCCGGCCGGCTGGCAGGAGGCGCTGTCCATGATCGACCCTGCCGCAACGGGTCTGGTGATCGCGGTGAACGGTCAGGTGCCGGACGGCGAGGACCTGTCCTGGCTGTGGGATGTGCGATTCGAGCACTTCGAGGGCACCCAGGTGGTGGCCGCGGGGGAGCGCGCCACGGACCTCGCGGTGCGCCTCACCTACGCCGGCGTCGAGCACATCACGGTCGCGGATCCCTTGCGCGCCATTGCCTCCTGCCCGGCCGGGCAGGTCGAGGTGCTCGCCAACTACACCGCGTTCCGCGACCTGAACCGGGACCTCGACGAGAAGGCGGCGACCCGCGCATGAGCGAATCCACTGTCCGCATCGGTCTGGTGCTGCCCGATGTCATGGGCACCTACGGCGACGGCGGCAATGCGCTGGTGCTGCGGCAGCGCCTGCGCATGCGCGGCTACGACGCCGAGATCGTCGACATCACGCTGCAGGACCCGGTTCCCGGCTCGCTCGACCTGTACACCCTCGGCGGCGCGGAGGATTCCGCGCAGCGCCTGGCCACCCGCCACCTGCAGCGCTATCCGGGTCTGCAGGAGGCCGCCGCTCGCGGCGTCCCGGTCCTGGCCATCTGCGCGGCCATCCAGGTGCTCGGCCACTGGTACGAAACCTCCACCGGCGAACGTGTGGACGGTGTCGGCCTCATCGATGTCACCACCTCCCCCCAGGAGAAGCGCGCCATCGGCGAGGTGGCCACCACCCCGATCATCCCGGGCCTGTCCCAGCCCTTGACCGGCTTCGAAAACCACCGTGGCGGAACCAAACTCGGCGGCGCGGCCACCGGCCTGGCCCGCGTCACCAAGGGCGTCGGCAATGGTGTCGGCGACAACCTCGAGGGCGTCGTCCAGGGCTCGGTCATGGGCACCTACATGCACGGCCCGGCCCTGGCCCGCAATCCGGAGCTCGCCGACTACCTCCTGTCCCGGGCCCTCGGCGTGGATTCCCTTCCATCCCTGAACCTTCCGGAAGTAGACCAGCTCCGCCGCGAACGCCTCCGCGCCTGAGGCCTGGATTTCACTTCGGCCGCGCCCCGTTTCGGGTCGCGGCCGTTGTTTTCGGCTGGGGTTCCGCAGGTTCGGCGGACGCTGCTGCCGGCTCCTGCACGGCCGCCGGGTTCTGCACATTCAACTGGGATTTCAGGGCCGGCCCTCGAGGATCGGGTGTTGGGGTTTCAGGGGCTTGCCCCTGAGAGTCACGAGAGTTGGCTATCCGCAACACATAGCGAATCGGCATGACATGCCGTCGATCTTGCCGAACCTATTGAGGGGTGGGCGGGGGCCCGGTAATCTCGCGCGCGGCCATTACATGATGAGGGAGGTGGCCGTTGCGCAGGCGCGCCGTATTGAAGGCTGCCGGTCTGGCAGCATTGCTGGGCGGGGTGGGGACCGAAACGGTCATGCGCGGCGCGGGCGCCGCCACGGCCAATCCATTGTGGAATGCGCTGTTCCAGGCATGGGTACCGGAAATCTTTGCCCCGCTGCCCGATCCACCCGACCACTCCGAGGCGATCGTCATCGGCTCCGGATTCGGCGCCGCCGTCACCGCCTTGCGGCTCGCGGAGGCGGGCGTGCAGAACGCGGTGCTGGAGCGCGGTTCACGCTGGCCGAACGATCCGTGGCGGGAGATCTTCACCGGTGACGATCTGCCGGACGGCCGCGGCTTCTGGCATCGCACCAGCTTCACCGGCGTCACCAAGGTGCCCATGCCGTTCGCCGATTTCGGTGGCGTGCTGGATGTGACCGAATACCCGGGCATCGATGTGTGGCGCGCCGCCGCGGTCGGTGGCGGTTCGATCGTGTTCACCGGCGCCATGATCCAGCCGCCGCAGCACCTGTTCGACTCCGTCTTCCAGGGCGTGGTCTCCTACGACGAGCTGGATGCCGTCTACTACCCGCGGGTGCGGGCCATGCTGCGGCTGTCCGCCATCCCCCCGGATGTGTACAACTCCGCGCCGTTCGCGCATTCCCGCATCTGGGATCAGCAGGTGCGGGCCGCGGGTTACGAACCGCAGGCGAACGATTCGATCTTCAACTGGGATGTGGTGCGCGCCGAACTGGCGGGCCAGAGCCGTCCGTCGGCCACCGCGTTCCGCAGCAATCTCGGTAATTCGAACGGCGCCAAGTTCGATCTGAACCAGAACTATCTGCGCTACGCCGAGGGCACCGGCAAGTCGGGCATCTTCCCGGGGCACCGGGTGGATTCGATCGGCCAGGACGGTGGTGGCAAATATGTAGTCACCGTGACGAAACTGGCCCCGACCGGACAGGTGCTGGCGACCCGCACGCTCACCTGTGATCGCCTGTTCCTGGGCGCGGGTTCGGTGGGCACGTCGGAGCTGCTGGTGCGCGCGCAGGCGACGGGCGCCCTGCCGGGTCTCAACGAGCATGTCGGCGACGGCTGGGGCACCAATGGCGATGTGGTGCTGGCCCGCAGCGTCAGCTCGCTGACCTCGACGGGCGGTGGCGTGCCGAGTGCCAGCCGCATCCTCGACGAGTCGGGTATGCCGCTGCATCTCGAAAACTGGTATGTCCCCGGCATTCCGGTGGAGACCGGCGCCGTCGCTTCACTGGGTATCGCCCTGGATCCGACCCGCGCCCGTTTCGGCTACGACCCGGGCCGTAATGCGGTCGGCCTGACCTGGCCGAAGTCGGCGCAGGATCAGGTGCTGGCGGCGTGCCGCGCGGTGGATCACAAGATCGCCGCCGCGGGTGGTTCGCTGGTCGATTACACGCCGCTCGGTTACGACGCGAATGCCTTCTTCACCGCGCACCCGCTGGGCGGTGCGGTGCTCGGGCAGGCCGCCGATTCGAACGGCCGCGTCTACGGTCACCCGGGCCTGTATGTCATGGATGGCGCGGGTATTCCGGGCAGTACCGCGACGGTGAATCCTTCGCTCACCATCGCCGCCATCGCGGAACGCAATATCGAGGCGATCATCCGCGCCGGGCGGTAGAACCCCACAGGTTGTGCACAACACACAGGTTGTGCACATCATGTGGATAAAGTTGCCGCGCGGACTTCTGCCGGGCGGAAAGCCGCGATAGCGGGAAAGTCGCTGTGCGGAATAGCCGTACGACCGGGGCATTCCTGCCCGACACCCGGCAATGCTCCGGCAATCGCCATTACGCTGGCGGGACCGTTCGATGTGGAAGGGGACCCGGTGAGCTACGACGCCTACCCGGTGCTGGAGGACGACGAACTCCCGAACAAGCCGCCCGTGCTGTGGCTGGACTTCGTCATGCTCGGGCTCGCCGTGGTCTCGGTGGGACTGGTCACCTGGGTGACCTTCTTCCACGTCTCCGGCGACACCTACCGGCTCATCCGTGCCCTCGACTATTCGATCTGCGCGGTGTTCGCGATCGAATTCCTGTGGCGCTGGCGGCGGGAGGGCTGGAGCTGGACCTTCCCGTTCATCTACTGGTACGAGGTGCTGGGCATGATCCCGGTCACCAGCCCGTTCTTCCGCGGCTTCCGGCTGCTGCGCCTCGTGGTCATCGCGGTCCGCGTGGGTCGCGTCGCCGACCGGGCCTTCGGCGACCGGGTCACCGCGGCCGTGGTGAACCGCTCGGTGAGCGTGATCGTGGACGCGGTGAAGCGGCCGGTCACCATGGCGGTGCTGGACGAGGTCGCGGAGGTGTTGCGGACGGGCCAGTACGCCAGGAACATCGCGAGCGCCCTCGAGGAGAACCGCGACGAACTGGACCACATGATTCTCGAATTGATCCGGGCGGACCCGAAACTGGGCCGGGTCAAGTATTTCCCGTTCCACGAGGACATCATTCGCGGCATCGCCGACGCCAGCTTCCGCATCGTCTTCCAGGTGCTGGCCGATCCGCGCACCGACGAATTCGTCGCGGACGCGCTGCGCGAGAACGTGAATCAGATGAAGAAAGCCCTGCACGAGGGCGTGCACGTGCCCGAAGCCATCGACAACCGGCTGCCACCGCGGCAGCCGACGACTCCGCCGCGTCCCTGACTCCGGCTCACACGCCCCGAATCCACGCGCCCCGAATCACGCCTCGGCGTGCCGGATCTCGTCCCGGGGCTGTGCGTACCGGATGACCTCCCAGATGATCAGCACCAGCAGCACCGCGCACAGCAGCCCCAGCGCCGCCATGGCGGGCAGCAGCGTGGCCACGGGGATCAGGGCGAGCAGCACGAGGGCGGTGATCAAGCGGGGCGTCAGCACCAGCCCGGTCGCGTAGTGCCGGAACCCGACCAGCCCCAGCAGGTAGATCGCCGGCCCGGCGTACAGCGCGATGAGCGGGATCCCGTGCAGGGCGTCGTGCAGCGAATGCCCCTGCGCCTGGCCGACATAGGTGAGCACCTTCTTCAAACCCAATGCCAGCGCCACGATTCCGATGATCATCGGGAAGTGCCAGAAGGTGTAGCAGTTGCGCGCGATCTGGATGCGCCGTTCCCCCTGGGCGTGCTGCATCTGATGCTCCACGACCATGGCCGCCACATCGAAGTACGCCCACCACAGCAGCGCGGTCACCGCCAGTCCCAGCATGGATCCCACGGCGATGGACCAGGAGATGGGTAGCCCGGCCACCCCGACGCCGATGGAGACGATGGATTCGCCCAGCGCGATGATGACGATCAGCCCGTGCCGTTCGGCGAAGTGGGAGGCGGAGTTGAGCCGCCAGTCGTTGCCCGCGAACAGCGTCCACAGCATGTCCCCGGCGAGGGCGGCGAGCCAGAGCACGATCTGCGCGGTCCCGCTGGTGAGGGCGCCGGCCACCAGCAGTACCCCGCCGATGGTGAGCGATCCGCCGGCCCAGCGGGTCACCTGCCCGCGGAGTTGTTCGTCCTCGGAGCTGGCGAAGAGCATGCCCGCCAGGTGCACGACCCGCACCACGAGGTAGGCGATGACGAAGACCAGTGGCCCGTACCAGCCGCCCGGCAGGTCATGGAACGCTTCGGGAATGGTGAGGGCGATGAGGAACATGCCGCCCATGGCGATGAACATGGCGACGCGGGCGATGCCCTCGTCGGCCTTGATCACGTTCCCCAGCCACGAGTAGCCGATCCAGGCCCACCACAGCAGCATCAGGACGACCAGGGCTCGGAGCATATTGAGCCAGCTGATCTCGTGTGCGGCCAGATCGGTGACCATGGTGAAGGCGAAGACCACGACCAGGTCGAAGAACAGTTCCAGCTGGGTCACCGAGGCGTTCTCGGAGACCGACATCATGCGGGTTCGCTGCGCACCGGGCATGCTGGACATATTGCCGGGTGCGAGCCTCGAAAGCCGGTGTCAGACGCGCGTGTTCGCCGCGAGCGTCACGCGGTGCCGAAGCCGGGCTCGAAATTCGGCCGGTGCGTGCGCTGCGGTGCGGCGGCCGGCGGCTCGTAGCCGACCTCTTCGACGTAGGGCATCTCCTCGATCTCGCCGAGTCCTTCGATGCCGGTGACGGCCTCGACGAAGGCGACGAAGTTGGCGATCATGGTTTCGCCCTCGCGGCGCTGGGTGCGCTTCATGATCATGCCGGGCGCGGGGATGGGCAGGTAGACCTCGGCGTGGTACCAGACCTCGGTGGCGCCGTCCTCGATCTCGGTGAGTTCGAACCAGCCCTTGCCACCGCCGCCGGCGCTGCTCTCGAGGACCTTCCACGCGATGCGGTGGTCGGCGCACTCGTATTCGACGACCTGCCGGTCGGAGCGGCCCATCAGGTTGGCCGAGACGTACACGCGGCGTGGACGTCCCCGGTCGTCACGGGTGGCGACGCGGACATCCTGGTGGGAGGGTGACCAATCGGGGAGCTGCTCGACCATCAGCAACGCTTCCATCACCTGGTCGGGGTCTAGCTCGATGACGAACCGGTGATCAGTTTTCGTGCGCATACCTAACCCTCCATCCGGGGACCGATTGTGACCAGCGTCGCTTCGAGAGTCAACACGCTCGATCGATGCTTCTTACCGGACAGTCGGTCTGTTATGTCGAATCACGCTGCACACCAACGTAACCCGCCCGTAAAGGTCAATCCCGGCGTCTGACCACCGAATCGGGACCCGGATAGACGAGACTCTCGCGTCCGTCGGTGAAGCGGACCACGTACGGCGGCTCCCCGTCCGCCCCGCGTACCTCGACGATTTCCGCAGTGTGGTCGGGTAAGCCGACACTGCGGCCGTGAATCACCAGATGGTCACCGACGCTTGCTCGCATGGACGCATTATTCGCCGCGCGTGACTTCCATCACAAGGATCCGATCGACCGCTCCACTGCTACCCGCACCAGCTCGGCGGCCTGTTCCTCGGTGAATATGCCGGGCAGGGTGAGCCTTTCGAGGATGAGCCAGTTGAGGGCCAGGTAGAGCAGTGCCACGGTGTGCTCGTCGCCCGGCAGGCCGGCCGTCAGGTGATTGCGGATATTGAAGTCGAGGTCGGCACGCACGCGCTGGGTGAGCAGGGCCTGCAGCTCCGGCCGGCGGGCCGCCGCCAGTCGCAGCTCGAGCAGCGCGAGGTAGCCGGTGCGGAAGCCGGAGACGCGTTCGACCACCTCGGTCATGAGTTCGGTGATGGTCTCGCGGGTGCGCGGGCCCTGCAGTTTGCCCATGGTCTCGGCGCTGGGGATCAGGCGCTCGTAATACCGGTGCCCGGTCTGGACGAGCAGTTCGTCCCGGTTCGCGAAGTAGTTCGAGGCGGTCCCGGCGGGTACGCCGGCCTCCTTGTCGACCGCGCGGAAGGTGAGTCCGCGGGCCCCGTCCCGGGCCAGGACCTCGATCGATGCGTCCAGCAGGGCCTGTCGCCGCTCCGGGTTCGTGCGAGCCATTGACACCACTCCATCCGTAGTACTAACTTCGTGACCACTACGGTCACAGTACTACGGATGGAGCGGTATACATGCGAAAGCTTGCCTACTTCGTAGCGGTCTCTCTCGATGGCTACATCGCCGGCCCGAACGGCGAATACGACTTCTATCCGGAGAGCGACGACAAGACGGCCTGGGTCAACGAGCGCTTCCCGGAGACCGTGCCCACCCATATCCGGGCACACGTCGGAATGCCTGTCGATACCCCTGATCGCGAATGGGACACCGTGCTGATGGGCCGCGGCGCCTACGAGCCCGCCCGTGCCGCGGGCATCGTCAGCCCATACGAACATATGAAACAGTATGTTTTCTCCAGCACCCTCGATCCCGTCGACGACCCGCAGGTGGAGATCGTCGGCGCCGATCCCGTCGAATTCGTCCGCAAGCTGAAAGCGGAAGCGGGCCTGGGCATCTGGCTCTGCGGCGGCGGGCGGCTGGCCGGCGCCCTCATCGACGAGATCGACGAACTGGTCATCAAGAGCTACCCGGTCATCGCCGGCGCGGGCGTGCCGATGATCGCGGGCGGCTTCCGCCCGGCCCGATTCGACGTCACCGACCGCCGCGAGTTCGGCAACGGCACCATCGTCACCCGGCTGACCAGGGCTGGAGGAGGTAGCTAGAAATCTCGTGGACCTCGGTCGGTAGTCTTGTCCATCGGTAGCAGCAATTTGTCGATCTTGGAGGATTCCCACCGTGGCTCTCGTCGTCCAGAAGTACGGAGGATCCTCGGTAGCCACCGCCGAGCGCATCCGTCGGGTCGCTGAGCGGATCGTCGAGACCAAGAAGCAGGGGCACGACGTGGTCGTCGTGTGCTCGGCCATGGGCGACACCACCGACGAACTATTGGATCTGGCACAGCAGGTCGCGCCGGCCCCGCCGGCCCGCGAGATGGACATGCTCCTCACCTCGGGTGAGCGCATCTCCAATGCGCTGGTGGCCATGGCCATTCATTCGCTCGGCGCCGAGGCTCGTTCGTTCACCGGCTCGCAGGCCGGTGTCATCACCACCGGCACGCACGGCAACGCGAAGATCATCGACGTGGCCCCGGGCCGCGTGCAGCAGGCGTTGAACGAGGGCACCATCGTGCTGGTCGCCGGCTTCCAGGGCGTGAGCCAGGACAGCAAGGACGTGACCACGCTGGGCCGCGGCGGTTCCGATACCACCGCCGTCGCGCTGGCCGCGGCGCTGAATGCCGATGTGTGCGAGATCTATACCGATGTGGACGGCGTCTTCAGCGCCGATCCGCGCATCGTCTCCGACGCCCAGAAGCTGGATTCGGTCTGCTACGAGGAGATGCTCGAGCTGGCCGCCTGCGGCGCGAAGGTACTCATGCTGCGCTGCGTGGAGTACGCGCGCCGCTACAACGTGCCGGTCCACGTGCGTTCCTCGTACTCGGACAAACCAGGCACCATCATTACCGGATCGATGGAGGACATCCCCTTGGAGCAAGCAATCCTCACGGGCGTCGCGCACGACCGCAGCGAGGCCAAGGTGACCGTGGTCGGTATTCCGGACGAGCCGGGCTACGCCGCCAAGGTGTTCCGCGCCGTGGCCGATGCCGAGATCAATATCGACATGGTGCTGCAGAACATCTCGAAGGTGGAGACCGGCAAGACCGACATCACCTTCACCCTGCCCAAGCTGGACGGCCCGCGCGCGGTGGAACTGCTCACCAAGCGCAAGGGCGAGATCGGCTTCTCGCAGGTGGCCTACGACGATCACGTCGGCAAGGTGTCGCTGGTCGGCGCGGGCATGAAGTCGCACCCGGGCGTGACCGCCACCTTCTGCGAGTCGCTGGCCACGGCCGGCATCAATATCGACCTCATCTCCACCTCCGAGATCCGAATCTCGGTGCTGGTCAAGGACACCGACCTGGACGAGTCGGTGCAGGTGCTGCACAAGGCCTTCGATCTGGGCGGCGAAGAGGTCGCGGTCGTGCACGGCGGAACGGGGCGCTGACTTGACCGGGTCAAGCGCGGAGGCGGCAGCGCAGCGTAACCACGCAGCGCTCCCGGGCAAGTCGAAAGGTTACAGCCCATGGGCGTACGCGTAGGCGTGGTCGGCGCGACCGGACAGGTCGGCGCCGTGATGCGGAAGCTGCTGGAGGAGCGCAACTTCCCGGCCGATGAGGTGCGGTTCTTCGCTTCCGCGCGCTCGGCGGGCAAGAAGCTGTCGTTCCGTGGCCAGGAGATCGTGGTCGAGGACACCGAGCTCGCGGATCCGGCCGGGCTGGATATCGCGCTGTTCTCGGCGGGCGCCACCATGTCCCGGGTGCAGGCGCCGCGTTTCGCGGCGGCCGGTGTCACGGTCATCGACAATTCGTCGGCCTGGCGCAAGGATCCCGAGGTGCCGCTGGTCGTCTCCGAGGTGAACCCGGAGCAGACCCGCAATCTGATCAAGGGCATCATCGCCAACCCGAACTGCACCACCATGGCCGCCATGCCGGTGCTGAAGCCGTTGCACGACGCGGCGGGCCTGCAGCGCCTGATCGTGTCGAGCTACCAGGCGGTTTCGGGTTCCGGCCTGGCCGGTGTGGAGGAGCTGGCGACGCAGGTGCGCGCGGTGGCCCCCGAGATGGAGAAGCTGACCCACGACGGGTCCGCGGTCGCCTTCCCGGCCCCGGTCAAGTACGTCGCGCCGATCGCCTTCGACGTGATCCCGCTGGCGGGTTCGCTGGTCGACGACGGCACCGGCGAGACCGACGAGGATCAGAAGCTGCGCAACGAGTCCCGCAAGATCCTGGGCCTGCCGGAGCTGCTGGTCAGCGGCACCTGCGTGCGGGTTCCGGTCTTCACGGGCCACTCGCTGTCCATCAATGCCGAATTCGCCGAGCCGCTTTCGGTGGCGCGGGCGCAGGAAATCCTGTCCTCGGCCGCCGGTGTGAGGCTGACCGATGTGCCGACCCCGCTGGCGGCGGCCGGTATCGACGAGTCGCTGGTGGGCCGTATCCGCCAGGATCCGGGTGTGCCGGACGGTCGCGGTCTGGCGCTGTTCATCTCGGGTGACAACCTGCGGAAGGGCGCGGCGCTGAACACGATTCAGATCGCGGAAGTGCTGTTGCAGAACCGCTGAATGGTATAGACCACTGCGTCGATTCGGACGAAGCGGGTCGTTTGATCTCTCAGGATCAAACGGCCCGTTTTCATATTGATCTTCTCAATCGGTCCACAGTTCGGCGCACGGGAGCGGCGGGAACGGGTCGGTCGCCAATCCGTCAATGATCACTTCAATGCAGTGCGGGCGTAAATTCGCTGCGAGGCGTTCGGCAATTGCGCGTTCGGCGCGATAGTTCAAGATCATGCCGCCCGGAAACCGCAGGCGCACATGAACTTCACCGGTATCCGGGGTGGACGTCATCTGGAGTGTGCCCGATGAGTTGGTCGTTGGCCTTTCGCTGAGCGAGAGTTGCAGCTACCCTCGCGTTCTAGCCGGGCGGTGATGCTCTGCACTGTGGGACCGGGCACCGGGCCGGAATACCTGGTGGCCGTGACGGCACTGGCCGCGAACCACATTGCCGCACCGCCGATTCCGGCGCCGAGTAGGAAGAAGAAGAGTTCGGCGGACATGACCACCTCTTGTCGTCCGATTGGTTCGACGGGTCCCTACAAACGTTAAACGCAGAAAAATTGCGGTGCAATAAGAAAAATACATACTTCATACTGTGCGCCGTAAGCTCGCGGTGTCTGGAATCCTTGTCGGCAGATCCCAACCGGATGGAGAAAGGGCGGGAAGGAGAAGGGCATGGTAGACATCGGCGAAACACGCGGGCGGTGACGGCCGGGAAAGCCGATCAGGCAGAAGGAGTTTGACCCGGTGGCCGAAAGTACCCTTGGGGCACGGGTAGCGGAGTTGCGCCGGCGGCGGGGACTATCGCAAAAAGAGTTGGGCGCCGCCATCAGGCGGTCGGAAAGCTGGGTGTCGCAGGTCGAGCGGGATGTACTGCCCGTCGAGCGACTGTCGGTCCTGCAAAGGCTGGCGGACGTGCTCGGAGTGGCGGTACGAGATCTGCGGCCCGAGGCGGCCGAACCCATGGCCGCGGATCGCGGCGACGGGCAACGGCCCGGCTCAGCGGTTTTCGAACAGCTGCGATTGCTGCTCACCGGACATCCCGCGCTGGAGCAACTCTTCGGTGACGAGGCCGATCGCGAGTCGGCCGAACAGTTGCCGGAGCTGCAACAGCGCGTGGATATCGTGTGGCAGCTGGCACATGAATCGCGTCTCGTCGAAGTGGGCAGCAGCCTGCTCGAACTGATTCCGGACCTGGAACACGCGGCCCGGAATTCCGCGGCGAAGCGGCCGGAGGTGCTGACCCTGCTGTCACGCACCTACCAGGTGGCCGCGACCGCCTTCACCAGGCAGGAAGAGGTCGACGCGGCATGGGTCGCGGCCGATCGCGCCCTGACCGCGGCCGAGGAATCCGGCGACGCGCTCAGCGTGGTGGCCGGCACCTACCGCATGGCACAGGCCTTCCTGCGCCTGCAACGGCTGGAACAGGCCGAGCAGGCGGCGCGCGTATCGGTGGCGGCCTTGGCGGCGCAGGTCTCCGAGGAGACCGGCACCCGTCCGGAAGTGTTGTCGCTCTACGGATCTCTGCAGCTCATGCTGGCGGTGATCGCGGCGACCGACGGAAATCGGACGGCCGCCCGCACGGGTCTGGCCGCGGCGCGCACCGCCGCGGATCGGCTCGGCGAGGGCCGCAACGATTTCGACACCGAATTCGGTCCGACCAGTGTCGCCGTGCACGCGGTGGCGGTGGCGGTCGAATTGGGCGACGCCGGTGAGGCACTCGATATCGCCCGCACCGTGGACGCCTCCGTGCTGTCCCCGGAGCGGCAGGCTCGCTTCCTGGTGGATGTGGCCCGCGCGCACGCGCAACGGCGGCAGGCCCAGGAAGCGCTGGACGCCTTGCTCAATGCCGAGCGACTAACGCCCGAACTGGTGCACAGTGATCATCGCGCGCGCGAAGTGGTGCGCGATCTGTTGCAGTTCGCGGGCCGGCGCCCGGCGGACGAGCTGCGTGAGCTGGCGGGGCGAGCCGCCGTCACGCCGTGACAGATGTGACCGTCACGCCGTAAGCACTCACTGCCGGCGAATGCCCGGGGTGCGTGGGTCGGGGCCGACGCATGCCACCACCAGGCACCCCGGTGGCGCGTCGCTGAACGGCGCCGCGAGCGGAACGTTCAGGCAGGACAGCACATTACAGCCCGGATAGGCGTCCGGGCCGACACCGAACACCGCGAGCGCGATGTCCGCGTCGAGATAGTCGGCGGTGTTCAACCGCACCGGTTTCTCCACGTAGGGGCCGGGATCGGGTATCGGGCTGTGCTCGAAAGCCGCCAGCAACCGGCGGAAGAACTCGTGCGAGAGTTCGCCGCCGTACACCAGGATGCCGAGCGGACCCTTCGTGGTGTGCACGCCGAAGAACCCGGTCCACATCACCGTGAGCCCGAGGCTGGGGATGAAGAAGACGTTCTGCAGGCCCATGCCGGACATGTCGTAGCTGTCGCCGGGCATGAAATCGGGGTTCTCGGCGCAGCCGGATCCGGTCCAGAACAGGTAGCCGTAGCACTGATCGGTGGCGGATGGCGTTGCGGCACGATGCA
Organism: Nocardia sp. NPDC088792; assembly: GCF_044750615.1. Classification (NCBI taxonomy): domain Bacteria; kingdom Bacillati; phylum Actinomycetota; class Actinomycetes; order Mycobacteriales; family Nocardiaceae; genus Nocardia; species Nocardia sp. NPDC088792. The sequence continues at coordinate 414,420 of NZ_JBIVKC010000005.1, forward strand.
GATAGGCGTGCGAGACGATGCGCTGCCCGCGCCAGACCCCGTCGTTCGAGACCAGCAGCCCGAGCCGGGAGAGGTCGTCGGGCGGGATCATCAGATGCGCGTAGCCGTAGGTGTGCCCGGAGCGATCCCGCGCCCAGTAGTAGTCGCCGCGCTGGATTCCGATGGGGCCGAACAGTTCCCGCTGGGCGAACTGCTGTAGTGGTTCGCCGACGGCCAGTTCGATCACGTAGGAGAGCAGGTCGACATTGCGCTGGCTGTAGGTGAAGGTGGTGCCGGGCGGGTTGTCGAACGGGACGGCGAGGGCCTGGACCGCGCTGAACGGGTCGATCGGGATGACGCCGGTGATGCCTTCGGTGATGGTCCCGATGTGCAGGCCGGAGGTTTCGGTGAGCAGATTCTCGACGGTGATGGCGCGATGTGCGCTGTCGCCGAGTCCGGCCGGGAGATAGTGGCCGATGGGCGCGTGGATATCGAGTTCACCCCGATCCCAGGCGATTCCGGCGAGCAGCGACACGACACTCTTCGTGACACTCCAGACATTCCAGGCAATTCGACCGGTTTCGGCATTGCTCGGTCCCTCGCCGATCAGGCAGTTGTTCCGGAAAACCTGCACGTTCAATCGGTTCCGGCTCGCCGCGAACCGCAGCGCATCGGCCAGCCGCCCCGCATCCAATCCGGCCTGTTCCGGCGTGGCCCGCTCGAATTCCCGCCCGACCGGCTGGCCGCAGCGCATTTCCCCCGGCTCCGCGCGCGCCACACCACCCTCGAAGAACCCGCCACCCAGGGCCAGCACCACCGCCGATGTCACCGCTACCGCACCGGCAAGCCCCCTGCGCATGCGCAACATGCGTCACAGGCTAGTTCGCCACCACCCTGAAAACCCGGAAACCACACCGTCCCGGAAACGCCGAAACGCCGCCAGACGGGGGGATGCTGGCGGCGTCCGCTCGCAGCCCGAAGCTGCGAAGTTGGAAGCCGACGCCCAACAAGCGCCTCTCGGCGAGTGGTCGCTCGTAGCGACAAGGGGTGCGGCCCGGGGCTGTTCCGACGCCGGCAAGTCTGATCAACCGCGCCCCCACCGGATCTATTCCGGCCCACCGATTGTGACGCGCGCTACTCCGAGAGCCCGTCCGCCTGAGCGTGATCGAGTTGCCGTAATGCGCCGATGATCGCCTCTGCCAGGCCGAACGGCCTTTTCTTGACTTATTCCAGAAAACGGGGGAGGGTGTAGTTATGCACACTGGTTACGACGCTCGCGAACGGTTGCGGGCGGTGGGTCTGCGGGTCACCGGCCCGCGGGTCGCGGTGCTGGACGCGGTTGCCGAGGCGCCGCATTCGGATGCCGACGGGGTGGCTGCGAAGGTGCGCGAGACGCTGGGATCGGTGTCCACACAGGCCGTGTACGACGTGCTGAAGGCATGCGTGGGCGCGGGATTGCTGCGGCGGATCGAACCGGCGGGATCGCCGGCGCTGTACGAGGCGCGGACCGGAGACAACCATCACCACCTGGTGTGCAGGAAGTGCGGCACGGTGATCGATATCGACTGTGCCGTGGGTGCGGCGCCCTGCCTGGAACCCGATCAGTCCCACGGTTTCGTCATCGACGAGGCCGAAGTCGTGTTCTGGGGGCTCTGCCCCGATTGCGCCCCCTGAGGGGCGAGGTTTCCTGAAAGCCCGGGTCGATCCCCGGGACGATTCCAGCTGCCCGAAGGAGGCTTCGAATGACCAAGCCGACAACCACCAATACCGGCGCTCCGGTCGAGAGCGACAACGAGTCGCTGACCGCGGGTACCCAGGGCCCCATCCTGCTGCACGACCACTATCTGATCGAGAAGCTGGCCCAGTTCAACCGCGAGCGGGTGCCGGAGCGCATCGTGCACGCGAAGGGCGCGGGCGCCTACGGCGAGCTGGTGGTGACCGGCGACGTCTCCCGTTTCACCAAGGCCGCACTGTTCCAGCCGGGTGCGCGCACCGAATCGCTGGTGCGGTTCTCCACCGTGGCCGGTGAGCAGGGCAGCCCCGACACCTGGCGCGACCCGCGCGGTTTCGCGGTGAAGTTCTACACCACCGACGGCAACTACGACATCGTCGGCAACAACACGCCGGTCTTCTTCATCAAGGATCCGATCAAGTTCCCCGACTTCATCCGCTCGCAGAAGCGGTTGCCGGGCAACGGACTTCGCGATCACAATATGCAGTGGGACTTCTGGACCCTGCGCCCGGAGACCGCGCACCAGGTGACCTGGCTGATGGGTGATCGCGGCATCCCGAAGACCTACCGGCACATGGACGGTTTCGGTTCGCACACCTACCAGTGGATCAATGCCGCCGGTGAGCGCTTCTGGGTGAAGTACCACTTCAAGACCGATCAGGGCATCGAGTTCCTGACCCAGCGCGAGGCCGACAGCCTGGCGGGCAGCGACCCGGACTTCCACCGCAAGGATCTGTGGGAGGCCATCGAGCGCGGCGAGCATCCGTCCTGGACGCTCAAGGTGCAGGTCATGCCGGTCGACGAGGCCGAGGGCTACCGCTTCAACCCGTTCGACCTGACCAAGGTGTGGTCGCAGAAGGACTACCCGCTGATCGAGGTCGGTCGCTGGACGCTGAACCGCAACCCGGGCAACTTCTTCACCGATATCGAGCTGTCCGCGTTCGAACCGTCGAATCTCGTTCCGGGCGTGGGCTTCTCGCCGGACAAGATGCTGCTGGGCCGCGTGTTCGCCTACGCCGACGCGCACCGCTATCGCATCGGCACCAACTACGCGCAGCTGCCGCCCAACCGCGCCAAGGCCGCGGAGGTGAACTCCTACTCCAAGGAGGGCGCCATGCGCTTCGAGTACAACGACCCGAATGTGCCGGTGTACGCACCGAATTCGTTCGGCGGCCCGCACGCGGACGAGTCCCGCGCCGGTGACTACGGCATCTGGAACTTCGACCCGACCATCGTCCGGGCCGGCTACATCCAGCACCGCGAGGACGGCGACTTCACCCAGGCGGGCACCCTGGTCCGCGAGGTCTACGACGACGCCGCCCGCGACCGCCTGGTCGCCAACGTCGTCGGCCACGTCCTCGGCGGCGTCCAGGAGCCGGTGCTGAGCCGCGTCTTCGAATACTGGAAGAGCGTCGACACCGAGATCGGCAAGCGCATCGAAGAAGGCGTCCGCTCCGGCCTGAACGGCTGAGTCCCGCCCGATAGCTGAAAACGCAACGCCCGCACCATATTCCGTGGTGCGGGCGTTCGTCGTTCGAGTTCGGCCGTTCCGCCGATGTCTTCAGTGATCTGCCAGGATCGCGTTCGTGAGGCGGGTGGCGGCGTCCTGGTCCAGGGGCTGGTGGCCGAGTAGGAAGCGGTACCAGAAGACGCCGTAGAACTGGTCCAGCATGAGGTCCAGGTCGGCGCCGGGGGCGAGTTCGCCGCGCTGCTGCCCGCGGATGAGCAGGCCGCGGACGGCGTTTCGGCGTTGTGCGGTGAAGGTTTGGAGCAGTTCGGCCAGGTGTGGGTCGTGGGCTGCCTCGCGGGCCAGGGAGCGCAGGGCGGGGGCGGTCGATTTGCCTTGGGCACCAAGGAAAGTGGCTTCGATGACCGCTTGCAGATCAGCGCGCACGGATCCGGTGTCGGGGAGGGGCACCTGGATGGCCGAGCGTTCGGTGAGGGCGTCGAGCAGGAGTGCGCCCTTGGAGGGCCACCAGCGGTAGACGGTCTGCTTGCCGACGCCGGCGGCCTTGGCGATGGCGTCGATGGTGACTGCCTCGCCGTCGGATTCGGCGAGGAGCCGGAGCGCGGCGTCGAGGATGGCGTGGTGGGTGGCCTCGTTGCGGCGCCGGCCGGTGTGCGGGCGTTCCGGGTTGGGTGGTGCGCCTGCCATGCCCGCGCCTCCTGTGATGCACGTCACTGATTTGTCGAGACTAAAAGTCTCGGCTTCGTGGTTGTCAAGACTGTCAGTTCCGTAATGATAAACGGAGCGACGGACAGAGAGGCTCCAGAGAAAATGACCACAACACAGCGCGTCGTCGTCATGGGTGGCAGTTCGGGCATCGGCGAGGCCACCGCCACCCTCTTCGCGACCGGCGGCGCCGAGGTCATCATCACCGGGCGCGACCGCGACAAGCTGGACGCGGCAGTGGCCCGCATCGGCGGCAAGACCACCGGGTACCGCCTGGACGCCACCGAGCAGGCCGATATCGACGCCTTCTTCGCGCAGTCGGGCACCATCGATCACCTGGTGATCTCGGTGAGCGGCTCGGCGGGCAGCGGCCCCTTCGCCGGCCTCGACCTGAACGAGCTGGCCCGTGGCTTCGACGGCAAGTTCTGGCCGCAGGTGCGCATCCTGCAAGCCGCACTGCCGCACCTGGACGCGCAGGGCTCGGTGACGCTGGTGACGGCCGGCTCGTCCCGCGCCGCCTTCCCCGGCACGGTCGGGCTGGCCGCCATCAACGGCGCACTCGACGCCATGGTCCCGCCGCTCGCGGTGGAGCTCGCGCCGCTGCGCGTGAACGCCGTATCGCCCGGTGTCATCGACACCCCGTGGTGGGATCGGGTTCCGGAGGAGCAGCGCAAGGCCCTCTTCGACGGCCTGGTCGAGACCACTCCGGTGGGCCGGGTCGGCCGTCCCGAGGACATCGCCCGCGCCATCCACCTGCTCGCCACCAACGGCTTCATCACCGGCGTGGTGCTGGATGCCAATGGCGGCACCAACCTTCCGACCGGTCGCTGACCCGGCGGAACTCAGCCTGCGGCACCGGCCTTCAAGCTTGTGCCGCAGGCTTTTTCGTGCGTCCACGCACCTCGAGCCCGTCGAGGATCAGGCCGAGTTCCTGGCCGAAGAAGTCCTCGCGTGCCTGCTCGGTATCGAGGTCGCGCTGGGTCACGTAGCGTCTGTGCATGCGCGGGTAGGGCTTCGACGCGTGCTCCGCCGCGGCCATCATTTCTCCGAACCATTCCTGTTCGGTCAGTCCGCTGTGCGTGACGGCATTGAGCATGGCGGCTTCGGTGCTGGTGGAGCCGATGATGTAGGCGAAGATGGCATTGGTGGCCCGGTCGGAGGCGTCGTCGTCGAAGCCGGCTTTTTCGAAGATGCCCAGCATGGCCTCGGACACGCGCATCAGATTCGGGCCGAGGTAGGCCAGTCCGGCCCCGGTCATGACGCTGAGCATCCAGGGATGCCGCAGCAGGGTGGCACGGATCTCGCGGGCCAGCGCTGTCATGTCGGCACGCCAGCTGTCGCGGGTGGTGTCCTCCGGTACGCGGGGTTCGCCGAACGCCGCGTCGACCACGAGTTCCAGGATCTCGTCCTTGTTGGTCACATGGGTGTAGAGCGAGGTGGCGCCGGCATTGAGGCGGCTGCCGAGCTTGCGCATGCTGAGCGCGTCGATGCCTTCGGTATCGAGCAGGGTGAGCGCTTCGGTGACGATCTGGTCCCGGCTGAGTGCGGGCTGGTCGCGCCGCTGTCGTTGCGGGCGGGTCCAGACCGACGAGAACTCCTGCGTTTTTGCGGACATGCGCGTTCCTCCTTTGTCTTCCGTACAGCCTAACCGCAGCTAGAACACCGTTCGCCTAGTTGCACGCCGTGCGCTCTTGCGCACACTGTACGGATTATCGTACAGTGTTCGACAACGCCGCACAGTGTGCGGAGAGCTTCTCGAAGGGGACCGGAAATGTCTACGAACGAAATGGCCGCGACGATGACTTCGCCTGCGGCACAGCGCAACCCGAAGCGCTGGCTGATCCTGGTGGTGCTCTGCCTGAGCTCACTGCTGCTGGTGATCGACAATATGGTGCTGAACGTCGCCATTCCGGAGATCTCCACCGACCTGCACGCCGGCGCCCAGGATCTGCAGTGGGTGATCGACGGCTACATCCTGGTCTTCGCCGGCCTGCTGCTCACCTCGGGCAGTCTCTCCGATCGCTTCGGCCGCAGGCTGGTGATGATCATCGGCCTGGTGCTCTTCGGCGCGGCCTCCCTATTGGCCGCCTATGCGAGCAATCCGGAAATGCTCATCGCGGGCCGCGTCATCATGGGCCTCGGCGGTGCGCTCATCATGCCGAGCACCCTCTCCATCCTCATCGTCGTCTTCGACGATGACGAGCGCCCCAAGGCAATTGCCGCCTGGAGCACGGTGGCGATGATCGGCATGGTCGGCGGCCCGGTCATGGGCGGCATCATGCTGAACCACTTCTGGTGGGGTTCCGTCTTCCTGCTGAACGTCCCGATCGCCATCCTGGCCGTCCTCGCCGCCGTGACCCTGATGCCCGAATCCAAGGGCCCGGCCCGTCCCACCGACCTGCCCGGCATGCTGTTCTCCGTCGTGGGCCTCACCTCCGCCGTCTGGACCATCATCGAATTCCCCGGCAAGGGCATCAACGGCACCTGGCCCGGCCTGCTCGTCGCCCTGATCACCTTGTCCGCCTTCGTGATCCGCGAACTGAAGACCGAGCACCCGATGCTGCCCTTGCACCTGTTCCGCAACCGCGTCTTCACCGGTTCCAGCTTCTCCCTGGTGCTGGTCACCTTCGCCAACGCCGGCCTGATGCTGGTCCTGACTCAGTACCTGCAGTTCGTCCTGGACTACTCGCCCATCAAGACCGCCCTGGCCTTCACGCCGATGGCCTTGTCCGCCATCGTCTTCAACGGCGTCGGTGCGGGTCTGACCCAGAAGCTGGGTGTCCGTCCGATCGCCGTGGCGGGCCTGCTGATCCTGGCCGCCGGCACCGCGGTACTGGCCCTGCTCACCGTCGACTCCGCTTTCTGGATGCCCGCCCTGGCCATGGCCCTGGTAGGCGCCGGTGCGGGCCTGGCCATGCCCGCCGCCATCGGTGCTCTCATGGGCGCCGTCCCGCCGGAGCAGGCCGGTGTCGGTTCGGCCCTGAACGACACCATTCAGCAGACCGGTGGCGCCCTCGGCGTGGCCATCCTCGGCGCCATCCTCTCCGGCACCTACCGCAACGCCATGCCGGCCTCGGCCCCGGCGGCCATCCGCGAGAACGTCGCTCCGGCAATGGCCAGTGGCAACCACGACCTGATCGTCGCCGCCAAGGACGCCTTCACCACCGGAATGTCCGCCACCTTCTGGACCGGCGGCGCCTGCGTGATCGTCGCCTCGGTGGTCGCCTTCTTCCTGATGCGAGGCGCAAAAGCCGTCACGGGTGAGGGCGTTCCGGCGGAAGCGTCGATCGAGCCCGAGTTGGTCGAAGCCCGGTAGCCCGGCAGGTGGACGAAGCAGCGCGGCCCTCGGTACCCCGGTACCGAGGGCCGCGAGGATTTCGGGGCGTGGCCGGTCAGCGTATCAACCCGAACCAGTAGATCAAGCAGGCCAGTACAAAGACGACTACCGTTTCCATCGTCTCTCCCAATCTTTTTGGCGCTCTTACCTTCCATGATGCCGTATTAAGGAGCCCGCCGGTCCCGCCACCCCTCGTGGACGGGGCCGACGGGATCCTCGCAGGCCTGCCGCCCCCTTCGCGACAGGACTGGTTCCGTCGATGAGACCCGGATGACCGGTATTGCTGTGACACGACCCGGCACCCCTCGTGGACGGGTCGTGTCCCAGCGTTCCCCCCACCCCCCGGTCGGTGGTCTCGCCGCGCCGGTCGCTCCCGGCGTTGACACAACGATGCCCAGCCGTGCTTGGCACGCCCTTAACAAGATCTTGCACTCATGAAAAGCGCTGGAAGAAGGGTATTTTCGAGAGGTCACTCGACGATGACTACGACCAGCCGCCGGGGTCCCCGCACACCCGGCCCGCAGATCATCTCGAGATCGGCTGTGGCGGAACGAGGGCTGAGCCAGGTGAGCGGGCGCAACGGGTCCAGGATGCCGATCATCTCGGGAACGGACGACGCGATCTGCTCGGCGTGCACCACGCAGACATGGCAGCCGGGCACCAGCGTCGGCGCGCGCCGGCCCTGCCCGGGACCGCCGTCGAGCACCACGGTGCCCGAATCGGCAATGGCCGCAGCGCAAATGGTGATCACCGCATCCACGCCCCCGAGTTCGGCTGTGGACAGTTGTGGATCGTCCGAGACCACCCGATTTCCGGAGTCCACGGTCCACTCGGCGAGGCAGCCCTCGGGCACGCCCGCCGGGGCGATGACACTGCGGACGCCGTGCTCGTGCAGGACGGTCGCGATGGTTTTCGGCAGCACCGATGCGTCGACCCGGTGTGCTTGTGCACCAGAATGTTTCACTCGTTCGAAGAACAGTGACACCACGGCGTCGTGATCGCCGGCCTCGATTCCCGGTGCCCGCCGCAGGTATTCGCGCGGTGCGGTGATGGTGCGCTGTTCGGCGGGCAGATCAGACAAGGCATCCCGAATGCGCGCCAGCACGATTTCGCGTGCGTTCGTCGCGGTCGCCGACCGCTTCGCACGATGCCCGGGTGTGCGGTTGTCGTCGACCAGCACCAGGTGGAAGTTCCGCGGCCCGTCCCCGTCGGTGACGCCGGCCCAGGTGAACACGTACGGCGATATGCGTTTCCCGGTGCTGCCGCGCGCGGGCAGCTGCAGAAAGACTTCGAGGTCGCGCCAGGTCGGCACCACGGTCTCGATGCCCGCCACGGTGATGAGCGTTTCCGGCAGCGCCGGGCACACGCGCCCATTGCCCTCGGATTCCGCCATGACGATCGTTCCGGTCTCCGCGACAAGGAAATTCGCGCCGGTGACGCCGACCTCGGCGGCCCGGAGTCGCTCCTGCCGGACCAGTGCGTCCACCAGGAGGTTCGCCTCGGCGGCGCCGGTGGCCCAGTGCACGGCGCCGCCCGCGTCCTCGACGGCCCGCTCCAATTGCACCAGGTACGAGTCGAGATGGTGCCGCACCATATCCTCGATGGCGGCGGCGCTGTCCCGCAATTGCTGCCGGTCCGGCCGTTCCCCGACGTTCATCAGGCACGAATCGTGATCCCCGGTAGTGCGGCGCATAGGACCCCTTCGGGTGCGTCAATCGCGTACTTCGCGACCGACTTTCAGCGTGTAGAGCAGGGCGCCGACCGCGGTCAGCGCGAGCAGGACGTAGCCGAGGGTGTAGTCGTGCCGGGAGCTGTACACCAATCCCATGACCAGCGGCGGGAAGAGGTCTGCCCGGCGGACAGGCCGAGACTCTTCTCGTAACTGCTGGGTAGCGGGCCGATGAGATTCCAGGCCCAGAAGGTGAGCGCGAAGGCCAGGGGAGCGAGCGTCAAGTTTCTCGCATTCATCCCATTTTTCTAACAGACGCACTGGTAGAACGGATTGCGCGACGCGTATCAGGGGGATAAAGAAAACCGCCCCGAGCCGGTTGCATCGGCTCGGGGCGGTTCCGGGTCAGCGGTGGTCGTATCCGCTGACCCGGCGGTGCACGGAAGGCTAGGGAAGTGCGTCGTGCACCGCGGTCTCGATGGGGCTATTCCCCGATGAACTCCACGGCCTTCTCGCCGATCATGTAGCTCGGCGCGTTGGTGTTGCCGCCGGTGATGCTGGGCATGATCGAGGCGTCCACGACACGCAGGCCTTCGATGCCCCGCACCTTCAGGGTCGGGTCGACCACGGCGCGTTCGTCCACGCCCATGCGGCAGGTGCCGACCGGGTGGTAGATGGAGTGCACGCGGTTGGGCAGTTCCCGCCGCAGCGCGGTTTCGTCGCTGTAATCCGTTCCGGGGAAGAAGTTCTCGACCACATCGCCGGCAATGCTCTTGTGCGACATCACGTCCCGGATCATTCTGATGCCCTCGACCAGGAACTCGGTGTCCCACGGATCGGTCAGGTAGCCCGGGTCGATGAGCGGCGACGCGAACGGATCCGCCGACGCCAGCTTCAGTTCGCCGCGGCTCTTCGGGTAGATGAGGCTGGGCATGATGGTGAGCGCGGCCCGCCGGTCCACCATGTGCATCTTGTCCTCGTCCTGGTTGGGAGTCGGGTAGCTCCACGGCAGGGTGTGGATCTGCATGTCCGGGTGTGCGCCCTCGGAGAACTTGGTCTTGACGAAGCCCGCGGCCTCGAAGACCGTGCGCCCCATCCAGGAGCTGCCCGGGTTGCGCAGCTCGCGCATGATGCCGCGCGCGAAGTAGGTCGGAATGCCGCGGTGGATGGCCTTTTTCGACACGAAGGTCATGGGCACGAAGAGGTGGTCGTGCAGGTTCTGCCCGACCGGCAGATCCGCCTTCACCTCGATGCCGAGCTCGCGCAGGTGCGCGGCCGGGCCGATGCCGGAGAGCATGAGCAGCTGCGGGGACCCGATGACGCCGCCGGAGACGATGACTTCCTTGGCCGCGCGGACGACCCGGCGGGCACCGTTCTTTTCGGCGATCTCGACGCCCGTGGCGCGGCCGTTCTCGATGACCACGCGGGTGGCGTGCACGTGCGTCAGCACGGTGAGGTTCGAGTTCGGCATATCGGTGATGTAGCCGCGAGAAGAGCTGTAGCGCAGACCGTTCCGGACGCTCTGCTGGAAGATCGAGATGCCTTCCTGCGATTCGCCGTTGTAGTCCTCGATGATCGGCGTGCCGAGGGTCTCGGACGCGGCGACCATGAACTCCTGGGTGATCGGGGTCAGGTCCTGCTGCCGGGTGACCTCGATGGGGCCGCCGGTGGCGCGGTAGTCGTTCGCGCCGTCCTGCCAATTCTCCAGGCGCTTGTAGGCGGGCAGGATCTCGTCGTAGCTCCAGCCCTTGTTGCCCTCGGCGGCCCAGGAGTCGAAGTTGGCGCGGTTGCCGCGCACGAAGAGCATGCCGTTGACGGAGCTGGAGCCGCCGAGCACCTTGCCGCGCGTCATGGGGATCTCGCGGTCGTTGGCGTGCTTCTGCGGGATCGAGAACTGCTTCCAGGTCACGCGCTTCTTCAGCTGCGGGACGGTGTGGACCATCGTGATCATGCCGGGGCTGGTGACGAGCCGGGTGTCGTCCTTGCGCCCGGCCTCCAGGAGGATCACGCTCGCACCCCGCTCGGCCAGTCGGCCGGCCACGATGGCGCCGGCGCTACCGGCGCCCACGACGACGTAATCGGCTTCGGTTGCGTCCGCGGAGTGCGGAGAAGCGGTCATGTCAGTACCTCATCCTCGAGTGTGCCTGCGATCACTGTAGAACAAGTTCTAGTCTGTGAACACATTCGGCGCTCCGCTCGGGGCCGAGACCCACGTCAGAGCTGCTAAACGATCTTGATGAAACGCTGAACAGCCGCCGTCGCGCATGGTTCAATCGACGTGAAACACGTTCCAAAACCGAGATCATAGTGGCAACATGCCCGAGGAGGAACAGTGTCTGTTCCGTCACTGCCGGCAGGGTTCGACCTGACCGATCCCGCCCTCTGGGCAGATCACAGTCCGACCGAAGAATTCGCGGCGCTGCGCCGCACGGCGCCCGTCTGGTGGAACGCGCAGACCCCCGAACAGGCCGCGCCGTTCAGCGACGGCGGCTACTGGGCGATCACCCGGCACGAGGACGTCAAGGAGATCTCCCGCAAGCCGGAACTCTGGTCCTCCCACACCAACGGCTCCATCATCCGGATGCCCATCGACTCCACGCCCGAGCAGATCGAGCTGAGCCGCGATGCGCTACTGGTGAACATGGACCCACCCAAGCACACCAAGATCCGGCGCATCGTCGCCAAGGGCTTCACCCCGCGCGCCGTCGAAGGACTGCGGCAGGCGCTCACCGAACGCGCCGCCGCCATCGTCGCGGAGGCGAAGGACAGCGGCAGCGGGGATTTCGTATCCCAGGTGGCGTGCGAACTTCCGCTGCAGGCCATCGCCGAACTGCTCGGCGTGCCGCAGCAGGATCGGCACAAGCTCTTCACCTGGTCCAATCAACTGCTCAACTACGACGATCCGGAATTCGCGGGCGCGAACATGCAGGCCAATGCCGAATTGCTCGGCTACGCCTACACCATGGCCGAACAGCGCCGCGCCTGCCCGGCCGCCGATATCGTCACCCAGCTGGTCACCGCCGACGTCGACGGTGAGGCGCTGGGTTCCGACGAATTCGGGTTCTTCGTCATCCTGCTTTCCGTAGCAGGCAACGAGACCACGCGAAATGCCATCTCGCACGGCATGAAAGCGTTCGTGGACAATCCGGACCAGTGGGAGCTGTACAAGGAGAAGCGGCCGCACACCGCACCCGACGAGATCGTGCGCTGGGCGACCCCGGTGACCGCCTTCCAGCGCACCGCCACCGGCGATACCGAACTCGGCGGGCAGCAGATCCGCAAAGGTGACCGGGTCGGATTGTTCTACAGCTCCGCCAATTTCGACGAGACGGTGTTCGACGATCCGTTCGCCTTCGATGTGCTGCGCGATCCGAATCCGCACGTGGGCTTCGGCGGCACCGGCACCCACTTCTGTGTCGGCGCGAATCTGGCGCGACTGGAAATCGACCTCATGTTCAATGCCATCGCCGACGCCATGCCGGAACTGCACGAGGTCGCGCCGCCCGAACGGCTGCGGCACGGCTGGATCAACGGCATCAAACACTGGCAGGTGCGTTACTCCTGAACCGGCCGCCGGACGGACCCGATACCCGAACTCGTTCTACTATTCGTGCTTGTGACCAACCTTCGCGAAATTCCGTTGCGCACGCTGACCGACGAGCCCACCACGCTGACCCAGCTGGCCGGCGACAAGGTCGTGCTGCTGGTCAATGTCGCCTCCAAATGCGGCCTGACCCCGCAGTACACCGGCCTCGTGGAACTCCAGCAGACCTACGGGCCCAAGGGCTTCACCGTGGTCGGGTTCCCGTGCAACCAGTTCATGGGCCAGGAGCCCGGTTCGGCCGAGGAGATCGCCGAATTCTGCGCCGCCACCTACGGCGTCGACTTCCCGCTGCTGGAGAAGGACGACGTGAACGGTGCGGACCGGCACCCGATCTATGAGGAGCTCACCAAGGTCGCCGACGCCGCGGGCGAGACCGGGGACATCCAGTGGAACTTCGAGAAGTTCCTCATCGGCCGCGACGGCGCCGTGCTGGGCCGCTTCCGGCCGCGCACCGAGCCCAAGGACCCGGCCGTGACCGGGGCCATCGAAGCCGCGCTCTGAGCGGCGATCAGGACGGCCGGGCGCGGCGGCGGTAACGCACCGCGCACGGCTGTTCCAGCTGCACGACCATCTTCGAGTGGTCGTTGCGGTAGGTGTCCGACGGCTGCGCGAGTTCGAACTCCCAGTCGCGCAACAAGATCGAGAATATGGCCTTCAACTGCATGAGCGCGAACTGCGCGCCCACGCAGCGATGTCGCCCGGCCCCGAACGGAATCCAGGTCCAGCGGTTGGCCAGATCCTCCTGATTCGGGTCGAGGTAGCGGGCCGGATCGAAGTGGTCCGCGTTCGGGAAATCCTGCGGAATGCGGTTGGAGACAGCGGGACTCACCGCCACCAGATCGCCCGGATCGATGCGGCGATCGCAGACCTCGAACTCCGCGCGCGCCACCCGCATGAGAATGATGAGCGGCGGATGCAGGCGCAGCACCTCTTTCAGCACCGCCTCCAGCCGCGGAATCTGCCGCAGCGCATGGAAACTCACGTCCGCGCCGTCGGCGTACAGCTCGTCCAATTCGGTGACGACGCGTCGCAGCACCTCGGGATTCCGCAGTAGTTCGATAATGGTCCAGGCCGCGGTGCCCGACGTGGTGTGGTGGCCCGCGAACATCATCGAAATGAAGATGCCGGTGACCTCGCTGGCCGAGAACCGCGGATTGCCCCGTTCATCCCGCACGGACACCAGCACGTCCAGCATGTCCCGATCGTCCTTGCCCTGCGGCGGATTCGCCATCCGCCCGGCCATGATGTGGCGGACCAGTTTCACCAGCTGCCAGCGCGCCTCGTCGCGGCGGCGGAAACTCTCGATATCGGCATTCGGGTCGACGTAGCAGTAGGCGTCCGTCCCGCGTTCCAGCTCGTGATAGAGCTGCGCGAACCGGCCGTCCAATTCATTGCGGAACTTCACGCCGATCAAGCACGCCGACGACGTGTAAATGGTGAGTTCCGCGAAGAATTCGAGCAGATCGATCTCGCCCGCGTCGCCCCAGCGTGCGAGCATGCCGTCGACTTCGCGGGCGATGGTGGTGGCGTGTCCGCGCATCTGTTCCGCGCGCAGGGCGGTGTTGTGCAGCATTTCCTTGCGCCGCTCCGGCGGCGCGTCGAAGACCACGCCCTCGCCGAAGATCGGTTTCATGAACGGGTAGGCCGCCGCTTGATCCAGCTCGTCATCGCTTGCGCGGAAGAAGAATTCGTTCGCCCGCGCGCCGCTGAGCAGGATGACATCCCGCCCCGCCAGCCGGAACGAGCCGATGTCCCCGCACTCCGCGCGCACGCGCGCCATGAGGGCGATCGGGTCCGTCCGGAACTCCTCCAAATGCCCGTGCTCATGCTCGCCGCCCGACACCAGCTGTGGCTTGACCAGGGCCATCGGAAACCTCCCGCACCGGAGTGGACACCTGTCTGGACGGTACTACGGGTTGGATTGCACGGCAAGGGAATCCAGGGGACTCACCCCGTCGGATTCAGTCCTTCAGGACCCGCAGCGCGGACTTCTCCAGCAGCTCGGCGATCTCCGCATACGAGGCGTAACCCATGCCCGCCCGCACCAGCGCGCCGGCGTAGAGCAGTTCCAGATGATCGACGATCTCCGGATCCGCGTCCGCGCCCGAGGCATCCATGAGTCGCTTGCGGATCTCACTGCCGATTCGATAGCGCAGATGGGCCACATCGGGATCGGTGCCGAGCAGCGCGCTGGTCACGGCCCCCGCCAGCGCGGGTTCGTCGGCCACCAGCATGGCAATCTGCCGTAGCACCGCGAGCACTCGCGTGGTGCTGTCCGAATCCTCGTCGGCGGGTGGGGGAGTGGCGGCCAGTCGCCGCCAGAACATCTCCGCGACCAGATGCTCCTTGGAGGAGAAATAGGTATAGGCGGTGGCCGTGCCGACGCCCGCGGCGGCCGCCACCATGCGGACGGTGAGGCCCGCGAAGCCTTCCCGCGAGAGCACTTCCATCGCCGCCCGGGTGAGCCGGTCGACGGTGTCGGCCTGCTTCTCGGTGAGGCGGCGACGCGTGGCCTCCAGGTTCACCACCGAGCGGGCAGGGACGGAATCAGACACGTGTCCGGATGCTACTATGACTCGGCCCTACGGGCAATCGCACCCGGCTCGACCTGCATGAATGCCTCGGGCCCAGAAAGGTATTCGAATGGCCGCCGCCGACCCCGCAGCGCTGTCGCCGGACGAGGCGCGTGCTCTCGAAGAGGCCGTGCGCAGCTACGCGGGCACGGGCCCCGCCCTCACCATCACGCCGGGATTGCCCGCGCCGGACCCGCGAACCTGGCGCACGCCACTGCGTCTCCTGACCCTCGCCCCGCCCGCCACCGAGGCCGAGGCGGACCGCGCCTACGACGACTGGGTGCACTGGATCGCCGGCGGCGGCCTGCTGGCCCTGTCCGGCGTCTCGCCCGGTACCCCGGCCCAGCATCTCTACCGCCGGGCCCTGGCCACCGGCAAGTTCCGCGACCTCCCAGCGCCCGGCGCCCTTCGCATCCTGCACCGC
The DNA here is from genome assembly GCF_044750615.1 of Nocardia sp. NPDC088792. NCBI lineage: Bacteria > Bacillati > Actinomycetota > Actinomycetes > Mycobacteriales > Nocardiaceae > Nocardia > Nocardia sp. NPDC088792. The sequence goes on from NZ_JBIVKC010000005.1 coordinate 429,911, forward strand.
ACCGCGGCATGTAATTGACTCCCACCGAGCGCAAACCGATCACCCGGTATCGAATTGGGGGTGCCGGGTGTTGCCCGGAAGGCTCGAACACCGAAAACCCGGCACGAGCTACCGAATTCGAAAGGACTGACATGGATCTGGGGCTCGCGGGACGCACCGCCCTCATCACCGGCGCATCGGCCGGCATCGGCGCGGCCGTCGCGGAATCGCTTGCCGCCGAGGGCGTCCACCTCCACCTGGCCGCCCGCGGCAAGGAACGCCTCGACGAGGTCGCCGCCCGCCTGACCGCGACCTACTCGGTAACCGTGTCCACCCACCCCGTGGACCTGCGCGACGGCGCCGAACTACAGCGCCTGGCCGACTCGGCTACCCCGGACATCCTGGTCAACAATGCCGGCGACATCCCCGCGGGCACCCTGGAATCCATCGACGAAGCCACCTGGCGCCGCGCCTGGGACCTGAAGGTCTTCGGCTACATCGACCTCACCCGCTCCGTCTACGCCGGCATGAAGGACCGCGGCCGAGGTGTGATCGTCAATATCATCGGCTCCGCCGGCGAACGCCCCAAGGCCGGCTACATAGCCGGCGGCTCAGGCAACGCCGCCTTGATGGCCTTCACCCGAGCCCTGGGCGGCCAGAGCTGGCGCGACGGCATCCGCGTCCTCGGCATCAACCCCGGCCCGGTAGCCACCGAACGCTTCACCACCCTCCTCGAAACCAACGAAGACTTCCGCACCCTGGCCGCCGACTTCCCCTTCGCCCGCCCCGCCCACCCCGGCGAAATCGCCGACGCGGCAACCTTCCTCGCCTCCGACCGCTCCGCCTACACCACCGGCACCATCATCACCATCGACGGCGGCATCACCGCCTCCTGAGATCACACAGCTCCGCCCACGCGGCGAGCTCATTTGCCGCGTGGGCGGAGTCGCGAATCGGTTTCCGGTCAGTCGGGGAGGCCGAGGGGGCGGAGTTTGGTTGCCAGGCGGTCCAGGTAGGCGAGGACTTCGGGTTCGGGCTTGTCGGGGAGGCCGTAGAGGACGTCGGTGACGCCGGCTTCGGACCAGTGGGCGAGGCGTTCCGGGTCGGGGCGGAAGTCGAGGGCGACTACGCGGGGGTTGCCCTCGCGGCCGGCTTCCTGCCAGATCTTGAGGAGTAGCGCCGTGGATTCGTCGATGCCGGTGTCCTGGGGAGTGGTGATCCAGCCGTCCGCCGATTGGGCTATCCAGCGGAAGGTGCGTTCGGTGCCGCCTGCGCCGATGAGCAGCGGTATGTGGGATTGGACCGGTTTGGGCCAGGCCCAGCTGGGGCCGAAGGAGACGAAATCGCCGGAGTAGGAGGCTTCTTCCTCGGTCCAGAGGGCCCGCATGGCCTCGACGTATTCGCGGAGGGCGGTGCGGCGGCGTTTGCCGGGGATGCCGTGGTCGGCGAGTTCGTCGGTGTTCCAGCCGAATCCGGCGCCCAGGGTGACGCGGCCGCCGGACAGGTGGTCGAGGGTGGCGATGGTTTTGGCGAGGGTGATGGGGTCGCTCTCGGTGGGGAGCGCTACCGCGGTGGACAATTCGATGCGGGACGTCACGGCCGCGGCGGTGCCCAGCGCGACCCAGGGGTCCAGGGTGCGCATGTAGCGGTCGTCCGGTAGCTCGGCGCTCTGGGTACCGGGATGCGCCGCTTCACGTTTCACCGGGATGTGGGTGTGCTCGGGGACGAAGAACGAGTGGAAGCCGCGGTCCTCGGCGGCCTTGGCGGCGGCCGCGGGCGTGATGCCGCGGTCGCTGGTGAAGAGGACGATGCCGAATCTCATGTGCGTCGGCTCCTTTCAGTTCTTGGCGGCGGCCACGCCCGCGCGGCGGCCGTAGAAGCTGCCGTCGCCGAGGGAACAACCGCTGGCGTAGCCGCCGGTGCAGATGCCGGAGGTGACCCGGCCCGCCGCGTAGAGGCCCGGAATCGGTTCGCCGTCGACGTGCAGGACCCGCGAATCCAGGTCGGTGCGCAGGCCGCCGAGGGTGAAGCCGCCGGTGTAGCCGCGCAGGTCGTAGGCGCCGAGCGGGCTGCCGATGGGCTTCACCCACTGCGGCTTCTTGTTCAGGTACGGGTCCTCGCCATTGGTGGCGTGGTGGTTGTAGAGGTCGATGGTGGACTGCAAAGTGTTGGCGGGCAGGCCCATTTCGGTTTCGAGCTCGGCGACGTTCTCGGCCACCCAGGTCGGCGCGATGCGCAGGAACGACATGGACGATCGCGTGGTGAACGCCTCCTCGAGGGCTTCCTCGTCGATGATCAGGTACGCCTGATTGTCCTGATCCTGCAGCACCGCCTGACCCATCCGGCCCGGATAGGTGTCCTCGGTGATGAACCGCTGTCCGCGCCCGTTCACCAGAATGCCGCGCACCACCACCTGCGGGTCCGCGACCAGCGCGACCTCGGTGGCGTCCATGTGCGCCAGATCCGCGCCAAGCGCCTGCGCCACCCGGATGCCGATACCGTCGTGCTCCTCGACCGTGGCGGCGGGCCGCCCGTGGATCTTGGGCGCGAACTGTTCCACCATTTCGTGCCGGTAGGCGAAGCTGCCGGTCGCCAGCACCACACCGCGCTCGGCGCGCACGTTCACCGGCTTGCCGTACCGGGTGGCGGACACACCCACCACGCGACCGTCCTCGTCGATGATCAAGCGCCGCAGCCGAACATCGTATTCGTGCCGCACGCCCAGCTCGTCGGCCGTCTCGGCCAACGGCTCCATGAGCATGTAGCCGCCGCCCTTCTCGCCCAGCTTCTTGTCCTTGGTCCAGGCGAGATGCCCGCGTGGCGCCGGGTCTGCGATGGCGTTGAAGGGTGCGGCGTTCTCGCCGCCGGAGTACATCAGGCCCTGGTCGGCCGGCGGCTCGTAGCCGGGCTCGCCCCAGAACTCCTCCTTGAACGGAACACCCTGGGCGACAAGCCAATCGAAGTGTTCGACACTGCCCTGGCAGTAGTCGTGGATCTTGTCCTTGTCCACGCCCGGGCCGAGTGCGGCGGTGAGGAACTTCTCCATGTTCTCGGGAGTGTCCTCGAAGCCCAGCTTGCGCTGCAGGGCGGTCCCGCCACCGAGGTAGATGAACCCGCCGGACATGGCGGCCGCGCCGCCCCAGCCGCCGGTGCGTTCCAGTACCAGCACATCGGCGCCCGCGCGGCGGGCCTCGATGGCGGCGCACGCGCCGGCGATGCCGTATCCGACGACGACCACATCGGCCTCGTAGTCCCAGGATTCGACCTGGCTGGCGGGAAGCGGTCGTACGGTGACGGTTTCGGCCATTGCTTCGAATTCCTTACTTCTTGTTCTTGGATAAGACTTTTCGGATGGCGCCGTCGAGTTTGGTGGCGGACGGCCAGCCCACGTAGTGGGCGAGGAAGACCGCGATCTCCCGCAACTGCCCGGCATCGAGTTCGCCATTGCGCAGGGCCGCGCCGACCTGGATCTCCGCGATCTCGGCATTGCCCTGCGCGGTGATCGCGCCGAGCAGCAGCAGCCGCCGGTCGCGCAGGCTGAGCCCGGGGCGATTCCAGATATCGGCGAAGAGATGATCGACGGTGACCTCGAAGAACGGATCACCTTGGAGGTCCGGCAGATCGAAGCCGTACACCTCGCTCATCTTTTTCAGCCCGCGCTCGCGCCGCTCATCCGTCATGACTGCTCCTTTGCGATATCGCCCGGCCCGACCCCGAGCCCATCACCCAGTCCGTGCAGGGCGAGCCGGGCCAGCGGCAGCTCGACCTCCAGGCGATCGCCCAGCTCGAGGGCGAGGGCGAGATCCTTCTCGCCGAGATTGCGAACATGGGTGAGGATGGGCAGCCAGAAGTCGCCCTCCTCGATGGCGGCGGTGGTCTTGCGCAACATGATCGCCCCGGGACCGCCGGTGTGCGAGTCCGAATGCCGGACCACCTTGGCAAGCTCGGTGATATCGAGCCCGGCGGCCGCGGCCAGCCGCTGCGCCTCGGCCGCGGCGTTGAAGGCGACGAAGTGGATCAGGTTGCGGGCCAGCTTCATTCGCGTCCCGGCACCGACCTCGCCCGCGTGCACGACCAGGGAAGCGAAGGTCGAGAACGGTTCCCGCACGGCCTCGAACGCCACCGGGCTGCCGCCCACCATCACGGCCAGCGCACCCTTCTGCGCCGCGGGCGCACCGCCGCTGATCGGGGCATCCACGAATTCCACAGCGTGCCCGGCACATTCGGCGGCCAGCTCGGTGGCCGTGGTATCGGCGATGGTGGAGTGCACCGCGATCACCGTGCCCGGCTTCGCGGTCCGCAGGATCCCGTCCGGCCCGCTCACCACGGCCCGCACCTGCTCGTCGTTCACCACGACGATCGATACGACGCCGCACCGCTCGGCCAGTTCCGCCGGAGATCCGGCGGCGGTCGCCCCGGCCGTGGTGAACGGTTGCAGGGCCGCCTCGCGGGTATCGCACACCCCCAGGCCGCCCGGCCATTCCAGTAACCGCTTGGCCATGGGCGCACCCATATTGCCCAAGCCGATGAAACCAACGGACATCGAGTCGCTCATGGGCGGAATACCTGCCCGCCGTCCACGTTCAGCACTTGCCCGGTAACCCATTTCGAATCGTCGGAGAGCAGGTACAGGCAGGCCCCGACCAGGTCGTCCGGCGTGCCCAGCCGCTTGATGGCCAGCTGCTGGAGCATGAGATCGACGATATTGCCGGGCACCACGGTCCGGGTGGCCTCGGTATCGATCGGCCCCGGCGCAATGGCATTGATACGGATATTGGAGCCGCCCAGTTCCCGCGCCAATTGCTGGGTGAGGCTGTTGATTCCGGCCTTGGCCAGCCCATAGAACCCGGAGTACATCCACGCGGCGGTGGAGGACTGGTTCACGATCGACCCGCCGCCCCGCTCGACCATGGGCTGCCACACCGCGCGCGTCATATTGAGCGCGCCGTCGAGGTTCACGCCCATGAACTTCTTGTAGTAGTCCCACGGCACGGTGAGCAGGATGTCGAGCTTCATCGCCCCGTAGATGGCGGCATTGTTGACCAGGTGGTCGATGCCGCCGAATTCGGCGACCGTGAATTCGGCCAGGGCGGTGGCGGATTCGGGATCGGCGACATCGACCTCGCGGAAGACGGCGATGCCGCCGTCCGCGGTGATCTGCTTGGCGACCGCCTCACCCTTCTCCGAGTTCAGGTCGGCGACCACGACTTTCGCGCCCTCGGCGGCGAGGGCGCGGGCGTAGCCCTCCCCGATGCCCTGGGCCGCTCCGGTGACTATGGCGGATTTATCCGTGAATCGTGCCATCTCGTGCACTCCTTCAGACGACGGTCGCGATGAGCTTGGTCTCGGTGTATTCCTCGAATCCGGCGACACCCATTTCCCGTCCGATCCCGGATTGCTTGTAACCGCCGAACGGCGCGTCCGCGGAGTACCAGATGCCGCCGTTCACGCTGAGGGTGCCGGTGCGCACGCCCGCCACCACGCGGCGAATGCGCTCGGTATCGCGGCCCCACACGGATCCGGACAGGCCGTAGGGCGAGTCGTTGGCGAGGCGGACGGCATCGTCGTCGCCGTCGTGCGGGATGATGACCAGGACCGGCCCGAAGATCTCCTCCTGCGCGGCGGTCGCCGAGTTCGAAAGTCCCGCAATGAGAGTCGGCTCGATGAACCAGCCACCGGTCCCGGCGCGGCGGCCGCCGGTCACGATGGTGCCGCCCTCGTCCCGGGCGGACTTCAGGTAGCGCTCGACACGAGCCAGCTGACGTTCGGAAATCAAGGGGCCGCACACGGTTCCGGGCTGGTTCGGGTCGCCCGGCTTGATGCTCGACATGGTCGCGGCGGCGGATTCCACTGCGGCGTCGTAGTGTTCGCGCGGCACCAGCAGCCGCGTGGTGATGGCGCAGCCCTGCCCGGCATGCACGCAGACACCGAACGCCGCATAGCTGACGGCGGCCTTCAGATCGGCATCGTCCAGCACGATGAACGCCGATTTGCCACCCAGCTCCAGGAACACCTTCTTCAAAGACGCTGCCGCGGCGGCCATCACGACCCGTCCCGTCTGCGTGGACCCGGTGAACGAGATCATGTCCACCCGCGGATCGGTGACCAGTTGCGCGCCCACGCCGTGATCGTCGGAGGTGACGATATTGACCGCACCGGCCGGAATGTCGGTCTCCTCGGCAATGATCCGGCCCACGACCGCCGCGCACCAGGGGGTATCGGGTGCGGGTTTGAGCACCACCGTGGCGCCCGCCGCCAGCGCCGGTCCGAGCTTGGCGAAGTTGATCTGGTGCGGGAAGTTCCACGGCGTGAGCGCGCCGACCACCCCGACGGCTTCGCGGCGCAGCGTGCGCCCGGTGCGGATGCCCATGGGCTCGGCGACACCGAGATCGGTTTCCCACGAATAGTTCTCGGCGAGGTCGGCGAAGTATCCGAGATCCCCGATGGGCCCCTCGAGCTGCGGTCCGCGGGTGAGCATGCGGGGCGCGCCGGCCTCGGCGATGGTGATCTCGCGCAGTTCCTCGAGGTGCCCGCGCAACGCATCGCGCAGCTGCCGCAGGCAGTTCGCGCGGAAGGCCGGATCGCGGGACCAGCCGGTGTCGTCGAAGGCGGTGCGGGCGGCGGCGATGGCCGCGTCCATATCCGCGTGACCGGCATTGGCCACGTGGCCGAGTGCCTGTCCGGTTGCCGGGTCGGAGGTGGTGAACACGCCGCGCTCGCCGGGCGTCAGCTTGCCGCCGATCAATAGGGACGTGCCGCTGTCGGGGATGAGATTGCTCGGGCTCATCGGTAGCTCCCATGCTGTCCGGACACGTGTACGGACTATAAGTTCGTGGCTCGGAAACACGCAAGAACATGTTTCAGTTTGCCGGTCATGGCCGTGCCGAATGGCCGGATTCCATTGTCAGCTCAGCCGCCCGCTAGTACCGTACAGACACGTGTCCAGCTATGTGTCCTCATTGGCCGGACGGCGTTCCTCAGCGCCGATGAACGCGTTATCGAAAACGAGGTGCCCCAGACGATGACCGCAGCCTCCCTCGAACCCCTGCTGTTCGATCCCTACGACTACCGGATGCACGAGGACCCCTACCCCGTGTACGAGCGCCTGCGCACCGAAGCGCCGCTCTATCACAACCCCGGACTCGACTTCTGGGCCTTGTCCCGGCACGCCGATGTGGCCGCCGGATTCCGCGACGCCGAACGGCTCTCCAGCGCCAACGGCGTCTCCCTGGACCCCGCCGCCTGGGGTCCGCACGCGCACCGGACCATGTCCTTCCTGGCCATGGACGACCCCCGCCACGTACGCCTGCGCAAACTCGTCTACCAGGGCTTCACGCCCCGCCGCGTCACCGAGATGAGCGACCGCATCCGGCAGATCACCCGGCAATACCTCGAACCCGCCCTGGCGCGCGGCGAATTCGACTGGATCGACGATCTCGCGGGCCAGGTGCCCATGGACGTCATCTCCGAACTGCTGGGCGTCCCCGAAGCCGACCGCGCGGAACTGCGGCGGCTCGCCGACCTGCTGCTGCACCGCGAGGAAGGCGTCCTCGACGTTCCCGTGCCGGCCATGGAAGCCGCGCTGCAGCTGTACCGGTACTACTCCGAGATGATCGCCGACCGGCGCAAGCACCGCACCGGGGACCTCACTTCCGCGCTGCTGGACGCGGAAGCCGACGGCGATCACCTCACCGAAGACGAGATCCTCGGCTTCATGTTCCTCATGGTGGTCGCCGGCAACGAGACCACCACCAAACTGCTCGGCAATGCGCTGTACTGGGCCGGCCGCAACCCCGCCCAGTACGCCCGGGTCACCGCGCACCCCGAACTCGTCGACGACTGGGTGGAGGAGACGCTGCGCTACGACGCTTCCAGCCAGATCCTCGCGCGCACCGCCGCCATCGACCTCGAGTACTACGGCCGCACCATCCCCGCGGGCTCGAAGGTGCTGCTGCTCATCGGCTCCGCCAATCGCGACGCCGCCGCCTTCACCGAGCCGGATCGCTACGACATCGAACGACCCGACAAGGGCGGGCACATCAGCTTCGGCAAGGGCGTGCACTTCTGCCTGGGCGCCCACCTCGCGCGGCTGGAAGCGGGAATCGTGCTGCGCGAGTTCGCCGATCGCGTCGGCCGCTACGAGATCCCGGACACCGGAATCGAACGCGTGCATTCGGTGAACGTGCGCGGCTTCGCGAAACTGCCCGTGCGAGTGGAGGTCCGGTAATGCCACGCTTCGCGCCACATCCCGCGCGGCGGCCCGCACTGATCGCGGGCGCGTCCTCCGGTATCGGGGCCGCCACCGCCGTCGCCCTCGCCGAACTCGGGCATCCGGTCGCCCTCGGCGCGCGCCGGGTCGACGTCTGCGAGACCCTCGCCGAGAAGATCCGCGCCGAAGGGGGAGAAGCCTTCGCGCACCGGCTCGACGTCACGGACACCGCGTCGGTCGACGAATTCGTCACCGCCGCCGAAAAGGCCCTCGGCCCTGCGGAAATCGTGGTATCCGGCGCGGGCGATCTGGAATTCGGCCGGGGCTGGGAAATGGACCCCGACGTCTTCGACTCCCAGGTGCGCGTGCACCTCGTCGGCGCGCAGCGGCTCGCGCACCGGGTACTGCCCGGCATGCTCGACCGGCAGCGCGGCGACTTCGTGGTCATCGGCTCGGACTGCGCCGACCATGTGCGGCCCGGCGCCGGCGCCTACAACGCCGCCAAATCCGGCGTCGAGGCTTTCGCTACCCAGCTGCGGATGGAGTTGGAGGGCAGCGGAATCCGCTCCTCCATCGTGCGTCCGGGGCAGACCCTCACCGGGATGGGCATGCAGGCCACGCCCGAGGTGGTCGGGCCGCTGCTGGCGGACTGGGTGAAATGGGGTTTCGCCCGGCACCCGTACATGCTGCGCGCCTCCGATATCGCCGCCGCCGTCGCCGCGGTGGTGTCGACCCCGCGCGGCGCGCACCTCGTACTCGTCGAAGTGCAGCCGGAAGCGCCACTGCGGCAGCGGGATCCCGCGCCGTCGAATGATACCGATCCGAAGGACCACGGAGGTTCCTGATGCGTCTCGTCGTCGACCTCGATCTCTGCCAGGGGCACGCGGTCTGCCAGGACGAGGCCCCGGAACTCTTCCACGTGCCCAAGGCCGGCCAGGTCGAGATCCTGCGCGCCGACCCCGGCCCCGATCTCGCGGCGGCCCGCGCCGCCGTCCGCTACTGCCCCACCCAAGCCCTGTCACTGGTGGAAGACAGTTCCGCCGACTAGAGGAGCCCCCATGTCCTGGTCCCGTGACGAACTCGACGAGATGATCCGCCGCTGGGTGGACGAGAACAAGGAATGCGAAGCCCAGGGCGACTGGAAACCCTTGGCGCACTTCTACACCGAGGACGCCACCTACGGGTGGAACTACGGCCCGCAACAGGAATTCATGGCCGTCGGCCGCGACGAGATCCGCGATATCGCGCTCGGACAGGAAATGTTCGGGCTGGAGGGCTGGACCTACCCGTACCAGGAATTCGTGGTCGACGAACGCAGCGGCAGCGTCATCGGACTCTGGAAGCAGATCAACGAGAAACAACGCGCCGACGGCCGCCCCTACAGCCCGGAAGGCATCGGCGGCAGCTGGTTCCGCTACGCGGGCGACTACCGATGGTCCTGGCAGCGCGACTTCTTCGACTTCGGCAATGTGTCGGCGCTTTTCGTGGAGATGATCACCACGAACGCACTCTCGCCCGGTATGCAGAAACGGATCGAACGGTCGGTGTCCGGGGGACCGCTGCCGGGCTGGTACCCGGTCGGGCAGGGGCCGGTCCCGCTGTGGTGAACAGTCGATACGCGGCACTGTCCCGCAGCGAACTGGCGGTGCTGGTGCCCGAACTGCTGCTGTGCGGGCACCTCATCGACCGCTCCGGAATGGCCCACGCCCTCGGCGCTTTCGGGCGCGCGGGCATGACCGAGGTCGCCATCGAGGAATGGCGGCTCGCCAGCCCGATCTACACCCGGCGCATGCGCCGCGCCCTCGGCATCACCGGTGACGGCGTGGACACCATCTTCAAGGGCTTCCAGCTGGATATCGGTGCGCCACCGCAATTCATGGACTTCCGCTTCCTGGTCCGCGACCACGACTACGGCGAATTCCACCTGGATCACTGCGGCGCGCTGGCCGACGTGGAACCCATGGGGGAGGACTTCGTGGTCGGCATGTGCCATCACATCGAGGACCCCACTTTCGACGCGACTGCCCTCGCGACCAATCCGCATGCGCGGGTACGGCCCGTGCACCGGCCGCCGCGGGTGCCCGCCGACCGGACGCCGGTGTGCGCGTGGACCGTCACCATCGATCCGGGTCACGAACCGCCACCCCCGATCGCCGATGCCGAACTGGTGGCCGGGACGCACGCGGCCGGAATCGCGCTCACCGCCATCGATCCGGAAGATCCCGGGCAGCACGAGTATTCGGGCCCGCTGCTGAGCGATCTGCGTTTCGGCGATTTCTCCCGGTCGGCGCTCATCCGCATCGCCGACGAGGTGTGCCTGCAGCATCACCTGCTGACCCTCGGCTTCCGGACCGCCGTCGAGGCCCGCACCGATCCGGAGCGGGCGCTGGATATCGTGCGCAAGCAGTTCACCGGTATCGCCGGACTCACCGCTGAACGCATCCGTCTCGCACTGGGACTCGGCGATGACGCCGCCGCCCTCGCCAAGGTGCTGCGCCTGCACCCCGCCTTCAATCCCGCCGCCTATGTGGACGCCGAGGTATCCACCGAGACGACCGGCGGCGAGCAGACCGTGGAACTGCGCCTCGGCCGCGCCTGCGGCGCCGTCGACGACGGGGCCTGGGCCGCACTGCTGGTGGAACCCGGCAACCTCGCACCACTGGATGCCATGGTGCGCGGGGTGAATCCGCACTACCGCACCGCCGTCCGGGCGGTGAGCGACTGCTCGCTCACGGTCGAGATCACGCGCGCCGACACTCCGTTCCGCGAAGCCCCCGAGGTTGCCATCACCCGCTTCAGCAGCGGCGCGGGCTTCACCTTCACCGATCGCGGCACTCCGCTCCCGCTCATCCAAGCCCCTGCGCGGAGGCCCGTGAACCCGACCATGAGGTGCGATAACTCGTTATGACAAAACCGGCCGAGCCCGCTCCCGGTCACCGGGACGACTGGGCGAAACCCCTGACGGATCCTGCTGGAACCTGTTCTAATTCGAATATGGCAGAGGCGCACTCCGTACTCGGCGAACAAGTCCGGATGCCGGTCGAAATTCGCCACGCCGACGCATGCTCGGCACTGTTCCTCACCGACGCACGAGCCGCCGGCGCACTCCTCACCGGCACCGGACTCGAGCCCTTCACCCTGCTGGGCCGGGCCGTGCTCTCCCTCGCCTTCGTGCGCTACGTCGACGGCGACCTCGGGCCCTACCACGAATTCGCCTTCTCCCTGATGGCGAAACAGGCGGGACGCAAGGGCAGTACCGGCGCCTACATCCACTGGCTGCCGGTGAACCAGAGCTTCACCTGCGAAGCGGGGCAATCGATCTGGGGCTTCCCCAAACTCATGGCCGACATCGACATCACACCGGTGCGCGGCGGCCACCGCTGCGAGGTCCGCGAAGACGGGAAACTCGTGCTCGCACTGCGGATCTCGAACGGCATACCCATGCCCGGCGGCGCGGGCGGCGCCTCCATCGACGCCTACACCCACCGCAACGGCATCCTCCGGCGCACCCCGTGGGTGATGAACCCCGCCCAGGTGAGCGGACGACCCGGCGGCGCGCACATCGAACTCGGCGACCACCCCGTCTCCGACCGGCTGCGCGCCCTCGGCCTGCCCAAACCCGCACTCTTCTCCAGCCGTATCGGCGCACTGCGCATGACTTTCGACGACGCCGCCACGGTGTTGCAGACCCGGGAGGTCAGATGACCCAGACAGCATTGGTAACCGGAGCCGCCAGCGGCATGGGCCGCATCGTGGCCCAGCGGCTCGCCGCCGCCGGCTGGCAGGTCGCCGCCGTCGACCTCAACCCCGACGGACTCGCCGAGACCGCGCAGCGCTCACCGAACATGCACACCTACGTCTGCGACGTCTCCGATACCGACCAGGTCTTCGCGGTCGTCGACAAGGTGCGCGCCGAACTCGGCACCATCGAGCGGCTGGTGCACGCCGCCGGCATGTGCCACGTGCACGCCACCGCACTGGATCACGATGTGCGCCAGATCAAGAAGATGATGGACGTCAACTACATCGGCACCGTCAACTTCTGCCAGGCCGTCATCCCCGCCATGAAGAAGACCGGCCGCGGCACCGTCGTGCTCTTCGCCTCCGTCGCCGGCTGGCTGCCCTCACCGGGCATGGCCGGCTACTCCGCCTCCAAGCACGCGGTCATCGGGTTCGTCGACAGTCTTTCCTACGAACTCGACGACACCGGCGTGCGACTGGTCGCACTCTGCCCGCCCATGGTCGAGACGCCCTTCCTCGCCAAGGTGCGCGAAGAGAACGAATCCGTGCTCGCCGGCGCCAAGGGCATGACCCCCGAAGGCGTCATCGACGCGCTGGAGCAGGCGCTCGCCAAATCCAAGACGCCGCTGTTCGTCTTCCCCGGCCAGGCCCGGCCCGGCTACCTCATGCGGCGCTTCCTGCCGGGCGTCGCGCGCGCCATCGTCAAGCGGACGGTCAAACCGGCCGACTGACCCGAACGTGGGTGCCGGGCCAGTGCTCCGATCGGCATCCGCTGCCGGCGCTGGGTGATCGGGGCTCTGCGATCACCCAGCGCCGAAAACCGGGCCCCGAAACCGGCGCCTCGAAAATCAGTGGCGCGAAACACCGTCCACCAGGAACGATGAGCCATCTGTACTGCTCGAACACCTGATTCGAGAGGGGATGGATGAGTTCGCGCACCTCCGCCGTGACGCTGGTTCTGCGCTATTACGGCCGGGAGCTGGCCCGGCGGAAGATGATCACGATCCCGGCCATGCTCGGGCCGGCGCTCGGCAATATGTGTCAGCTGTACATCGCGCCACTGCTGGTCGCGATGGTCATCGGTAAGGTCGCCGCCACCGGCGACTCGTCGTTCCGGACGCTCGCACCGTACGTGCTGGGCTTCGCCGGACTGCTGATGCTCTCGGAAATACTGTGGCGCATAGGGATTCACTTCCTCAACCGGCTCGACGGATACGGCATCGAGCACCTCTACAACGTCGCCATGGACGAACTCCTCGCCAAGGACTCGGCGTTCTTCCACAACAACTTCGCGGGCTCGCTCACCAAACGAGCCCTCAGCTTCGCCACCCGCTTCGAGGAATTCGCCGACACCCTCGCCTTCGAGATCGTCGCCGCGCTGGTGCCGCTGACCTTCGCCTCCGTGGTGCTGTGGCGTTTCGACCCGATGCTGGTGATCGTGCTGCTCGGGTTGATCGCCCTCGCGGGATGCGTTGTCACGCCACTGATCCGGCGCCGGCAATCCCTGGTGGCCGAACGCGAGGCCGCCATCGCCCGGGTCTCCGGGCACGTCGCCGACACCCTCTCCAATATGCCGGTGGTGCGGGCCTTCGCCGCCGAACCATTGGAACTGGCCGAACACCGGCGGCGGGTGGCGGATCAGCGGCGCGTCTCGCTGCGCTCCTGGGACTACAACAATCTCCGGATCGACACCGCCGTCATGCCGTTGATGGTGATCGTCAATGTGGCCGGACTGCTCATCGCGCTCGGGCTCCGCGGCGGGCACGCCGGCGTCGAGGTGATCATGGTGACCTTCACCTACTACTGGAACGCCACCGGCATCATGTTCCGGTTCAACCAGATCTACCGGCGACTGGAGAGTTCCACCACCGAGGCGGCACAGTTCACCGAACTGCTGCTGGAATCGCCCACCGTGCTCGACCGTGACGAGCCGGAACCCTTGCGGCCCAAGGACAGCGGTATCCACTTCGACAAGGTGCAGTTCGCGCACCCGGGCGCCGCACCGCTGTTCCGGGGACTCGAACTGGATATCCCGGCCGGCGCCAGGATCGGGCTGGTCGGCCGCTCCGGCGGTGGCAAGAGCACGCTCACCCAGCTGCTGCTGCGCATGATGGACATCGACGGCGGCGCGATCCGCATAGGCGGCCAGGACATCTCGCGACTACGGCAGGCCGACCTGCGCGGTCTGCTCTCCTACGTCCCGCAGGACCCGGCCATGTTCCACCGCACCCTGCGCGACAACATCCGCTTCGCCCGGCCCGACGCCACCGACGAAGCAGTCCGGCGCGCCGCCGAGGCCGCCCACGTCACCGAATTCTCCGACGACCTACCGGAAGGCATGGACACCCTGCTCGGCGAACGCGGCGTGAAACTGTCCGGCGGCCAACGTCAGCGCGTCGCCCTGGCCCGCGCCATCCTCCGCGACGCGCCCATCCTGCTGCTCGACGAGGCCACCAGCGCCCTCGACTCCGAAAGCGAAATGCTTGTGCAGCAGGCCCTCTGGGAGCTCATGGAGGGACGCACGGCCATGGTCGTCGCACACCGCCTGAGCACGGTCGCCGGCATGGACCGGCTGGTCGTCCTCGACCGCGGCCGGATCGTGGAACAGGGCACGCACGACGAGTTGCTCGATGCCGAAGGCGCCTACGCGCAACTGTGGCGGCGTCAATCGGGCGGCTTCCTCGGTGAAGAAGTAGCCGCGCGCTGACGGCCGGCAGGACCGCTGCCGCTGATCGGGGTGTGGGGGTGTAAACCCTCACACCCCCGATCTCTTTACTTCCCTTGGAAGTTCGGCTTCCGCTTCTCGGCGAAGGCGCGAGGGCCCTCCTTCGCGTCTTGGCTGAGGAAGACGGGCAGACCGACCTTGGCATCGATCTTGAAGGCTTCTTCCTCGTGCAGGCCCTCGGTGTCCCGCATGACCTTCAGGATCGCCTGAACCGCAAGCGGCCCATTGTTATTGATGATCTCGGCGAGTTCGAGCGCCTTGTCCAGCGCCGTCCCGTCCGGCACCACGTGCCCGATCAGGCCGAACTGCAACGCCTCGGCGGCGGTGATGTGCCGGCCGGTCAGCAGCAGCTCGGCGGCAATGGTGTACGGGATCTGGCGGGGGAGCCGCACCGCGGACCCACCCATCGGGAACAAACTCCACTTCGCCTCGGAGATACCGAATTTCGCGCTCTCACCGGCGACGCGAATATCCGTGCCCTGCAAGATCTCGGTCCCACCGGCAATGGCCGGCCCCTCCACCGCCGCAATGAGCGGCTTGGTGAGGCGACGCCCCTTCAGCAGCCCCGGGATCCGTGAAGGATCGAACGGGCTGCCCTCCTTCATGTTCTCGCCCGGGTTCTGCTTGTTCATGTTCTTCAGATCCGCGCCCGCGCAGAACGCGCCGCCCGCACCGGTCAGGATGCAGGTGCGGATCTCCGGATCGTTGTCGACCGTGTCCCACGCGTCGGTCATGATGGCGAGCATCTCGCCGGTGAGGGCGTTCTTGGCCTTGGGCCGGTTCATGGTGACGATCAGCGTGCCGCCGCGCTTCTCGACCAGGGCATGCGGCTCGGTGTTGCTACTCGTTTCAGCAGTCGCTGCGGTCATCGCCGACCTTTCCTTCCACGTGGCCAATCCTGGATCCGGGGACGAAACTACCCCGCACCGTTGTCCTGAACAATAACGTGTTCTAGTTTGGAACATGGTGACCGCCGTCACGGGCGGCAAGTAGTGGAGAGAGCGCCATGAGCACAACGGAGACGCAGAGCGGCTCGGAAGCCGGGACCTCGGGCCTGAACAAGGCCCAGCTCCCGCCGGGCATCACGGAATCGATGATCGACCGGCTCACCGGCATGGTGGTCGCGGGCAAGGCCGGTGAGAAGCGCGAACCCTTCGACATGATCGAGGTCTACACCGGCGACCTCATCGGGCAGCTCCCGCAGTCCTCGCCCGAGGACGTGGTCGCCGCGGTCCGGACCGCTCGCGCCGCCCAGCAGGAATGGGCCTCCCGCTCGCTGCACGACCGGCTCGCCGTCTTCGAACGGGCACACGAGCTCATCCTCTCCGAAATCGAGACCATCGCGACGCTGATTCAGCTCGGCTGCGGCAAGACCCGCCGCATGGCCATCGAAGAAGCCTGCGACACCCCGATGGTCATCGCCCACTACCTCAAGACCGCCGAGAAGACGCTCAAGCCCAAGAAGCGCAGCGGGCCCATGCCGATCATCACCTCCTCCACCGAGGAACACCGGCCCAAGGGCGTCGTCGCGGTCATCGCGCCCTGGAACTTCCCGTTCGCCATCGCCATGTCCGACTCCACCCCGGCGCTCATGGCCGGCAACGGCGTGGTCATGAAGCCGGACAACAAGACCGCACTCTGCACCCTCTACGGCATCGAACTGCTGCACCAGGCGGGCATGCCGCGCGGACTCGTCCAGGTCGTATGCGGCAGCGGACCGGACGTCGGGCCCACCCTCATCGACAATGTCGAGTTCGTCATGTTCACCGGCTCCACCGCCACCGGCCGCCGCATCGGCGAGCAGGCCGGCCGCAACCTCATCGGCTGCAGCCTGGAACTCGGCGGCAAGAACCCGATGATCGTGCTCGACGACGCCAACCTCGACGAGGCCATCCCGTCGGCCACCTTCGCCGTCTTCGGCAATACCGGCCAGGCCTGTATGCACATCGAACGCATCTACGTGCACGAGCGCATTCACGACCAGTTCGTACGCCGATTCGTCACTGCCGCAGAGGAACTGGGCTCCAAGATCGGCGCCGGCTACGACTTCGAACCCGAATTCGGTTCGCTGGTATCGGTCGATCAGCTGCAACGCGTCGCCGCCCACGTGGACGAGGCCCGTGAGAAGGGCGCCACCGTCCTCACCGGCGGCAAGCCGCGCCCCGATATCGGCCCCGCCTTCTACGAACCGACCGTCCTGACCGGCGTCACCCCCGACATGGCGCACGCCACCATGGAAACCTTCGGCCCGGTCGTCACCATCTACAAGTTCACCACCGACGACGAGGCCGTCGACCTCGCCAACGCCACCACCTACGGCCTCAATGCCAGCGTGTGGGCCGGAAACCTGGACCGCGCACGCAAACTCGCCGAACGCATCGAAGCCGGCAGCGTCAATATCAACGACGGCTTCGTCACCACCTACGCAGCCAAGGGCACCCCCTCCGGCGGCATCAAACAGTCCGGCGTCGGCACCCGCCACGGCGCCGCCGGCCTGCTCAAGTACACCGACACCATCAATATCGGCGTGCAGAAGAAGCAGATCATGGCCGCCCGCTCCGGCATGCCCTACGAGAAACAGCTCAAATCCACCCTGGTCACCCTGCGCCTCATGCGCCGCCTGCACCTGGGCTGAAAACCTTTACACGACAAAGGGTCCCGGTCGGCCGGGACCCTTCGCCGTGCTGATCAGGGACGCTGGGCGACCAAGGTCAGGTGCGCCACCCCGATGATGTGCGAGCCCATGGAGAACGCCGCTACGGTCGGGGTGGTCGCCGCGGGCAGGCCCAGCGATGGGGTATCCAGGGCCAGGACCGAGATCTGGTAGTGGTGCGGGCCGTCACCGGACGGCGGGCACGGGCCCACATAGTTCGGGATGCCCGCGTCGTTCAGGCCTGCGATGCCTGCCGCGCCGGCGGTGAAAGCCGTTGCGGTGGCGGGAATATCCCAGTTCATCCAGTGCCAGAAGCCTGCGCCGGACGGCGCATCCGGATCGAACATGGTGACGGCGAAGCTCTTCGCGGCGGCGGGTGCGCCCGACCACTGCAGGTGCGGAGCATGGTTGGCGGCGGTGCAGCCGAACGCATTCGCGTAGAAGTCGGCGGGGAAGGTGCGATCGGATGTCTCATCCGGTGAGGTCACGGTGAACTGTGTGGCCGTCGCGGGGATGTTCGAGCGGACCCGCACCGACGGCACGGCCGTGGCGGTCGCGGACGTCGTGGCGGGGACGGAACTCTTCGCACTGTCCTGTCCGCACGCGGCGACGGACAGGAGGCCGCCACGGCGAAGGCTGCGGAAACGATGCGTGCGGTGCGAATCATGGCGGTACTCCTCAGGGCGTTTCGAATAGCAAGACAAGAATCCTGAAATCCGGGACATCCAGGAAGGCCGTCCGCACCCTGGTATTGCGCATGCCACCCAGCCGGGCGGCCTAGGCTGGGCACCGGGGGTCCGTGGCCGGTGGGATTCCCGCGAGAGGAGGACCACCGTGGACGCAACGGGACCCGGAACGGAACTGGGCGCCTTCCTGCGCGCCATGCGGGAACGGCTCTCACCCGAGGCAGCCGGACTGTCCAGTACCGGGCAACGCCGCACCCCCGGACTGCGCCGCCAGGAGGTCGCACAGCTCGCGGCCGTCTCCATCGACTGGTACATCCGCCTCGAACAGGGCCGCGCGGGCACCCCGGGCGCCGCCATCCTCGACGCCCTCGCGGAAGCTCTCCAGCTGAGCGACGCCGAACGCGCCCACCTGCATCTGATCGCCCGCGGCGCGCAGCCGCCCAGCCGCACGCGGCCCACCGAACCGCCGCCGTCCCTGCGCGCCATCCTCGACGGCATGCCGCAACTGCCCGCCTACCTCATGGACTTCCGGCTGGACATCTTCGCGCGCAATACCGCCGCCGCGGCCACCTTCGGCCCCGACTTCGAAGCCGGCGCCAATGCCGCCCGCCTCACCCTGCTCGACCCGGCCACCCGCGTCGCCCAGCTCGACTGGGAACGCATCGCCCGCGAAACCGTCGGCAATCTGCGCCGCAATGCCGCCCGCCACCCCGACGACCCCCGCCTGCAACAGGTCATCACCGAATTGCACAGCGAGAGCCCGGAATTCGCCGCCTGGTGGGACGACCACACCGTCCAGGACCGCAGCCACGGCACCAAACGCATCAACCACCCCGAAGCCGGCCACCTCACCGTCTACTACGACACCCTCACCAGCCCCGACGGCTCCGACCACAGCATCGTCGTCCTCACCCCCGCCGACCCGGCCTCCGCCGCCACCCTCGGCACCATCCTCGCCACCCACGCCAACCACCTCGGCGGCACCCTGCTGCGCCCCGCCGCCGGCTGATCCCGAGTTCCCCTGCGGAACAAGACAACTGCGCAAACCCGCACATACGAAAAGGCCCTGACCAGTAAAACTGATCAGGGCCTTTCCTGTGTCTCAACCAACACGTCGGGGTGACAGGATTTGAACCTGCGACCTCTTCGTCCCGAACGAAGCGCGCTACCAAGCTGCGCCACACCCCGTGAAGCGAACCTGGAGTAGCTTAGCGCAAGGTTGCGTCCGACGTTAAATCGGCTGGTCAGGTGGTCTAAAAGAGGCGGAAGGTGGCTAGTAGCCTACGGGCGAAGTCGGCGTTCACCGAGCGATCCACGCCGGTGTCGGCGGCGATTGTCAGGACCAGGGACTGGGTGCCGCTGCTGACGGCGAAGGTGTAGACGGAGTAGCTGGAGGCGCAACTGGGATCCGGTGGCGTGAACGCGCCATTGGTCTCGAGGTAGACGCCGTTCAGCTTGCCGTCCGTCGACGAGAAGGGCTGGGCCGCTCCGGCGTTCGTGGAGGTGCGGGTCGACCAGCCGACCTTCGCCATGCGCGCGCCGACATCGGCGGCCGCCGCCGCGGCATCGGACTTGTCGCTCAGGGTGAGGAACATGTTGGTGCGGGTGTAGTTCGGGCAATAGTTGTCGCCCTCGGTGGCGAGACCATTGACCGGAATTGCGTCTGCGCCCGTCCCGAAACCGGTCGCCGTCTGATCGATCTTCCAGTCCGCCGGGACATCCCACGCCGCCTTCACACCGTTCGGAACCACCACCTGATAACCGGGAATGATCGCCGCGGGTGTGGTGGTGGCCGGGGCGGTCGTCGCGCTGTACGGCGTCGTGGTGGTCGCCGGCGCCGTGGTGGTCGTCGTGGACTGCGCGCTGGAGCCGGAATTCTGATTCACGAAAACCACCGCCAGCACCACCGCGATCACCACCACCAGCGCGCCGATACCCACGAACAGCCACACCCGCCCCCGGCCCCGGCCGCCGCCACCCCCACCACCGCCGCCGCCGGTCGGGGGATAACCCGTATACGGCGGCACCGGTGGCGGCTGCTGCGCGGTCCGATACGCACCCGGACCCGACGCGTAGGGATTCGAGCCGGACGGATACCCGGGCCCCGTCGGCGGATTCTGGCCCTGCTGATAGGGATTCGTGCCGAGCGGTGAAGTCTGGCCCGGCGGAAAGGGATTCGCGCCCGACTGGTACGGCGGTGCACCGGACGCCGGGCCACCGGACTGCCACGGCACCGGACCCTGCTGCGGTGGCCCCTGTTGCGGCGGGCCTTGCCGCGGAGGCCCCTGCGGTTGCACCGGACCCGGCGGCTGCACCGGATGCAGCGGGTGCGACTCCCACGGTGATCCGGGCTCCGGCGCCCCCTTCCACCAATCCCCGCTGGACGTGGTCCGGTCCGGATCGTCCTTGCCATTGTCGAAACCACTGGTCATCGTCGGACCCCCTGTCTGACGAGTCGAACTGCCCCGGCCTGCGCCGGCTACATCGGTCGGATACTGGCCAGAATCTTCTTCGCCAGTGTCGCGTCCACCGACTTGTCCACCCCGGTGTCCGCCGCGATCGTGAACACGAACGCGCCATTGTCACCGGGGAAGGCGAAGGTATAGATCGAATAGGTGGAGGCGCAGCCCGCGGCCGGAGCCGGCGCATTGCCCTTGGATTCCATGTAGACGCCCTGCAACTGCCCGTCGGAGGACGAGAACTGCTCCGCCGCACCGACGGTCGTGCCGGTCGAGCTGGTCCAGCCCACCCGGCCCATGCGCGTGGCGATATCCGTCGCCGCCTTGGTCGGATCCTGCTCGTCGGACTGACTCAGGAACACGTTGGTGCGCACGTAATTCGGGCAGTACTCGACGCCGTCCTGTGCGAGACCCGCGATCGGGATCTGATCCGCCCCGCTGCCGAAGGCGGTCTGACCGGTCTGATCGATCTTCCAATCCGCCGGAACGTCATACGCCGCACCATTGTCCGGAATCGTCACCACCTGGAAGCCCGGAATGACCGGCGCCGGCGTGCCACTCGGATTCTGCGAACCGTTCGGCGTCGTGGTCACGACGCTGTCCAGCGGCGATGGGACGATCGACTTGGCCGACGGCGTACCGGAATGCCGGTTCACCAGCACCAGCGTCAGCACCACGCCGATGATCACCACCACCAGCAGGCCGATCCCGCCCAGCAGCCAACCCCGGCGCCGCCCGCCACCCGGCGGCGGCCCGTACCCGGGCGGCCCGAACTGCCCTGGCGGCGGCGGAAACTGCGGCCCGGCCGGGAACTGCTGCGTCGGCTGATAGGGCTGCGACTGATAGGGATCCTGGCCGTAACCGCCCGGATACGACTGTCCCGGGTACGAACCACCGGTGATCGGCGCGGTCGGCGGCGGCGTGCCACCCGGCTGCCACTGCGGATTGCCTTGCCCGCCACCGTAATTCGGCGGCGGAGAACCGAAGCCCGGCGGCTGCGCCCCATACCCGGGCGGCTCGGCGCCGTACACGGGTGGGCCGAAAGCCGGTGGCGCATCGGAGATCGGCGTCTGCCCCTCGACGGCAGGCGGCTGACCCGATTCCCGCTCGCCCTGGTCCGGCTGTTCATCCCGTGGTGACTCCGGGGTGGCGGCGGCCTGCCACCAGTCCGGTTCCGGACCCGGCCGCGGTGCTTCGTTCGGCCCATTTCCACTGGTCACGGTCGTCCCCTGACTCACTACATGCCGCGACGGCTATCGCGGCGGGTACTTCAACGCACGACGGCCTCGGAGGTCGCGCGTCCCCGGCCGGACTCCGACACCGGCTTCTTCGGCGGTGCACCCACCAGTGTCAGCAGGGTCGCCTCCGGACGGCAGCAGAACCGGTACGGCGCCCACGGCGACGTACCCAGACCGGCCGAAACATGCAGGCGGGTATGCGCACCCCAGCGGGAAGCGCCCTTCACCCGCGCCCGGTCGATACCGCAATTGGTCACCAGCGCACCGAAGAACGGCACACACAACTGGCCGCCGTGCGTATGCCCGGCCATCACCAGGTCGTAGCCGTCCGCGGCGAAGCGATCCAGCACCCGCGGCTCCGGCGAATGCGTGAGACCGATGCTCAAGTCCGCCAACGGATTCGGCGCACCCGCGACGGTGTCGTACCGATCCCGCTGCAGATGCGGATCATCCACGCCCGCGGTCGAGATCTTCACGCCCGCGACCTCGATATCGCGGCGCACATGCGTCAGATCCAGCCAGCCCCGCTCGGTGAACGCGGCGCGCAGATCCTGCCAGGGCAGCGGATCACCGTAGACGCGCTTGTGATCCTTGTCGAAGTACTTCAGCGGATTCTTCGGCACCGGCGCGAAATAGTCGTTCGACCCGAACACGAAGATGCCCGGCCGCGCCAGCAGCCCGCCCAGCGACTGCACCACCGAAGGCACCGCCTTCTGATGCGACAGATTGTCGCCGGTGTTCACCACCAGATCCGGCTCCAGCCGATCCAGCTCCCGCAACCACGCCTGCTTCAACTGCTGGCCGGGCGTCATGTGCAGGTCGGAGATGTGTAATACCCGTAGTGACGGCTTCCCTGGTTCCAGTACCGGTAGCGTCGCCTCACGCAGCGTGAACATGTTCCGCTCGATGAGCGAGGCATAACCGATTCCGGCGACCGCGGCCCCGGCGGCTCCCAAGGCGGCGCGGCTGAGGGCGGAGGTCGAGATTACGGGCATTTGCCCAGAATAGGCGACCGGGCCGAGAAACATCGACCCAAATGGCGGGGACCACTCCGCTTGGGGTGTATGTGGCGATTCCCGAGACGGGACATGCCTCCTGGGGTTTCGGTGGCTTGCGCCTGGTCAGGACAACACCTCGGAAAATCCGGCGATCCGCCGGGTAACCGGCGGTAGCGTGTGCCTCATGTCGGAACTCAAGAGCAAACTGCGATCGGACATGACGGCCGCGATGAAGAGCAGGGATACGCTGCGCCTCGGGACGCTGCGCATGCTGCTCGCCGCCGTCCAGACCGCGGAGGTCGCGGGCCCGGAGGCGCGTGAACTCTCCGACGCCGAAGTCATCGCCGTGCTGTCCAAGGAATCCAAGAAGCGCAACGAGGCCGCCGTCGTCTACGAGCAGAACGGCCGCGGCGAGCTCGCCGCCAACGAGCGCGCCGAAGAGCAGATCATCGACGAATACCTGCCCACCCCGCTGACCGACGCCGAGGTGGCCGATATCGCCGACACCGCCATCGCCGATGTCGCCGAGCAGCTCGGTGAGCGCCCCGGCATGAAGCAGATGGGCCAGGTCATGAAGATCGCCACTGCCCTCGCCGCGGGCCGCGCCGACGGCTCGCGCATCTCGGCCGCGGTCAAGTCCCGGCTCTGACCGATTCCCTCCGGAACGACAACGGCCCCCGTCCGAAAAGGACGGGGGCCGTTGCGTTTTCACCGGTCATCCCTACCTGGGGATGGGAATCGGTATGGGTATCGGCGGCAGTGCCGGCAGCGGTGGCAACCCCGGAATGTTCGGTAGCGGCACGTTATTGGGCGCGGCCGGCGCGGGTACCTGACTGCCGTCACTCACGTACAGGTTCACCACCGACCCCGGAATCGCCGACCCACTCGGCGAAATACCCAGCACCTTGCCCTTGTCCGGGCCCGGCTGCGTGGTCACCGACACCTGGAATCCCGCCCCGACCAGCGTCGAGGTGGCCTCCGCCTGATTCATGCCGACCACATCCGGGATCTGCGAATTGTTCGATCCGCGAACGTACTTGTCGTCCAGGGGCGGTAGCACCGACGGCGGATAGTGATCCAGCATCGGCCGCATGGCCCCGAGCCAGGTCTTGGCGGGCTCGTTACCACCGAACAGGTTTCCGCTGCCGCAGCTGCGCAGCGGGAACGAGCAGATCTGGCCGGGCGTACCGGTATCGCCGTAGATGAGCGCGGCGCCGGCGAACGAATTGGTGAACCCGAGGAACGCCGACGAGCGGTTGGTCTCGGTGGTACCGGTCTTCGACGACAGCGGCACGTTCCAGCCCACCGACCGGCCGGACGCCGCCGCGGTACCGCTCACCACGTCCTGGCTCAGCGCATCGTCCAGCGTATTGGCCAGCCCCGGATCGACCACCTGCTCACAGGCCTGCTGGGTCAGCGGCACCTGCTTGCCGTTGCGGTCCAGCACCTCCTTGATCGGGGTGGGCGGGCACCACTTGCCGCCGGAGGCCAGTGTCGCGGCCACATTCGACAGTTCGAGCGGATTGACCGCCAGCGGGCCCAGGGTGAACGAACCCAGGTTCTGGCTCTTCACCATGTCGGCCAGGCTCTGATTGCCGTTGCCGGACGTCCCCGGCAGCGTGTACGAGCGCAGCCCGAGGCGGACCGCCATGTCCACGGTCGGCGTCACGCCCACGGCCTGAATCAGCTTGACGAAGGCCGTGTTCGGCGAGGTCGCGAGCGCCTCGGTCACCGACATCGGCGACTTGTAGTTGCCCGCGTTCTTGACGCAGTAGGTCTCGGCGGGACAGCCGGGCGAATCCGAATTACCCATGCCCTTGGCCTGGAACGACCCGGGCACATCGAGTTGCGCGCTGGTGCCGAGCCCCTTCTCCATGGCCGCGGCCGTGGTGAAGATCTTGAAGATCGAGCCCGCGCCGTCACCGACCATCGAATACGGTTGCGGCTGCACCGTTTGGTGCGCGTTCGCGTCCAGGCCGTAGAAGCGGCTGGACCCCATGGCCAGCACCTGATGCGAATCCTGGCCGGGCGCGATGATATTCATGACCTCGGCGATGTCGTCGAGATTCGGGTCGGCGTTGGCGACCAGTGAATTGCGCACCGAGTCCTGCACCGCCGGGTCCAGGGTGGTGCGAATCAGGTAGCCGCCGCGGTTGATCTGATCGCGGCTGATGCCCGCGTCGGCCAGGTACTGCAGCGCGTAGTCGCAGAAGAAGCCGCGGTCGTTGGCGGCGATGCAGCCACTGGGCAGGCTCTTCGGCTCGGGCAGCACGCCCAGCGGCTGGGTCTTGTCCTGGCGGAACTCGTCGGCACGGCTCGGCACGTTCGCAATCAGCGTGTCGAACACCGTGTTCCGGCGTTCCAGCACGCCCTGCGGGTTGGTGTACGGGTTCAGCTTGGAGCTGGACTGCACCATGCCGGCCAGCATGGCGGCCTGCACCATGGTCAGATCCTTGGCGTCCACGCCGAAGTAGGTCTGCGCGGCGTCCTGAATCCCGTAGGAGCCGTTGCCGAACGACACCAGGTTCAGATAGCGGGTGAGGATCTCGTCCTTGGTGAGCTGCTTGTCCAGCGTCAGCGCCATGCGGATCTCGCGGATCTTGCGCGCGGGCGTGGTCTCGATGGCGGCGCGGCGCTCGGCATCGGTCTTGGCCACCACGAGCAGCAGGTAGTTCTTCACGTACTGCTGGTCGATGGTCGATCCGCCCTGCTGGATCTCACCGCCGGAGGTATTGGTGAGGAAGGCGCGGAACGTGCCCTGCCAGTCCACACCGTGGTGTTCGGCGAAGCGACGGTCCTCCACCGACACGAGCGCGAGCTTCATGTCGTTGGCGATCTTGTCGCTGGGTACTTCGAAGCGGCGCTGCTCGTACAGCCAGGCGAACGGTGTGCCGTTCGCGTCGACCATGGTCGACACCGCGGGCACGGTGCCTTCCACGAGTTCCGCGGAGACATTGTCGACGGCGTCGGCTGCTCGGTTGGAGATGAAGCCGAACCCGCCGGCAAGCGGGAACAGCAGTCCGGCGAGAAGCACGGCGGCCAGGACGCAGCTGCCGGCAAGTCTCCAGAGCGTTCGTGTGATCGGCACGGCCCCTAGCCTAATTGCCCTTTCTGGCAGTCGGTGTCCGCGTGGCGCGGGTGTCCATTCGTCCTGAAAGAGACGGACTGCCCGGTTCCATGTCTCGAATGCATGGACGGACGTACCAGAAAATCTCGGGACGGTCTTGCGCAGGCCGCACACCATTACCTAGATTGAGAACCCAGTGTGATAGAGCTAACACTCAAAGTGGAATGTGGTGCAGTTCGCAGTGGGGTTGGGTAACTGCGCGCTGCACGCGATTCTGGAGCGCCGTGACCCGGTGTTCGGACTGCAAAGGGGCACACCAAATGCATATGACTACCCCCATCGCTCGATTGGACGTAGAGCAGGCCGAAGCGAGAATCGCCTGGGTTTCCCAGGCCCGATGCAAGGAAGTAGATCCCGACCAGCTGTTCGTGCGTGGCGCGGCACAGCGCAAGGCAGCGACCATCTGCCGGCATTGCCCGGTGCTGATGGAGTGCGGGGCAGACGCCCTGGACAACCGTGTGGAGTTCGGTGTGTGGGGCGGCATGACCGAGCGGCAGCGCCGTGCGCTGCTCAAGCAGCATCCTGAGGTAACCAGCTGGTCCGACTTCTTCCGAGTCCAGCGAGCGCAGAAAGTAGCGATGTAGCCAAGTATCCCCGAAAGCAGAACGGATCGAGCCCGCTTCGAGCGGGCTCGATCCGTTTTCAGGGACAAGCCGGGCGAAACACTCCTTTCCGGAGGTTTCATCCGGAAACATTCCGGTGCGAGGCCCACATGGGAAGGGGCCTTGTCGCTAAGCCGATCCCGCCGCGCCCGCTTCGGCGAGTTGATCGCCCACCGCGCGCAACGCCTCCAGGTCAGCGACCTCGAACGGCAGCGCCGTGACCGCCGCGATCGGCACGCTCGGATGCGCACCCGTGAACCGGTGCAGCAGATGCTGTTCCCGCTTCGCGGTCGCCGCCCGATGCGCGTGAATCCGCAACACGGCGGCCGTGAGAGCCTCCGGCGTCTCGGGCGTGTCGCCCTGCGCGTCGGCTTTACCGTTCACCGGCGTCTCGGGGGCCAGACGGTCCGCGGCCACCTGCGCCTGCTCCACCGACAGCGAACTCAGCACCGGATGCGTGCGATTCAGCACCAGACCCGCCAGCGGCATCTTGTCCGTCGACAGCCGATCCACGAAGAACGACGCCTCGCGCAACGCATCCGTCTCGGCCGCCGCCACCACGATGAAGTGGGTGCCGGGCCGGGACAGCATGGCGTAGGTGCGATCCGCGCGATCCTGGAAACCACCGAACATGGACTCCAGCGACTGCAGGAACAGCGACGCGTCCTTCAGCAACTGCCCGCCCACAATGGTCGAGACCCCGCGCAGCGCCAGGCTCATCGCGCCCGCCACCAGCTTCCCGACCCCGCGGCCCGGCGCCATGATGACGCGAATCATCTTGCCGTTCAAGAAGTTCCCGAGCCGTTTGGGCGCATCCAGGAAGTCCAGGGCGTTCCGCGACGGGGGAGTGTCGACCACGATCAGATCCCACTCGCGCTTGCCGGCGAGCTGACCCAGCTTCTCCATGGCCATGTACTCCTGCGTGCCACCGAAGGAGGACGCCACGGTCTGGTAGATCGGGTTGGCGAAGATCTGTTCGGCCTTCTCCGGCGTGGTGTGCTCCAGCACCATCTCGTCGAAGGTGCGGCGCATGTTCAGCATCATGGCGAACAGTTCGCCCTCGGCCTCCGGGCCGAGTTCCACCCTCTGCGGGGTGTTTCCGAGATCGGACACGCCCAGCGACTGCGCCAGCCGCCGCGCCGGATCGATGGTCAGCACCACGACCTTGCGGCCCGACTCGGCCGCGCGCAGGGCCAGCGCCGCGGCCGTGGTGGTCTTGCCGACCCCGCCGGAGCCGCAGCACACCACGATGCGGGCCGACGGATCGGCGATGATCTTCGAAATGTCCAGGGGGACAACGCCTGCCGGAACGATCATGACTAGCGGACCCCCTGCGCCGCGAGAACCTCGGCGAGCTCGTAGAGCCCGCCCAGGTCCATGCCGTCGGCCAGCGACGGCAGGTAGAGACGGGAAATGTTCACCTGCGCCAGATCCGCGGCATTCTCGTCCTGCGCGTGCAGGCGGGCCGAATGCTCCACGGTTTCGGCCACCAGGCCCTGGAAGTCGGCCTCGGACAAGGCGATTCCGGCCTCGGCGAGTCCCGTCCGCAGCGCGTCGGTGTCGATGTCGCCGGCGGCGGCGCGCTCGCGCACCGGCTTCGGCAGGTAGCCCTCGCCGGCGCGGTTCACGATGACCGTGCCGATATTGAGGTCGTTGGCGGTGAGTTCCGCGACGGCGTCGGCGGTCTCCTGCACCGGTAGCGCCTCCAGCAGGGTCACCAGATGGATCATGGTCTGCTCGGAGTGCAGCAGCTTCGAAACCCCTACGGCCTGAGAGGCGATGGGGCCGCCGCCGGCGATCTCGGCCATGGCCTGGGTGACGTCCAGGAAGGCGGCGATGCGCCCGGTCGGCGGTGCGTCGATGACGATCTCGTCGTAGACCGGCTTACCGGACTTGTCGACGCGCACCGCGCATTCCTTGATCTTGCCGGTGAGGATGACGTCCCGCAGCCCCGGCGCGATGGTGGTGACGAATTCGATGGCGCCGACCCGCCGCATGGCGCGACCGGCGAAACCGAGGTTGTAGAACATGTCCAGGTACTCCAGGAAGGCATGTTCGACATCGAGCGCCAGCGCCACCACTTCACCGCCGCCGTCCGCGGCGGCGATGCGAGTTTCGGTGGGCGGCAACGGCGGCAGATCGAACAGCTGCGCAATGGACTGCCTGCCCTCGACCTCCACCAGCAGGACGCGCCGTCCGCCGGCGGCCAGCGCGAGCGCCAATGCTGCCGCGACCGTCGACTTACCGGTCCCCCCTTTGCCGGAAACGTAATGCAGGCGGGCCTTGTCCGCCCGCTCCGGCCAACCTGCCTCGACCCCCGGCTCAACCGAAACGGGCACAGCTATCGGTACTCCCACGCTCGCGACTCTATAACTCGTTCCTGGTTCTCGCCCACAGGACTCCGCAACTGTCTGATACACCACTCTGGAAACCCGTATTTCCCAATAGGGGAGCGTACTCGGAGGGCCTGGGGTACTGGGGAAACCACTCCGAGGGCTAATCTCGCCCCATGAGTGATGTGACCAAGTGGGAGTACGCCACGGTGCCGCTGCTGACCCATGCGACCAAGGCCATCCTGGACCAGTGGGGAACCGACGGCTGGGAACTCGTCACCGTGCTGCCCGGCCCGACCGGCGAGCAGCACGTCGCCTACCTGAAGCGAGCCAAGAACTGATGGCCGCCGCCACCGCCTGGGCGGAGAACCTGAAGAAGCTCGGCCTCGAACTACCGTCCGTGCCCGCCCCGGTCGCGGCCTACATCCCGGCCGTGCGGACCGGCAATCTCGTCTACACCTCCGGCCAGCTGCCATTCGTGAACGGGCAGCTGCCCGCCACCGGCAAGCTCGGCGCCGAGGTCGCCACCGAACAGGGCGCCGAACTGGCCAAGCTGTGCGCGCTCAACGCGCTGGCCGCCATTCACGGGCTCGTCGGACTCGACAATGTCGTGCGCATCGTGAAGGTCGTCGGATTCGTCGCCTCCGCACCGGGTTACGGCGATCAGCCGCTGGTGATCAACGGCGCCTCCGAATTCCTCGGAGAGGTCCTCGGCGATGCGGGCGTGCACGCGCGCTCCGCCGTCGGCGTCTCCGAACTGCCCAAGAACACCCCCGTCGAGGTGGAACTCATCGCCGAGGTGCGCTGAAAAAGCTTGGCGTACAAAGCAAGCGCGGTGCGTTCAAGGCTGGACGCACCGCGCGCCGTGCATTAGGACAAGAGCATGACCCTCACTCATCCCGCCTACGAGCAACTGCGGCAGGTCACCCCCTCCGCCGGAGTGGTGCTGGCCGACAACCCCAGCGGAATGACGCTGGAGGGCACCAACACCTGGCTGCTGCGCGCCCCCGGCAGCACCGCCTACGTGCTCGTCGACCCGGGTCCCAAGGACCGCAAGCACACCGAGGAACTCGTGCGCGCGACGGGCGGGGAGATCACGCTCACCCTCATCACGCACCACCATCACGACCACACCGGCGGCATCGACCGCCTGGTGAAGGCCACCGGAACCCCGGTCCGCGCGGTCGAATCCGACTTCCTGCGCGGTTCCGGCCGCGCCCTCACCGACGGTGAGGTGATCGAGGAAGCGGGCCTGCGCATCACCGTCCTCGCGACCCCCGGCCACACCACCGACTCGGTCAGCTTCCTCGTCGACGGCCCGGACGACGAGCGCCTGCTGCTCACCGGTGACACCGTCCTCGGCAGCGGCACCACCGTCCTCGAATCCCGTGACGGCGCACTGGCCGACTACCTGGATTCCCTCGGCAAGCTGGTGGAAGCCGGCAAGGGACGGGCCCTGCTGCCCGCTCACGGCCCCGACCACCCCGATGCGGAACCGGTGCTGCGCTTCTACATTCAGCACCGCGAGGAGCGCCTGCAGCAGGTGCGGGAAGCCCTCGAGAAGCTCGGCCCCGACGCCAAGACCCTGCAGATCGTCGCGCACGTCTATGCCGACGTCCCCAAGACCCTCTGGCCCGCCGCTGCCAGCTCGGTGAAAGCCCAACTGGCCTACCTGCGTTCGCACGGCTGAAGACACGAAAGGGACCGTGCTGTCCTCACCGTCGGTGGGGACAGCACGGTCCCTTTATCGTCTCCGGGGTTTCAGGGGCTTGCCCCTGAGAGCTCCCGAGAGTTGTTACCGCGCGCGGCGCGCCAGGCGCTCCGAGTCGGAGATGAGCACGCTCTTGCCCTCGAGTCGCAGCCAGCCGCGGTGCGCGAAGTCGGCGAGCGCCTTGTTCACGGTTTCGCGGGAGGCGCCGACCAGCTGGGCGATCTCCTCCTGGGTGAGGTCGTGGGTCACGCGCAGCGCGCCCGCCTCCTGGGTGCCGAACCGCTGTGCGAGCTGCAGCAGCGCCTTGGCGACACGGCCCGGGACATCGGTGAAGATGAGGTCCGCGAGGTTGTTGTTGGTGCGGCGCAGGCGCCGCGCGAGCACGCGAAGCAGCTGCTCGGCGATCTCCGGACGCTGGTCGATCCACGACTTGAGGGCGTCACGGTCCATGGTGACCGCTCTGACCTCGGTGACGGTGGTGGCCGTCGAGGTCCGCGGACCCGGGTCGAAGATCGACAGCTCGCCGAACATATCCGACGGACCCATGATCGTGAGCAGGTTTTCACGACCGTCAGGGGACCTGCGGCCGATCTTCACCTTGCCCGAGGTGATGATGTAGAGCCGGTCGCCCGGCTCCCCCTCGTTGAAGATCACGTGGCCGCGCGGGAAGTCAACGGGCTGCAGCTGTTTGGCGAGAGCCGCCACCGCGGTGGGCTCTACGCCTTGGAAGATGCCTGCTCTGGCGAGGGCCTCGTCCACGAATGTGCTCCTTATGGGAAATGGCTCTGTCCTGGACCGAAACGACTCGGCCGACAGTGCAGTCTACTTTGCAATACCGCCGGGTAGTGATAGACACCACGCGCCGAGCTCATTCTCGGTCACTTGGAAGCCCAGTACGCGACACGCATAGAGCGGATTTGCGACACGCGAACTTCAAACTTACGACACGCCGCGCAGGCTGCGAAATGACGATTGCGAAAGAAGTCCGTTTCCGGCCGGTGGCCGGGGGATTCGTCGTTGGCGAGCCCGGAGCTAGCTCGCCTGTGCGACGTCCATGCCCTTGGCGGCGGGCCGAGCCCGCCGGGGACGCGCCGCCGCGGCGGGCAATCCCAGTTTGGTCAGGTCGCTGACCTCGGCATTCGTGGCTCGATCGAGGTACTGCTGGACCTCCGGGTCCGGCTCGAGCAGCTTCCTCAGCCGATTCTCGACCCGTTCCATCACCAACGCGAACAGCATCAGCGCTATCGGAAACAGCACCACAGCGAGTCCTTGCATAGGGGTGAGTAAACACGGAGAAGGTCTCAGATGGAACACGGCGGGTAGTCGGGCCGGTTGTCGACACGATCCGGTTCCGTAAGGTGGACGGGTGCGTGTCACCGAATCCAACGCGACAGCCGGCGCGGCATCCAATGCGACAACGAAAGCCGCCGCCGAGACTGCCACCGCTCCGGCCGCCGGCGGGTCTGCCAAGGTCAAAGCGAAGTTTGCGAAGGAGACACGGCTGGGCCTGGTGCGCCGGGCCCGCCGGATGAACCGCGAGCTGGCCGTGGCATTCCCGGACGCGCACTGCGAACTCGACTTCACGAATCCGCTCGAATTGGCTGTGGCGACAATCCTTTCCGCGCAATGCACGGATGTGCGTGTGAATCAGACCACACCGGCGCTGTTCGCGAAGTATCGCGACGCCCGCGGTTATGCGGAAGCCAATCGCGCCGAACTCGAGGAGTACATCCGGCCGACCGGCTTCTACCGCAACAAGACGAATTCGCTGATCGGCCTGGGCCAGGAGCTGGTCGAGCGCTTCGACGGCGAATTACCGTCCACCCTGGACGAGCTGGTCACGCTGCCGGGCATCGGCCGCAAGACCGCCAATGTCATTCTCGGCAATGCCTTCGACGTGCCGGGCATCACCGTCGACACCCATTTCGGCCGGCTGGTCCGGCGCTGGGGCTGGACCACCGAAGAGGATCCGGTGAAGGTCGAGCACATCGTCGGCGAGCTCATCGAGCGCAAGGACTGGACGATGCTCTCGCATCGGGTGATCTTCCACGGCCGCCGGGTCTGCCACGCGCGCAAGCCCGCCTGCGGCGCCTGCCTGCTGGCCAAGGATTGCCCGTCGTTCGGCGAGGGCCCGACCGATCCGGTGACCGCCGCCAAACTGGTCAAGGGACCGGAGACCGAGCATCTGCTCGGCCTGGTGGGGCTGTGAGCCCGAACGCTTCGAGCGGAGAAGACCCGACCGACCCCACCACAATGACCGGCAGCGCGCGGTGGCGGTGGGCGGCGGTGGCGGTGATCGTGGTCGTCGCGCTGGTGGTGGCGCTGTGGCCGTTGCTGCATCGCAGTCACGACAGCGCGGCCTCGATACCCGCCTCCGAGGTGCCGTCGGCACCCGCCGAGGAGCAGGTTTCGGCTGCTGATCGAGCGGCGGCGGCGCTGGCCGCCTGCCCGGCTCCGAGTGGGGCGCCGGTGGGGGACAGTCCCTTGCGGGGCATCACTCTCGACTGCCTGGCCGACGGCCGCCCGGTGGATCTGGTTGCCGCGCTGGCCGGAAAGCCCGCGGTGCTCAACCTGTGGGCCTACTGGTGCGGGCCGTGCGCGGAGGAACTGCCGCTGCTGCAACAGTTTTCCGAGCAGGCCCGCGGCGCCGTGACGGTGCTCACCGTGCACAGTGATCCCGGCGCCGCCAAGGGCCTGTCCCGGCTGAGTGGCCTCGGCATCCATCTGCCGGGTGTGGAAGATGCGAATACCAAGGTGCGCACCGCCGTTCACGCGCCCGCCGTGCTGCCGATCTCGGTGCTGCTGCGCGCCGACGGCACCGTGGCGAAGGTCGTGGTGCGCCCGTTCACCAGCGTGCGGGACATCACCGATACGGTCGCGGCCGAACTGGGAGTGCGCGCGTGAACGGCGGGTCGCCCGGCACGAATTCCGAGTGGCGGCGAAACTGTATGCGCCGCTTCGCCGCTGTCAGCAAACACCGGGGAGCGGTGAGATGGGCTTTCCTGGGAGTGTGGGCATGAGACTCGAGGCGTCGACCGATGGGATTCCGGCGTGGCTGCGCGGTGTGGCCGAGCATGATCCGGCCGACCCCACCGGAGTGAATCCGGTACTGCGGCGAAACGCCATGCAGCGCTTCGCCGCGGCCGTCACCCCGGCGCGCGAGGCAGCGGTACTGGTGCTGTTCGGCGGCTCGCCGGCGGCGGACCCGGACGCGCCGGGCGGTCTGCCCGCGGACGCGGACGTGCTGCTGACCCAGCGGGCCGCCACCCTGCGCCAGCACAGCGGCCAGGTGGCCTTCCCGGGCGGCGGCGTGGAACCGGGGGACGACGGCCCGGTCGGTACCGCGCTGCGCGAGGCGCAGGAGGAGACCGGCCTGGATCCGGGCGGCGTGGAGCCGCTCGCGCTGCTACCCAAGATCTTCGTGCCGCCGTCGCGGTTCGATGTGACCCCGGTGGTCGCCTACTGGCGTACCCCGGGGGAAGTGGGGGTGGTGAGCGAGACCGAGGCGTCGCGCGTGGCGCGGGTGCCGCTGTCGGAGCTCATCGACCCGGCCAATCGGTTCGTGGTGCGGCATCCACTGGGCTATCGTGGCCCGGCGTTCGCCGCGGACGGCATGTTGGTGTGGGGTTTCACCGCGGGCGTGCTCGCCGGGCTGCTCGCGGTCTCGGGGTGGGAAAAGGAATGGGATCATCACGACGTACGTGATCTGCAGGCCTCCTTGGCCGCGGTAGGGATGACGTTATGAGCGCCTCGGGCTGGCTCGACCTCGGAATCATCATTCTCGCGTTGCTGGCCGCCACCTCGGGGTGGCGGCAGGGCGCGGTGGCGTCGTTCCTGGCCTTCCTAGGCGTCGTATTGGGCGCCGTGGCGGGCATTCTGATCGCGCCGCACATCCTCATCCACCTCGGTGAGGGCCGCAGCCGGGTGCTGGTGGGCGTGCTGCTCATCGTGGCGCTGGTGATCGTCGGCGAGGTGGCGGGCATGGTGCTGGGCCGGGCCGCGCGCAGCAATATGCGGGATCCGTTCACCCGCAGCCTGGACAGCGTGGTGGGCGCCGGCCTGCAGGCCGTGGCGGTGCTGGCGGTCGCGTGGCTGCTCGCCCTGCCGCTGACCAACTCCTCGCAGCCGGGAATCGCGGCCGCGGTCAAGAACTCTCAGGTCCTCATCAATGTGGACCGGGTGGCGCCCAACTGGTTGCGGCGGGTGCCCAACGAATTCTCCAACCTGCTCAACACTTCCGGGCTGCCGGACGTGATCGGGCCGTTCGGACGGGTACCGATCGCGGCGGTGGATCCGCCGGATCCGAGCGTGCTGCAATTGCCGGTGGCGCAGTCGCTGCAGCCGCAGGTGCTGCGCATCCGCGGTTTGGCGCCGAGCTGCAACCGGCAACTGGAGGGTTCGGGCTTCGTGGTCGCGCCCGAGCGCATCATGACCAACGCGCACGTGGTCGCCGGCACCAACAGCCTGAGCGTGGACACCGCGCACGGGTCGCTGAACGCCACCGTGGTGCTCTTCGACCCGTCCGTGGACATCGCGATCCTGGCGGTGCCGGGCCTGAACGAACCGGTGGTCCCGCTCGCGCAGAGCGCCGCCACGTCCGGTGAGAGCGCCATCGTGCTCGGTTACCCGGGCGGCGGCCGCTACACCGCGAGCGCGGCGCGGGTCCGCGAGACGCTGGATCTCAAGGGCCCGAACATCTATCGCGACGCGAATGTGGAGCGTGAGGTGTACACGATCCGCGGGCAGGTGCTGGCCGGCAACTCGGGCGGCCCGCTGGTGGACACCAACGGCAACCTGCTGGGTGTCGTGTTCGGCGCGGCCGTCACCGACAGCGACACCGGTTATGTGCTGACACTCAACGAGGTACGGCCGGAGATCAATGCGGCGGCGGGTGCTTCGGCACCGGTGAGCACCGGCAGCTGCGTGCTGAGCTGAGGCGCTGAACCGAAGAAGCGGCGAGGGCGCCCGGTCGAATCGACCGGGCGCCCTCGCCGTTTTCGTGGTGCTGTGAATCCGTGGTGCGGTGAATCGTGCCGGTCAAGCCAGCAGTTCGGCGATCGCGGCGGTGACCGTTTCCGGGTTCTCCTGGTGTGCAAAGTGTCCCGCGCCGGGCACGGCGATCAGCTGCCGCTCGGGAGAGAGCTCCTGACCTCGGCGGAGGGTGCCGGCCAGCATGTACGGGTCTCGATCCCCGTACAGCGAAAGCACCGGGATACGAACGGGTTCCCGCATGGCCGACATGAATCGCGCGCCGTCCGGCCGCCATTGGCTACGGAAGGCCCAGCGCTGATACTCCAGGGCGGAGTGCGCCGCGCCGGGAATTCGGATGGCGGTGCGCATGCGCCGGGCGGTATCCACGAATTCGGCTGTGCCGGCCCACTGTTCACCGGCCCGCTCGCGCAGCAGTCGTTCGATCTCGAAGCCGCTGTGCTTGGTGAGCAGATTCTCCGCGTAGCGGGGGATCTGATAGCGCAGGAAGTCCGGCAGGTAGGCGCCGCGTTGCCGCTTGTCGCGCAGTATCGCCCGCTTCAGCGCCACCGGATGCGGTGAACTGACCAGCGCGATGGACCGCACCAGCCGTGGATGCAGCACCGCGGTCGCCCAGCACACCAGCCCGCCCTCGGCATGGCCGACCAGCGTGGCATCGGTGTGCCCGAGCGCGCGGATGAGTCCGGCGATATCACCGGCGAGGGTCCAGCCGTCGTAGCCGCGGGGCGGTTTGTCGCTGTCGCCGTAGCCGCGCAGGTCCACGGCCACCGTGCGGTAGCCGCGTTCGGCCAGGCCGGTCAGCTGATGCCGCCACGACCACCAGAAGTCGCCGAAGCCGTGCAACAGCACGACGAGAGGCGTACCCGGCTCCGCGTAGGCCGCCCCGCTGGCGGGGACGGCCTCGACCACATGGAAGCGAATGCCGTTGGCATGCACGTCGCGATGGGTCCACGGTCCGTCGTAGCGGACTGCGGACGGATCCGGCTGCGAATTCGACGACACGCCGATGGAGCGTAATCGAAGGTCTACGGCCGCGGCTTGCCGACTTCGACCGTGGCAGTGCCGGTCCCGGCGTCGATGTCGATGGTCTGCTCATCGGAGTGACCGAAACCACTGGGCAGCAGGGTCTTCGCCTCCTTCAGCGATTCGATCGTCTTCTCCGGCGCGCGCAGCTTGCGGACCTTGAGCCAGCCGAGCACACCGCAGCCGGCGGCCGCGGCGATCATGAGCAGGAACACGACCAGGAACGCGGCCCAGCGGTACAGCCACACATCGAGCAGTTCGGCGAGGAAGAAGAAAAAGAAGAACGAGCTGAACAGCAGGATGGTCAGCGCCAGGATGAAGAAGACGCTGCCCTGCAGGCCCTTCTTGATCTCGCCGGTCACCTCGGACTTGGCGAGCTCGACCTCGGCGCGTACCAGCGTCGACATCTGCTCGGTCGCGTCGCGCACCAGGCTGCCGATGGTCGCCGAGGCGTGCGCATCGACATCGGACAACGGAATCGAGGTAATGGTGCGGGTGCGGTCCCCGTTCTGCCCGTTACCGCCCTGTGTGAAGCTCAATTGCTCGACCCTTCTCCATGTCCCGGCTCTGTCCGGTCGTCTCACTCTTGATTCTGCAGTGCTCGCTCGTCACGTCGTGCCTGGTGAGCACGGCCCCGACGCAACAGTAGCGCCGAACCCGCCAGGGAAGCCGCCAAAGACGTGAGCAACACCGCCGCTTTTGCGAGTTCTGCTTCGGATCCGTCGCCGACGCCTTCCAGAGCGAGTTCTGCCACCAGAAGGCTAACCGTGAAGCCGATCGCGCCCAGTACCGACAGGGCGAACATGTCCCGGTTACCGAGATCGTTGGGGCGTTCGGCGATGCCGAGCCGTACAGCGGCCCAGCTGAATCCGAAGATGCCCAGCGTTTTTCCGACCAGCAGGCCGAGCACGATGGACAGTGCGAGGCGGTCGGTGAACAACTCGGAGAACACCTGCGAGTTGAGGGTCACGCCGGAGGCGAAGAGCGCGAACAGCGGTACGCACAGCGCCGCCGAGATGGGCTGGAAGACATGCTCGAGATGGGTGGCGGGCACGCAGTGCTCGTCCTCGTCCGGATCGGGCCGTACCCGGGTGAGCAGACCGCAGATCACGCCGGCCAGGGTCGGATGGATGCCGGCCTCGTGCAGGCCGTACCAGGCCACCAGGGCCAGCGGCACATACACGAACGGCGTCCCGATCCGCTTGTGCTGGGCCAGCGCCCAGCCCGCGAAGCACAGCACCGCCACCAGCAGCCACACCATCTTCAGCGTGGTGGTGAAGAGGACGGCGATGAGAATGATGGCGATCAGGTCGTCCACCACGGCCAGGCTGAGCAGGAAGACGCGGGCGCTGGCCGGGATGCGCGAGCCGGTGAGGGCCAGCACGGCCAGCGCGAAGGCGATGTCGGTGGCCACCGGGATGGCCCAGCCGCGGTCCATGCCGTCCACACCCCGGCCGACGCCGAAGGCGATGAGCGCGGGCACGACGACGCCGCCGATGGCGGCCAGGATGGGCAGGCTCGCGCGTTTGCGGTCGGCGAGTTCACCGACCACGAGTTCGCGTTTGAGTTCGAGTCCGGCGACGAAGAAGAAGAGGGCGAGCAGCCCGTCCTTGGTCCAGTCGGCGAGGGTGAGATCGAGATGCAGTGGCGGGATGGGGAGTTTGGTGTCGATCATCGTCGCGTAGCTCGCGCCCCACGGTGAGTTGACCCACAGCAACGCACCCGCTGCCGCGATGAGAAGCAGTGCGCCACCGACCGTTTCGGTTCTGAGGTAGCGGACTATCTCCGAGCGGACCTGGGAAATCACGGGTGCACCTTTCAGCCGTTCGTTCGACGAACCTGCGGCGTGCGACACCACTCCAGTAAGGGCCGGGCACATACCGCATGCCGACCAGACTTCCCGGCACACCTTACGCAATCCTAACGGGTCGCTGCGGCGAGTCGTACACCGGCGTGTTGATGCATGAAACGACAACGGCCCCCGCAACCAGGTTGCGGGGGCCGAATATCTTGCGGCGGAGCGCTTTATGCCTTCCCGGCGCGAATCGCTTCGAACACGTTGGGATCGACCAGCGTCGAGGTGTCGCCGAGCTCGCGGCCCTCGGCCACGTCACGCAGCAAACGCCGCATGATCTTGCCCGAACGGGTCTTGGGCAGCTCCGGCACCACGTGGATCTCACGCGG
The DNA here is from genome assembly GCF_044750615.1 of Nocardia sp. NPDC088792. NCBI lineage: Bacteria > Bacillati > Actinomycetota > Actinomycetes > Mycobacteriales > Nocardiaceae > Nocardia > Nocardia sp. NPDC088792. The sequence goes on from NZ_JBIVKC010000005.1 coordinate 468,568, forward strand.
GCGCGCGATCGGGGAGATCTCCCGGGAGACCTCGGCCTTGAGCTCCTTGATCAGCTCCTCGCCGGTGTCCTTCGCCTCGCCGGTCAGGATCACGAATGCCACGATGCCCTGACCGGTCGTGGCATCCGAAGCGCCCACGACCGCGGCCTCGGCCACGTGATGATGCCCGACCAGCGCCGACTCCACCTCGGCGGTGGAAATACGGTGCCCGGAGACATTCATGACGTCATCGACGCGCCCGAGCACCCACAGGTCCCCGTCCTTGTCGAGCTTGGCGCCGTCACCGGCGAAGTACCAGCCCTTGTCGGCGTAGCGCGCCCAGTAGGTCTCCTTGTAGCGCTCGTTGTCGCCCCAGATACCGCGCAGCATCGACGGCCACGGCTCATCGAGCACCAGGTACCCGTTGGCCTCGGTCTCGCCCAGCTGAACCGGATGGCCTTCCTCGTCAACGACTTTCGACGAGATGCCCGGCAGCGGGGTCATGGCCGCGCCCGGCTTGGCGGCGGTCACGCCCGGCAGCGGGGAGATCATGATGGCGCCGGTCTCGGTCTGCCACCAGGTGTCCACGATCGGAGTCCGGTTGCCGCCGATGACTTCCCGGTACCAGCGCCACGCCTCCGGGTTGATCGGCTCGCCGACCGAACCCAGCAGCCGCAGGCTGGACAGGTTGTGGGCGTCGGGAATCTCCCGGCCCCACTTCATGAATGTGCGCACCAGCGTGGGCGCGGTGTAATAGATGCTGACACCGTACTTTTCGATGATCTGCCAGTGCCGGTGCTCATCGGGGAAGTTGGGGGTGCCCTCGTAGACGACCTGCGTGGCCCGGTTCGACAGCGGCCCGTACACGATGTACGAGTGCCCGGTCACCCAGCCGATATCGGCGGTGCACCAGTACACGTCCTGCCCGGCCTTGTGGTCGAACACATTGTGGTGGGTGTAGGACGCCTGGGTCAGGTAGCCGCCGGAGGTGTGCAGGATGCCCTTGGGCTTCCCGGTGGTGCCGGAGGTGTAGAGGATGAACAGCGGGTGCTCGGCGTCGAAGGCCTGCGCCTCGTGCTCGGGGGAGGCGTTCGCGACGGTCTCGTGCCACCACACGTCGCGGCCCTCGACCATGGGGGTGTCGATCCCGGTGCGCTGCACCACCAGCACCTGCTCGACGGTGTGCTCGCCCTCGGCGAGCGCCTCGTCCACGGCCGCCTTGAGCGGGGCCGCGTTACCGCGCCGCCACTGGCCGTCGGTGGTGATGACCAGGCGGGCCGCGGCGTCGTCGACGCGCTGGCGCAGGGCGCTGGGGGAGAAGCCGGCGAACACCACCGAATGGGTCAGGCCCAGGCGGGCGCTGGCCAGCATGGCCACGATGGCCTCGGGAACCATCGGCATGTAGATGGCGACGCGGTCGCCCGCGGTCAGGCCGAGTTCGGTGAAGTAGTTGGCGGCGCGGGACACCTCGGCCAGCAGGTCGGCGTAGGTGAGGTCGCGGGAATCGCCGGGTTCGCCCTCCCAGTGGATGGCGACCTGATCGCCGTGCCCGTCCAGCACATGCCGGTCGACGCAGTTGTAGGCGACATTCAGCTTGCCGTCGACGAACCACTTGGCGAAGGGCGCGTCATCCCAGTCCAGGACGCGGGTCCACGGCTCTGCCCAGTGCAGCCGCTGCGCCTGTTCGGCCCAGAACGCCTCCCGATCGGAGGCGGCCCGGTCGTAGAGAGACGCGTCGCCGTTGGCGGCGGCCGCGAACTCAGCGCTCGGTGGATAGGCATCCAGGTGGTCGGCGGTGGTTTCGGTCATCTCGTCTCTTCTTCTCTCGCGTGCGGGCCGCGGGGGTGACCGCGGCCACTTTCGACCCTAACGGACTGTGATGTGGGTCGTGATCGACTGTCTCGTTCGACGGTCCACCTTGGCGGATCCCTTATGACCGAATTATGAACGGCCGTGATTCGGAACTGAGCAACTTGCGCGGTTGATCTCGCCTCGCGCGCCGCTCATGTTGCTGTATTGCTAACAAGCTGAACAACCGTGTTTCGAACCCCTGACAATCGGGGTCTCGATGGTTACTGTCCCTAGTCATTCAAGGCGGCCCAAGATCAGGAGAACGCGTGCGAATCAGAGGGATCTCCGTATTGGCCGCGGTGCTCACGCTGATCGCGGCAGCGGTCCTGGCCGGATGTTCCGTCCCGCCGGCCTACGGAAACATGATCGCCGTCAACGGCAGCGAACCCCAGAACCCGCTGATTCCCTCGAATACCAACGAGAACGGCGGCGGGCGCATCGTGGACCGGCTCTTCGCGGGACTGCGCTACATCGACGCGAAGGGCAACCTGCACGACGAGGTCGCGCAGGCCATCGACACCACCGACGAACAGCACTACCGCATCACCCTGAAACCCGGCTGGACCTTCAGCGACGGATCACCGGTCACCGCACACTCTTTCGTGGACGCGTGGAACTACGGGGCACTCGTCACCAACGCCCAGTTGCAGAGCTACTCCTACGGGCCGATTGTCGGCTACGACGATGTACAGGCGGATCCGCCACGCGCACAGACCATGTCGGGACTGAAGGTGATCGACGACCTCCACTTCACGGTGGACCTGATCGCACCGACCATCGACTTCCGGGCGCGGCTGGCCTACGCACCCTATTACCCCCTGCCCACCGCCGCCTTCAAGGACATCAAGGCGTTCGGGCAGCACCCGATCGGCAACGGCCCCTACCGTTTCGCCGACGGCAACGCCTGGCAGCACGACGTCCAGCTGACCGTCGTCCCGAACGAGCACTACAAGGGCGGACGCCCGGCCCGGAACAAGGGCCTGACCTTCGTGTTCTACTCCAACTACGATGCCGCCTACTCGGACCTGCTGGCCGACAACCTGGACGTGCTCGACACCGTCCCCGACAGCGCCATCGCGGTCTTCCAGAAGGACCTCGGCGACCGCGCCGTCGAGGCGCCCATCGCGTACAGCCAGTGGCTCAGCTTCCAGAGCAACCTGCCCCGCTTCGGCAGCGGCGAGGAAGGGCGATTGCGGCGGCAGGCCGTCTCCATGGCGATCGACCGCGAGCAGATCGGGCAGAAGATCTTCCACGGAACCCGAGTTCCCGCCCGTGACTACACTTCTCGCGCCCTGCCCGGCTTCGATCCGAAGCTGCCCGGTTCCGAGGTCCTCGACTACAACCCGGCCGGGGCCGTGAAACTGTGGGACGAGGCCAACCGGATCGCACCCTGGGGCGGGCAACTGCAACTCGCCTACAACGCCGACGGCGGCCACCAGGCGTGGATCGACGCCGTGGCCAACAGCATTCGCAATACCCTCCACATAGACGCCGAAGGCGCGCCGTACCCGACCTTCAAGGTGCTGCGTGATCAGGTGGTGCACCGCACCATCGGCAAGGGGTTCCGGTCCGGCTGGCAGGGCGACTATCCGACCATGCTGCAGTTCCTCGAACCCAACTTCCTGTCCGATTCGTCGACCAACGACGCCGGCTACCGCAACCCGCAATTCGATCGGCTGATCGCCGCCGCCGAAGCCGCGCCGAGCGAACCGGATTCCTGGAAGCTGGTGGGGCAGGCGCAGACCGCGCTCTTGCACGACCTGCCCATCATCCCGCTCTTCGACACCACCGCCGCGGCCGGTTACTCCAAACGCGTGCGCAATGTGGCCATCGCCTGGAACGGCATGGCCGACTTCGAGAACATCGAGCTGAGGTGACCTGGTGGCCTGGTACATAATTCGTCGACTGCTGCAGATGATCCCCGTGTTCTTCGGGGCGACGCTGCTGATCTACTTCCTGATCTGGAAGGTCACCGGTGGCTCCGTCACCGCCCTGGCCGGGCAGCGCACGCTCACGCCGGCGCTGGAAGCGCAGCTGAAGGCGCAATACGGTCTGGACAAACCGTTCTGGTGGCAGTACCTGCACTACATCAAGGGCATCTTCACCCTCGATTTCGGCACCGCGTATTCGGGCCGGCCGGTACGCGAGGTGCTCGCGCGGGCCTTCCCGATCACCCTCCGGCTCTCGGTGCTGGCCGTGTTCTTCGAAGCGGTGTTCGGCATCTTCTTCGGCGTCATCGCCGGACTGCGCAAGGGCGGCTGGTTCGACTCCACCATGCTGGTGCTCAGCCTCATCGTGATCGCCATGCCCATCTTCGTGATCGGCTTCCTCGCCCAATTCCTGTTCGGCGTCACCTGGCATATCGCACCCGTCACCGTCGGCTCGGACGTGAGCATCCCGCGGCTCATCATGCCCGCGCTGGTGCTCGCCTCCCTGTCCTTCGCCTACGTCCTGCGGCTGACCCGAAGTTCGGTGGCGGAGAACAAGGAAGCCGACTACGTGCGCACCGCCACCGCCAAGGGCCTGGGCCGGCGGCGCGTGGTGATCGTGCACATCCTGCGGAACTCGCTCATCCCGGTGGTCACCTTCGTCGGCGCCGACCTGGGCGCACTCATGGGCGGCGCCATCGTCACCGAGGGCATCTTCAACATTCCCGGCGTCGGCGGCACGCTCTACCAGGCCGTGGTACGCGGCGAGGCGCCCACCGTGGTGTCCTTCGTGACCGCGCTCATCGTCATCTTCCTGCTGTCCAACCTGATCGTGGACCTGCTGTACGCCGTGCTCGACCCTCGGATCCGCTATGCCTGACGGGAGCGCCGACATGACCGAAATCGCTGAGCCACAGCGCTATACGCGACCCGGACAGGAACGCTGGGTGGCCCCGCCGGAAACCGTCGAAGTGGTCACCACCGACCGGGTCGACGTGCACGGCACACCCGCCGGATTCTGGGGCTCCGCCTGGCGGCAGCTGCGACGCAAACCCCTCTTCCTGGTCTCGGTGGCGATCATCCTGCTGGTGGTGCTCGTCGCGGCCTTCCCGAGCCTGTTCACCGGCCAGGACCCGCGGTTCTGCATGGTGGACAACAGCCTCGGCTCGCCCAGCCGGGACCACTGGTTCGGCTACGACCTGCAAGGCTGCGACATCTACGCGCGCACCATCTACGGCGCCCGCGCCTCCGTGCTCACCGGCATCGGCGCCACCCTGCTGTTCCTGTGCGTCGGCGGCACCCTCGGCGCACTCGCGGGATTCTATGGGGGGCTGCTGGATTCGATCGTCTCCCGGATCTCCGAGATCGTGTACGCCATCCCGCTCATGCTCGCCGCCATCGTCATCATGCAACTCGCCGGGCACCGCACCATCTGGGTGGTCATCGCCATCCTCGCGGCCTTCACCTGGCCGCAGGTGGCCCGCACGGCCCGTGCCGCGGTCATCGCCGCCAAGGGCAGTGACTACGTGCTGGCCGCCACCGCGCTCGGGGTCTCCCGCTTCCGGATACTGGTGCGGCACGTCATTCCCAACGCGATCGGGCCGGTCATCGTGGTGACCACCATCTCGCTGGGCGTCTTCATCGTCACCGAGGCCACCCTGTCGTTCCTCGGCGTCGGACTGCCCTCCACGGTCGTATCGTGGGGCGCCGACATCGCGGCCGGGCAGCGGCAGCTGCGCGCCGGCTCGCTCATCCTGTTCTACCCGGCCACCGCACTGGCGCTAACGGTGCTCGGCTTCATCATGCTCGGTGACGCACTGCGCGACGCGCTCGACCCGAAGGAGCGGCGATGACCGGACCACTGCTCGAAATCCAGGATCTGCGAGTATGTTTCGGCTCCGGCGACCACCGGGTCGAAGCCGTCCGCGGCGTGAACCTCAGCGTGTATCCCGGGCAGACCGTCGCCATCGTGGGTGAATCCGGATCCGGGAAATCCACCACCGCGCACGCCGTGATCGGCCTGCTCCCCGGCACCGGACGCGTCGAATCCGGCAGCATCCGCTTCGACGGCAAGGAACTCGCCCGCGCCGCCACCGCCGACCTGGTCGCGGTGCGCGGCAACGGCATCGGGTTCGTTCCCCAGGACCCCATGTCCAATCTCGACCCGGTCTGGAAGGTCGGCTTCCAGGTCTCGGAAACCCTGGCCGCCAACGGCATAGCGCGCGGCACCGCCGCCCGGCAGCGCGCCGTGGCACTGCTCGCCGAAGCGGGCCTCAAGGATGCCGAACGCCGCGCCCGGCAATACCCGCACGAATACTCGGGCGGCATGCGGCAGCGCGCGCTCATCGCCATCGGCCTGTCCGCGCGACCCAAACTGCTGATCGCCGACGAACCCACCTCCGCGCTCGACGTCACCGTGCAACGCCAGATCCTCGACCACATCGACGGAATGACACGGGAACTGGGCACCGCGGTCCTGTACATCACCCACGACCTCGGCCTCGCCGCCGAACGCGCCGAACACCTGGTGGTCATGTACCGCGGCCGCGTGGTGGAATCCGGTCCGGCACTGGAGATCCTGCGCGAACCCCGCCACGAGTACACCCGCCGGCTGGTGGAAGCCGCACCGTCCATCGCCGCCCAGCGCGAGTCCACCACCCGGAGACGCGCCACCTACCGGGAACTCGCCGTCGACGTGGCCGCCGCCGAAGCGCCCGACGAACCGAACGACATCGTGGTCGCCGACCGCCTCACCAAGCGGTATCGGATGCGCGGCAGCGTGCCCTGGAAACACACCGAATTCACCGCCGCCGAAGATGTCTCGTTCCGCCTGCGGCGCGGCACCACCACCGCCCTGGTCGGCGAATCCGGTTCCGGGAAGAGCACCGTCGCCAATATGGTGCTCGGATTGTCCGCGCCCACCTCGGGTTCGGTGAAATTCGACGGCGACGACGTCACCGAACTGTCCCGCCGCACCCCGCTGGCCTTCCGCCGCCGCATCCAGCCCATCTTCCAAAATCCCTACGGCTCACTGGATCCCACCTATTCGATCCACCGCGCCATCGCCGAACCCCTCCGCACCCACCGCATCGGCACCCGCGAATCCCGCGACGCCCGGGTGCGGGAACTCCTCGACCTGGTCGCCCTCCCCGGCACGGTCGCCGCCCGCTATCCGGGCGAACTGTCCGGCGGCCAGCGCCAGCGTGTGGCCATCGCCCGCGCCCTCGCCCTGGAACCCGAACTCATCGTCTGCGACGAGGCCGTCTCCGCCCTGGACGTCCTCGTGCAGGACCAGATTCTCACCCTGCTCAACACCCTGCAGGCCGAACTCGGCCTCTCCTACCTCTTCATCACCCACGACCTGGCCGTGGTCCGCCAGATCGCCGACTCCGTCCTCGTCATGCAGGACGGCAAGGTGGTCGAATCCGCCCCCGCCACAGACCTTTTCGACAACCCGCAATCCCCCTACACCCAACGCCTCCTCGAAGCCATCCCGGGCCGCGACCTCCTCGTCAGCTGACCTCACCCTCGATCACCCGGCCTCGCAGACGGCCGCTACCGCATGCGGACGAACGCATGCGGTAGCAATCCGTGCGCGAGCAGCGGCTTCATGTTGCGCGGTCCGCCGAGGTGGCGGCCGGTCGCGGAGTACCCACCAGTAGCCTCGTATTCCGTGACCGACCCGCTGCAGCCCCTCGTCGACCTGCCCGGTGTGCGCGATGCCGCCGACAAGGCCCGTGACGCGCTCGCCGAAGTGCACCGGCACCGGGCGAACCGCCGCGGCTGGCCGACCACCGCCGCCGAGGCGGCCGTCCGCGCGGCGCGGTCCTCCGCCGCCATCGAGGGCGGATCCATCGACCTGCCCGGCGCCGACGGCCGCGTCGACGACCCGATTCTGGCCGGCGCCCTGCGGGTCGGCCAGGCCCTGGACGGCGACGCCCTCAACACCCTGGTCGGCATCTGGCAGCGAGCTCCCCTGCAGGCCCTGGCCCGGCTGCACCTGCTGGCCGCCGCCGGCCTCACCGACGACGAATCCCGGCTCGGCCGTCCGCGCACCGCCCCGGGCGTCGCCGAACGCCTGGCCCTGCTCTCCGAAACGGTCCTCACGACGAAGGCCCCCGCCCCCGTGATCGCCGCGATCGTGCACGGCGAGCTGCTCGCCCTGCGCCCCTTCGGCACCGCGGACGGCATCGTCGCCCGCGCCGCCTCCCGCCTGGTCGCCGTGTCCAGTGGCCTGGACCCGCACAGCCTCGGTGTCCCCGAAGTCTTCTGGCTCCGCCGCCGCGACGCCTACCTCGACGCCGCCGCACAATTCGGCATGGGCACCGTGGACGGCGTGGGCGGCTGGGTCATCTACACCTGCGGCGCCCTCGAAGACGGCGCCCGCGAGGCCCGCTCGATCGCGGACGCGGCCACCGGGTAATCCCCCTGGATCGAATCCCGTTGCGCAGCAACGCAACCGGCCTTACACATCAAAGCGGGCGGCGTAGTCGCTGTTGCGACCTCACCGCCCGCTAGCACGGACTACCCGGTTACCAAGCGTGCTCCTCGGGTTGTGTACTGGCCTCGGCGAGCTCTCCGGGGTCCGGTGGTTCATCCCCGCAATGGGTGCGAGGCCCTCGCCGTCGAAATCCCGGATAACGCAGGCCCACAACACTCGTGCCCTTGTCGCGGCGTGCTCCGCGTGGGTGCCTGGTGTCCGTGCTGGGAAGGGTGGGTCGGGAGGTCGGATCTTCTCTTCCGATCCGATCTTGGCCTGCCGTCCTTCCGTGCATCCATTGTTACCCTGTGAGCGGCCTCACATCAAGACCTGCGAAAACATTCAAATATCCGGCGTGTCCCGGGCCTTTCGAGGCCCGGGCGTTTCGGAATGGGGGTCAGCGCCGCCGGCGCAGCAGCCGGTAACTGACCGCGCCCATCGCCACCGCACCCAGCCCGACCGCCACGCTCGCCGCGACCGTCGTGCTGGAGGGGGCGGGAATCCGCGCCCACAACGAGACCGGGTTCGAGAACGTGAGAATCGGCCAGCCCCGTGAGGCGGCCTCCCGGTGCAGCTTCCGGTCCGGATTCACCGCCGTCGGATGCCCGACCGCCGTCAGCATCGGCAGATCGGTGGCCGAGTCCGAGTAGGCGTAGCAGCGTGCCAGGTCGTAACCGTATTGCGCGGCAAGGCGTTTCATCGCCTCGACCTTGCCCTCGCCATAGCAGTAGAACTCGACTTCGCCTGCGTACTTACCATTTTCGATGACCATCCGGGTGGCGGCGAAGTGATCCGCGCCCAGCGCCGCCGCGATCGGCGCCACCATCTCCTCGCCGGAAGCCGAGACGATAACTACGTCGTGGCCCCGAATCCGGTGGTCCGCAATGAGATCCGCGGCTTCGGCGTAGATGAGCGGATCCACGATGTCGTGCAGGGTCTCGGCCACGATGGAGCGAACCTGGTCCACATCCCAGCCCGCGACCATCTTGGTGAGGTGCTCGCGCATCCGTTCCATCTGATCGTGGTCGGCGCCGGAGAGCAGGAACAGGAAATGGGCATAACTGCTCTCCAGCACGGCGCGCCGGCTGAGCAGACCCTGATCCAGGAACGGCTTGCTGAACACGAAGGCGCTCGACCTGGCGATCACCGTCTTGTCGAGATCGAAGAAGGCGGCGACTCGTCCGCGTTCGGCTGTCACGTGTCCAGGATATGGTTCGCCCCGATGCCACGGGTCCCGCGGTGGCCGGTTACCTCAGAACCGGGTGGTTTCTATCGGGTTAGCCAGCCGAAAGCCGGGCCGTGACCGTAGGAAAAAGACTCGCCGGACGGACTTGCAATCCTGGCAGGGCATGGGTGTAGTATTGCCGTTACCTGGACATGGTCCAGGCGTGTTCAGCCCGACCCCCCGGGGCTGAACCCCGACGGCCCCAGCCTCCTCCCCCCCCGGCTGGGGCCGTCCTCTATCTACGGACCGTTTGCGGTTCCGCATCCTGCCCGAGTTGTCCACAGGCCGTGTGTTATCCACACTCGCCGTAACGGGGATTTCCTCGCGCCATTTGCAGGCGGACTCTGACCTGCATGAACTCCGATGCTGCGGCCGGGTTTCCGGCCCTCGCCCTGGTCTCCGATCCACGGCTGCGCGATGAGGTCCGCCGCATAGCCGCGGCGGCCGACCGCCCACTGGACGAGCGCACACCACCGCTCGGCCGCCATCTGTGGACGGCCGCACCGGTGATCGTGCTCGACACCGCCGCGGCCCGTAGCTGCGCGTCCGCCGGACACCCCCGCCGGCCGGGAATTCTCCTGGTTACCGACGGTGAGCCGAGTTTGCTCGACTGGCAGGCCGCCACCGAAGTGGGCGCCGAGCAGGTGCTGGTCCTGCCGGGCGCGGCCGACACGCTGATCGCGTCGTTCGCCACTTACGGCCGTCGCGTTCGCGCCGATGGCGCAGTGGTGGCCGTGGTCGGCGCGTGCGGCGGTTGCGGGACCTCGACGCTGGCCGCGGCCGTAGCCCTCACTGCCGCAGCACACTTCCGTGATCGCACTCTGCTTGTGGATTGCGATCCCGTCGGCGGCGGGCTGGATCTCGTGCTCGGCGTGGAGAAGTCACCCGGCCTGCGCTGGCCCGATCTCGTCATCGAGGACGGCCGGGTCGCCGCGCCCGCTCTCCATGAGGCCCTGCCCGCGGCCGCCGGCGTCGCGGTCCTCTCCTGCGGAAGGGGCCAGGCCGCAACGGATCTCACTCCGGCGGCGGTCCGCTCGGTACTGGAGGCCGGGCGCTCGGCGGGTGATCTCGTCGTCTGCGACCTCTCCACGGACCGCGGCCCGCACATCGACACCGTCCTCGAATTCGCCGATCTGATCGTTCTGCTGGTGCCGGCCCGCCTGCGTGCCGTGGCCGCCGCGGAATCCGTGTCGGCCCGCATTACCTCCCGAAACCCCAATCTGCGCTTGATCGTTCGCACGCCATCGCCGGGAGGATTGCGCCCCGCGGATATCGCCGCGACCCTCGAGCTCCCACTCTTGACCGTCCTTCCCGCCCAGCCTCACCTCCCGGAACGACTGGAGCGCACGGGCCTCACCGTCCGGCGCCGTACCCCGCTCCGCGCGGCCGCCGAATCCATCCTCACCGCACTCTCCACCAATCCCCACCCGCCACGGACCAGTACGCCGACCTGGTGGCGGCGAACCACGCCCAGCCCTGTTCGCCTGCACCCCAGCGAAACCGAAGCCGTCGTCCGCACCGCGGGAGCTCACCGATGAGCCCCCGGCCGACGCCCGACCCCGCCCAGCGAACAGCCGCGCGGTGGCTGTGGGTGCGGGTACCGGTCGCGCCGGGGCGGCGCCCCTGCTGGTTGCGGGTGCGTGTGACAACCAGCCCGCTCCGTGGACCGGATGGGCCGCAAGCGCGGTCGGCCGGGCTGCCGTTGGGGGCGCGCGCGTCGATCGGCGTGGTCCGGCGCTCGGGTGCGCCGACGGAGCCTCGCGTGATCCACGGGGCGAGTTGTTTGCGATGAGTGGGCTGGTGAGTGCGGAGCTGCTGGATCGAGTGCGGGATCGGCTGGCCGAGAGCGCTTCCGAGCCTGATCCGGCGCAGGTCGCGGCGGCCATTCGGGCGGAAGCCGGTGGCGTGCTGGGGGATACCGATCTGCTGCGGGCCCTGCGGCTGCTGCAGACCGAGATGACCGGCGCGGGTGCGCTGGAACCGCTGCTGCACGATCCGGAGGTGGCCGATGTGCTGGTCACCGCGCCGGATGCGGTGTGGGTGGATCGCGGGCACGGTCTGCGGCGCACCTCGGTGCGATTTCCCGACGAGGCGGCGGTGCGCCGGCTGGCGCAGCGCCTGGCGCTCTCGGCGGGGCGTCGCCTCGACGATGCCCAGCCCTGGGTGGACGGTCGCCTCTCCGGATCCGAAGCGGCGCTGGGCGATTCGTTCGGCGTCCGCCTGCACGCAGTCCTGTCGCCAATCGCGCACGGCGGCACCTGCCTGTCCCTGCGCATCCTGCGCCCCGCCACCCAGGGCCTGGACGCGCTGGCCGCGGCGGGCGCCATGCCGGCCGAGGCGAAAGCCCTGCTGGAGCGCATAATCCGAGCCCGCCTGGCCTTTCTGGTGGTGGGCGGTACCGGTGCGGGCAAGACCACCCTGCTGTCCGGTCTGCTCGCCACGGTCGATCCGGCCGAACGCATCATCTGCGTGGAGGACGCGGCCGAACTCGCGCCACCGCATCCGCACGTGGTCCGCCTGGTGGCCCGCCCCGCGAATGTCGAAGGCGCAGGCGAGGTCACGGTGCGCGACCTGGTCCGCCAGGCCCTCCGCATGCGTCCCGACCGCATAGTCGTCGGCGAGGTTCGCGGCGCGGAGGTGGTGGATCTCCTGACCGCCTTGAACACCGGCCACGACGGCGGCGCGGGAACGGTCCACGCGAATTCTCCGCGCGAGGTGCCCGCCCGTCTGGAAGCCCTTGCGGCGCTGGGCGGTATGTCCCGCCCGGCCCTGCACAGCCAGCTGGCCGCCGCCATCCAGGTCATCCTGCACGTCCACCGTCATCCCACCGGCGCCCGCACCCTCCGCGAAATAGGCCTGGTCACCCGTACTCACGATCAGGTCCACATCCTGCCCGCCTGGTCCGCCGATCCCGGTCACCCGACCCCCGCTGCTCGACCTTTGAACAACCTCCTCGACGAAAGGACAACGCCATGAACGCCTCCCGACCGACCAGCTCATCCGCCGAGGCTCCTGTTCAGCCACCGCTCGCCACTGTGCATTCACTGGAATCGGACGTCGCTTTGTCCGCACCGGGCACAGCCTCTGTGCCGCCGCGGGCGGTAAGCCGAACTCCGTCGGAACGATCGGGCAGCCGTACCGGGCCGCCGCACTCCGGCAGCCGCCTCTCATCGGCGCCAGTGGGTGGTGCTCCACCGCATCCGTCGGCTGCGTTCGGGCCGCGCAGGTATGTCCCGCCACCGTCCACCGCATGCGCGTGCACCTGTGGCACGCGGGATCAGCGGTGCGACAAACTCTTTCGGATGCGCCGTACCCAGCCGCCCGGGCTAAGGCCGGGGTGGCGGAGTGTGTGCCGGCCCGGGGTTCCGCAGCCCGAGATTCCGACGTGGCGGGGCCGTAGATGAGTGCCGGGATCCACGGCGGGAGTGCGGCGCTGGGTTGCCTGGCGCTGGCGTTGCTGGCCCTGCCCGCGCCCGCGACTCGCCGGCGTTTTCTGCGGTTGTATCGCTGTGCGCCGCGGATCCGAAAGCCCGGGGCCGGTGCGCTGATTCGGGTACTGCCGGTGCTGGCCTTGCCGAGTTTGCTGGTTTTCGAACTCGGGCCGCTGGTCGCGGCGGGGCTGGTGGCCGCGACGGCGGGGTTACGGCGGCGGCGTGCGGTGCGGGATCGGCGGCGGGCCGCGGAGACCGGGCAGCTGCTGGAGGGGCTGGAAGCGGTGATCGGTGAGTTGCGGATCGGGGCTCATCCGAGTGCGGCGGCGGAGGTGGCGGCTCGCGAGGTCGGCGGTGAGGTGGCGCGGGCCTTCGCGGTCGGTGCGGCGCGCAGCCGGTTGGGTGGGTCGGGCGCGGAGGGGCTACGGCGGCCGGAAACGGTGGTGGCGCAGGACTTGTCGCGGGTGGCCGATGCCTGGCGGATCGCCGAACGGCATGGTCTCGCCCTGGCCGAACTGCTTGCGGCGGCTCGGCTGGATCTGCTGGGCCGCAGGAGATTTCGGGAGCGCACGCGGGCGGCGCTGGCCGGCGCGCGAGCCTCGGCAATGGTGCTGGCGATGTTGCCGCTGCTCGGCATCCTGCTGGGGCAGCTCATGGGCGCCGCCCCGCTGCACGTGCTCTTCGTCTCGCCGGCAGGCGTTTTCCTCCTCCCGCTGGGTGTGGCCCTGACCTGTGCCGGTCTGCTCTGGGCCGATGCGATTACCGCGAAGGTACTGCGGTGAGCCCCGAACTCTGGAAAGGCGAAGTCATGAACCTGCTTTCGCTGGCCGCGCTGTCGTGCGCCTGCGCCCTGCTGGTATTGCCCGGCCGGGTCGCCGGATTGCGCAGGTGGCGGCGGTTACAAAGTGCGGGGTCGGTCGGGGACCGGGATGGGGTGGGCAAGCGGCCCACGGCCGATCCGCTGGATGCGGCGGGCACTTTGGACCTGTTCGCGGCTTGTCTGCGCGCGGGGCTGCCCGCGGCCGCCGCGGCGCGGGCGGTGGCCGCGGGCGCTGCCGAGCCATTGGGCGGAGTATTGCGGCGGGCGGCGGATCTCCTTGCGCTGGGCGCGGATTCGGCGACCGCGTGGGAGCAGGCGACGGCCGGCTGCTCGGACGCCGCCGTGGGGGCGCTGGCGCGGATGGCGCGACGGTCGGCACGGTCCGGCGCCGGACTGGCCACCGCCGTAGCCGAATTGGCGGAACAGCGCAGGGCCGAGGCCGAGGATTCGGCCGCGGCGCGGGCGGAGCGGGCCGGGGTATTGATCGGCGGTCCACTGGGTCTGTGTTTCCTGCCCGCCTTCGTATGCCTGGGGATCGTGCCGGTGGTGATCGGCCTGGCGGGCCGGGTGCTGGGCGGAGGTCTGGTGTGAACCGGCCCGGTGTGCACCGCGACTGTGCCGATGCGGAACGACCGCATCGGATCGAGGAAGGGAGAGACCGTGCGAAATCTGGCCTGGGAACTGCGAACTCGCCTGCTGCTGGCCGCGATGGCCGACGACGGCATGTCCACCGCCGAATACGCGATCGGCACCATTGCCGCCGCGGCCTTCGGCGCCGTCCTCTACACGGTGGTGACCGGCGACAGCATCGTGAACGCCCTCACCAAGATCATCGACCGTGCCTTGAAGACCACGGTCGGCTGATCACCCGCACTACCGCTGATCGCGGTATGGCGACGGTGGAGGCCGCGCTCGCGCTGGCGGCCGTGGTCGCGGTGCTGGTGCTGTGTATTGCCGCTCTGCTGGCGGCGTCGGCACAGATCCGCTGTGTCGACGCCGCGCGGGAGGCAGCCCGGCTGTCTGCGCGCGGTCAGGACGCCGCGGCGGTGTCCCTGGCGCTCCGGGTGGCGCCCCCGGGCGCACAGGTCGGGGTGCGGCACGACGCGGACTTCGTGACCGCCACGGTGAGCGCTCGCTCACCACTGCTTCCGCTCACCCTGAGTGCGAGTGCGGTTGCGGCTCGCGAACCGGGTGCGGACACGCCGTGACGTACACGCCCGCGGACTGGAGTGAGAAAGCGCACCGAGGGGATGAGGGTGCGGTCACCGTCACAGCCTGCCTGGTCCTGGTCGCCGTGTTGGCGATCACAGTATTGGCGGCACAGGTCGGGGTCGCGGTGACCGGCCGGCACCGGGCGCAGGCGGCGGCGGATCTAGCGGCCTTGGCGGCCGCCGGTGACCTGGACTCCGGTACCGCCGCGGCATGCGGGCAGGCAGCGGAAATAGGCCGGCGAATGGGTGTGCGGTTGATGACTTGTGTGCCGGATGGGTGGGATGTGACAGTCGAAGTCGTGGGCCGCGTGGAGTTGGGTCCGATGGGTGTCCGGGAAGTGCGTGCGAGAGCGCGGGCGGGGCCGCTGGGGGATTGGCGGTAGCGAGCCAATGTCTCGTACTGAGCGGTTGGTTAAGAATGCGATGGCGCGGGCCACATCAGTAGTCGATCAATGCCGATATTCGATGAAACCGATAGGCGAATAGATTGGGTATCGATCGGTTTCCAATTCGTTCCGAAGACTGATCGGAAAGAATGCACAGGTAAATCCGCTAACGACATTATCGAACGGAGCAACCTGCCAGTTAACAGGATCACATCCCTTTTTAATCGTTCCGGGCCCGCCTACTGCGCCGCCCGGGCGGGTGCGCCCGGACCGACCCGATACTTCTCAGCTGACCAGCCCCAACCGGTCGGTCGCATGGCGCTCCGATCTCGCCACGGCGACGTCATGATCACGGTTCGGGACAGTCGCCGTCATCCGGCCCGAGCTCGGCCAGGATCGCCGCCAACAGCCGCACCGCACCCGCCTTGTCCAGGGGATTGTTCCCGTTTCCGCACTTCGGCGACTGCACGCAGGACGGGCATCCACCCGCACAACCACACGATTCGATGGCCGCCAGAGTGGCCGAGAGCCAGTGCCGCAGCCGGGTGAATCCGCGCTCGGCGAAGCCCGCGCCGCCGGGGTGACCGTCGTAGACGAACACCGTGGGCAGCCCGGTATCGGCATGTTCGGCGGTCGACACGCCGCCGATATCCCACCGGTCACAGGTCGCGACCAGCGGCAACATGCCGATGGCGGCGTGCTCCGCGGCGTGTAGCGCGCCCGGGACCCGTCGCGCGTCGATCCCGGCGCGCGCCAGCAGGTCCGGTGTGACCGTGTACAGCACCGCGCGGGTGGGCAGGGTTTGTGCGGGCAGGTCCAGCGGCACCATGTCCAGCACCTCGCCACTGGGGAGTTTGCGCAGGTAGCCGATGACTTGGCGGGTCACCAGCACGTCTGCCAGCGCCGTGGTGACCGACCCGTGTACGCGGTGTTCGGTGACCTCGTCGACTTCCAATGAGGTGACCGCCCGGGCGCTGGTGGTCCAACCCGGCGTATCGGCGTGCACGAGTGCGACGCCCTCGTCCAGGTCGAGTTCGTCGACCACATAGCTCTCGCCCTGATGTAGATGTACCGCCCCGGGATGCAGGGTGGCCGGCGCCCGTCCCGCATCGGTGGTTCCGAGCATGCGGCCCGATTCGCCGTCCACGACCGCGATTGCGGATCCGATGCCGCCGCGCACGTCCACCGCATCGTGCGGGTGCGCGTCCGCGGTCACGTACCAGCGGGCCGTGCCGTCGCGTCCATTGCCCGGCCGCCGCCGGATCAGGCCGTCCCGGGCCAGCCCGGAAAGCAGTTCCCAGGCCCGGTATTCGTGCACCTCGGCGTCGGTGAGCGGTTGCTCCATTGCGGCGCACAGTAGATGCGGACCCAATACATAAGGGTTGTGCGGATCGGTGATGGTGGCTTCCAGCGGCCTGCCCAGCAGCGCCTCCGGATGATGCACGAGGTAGGTGTCCAGCGGGTCGTCACGGGCGATGAGCAGCACCAATGACCCCTGCGTGCGCCGACCTGCCCGCCCGGCCTGCTGCCAGAACGAGGCCACCGTGCCGGGATATCCCGCCACCACGACGGCATCCAGACCGGCTATGTCGACGCCCAATTCGAGCGCATTGGTGGTGGCCGCGCCCAGCAGCGAGCCCTCCGACAGCGCCGCTTCCAGCGCCCGCCGGTCCTCGGCGAGGTATCCGGCCCGGTAGGCCGCCACCCGTTCGGCCAGCCCGGCATCGACGTCGGCGAGCAGTCGCCGCGTGTCCATGGCCACGAGTTCGGCGCCGCGCCTGGATCTGACGAAGGTCAGCGTCCGCGCGCCCTCGGTGACCAGATCGGCCATGATCTTCGCGGCCTCCGCCCCGGCCGAACGCCGCACCGCGGCACCGTTTTCCCCGGTCACGCCCCCGCCGAGCAGCGGTGGCTCCCAGAGTGCGACGGTCCGGGACCCCTGCGGCGACCCGTCCTCGGTGACCGCGACGCACGGCGCGCCGATGAGTGTGGAGGCCGTCGCGGCGGGATCGGCGGCGGTCGCCGAGCACAGCACGAATACCGGATCCGCCCCGTACCGCGCGGCGAGTCGCCGCAGCCGGCGCAGCACCAGCGCCACGTGCGATCCGAATACACCCCGATAGATATGGCATTCGTCGACCACCACGTACCGCAGCTGCCGCAGAAGGCGGGCCCAGCGCTGGTGGGAGCGCAGCATGCCCACGTGCAGCATGTCGGGATTGGTGAAAACCCAGCGTGCGTGGGCGCGCACCCATTGCCTTATCTCTGGGGGCGTATCCCCGTCATAGGGTGCGGGATGGATGCCGCGCAGTGGATCTTCGCTGGTCAGCTCGTTGACCATGCGCAGCTGATCGGCCCCCAGCGCCTTGGTGGGCGAGAGATAGAGGGCGGTAGCGCGCGGATCCTCCTGCAGCGCGGTGAGCACGGGTAGCTGATAGGCCAGCGACTTCCCGGAGGCGGTACCGGTCGATACGACGACGTGCACGCCGTCCGCGGCCAGGTCTGCGGCGAGTGTCTGGTGGCTCCAAGGTTCCTCGACGCCAGCGGCCTGAACTGCGGCGATGACGTCCGGAGATGTCCATTCGGGCCATTTCGTGACCTGGGCCGCACGCGGTGGTAGCTCCGCGATATGGGTGAGGCGGGGGTCACTTTTTTCTACCCCTGAGAGGACACGATTCAGCAACGATCTCCCATAGCTGGTATCGCCGGCGTCTCGGATCGGGCGCGTCACGTCGCCAGGATTCATCGAAGCGTTGCCGCGACACGCGCCGGGGGTGCGAAAGGTGTGTGCGCCCTGTCGTCTACCTGCCATTTCACTGCAGAGTAGCGACCCGCCTCACACCCCGTTTGCCAGATGCTCGCTCTGTTATCAGGAAGCAAACCAACTTCAAGTACGGATTTGGGCATTATGCCCCTCACCTGCGCATTCGCAAGATCAACTTTTTTGCAAATTGTGGGTAACTCGGCTGTTGAATTGCGCGAAGACATGGTTCACTGGTTCCTGGTCGCAAGCTTCTGTGTTCGAGGGACGGATCCAAAGTCCAAACCATCAGCAGGATCGATGTTGCGAACGGTGTACTGGGTGCTTTCCTGCAGGGGGAACAGAGTACAGCGGTCGGAACGGACCCGGTGGATGAACCTACTTGTCCGCCGTTCCGGTATGGAAAGAGAAGGAACAGAATGGCACAGGGAACTGTGAAGTGGTTCAACGCGGAGAAGGGGTTCGGCTTCATCGCGCCCGAGGACGGCTCCGCTGACGTCTTCGTCCACTACTCCGAGATCCAGGGATCGGGCTTCCGTACCCTCGAGGAGAACCAGAAGGTCGAATTCGAGGTCGGTCAGGGCACCAAGGGCCCGCAGGCCACGGGTGTGCGCGCGCTCTGAGAGCGGGCTGACCCACAGGTATCCGTCCCCCATCGCCACCCGGCGGTGGGGGACGACTCATATCCGGACCCATTACACTCGATCACGATCAGGGGCTACATCGTCGCCGCGCACGAGCCGCGGCCTTTGAACACGGTATAAACGTTGCTGGCAGCGATATCAGTAGTCGCAGCCGCATGCCCCAGCCGCGTTTCGCGCGCACCAGCGCCGCGCGGATCGACAGGAAAGGTGTGTTCGCCGGTGGCAACACGAGACCGCGGTGCATCGCCGAAATCAGCACCCGACCAGGGGCGTTCCCTGCGTCGTCTCGTGATCGTCGAGTCGCCGACGAAGGCCCGCAAGATCGCCCCCTACCTCGGCCGCGGATACGTGGTGGAGGCCTCGGTCGGTCATATCCGGGACCTGCCGCGAGGTGCGGCGGATGTACCCGCCAAATACAAGGGCCAGCAGTGGGCCCGGCTCGGCGTCGACGTCGATCATGATTTCGAGGCCATCTATGTGGTGAGCCCGGATAAGAAGGCGAAGGTCAGCGAGCTGAAGGCGCTGCTCGCCGACGCCGACGAGCTCTACCTCGCCACCGACCCCGACCGCGAGGGCGAGGCCATCGCCTGGCATCTGCTGGAGACGCTGAAGCCGAAGGTGCCGGTCAGGCGCATGGTGTTCCACGAGATCACCGAGCCGGCCATCCTCGCCGCGGCCGCCGACACGCGCGAGCTGGACAAGGATTTGGTCGACGCGCAGGAGACGCGGCGCATCCTGGACCGGCTCTACGGTTATGAAGTTTCGCCGGTGCTGTGGAAGAAGGTCATGCCGCGGTTGTCGGCGGGCCGGGTGCAGTCGGTGGCGACGCGTGTCATCGTGCAGCGGGAACGGGAGCGCATGGCGTTCCGTTCCGCCGAGTACTGGGATATCGCGGCGAAACTGGATGCCGGCGGGCAGGAAGAGGGCGGGAATCCGCGCGTTTTCGGCGCCCGATTGGTGAATGTCGACGGTGCGCGCGTGGCGTCCGGTCGCGATTTCGGTGCCGACGGTCAGTTGAAGACCGTCTCGGGCGTGGTCGTGCTGGATGCGGAATACGCACGGCGGCTGGCGGAATCGCTGCACGGCGTGGATTTGACTGTTACTTCGGTCGAGTCGAAGCCGTACACGCGGAAACCGTACGCGCCGTTCATGACTTCGACCTTGCAGCAGGAGGCGGCGCGCAAGCTGCGTTTCACTTCCGAGCGCACGATGCGGGTCGCGCAGCGGCTCTACGAAAACGGCTACATCACTTATATGCGTACCGACTCGACGACTTTGTCCGAGTCGGCGATCAACGCGGCGCGGGCGCAGGCCACACAGCTGTACGGCGCGGAATATGTGAGCCCGACGCCGCGGCAGTACACCCGCAAGGTCAAGAACGCACAGGAGGCGCACGAGGCCATCCGGCCCTCCGGCGACACCTTCGCCACACCCGGGCAGTTGCACAACAAGCTCGACGGTGACGAATTCCGGCTCTACGAAATGATCTGGCAGCGCACGGTCGCCTCGCAGATGGTCGACGCGCGCGGCACCACCTTGACGGTGCGGATCACCGGTATGGCGAATACCGGTGAGGAGTGCGTGTTTTCGTCGTCCGGCCGGACGATCACCTTCGCGGGCTTCCTGAAGGCGTACGTCGAGAGCGTCGACGAGGAGGCGGGCGGTCAGTCCGACGATGCGGAATCGCGGCTGCCGGCGCTGACCGAGGGGCAGGGTGTCACCGCCATCGAACTGCTGCCGGACGGGCACACCACCAATCCGCCGCCGCGGTTCACGGAAGCCTCGCTGGTCAAGGCGCTGGAAGAGCTCGGCATCGGGCGTCCTTCCACCTATGCGTCGATCATCAAGACGATTCTCGACCGCGGATATGTGTACAAGCGCGGTAGTGCGCTGGTGCCGTCGTGGGTGGCGTTCGCGGTGATCGGGCTGCTGGAGGATCACTTCGGGCGGCTGGTGGACTTCGACTTCACCGCGGCCATGGAGGACGACCTCGATGCCATCGCCGGCGGGCGCGAGCAGCGCGGAAACTGGCTGACCTCTTTCTATTTCGGCGGCGATCACGGTGCGCAGGGTTCGGTGGCGCGATCCGGCGGCCTGAAGAAGATGGTCGGCGAGCGGCTCGACGACATCAATGCGCGAGAAGTCAACTCCATCAAGCTGTTCAGCGACGACGAAGGTCGCGACGTGGTGGTGCGGGTCGGCAAGTTCGGGCCGTACCTGGAACGCATGATTACGAATCCCGATGACCCGGAAGGTGATTCGGTATCGCAGCGGGCGAACCTGCCCGACGATCTGCCGCCCGACGAGCTGACGCCGGAGGTGGCCGAGAAGCTGTTCTCGACACCGCAGGAAGGCCGTTCGCTGGGCCAGGATCCGGAGTCGGGGCACGAAATCGTCGCCAAGGAAGGACGTTTCGGCCCGTACGTCACCGAGATCCTGCCGGAGCCGGTGGAGGAGATCGACACCGGCGCGAAGAAGACCGCGAAGAAGGCGGTGGCGCCCAAGCCGCGCACCGGCTCGCTGTTCAAGTCCATGGAGCTGTCCACCATCACGCTCGACGACGCGCTGAAGCTGCTGTCATTGCCGCGGGTGGTGGGTGTGGATCCGGTGTCGGGTGAGGAGATCACCTCGCAGAACGGCCGGTACGGGCCGTATCTGAAGAAGGGCACCGATTCGCGTTCGCTGGCGAACGAGGATCAGATCTTCAATGTCACGCTGGACGAGGCGTTGAAGATCTACGCCGAGCCCAAGCGGCGCGGCGGGCAGTCGGCCAGTGCGCCGCCGTTGCGGGAGCTGGGCGTGGATCCGGTGTCGGAGAAGCCGATGGTGATCAAGGACGGCCGGTTCGGCCCGTACGTCACCGACGGTGAGACCAATGCCTCGCTGCGCAAGGGCGACGAGGTCGAATCCATCACCGACGCGCGGGCTTCCGAGCTGCTCGCGGATCGGCGGGCACGGGGGCCGGTGAAGAAGGCGGCCAAGAAGACCGCCAAGAAGGCGCCCGCGAAGAAGGCCGCCACCAAGACCGCCGCGGCCAAGAAGACCGCCGCGAAGAAGGCGGCGATCAAGGCGACCGATCCGGCCAATGTGGTGAAGAAGGGCACGTCCAAGAAGGTGGCGGCGAAGAAGGCCGCCGCGTCGAAGGCTGCCGCGCAGTCCTGAAGATCGAGTTCCGGGTGGAAATCCGCTGTCTAGGGCGGTGGATTTCCACCCGTTTCTGTCGGTGTCCTCCCGTAGCGTGATGCCCGAACACGCAGCAGGGGAAGGATATTCGATGGCGGATCTCGAGCGTGAAGAACTGATCAAGATGCTGGACAACCAGCGCGAGCTGTTCCGGATCACGGTGCGCGGGCTGGAGGACGATGATGCCCGGCACCGGACGACGGTCAGTGAGCTCACCCTCGGCGGTCTATTGCATCACGTGATGCATACCGAACAGCACTGGACGCGGGTCATCGTCGAACGTGATCCGAACTCCGAATTCGATGTCTCCGAAATGGATTCGGAGTACAAGCTGGGGCCGGACCAGTCGGTCGCCGGCCTGCTGGCGGAATGGGATGCCACGGCGGAGCGGACCGCCGCGCTGATTCGCGAGCTGCCGAACCTGGAGGATTCGATCCCCACACCCACCGCGCCGTGGGCTCCGGAGCGGGTGTGGATGACGGTGCGCTACATCCTGCTACACATTCTGCGCGAGATCGCCCATCACTCCGGGCATGCGGACATCATCCGGGAGGCCTTGGACGGCGCGAACACGACCTATCAGCGCGCTTCCTGACGGAGGCGGCGGGGGAATGTCGTAGGCCGCCAGTAGGGTGTATGCCGTGGCGGGTGTCTTCGATCGGCTGGTCGGCCAGGATTCGGTGGAAGCGGAATTGACCGCTGCCGCGGTGGCTGCGCGGGGTGGTGCGGGATCGTCCTCGGCCATGACGCATTCGTGGCTGTTCACCGGGCCGCCCGGATCGGGGCGGTCGGTCGCGGCGCTGTGTTTCGCCGCCGCGCTGCAGTGCACGGATCCGGAACGGCCGGGCTGCGGGCGATGTCACGCCTGCACCACGACCATGGCCGGCACCCACGGCGACGTGCGGCGGGTCGTGCCCGAGGGCTTGAGCATCGGCACCAAGGAGATGCGCGAGATCGTGCAGGTCGCCTCGCGGCGGCCCAGCACCGGCCGCTGGCAGGTCGTGGTGGTCGAGGATGCCGACCGATTGACCGAGGCCGCCGGAAACGTGCTGCTCAAAGTGGTCGAAGAGCCGCCGGCGCGGACGGTGTTCCTGCTGTGCGCGCCCTCGGTGGATCCGGAGGACATCTCCATCACGCTGCGCTCCCGTTGCCGGCACGTGCATCTCGCGACACCGTCGGTCGACTCCATCGCCCAGGTGCTGCGCGAACGGGATGGCCTCGACGCCAAGGTCGCCCAGTGGGCGGCCTCGGTCAGCGGCGGTCATGTGGGCCGGGCCCGCCGGCTCGCCACCGACGAGGACGCGCGCGCCCGGCGGAAGAAGGCGCTCGCCCTGGTCGCGGCCACCGCCCGGCCCGCGGCCGCCTACAACGCCGCCGACGATCTGGTGCGATCCGCCGATGACGAGGCCAAACAGGTCAGCGCCACCCGCGACGAGAAGGAGCGGGACGAACTCGCTACCGCCCTCGGCGCGGGCGGCACCGGCAAGGGCGCTGCCTCTGCTACTCGCGGTTCGGCCGGCGCGCTGAAGGACCTGGAGAAGCGGCAGAAATCGCGAGCCACCCGGACCGGGCGTGACGCGCTCGACCGCGCGCTCATCGATGTGGCGGGTCTCTACCGCGATGCCCTGGCCGTCCGCTTCGGCGCGGCCACCGCCGACTCCCGTTCCGGCGTCACCCTCACCCACCCGGACATGGCCGATCAGATCCGCGAACTGGCCACCGACATCCGCCCCGAGGGCCTGCTCCGCTGCATCCAGGCCGTCCTCGACTGCCGTGAGGCCCTCGAAACCAACGTCAAGCCCCGCTTCGCGGTCGCCGCCATGGTCGCCACCCTCATGGCCGCCCGCGCGGCCTGACCACCACCGGGTGATCGCGACCACCGATTTTCGCGATCCGGGCCCGAGACGATACACTCGCAACGCCGGAAGGCACGCCGCCTTAGCTCAGTCGGTAGAGCGCTTCACTCGTAATGAAAAGGTCGCGAGTTCGATTCTCGCAGGCGGCTCCGAAGAATCAGGTGGAGAGCGATTGCCGCTCTCCACCTGTTGTCGTTTCCGGGCTGAATTCCGCTGTGTACCCGGACCTCTGCTGTGCGTCCAGCAAAATCACTTCCGTATGGCAGCAAATTCACTCCGTGTGACAGCAGTCGTGCGGAGTGAATTATGTTGCCGTACTTCGCTATTGATCTTTACCGGGGGATCGGAACGTCGGGGGTGGCCGGGCCACCGCCTGCCGGGGACTTGTGTTCGTGGTGACTCGAAATCTGTTCGTGCGAGAACGGTTTTGCGAATCTGGCGAGGCTGCCCCCGGCGATCGGCCGGGGAGGGAGGCGCTCCGGCTCCGAATAACGGTGTGGGTGCGCCGCGATGAGGAGGACCCTGGCCATGGCAACCGACAACGAACAGGCCCGACCGCACGATAATGCCGACGGGTCGGCGGCGGGCGCCGCCGCATCCGCGGAGGACGGTGGTGTCGCCGGCACCGAAGCTGCCGCCGGTAATGAGGGTGTGGCCGGTGGTGTCACTGCCGGGCACCCGAGTGCCGCCGACGATGAAGACGATCTGGAAGTACCCGGGGAGCTCGAGGTTCCGGGGTTGTCGCGGCGGAAGCTGTTCGCGGGGGCGGGGATTGCGGCCGCCGTTGTGGCCGGTGGCGGGTTGGCGGCCTGGTTGACGACGCGGCGGACGCCGGGGTCGGGGCCGGTCGATCGGGCGTTGAAGATCGGGTATGGGGGCGGGGTATGTGAGGCGCCGCTGTTCGCGGCCTTGCACGCGGGGATTTTCGAGAAGCACGGATTGAAGGTGGAGGCCGTCAAGACGGGCGGCGATCAGATCAAGGATGCGGTGGGGGCGGGGAAGCTGGATGCGGCGCCCGGGATCTTCTTTTCGTGGCTGAAGCCGATCGAGCAGGGGATCGATGCCAAGCTGGCGGCGGGGCTGCATGAGGGCTGCCTGCGGCTCATCGTGCCGCCGGACAGTCCGATCAAGACCATCGGGGAACTGCGGGGCAAGACGATCGGGGTGGGGGCCATCGGGGATTCGTCCATGTCGTTCTTCTCGCTGGATCTGCTCGATGCGGGGATCAATCCGAGCGAGGACGTGGAATGGCGGGTGTATCCGGGCGACCAGTTGGGGGATGCGCTGGTGCGCGGCGATATTCAGGCCGTCGCGGGCAGTGACCCGGATGCGCTGGTGCCGACCCTGCGCGGGAAGGCGCGGGAGCTCACCAACAATCAGACGGGCGCGAACCGGGAACTGTTCTGCTGCGCGACCGCCATCAATGGACGTCTGCTGCGCGAGGATCCGGATACCGCGCGGGCGCTGGTGACGGCGTGGGCGGAGGGCAGCCGCTGGGTGGGCGCCAATGTGCCACAGACCGCGGGCATCGAAGTGGACAACAAGTATGTGGCCGCGGATCGCAATATCATCGAGGCCACGTTGAAGACGTACGGCTACAACCCGTCCGCCGTGAAGTTCAAGCCCGAGATCACGCCGGGCATCGAGAAGTTCGCCAGGACCGGATATCTGGAGAAGAAGACCGACCCGATCGCACTCGCCGACAAGGTGTTCGCCGACCTGGGGCTGACATGGTGACCACCGCGACGGGCCGGTCCGCCGCAACAGAACCGAGCTCGCCGGATGGGGCGGAGCCTGTCGCCGCGGATCTCGGCACGCCGCAGCCGGCAACAGCCGAGGCCGGTACACCGCGTTCCAGCGCAGGGGTCGTTGCCCTGTCCGGTCCGGAGCAATCGACCGGGCGTCGCTCGGCTGAGACCGTCACTGCGACCGCCGGTTCCGCGAGCAACCGAGGCGTCGGGGCAGAGGTGCGGCGATACCCGCCCACCTTGGGGTTCGGGGTGGCGTTCGCGTTGTGGGTGCTTGCCGCTGCCTCGACGCTGGTGGTGCCGGATCGGCTGACGGAGGCGTCGGCGACCGTGGCGGGAATCCCGTTCGCGGTAATCGCTTTCGCGGTTCTCGTGTGGGCGGTGGCCGCTTATCGGAACCGGCAGGCGACTGTGCGGTTGCGGTATTGGACGCCGTGGATCGGGGTGGTGGCGGCGTGGGTGCTGGTGTGGGAGTTCGCCACCGCCAAGACCGGGTGGCTGGAGCCGCCGCATTTCGCGTCGCCGCAGCAGTTGTTGCAGGTGTACCTCGATGACGGTGGGTTGCTGGCGTCGTGTACCTGGCATTCGCTGGTGTTGCTGGTGGTGGGGTTCGTGATCGGCGCTGTCGGCGGGCTGGTGACCGGGATCGCGGCGGGGTGGTCGAAAACCGTTGCCTACTGGTGGCATCCGCTGATGCTGGCGTTGGGGCCGGTGCCGCCGGCGACGATTCTGCCCGTGGTGTTCATCCTGTTTCCGAGCACCTATGCGGGCAGTGTGTTCATGGTGGCGCTGGGGGTGTGGTTCCCGGTGTCGTTCCTGACACGAGTCGGGGTGTCGGGGGTGGCGCGCGGATACTTCGATGTGGCGCAGACACTCGGGGCGTCGAACCGGTTCCTGATCTGGCGGGTGGCCGTGCCGGGCGCGCTGCCCAGCATCTTCACCGGACTGTTCATGGGGTTGTGTGCGTCGCTGACCGCGTTGGCGGTGGCGGAACTGCTGGGGGTGAAGAACGGGCTCGGCTGGTACATCCAATGGACCAAGGGGTGGGCGGCGTATCCGCGCATGTACGCGGCGATCGTGATCATGATCGTGCTGTGCGCCGGTGCGATCACGGTGCTGCTGTCCATCCGGAATCGGGTGCTGGCCTGGCAGAAGGATCTGGTGCGATGGTGAACGACGGAATCGCGGTCGACATCGACGGGGTATCACATCAATTCGCGGTCGCGGGTGCGCGGTCGCGGAGTCTGCTGGACCGGGTACTCGGCCGGTCCGCGCCCGAGCCGACACGGGCGCAGGAACTGGGGCGGCTGCGAGTGCTCACCGATGTGTCGCTGCGCATCGAACCGGGACAGTTCGTGGCCTTGCTCGGGCCGTCCGGGTGCGGGAAGTCGACACTGTTGCGGCTGCTGGCCGGACTCGACCGGCCCTCGCGCGGCACCGTGAGCGCCGACGGGGTGCGGATCGACGGCCCGGATCCACACCGCGCGTTGATGTTCCAGGATCCGACACTGTTCCCGTGGCGGACCGTCGAACAGAATGTGGCGCTCGGGCCGCAGGCGCGCGGCACCCTCGCCGCCGACCGGGAACGCGTCGGCGAGGCGCTGGAACTGGTTGGGCTGCACGGATTCCGGGACTCCTATCCGGCGCAACTGTCCGGCGGTATGGCGCAGCGGGCGGCGCTGGCGCGGGCGCTGGTGAACCGGCCGCGGCTGTTCCTGCTCGACGAACCGCTCGGCAAACTGGATGCGCTCACCCGCGCCACCCTGCAGGGCGAGATCGCCCGGCTGTGGGAACGCGACCGCTTCACCGCGGTGCTGGTGACACATGACGTCGACGAGGCGTTGCGCCTGGCCGATCGGGTCGTGGTGTTCACGCCGCGGCCCGGAAAAGTGGTGCGGGACCTGGCAATCGATCTGCCGCGCCCGCGCGATCACGATCACCCCGATTACCTTCGACTGCGCCGGGAGCTGTTCGCAGCGCTCGGCGAGACAGGCAGGGCCGCCGCATGACCACCGTCTCCCACACCACCGCCGGAGTGTTCGACTCGTTCGCCGACGCCATCGGCAATACGCCGCTGGTCCGGCTCAACCGGGTGATCGACGACATTCGCGCCACCGTGTACGTGAAGCTCGAATACCTGAATCCCGGTGGCAGCGTGAAGGATCGCGCCGCGCGGGCCATGCTGCTGGCCGCGGAGGAAGCGGGGGAACTGCGGCCCGGCGGGACCGTGGTCGAGGCCAGTTCCGGCAATACCGGGTTGGGGCTCGCCGCCTTGGCCGCGGCGCGCGGGTATCGGACCATCGTGGTGGTGCCGGACAAGGTGAGCGCGGAGAAGAAGGCGCTGCTGCGGGCGCACGGGGCGGAAGTCGTGGTGACGCCGGGGCTGCGGCCCGTCGACCATCCGGAGCATCTGCGGTCGGTGGCCCTGCGACTGGTCGAGGAGATTCCGGGCGCTTGGTTCGCCGGGCAATACGACAATCCCGCCAACCCGGCCGCGCATCGCGCCACCACCGGACCCGAGATCTGGGCGCAGACCGGCGGTCGGATCACGCATTTCGTGGCCGGTATCGGCACGGGCGGAACCATCACCGGCACCGGCGAATTCCTGAAGGAAGCCTCCGGCGGGGCGGTCCGGGTCATCGGCGCCGACCCGGAGACCTCCGTGTACGGCGGCGGTGACGGGCGGGTCTGGTACGTGGAAGCGGTCGGGCACATCCTGCATCCCGAGACCGCGGAGGACGTGTGGCCGGATTCGTATCACGTGGATGTGGTGGACGGGATCCAGCGGATACCCGACGCCGAAGCCATCCGGGTCCTGCATCGAGTGGCGC
This sequence comes from Nocardia sp. NPDC088792, assembly GCF_044750615.1. Classification (NCBI taxonomy): domain Bacteria; kingdom Bacillati; phylum Actinomycetota; class Actinomycetes; order Mycobacteriales; family Nocardiaceae; genus Nocardia; species Nocardia sp. NPDC088792. The sequence continues at coordinate 496,902 of NZ_JBIVKC010000005.1, forward strand.
GGGAAGAAGGGCTGCTGCTGGGTGGATCATCGGGTACCGCGATTGCCGCCGCGCTGCGGACTGCCCGAGAGTTGGGGCCCGAGGATGTGGTGGTGGTCGTCGCGCCGGATTCGGGGCGGGCTTACCTGTCGAAGTACTACAGCGATGAATGGCTCGGGACGCTCGGCTTTCCGCTGACCGGGGCCGCCGAGGGCGTGACTGTCGGTGAGGCGCTGGGACTGCCGCAGGAGGTGCCCGCGCAGGGGACGGCGGTGTCGTCCGGTGCCACCGTCGCGGAGGCGAAGGGCCTGCTCGGGGCGGGCGGGGCGCTGCCGGTGGTGTTGCAGCGCAGCACTTCTGGGCCGACGGTCGTGGCCGAGGTGCTCGGATCGGTCACTGCGGCGGGGCTCGCGGATGTCGCTGAGGACGATCCGGTCGGGGACCATCTGGACGCGGCGCTCCCCGTCGTCGGTACCACCGCGCCGCTGGCGTGGGCCCTCGAAAAGCTGGCCGGGCATGCGGGGCCGGTGGTGATCGCCCACGAGGGGCGGATCATCGCCGTGCCGGACGCGGCCCGGATCAGCGAACTGTCTGTGGAAAACACTGGTGTGAAGGAAGATTCGCGGTGAAATACGGTTCTTGGGTTGCTGTCGTGGCGGCGGGTGCGCTGTCCATGACGGGCGCGGGCGTGGCGTCGGCGCACGTGACGGTCAGTGCGCCCGACGCGGCGGCCGGCGGATACGCGGAAGTGGCGTTCCGGGTGCCGGACGAATCCGCCACCGCGGGCACCGTGAAGCTGGAAGTGACACTGCCGCAGGATCATCCGTTCACCGAAGTACGCACCCTGCCGACACCCGGGTGGCAGACGGAACTGAAGCGGACGGCGCTCGCCGCGCCCCTGAAGGATGACGACGGGCATCAAGTGACGGATTACGTGTCCTCCGTCATCTTCACCGCGCAGAACGGCACGCAGATCGGGCCCGGGCAGTTCGGGGAGTTCAAGCTGCTGGTCGGACCGCTGCCGAGCGTGAGCGATGTGGCCTTCCCGGCCATTCAGACGTACAGCGACGGGACCACGGTGTCCTGGATCGAGCGATCCGCCGACGGCACCGAACCCGAGAAGCCGGCACCCGTCCTGCACCTGACCGCCGCACACGGTGACGGGCACGGACAACCGGCCGCAGCACCGGAGCAGCAAGGGCAACAAAAGGATTCGTCCGCCACCGAGTGGCTCGCCGGTATCGCGCTGGCGCTGTCGATCATCACCCTCGGGGTGGTCGTGGCGCCGCGACTACGCCGCGCCCGCAGCGAGTGACAACCGGAACACTTGCGCGCAACCCTCGCCGGACACCTCGAAAAGCGCTACGCACGAACATGATTCGCGTAGTTTTGGTGTCCGGCCTGGCGTTGCTCGCGCTCTGGTGCGGGTCTGCCACCGCCTCCGCGCACGCCGTCCTGGTGAGCAGCGATCCGGCATACGGATCGACGATCGCACACGAACCCGATCGCGTATCCCTGACCTTCGACGAACCGGTAACCGCCGCACAGGATGCGGTCACCATCAGCGACGCGGACGGCCGGCGCGTCGACACCGGCGGCACGACCACCATCGACGGCGGCCGCACGGTGCAACGCCACCTGCGCGCCGGCCTACCCGACGGCACCTACCTCCTCGGCTGGTCCCTCCTGTCCGCTGACGGCCACCTCGTCTCCGGCTCGATAGTCTTCGGTATAGGCGTCCCGCCCGACCTCAGCGTCGCCGCCACCCGCCCCGACCCACTGGTCGCGGCCCTCGACACGATCGTCCGCCTGCTCACCGGCCTCGGCTACGCAGGCCTCGCCTTGGCAGTAGGCATCCCGATAGCGGCCCGCCTGACCTGGCCCGCAGGCTTCCGCACCCGCGCCGTACCCCAATTGATCCGAATAGGTGCGGCCACAACAGCCCTGACCGCGCTGCTGATCTTCGCCGCCACCCCCGGCCGGCTCGCAGGCTCGCCGGGCTGGGGGCAGCCGCAGGTATGGGCGCAAGCAGCAACGACAGTCCTCGGCGCCGCCGCCCTCCTCCGCGCCGCGGCCGCAACCCTGCTCGCCTTCGCGGCCTCGAAGACCGCTGCCGCATTCGCGGCGTCGGCGGTAGCGAAGCAGACAACGCAGCCATCCGGGTCGTTCGGAGGACGAACCGCCCCGAGCGTAGTCGCGGGGCTGGTGATCATCGGTACGACAGCGGTATCCGGGCATGCGGTGAGTGGTGAGTATCGTTGGATTGCAATAGTTTCCACCGTGCTGCATCTCGTCGCCATGGCGGTGTGGACGGGCGGCGTGGCGATCGTGCTGCTGGTGTGGCGGACACCGGCGCGAGCCGAGGTGGTGCGGCGGTTCGGTCCGGTGGCGGCGAGCGCAGTGGGGGTTGTCGTGGTGACGGGGATCTTCCAGGCATGGCGAGCGGTGGATCCCGTTGCGTCGTTGTGGAGTACGTCGTGGGGGCTGCTGCTGCTGGCCAAGGTGGCGTTGGCCGGGCTGGCCATTGTCGCGGCGCTGGTGGTCCGGCGCGGGAAAAGCGCTGGAGCTCAGGCACTCACGACCTGGGTTCCGGTGCGGGAGAGCCGGCAGCGCATCGAGCGTTCCGGGGGCGGAGTCGTATCGCGGCTGCAGGGCGATCGCGGGATGACGGCGGCCGGCGCGGATGGCGCGCGGCGCGCTGCCGCTGTGCGCGTGGATGGTTCGGTGCGCAGGGCTGCTCGTCGGGCCGGCTCGGCTCGTCGGGATCGCGGGTGGGGTGTACGGGTGGAGTTCGGGCTGCAGGTGGCGGTGTTGGTGGTGAGCGCGGTGTTGACAGGGGTGGCTCCCGCCCGGGAGACCTATGATCCGGCCACCACCGTGGAGGCGGGGATCGGGCCGTTTCGGGCGGAGGTGGTGGTGGATGGTGCGCAGGTGGGGCGGCAGGAATTTACTGTGCGGCTGCGGGATTCGGGCGGAGAAGCGGTGGGGGCGCAGGACGTGACGGGGAAGTTGGTGCCTGCGGATAGGCGGGCGGGGGCGGTGGATGTGGTGTTTCGGCGGGTGGAGCCGGTGGAGATCGGGCCGGATTATTTTGTGTCGCAGCGGGTTCCGGTGCCCTTCCCTGGACGGTGGCAGTTGCGGCTCACGGTGGTGGCGGACCGCGTGAATGCCTATGCGGCGACGGTTCCCTATCGGGTGTGGTGACAGCCACCTGGTGGAGGTGCGGCGGTCGATGACCGCAGCGGAGCCGGTACGGGCTCCGCCGCGATCGGGGTGACCTCAGGAGACGAGGCCGCGGCCCGTGGTCAACGGGAGGTCGGTGGCCGTCAAGAGGCCGGGGCGGGCCTGGACCACGGCGGGGATGGCGCTGACCAGGCGGGCTGCGGTGCCTACTATGCCTGCTTCGGCGTGGTCGCCGTTGATGTAGAGCTGGAGGTCGAGGAGGTAGTCGGGTTCGCCTTTGATTTCTACTCGGTAGCAGCCTTTTCCGGCGGGCTGCGGCCAGTCGGGGGCCAGGGCGGGGTGCAGGCGGGTGACGTGTTCGAGGGTGAGGATCTCGCGGCCGGCGCGGACGCCGTGCACCTGGAAGCGGAGGGCGGCGGCGGTGCCCTCCTCGATGACGCGGCCGCCGATCTTCAAGGGTTCGGTGGCGGGGAGGCGTTCGAAATGCTGGGTGACCGTGTCCAATTCGATGTCGAGCGCGGCGGCCAGCTGGCGGATGACGCTGCCCCAGGCGAGGGTCAGGACATTGGGTTGCAGCAGGAGCGGCAGGTCGTCCAGGGCGCTGCCGAAACCCATGATGTCGAAGAGGACCTTCGGGTTGTCGTAGGTGGAGTAGTCCATCAGCTCCGAGCAGATGATGGCGTCGATGCGTTCCGAGCCGCTGGACAGCAGCAGCGGCAGCCAGTCGTTGGCCCAGCCGGGGTCGATGCCGTTCACCCACAGGGAGGCGCCGCCCTCGGTGGCCGCGTCGATGATCGGGGTGATGGCCTCGTCGGGCAGGGTGCCATACGGGAACTGCAGGAAGACGGGGCTGCTGGACACCACATTGATGCCGGCGCGCAGGAAGGTCTTCAGATCCTCCACGGCCTCCATGAGCCGGTCGTCGGCCATGGCGGTGTGCACGATGCAATCGGGTTTCAGGGCGATGAGGGCCTGCGCGTCGGTGGTCGCGGTGACGCCGACGGTGTGGTCGAGACCGGCCAGTTCGCCGGCGTCCTTACCGTCCTTCGCCGGTCCGGACACCCAGACGCCGGCCAGTTCGAGCTCGGGCCGGGCAATGATGGAACGCAGCGTACGGCGGCCGACATTGCCGGTGCTCCACTGCACTACGCGATATGTCATGCGAATTCTCCTGTGTGCGTGCGGATCACAGATCCGGCAGGCCGAGTTCCAGGTTGGGGGCCTCGATTCCGCCGTCCACTTCCAGGACCTTGCCGGTGATGTATCCGCCCGCGCGGGAACTCAGGTACACGATGGCGGCGGCGATCTCCCACGGTTCCCCGAGCCGCTGCAGTGGGGTGGCGGCCTCCATCTTGGCCTTGATCTCCGGTTGCTGCGCAACGACTTCCAGCGCCGACGTGAGTACCGAGCCGACGGCGATGGCGTTCACCCGGATGCGCGGGGACAGGTCGGTGGCGGCCAGCCGGGTCCAGTGCGCGAGCGCGGCCTTGGCGGTGCCGTAGGCGAGGAAACCGCGGCCGGCGGAACGGCCCATCATCGAGGAGATATTGACGACCGAACCACCGTCGTTCTTCAGCATGTGCGGTACGGCGGCCTGCGTGAGGGCGTGCGCGGTGGCCACATTGAAGCGGAAGGCGTCCTCGAGGAAGTCGGCCGAGGTGGTCATGAAGGTGTTCGGCATGGTGCCGCCGACATTGTTGACGATGATGTCGAGGCGGCCGAGTTCTGCGGCGGTGGCGTCGGCCAGGCCCGCGACCGTGGACAGGTCGGACAGGTCGGCGGGGATGGTGATGGCCTTGCGGCCCAGGGCGCGGATCTTGCCGGCCACTTCGTCGAGCTGGGTCGCGGTGCGGGCGGAGAGGGCGACATCCGCGCCGGCTTCGGCGAGGGCGAGGGCGGTGGCGGCGCCGATGCCGCGGCCCGCGCCGGTCACGACGGCTACGCGGCCGTCCAGTCGGAAGGTGTCCAGGATCATTCGGGGGAGCCCTTCTATGGGTGACGACAGTCACAAGCAGCATTAAGCAGTTATTCTTAATCGTCAAGGAGGAGTTCTTTATCCACTGGTTGGCCGCTATGGTGCACACACAAGACAGGACGGAGGACCGAGTGGCAGTGAACGACGCGCGCGAGCGGATCATCCTCGCGGCGGAACAGCTGATCGGCGAGCGCGGGCCCGCCGTACCGCTCCGCGATATCGCCGCCGCGGCCGGACAGCGGAACAATTCGGCCATCCAATACCACTTCGGATCCCGCGACGGGCTCATCGAAGCCGTCGTCGAGCACCGGCTCGCCACCCTCGAGATACGACGGCTGGAACTGCTCGCCGAACAAGCCGGCGCGGGCAGCGCACCCGGCGTGCACGGGCTACTGGAAGCCCTGGTCCTCCCCATGTTCGAACTCGCCGAACGACACGGAATCCACCATTACGCACGGTTCTTCGAGCAGATCCACACGCACCCGGCGGTCACCGACGCCGCCAACCTCGACAGCGAACGACGCACCTCGGTGCGGGTCATCATGCAGCAGCTCGACCGCGAACTGAACCACCTGCCGAAACGCCTACGAATACGACGATTACGCGCACTCCCGACCGTGCTCTTCGCCCTCCTCGCCGACCACGAGCGAGCCGTCGAAGCCGAGCGGGCCCGGGCCGGAGACGTGAACGCCTGGGGCGAGGTCGTCGACATGCTCGCGGGCGTCCTCACCGCCCCCGTGGCCGAACGCGCACCGTTGCGCTGAAAGCCGAGCCGCGGATGCGAACGGCCCGGCCGGATGATCCGGCCGGGCCGCGAAAAGTGAAGCGCTGAAACGGATTACCGCTGATAATCCTGCGGCGGATAGTCCTGCCGCGGCTGGAATCCCTGCTGCGGTGCATACCCTTGCTGCTGCGGGTGACCCGGTTGCGACCGATACCCGGCAGGCTGTGCCGGGTTGTCCTGCGGGTTCGGGGCGGGGTACGGCGACGGCGCGGCCTGGCGGGGCTGGTTCGGATACTGCGCGGGCTGACCATAGTTCGGCTGCGGCGCATAGCCGTTCGGTCCGTTCGGCGAGCCCGGCTGAGCGTAATTCTGTGGCGCCGGCTGCGGGAAGCCCTGCTGCGCGGGCCGGCCGAACGCGGGTTGGGCCGCCGGGTAGCTCTGCTGCCCCGGTTGTGCATAGCCGGGCTGAGACTGTGGGTAACCCGGCTGGGCGGGATAGCCCGGAGTGGCCTGCCAAGCCGGTTGACCCTGACCGGGTTGCGGTTGCGCGCCCGGCAATGGGGCGATGAGGGGTGGTTCGGCGTCCTGGCGTTTACGGACGGCGAAATAGACGCCGCCGCCGAGAACTATGACGACCGCGAGGCCGATCAAGCCGAAGAGGTGGCCGATGACGCGCACCCCGACCCTGATGAAAATAATGAGGAGGATGGCGCCGACAGCGGCGAACGCACCCCCGATTCTGCCGCGGCCATTCTTCTGGCTCATATGGACTTGCCCCCGAATCGAAAACTGTTGCCGGGGCAGCATACCCACCGCGCGGACCGCTCGCAGCGGGAGGAGGACGGTGGGTGACCTGGCAGGTTCGGTGCCGCGCGGCTACCGTTGATGCTCGTGGACACCGCTGCCGACGCCGATTCGCGGGAGCATTCCGTGGGCGAGACCTCCAGCCTCCCGGCGCACCCCGCCGCTGCCGCCGGTCGGCCGCGCTGGCTGAGCGCCGGATTGCCGCTGCTCGCGGGGGGTGCGGTGGCAGGCGGGCTGGCGCTCTTGCATTTCCGCGATCCGCATCGGGCCGGGTCGTACGGAGTGTGCCCGTTCTATGAGCTGACCGGCTATTGGTGCCCGGGATGCGGTGGCTTGCGTGGCTTGCACGATCTCACCGATGGCCGCGTGCTCGACGCCATTCACAGCAATATCCTGTTGCTGCCACTGATGCTGGGATTCCTTGCCTGGTGGGGTTCGTGGGTGTTGCAGGGGTGGCGTGGGCAGCGAATTCCGGGTCTGCCGCGGATATTGCCCAGATCGGCGCTGTGGATAACCGTCGCATTCCTGGTCGCTTTCACCGTATTGCGTAATTCGCCGTGGGGTACCTGGCTCGCGCCCGTATGACCTTGCGGCGTGCCGGGTCGAGTGAACGAGAACGGCAGGGGCATGCTCTCGGTATGAGCCAATCACTGAAAGAACGCGTGCGCGCCAAATTGATGCGCCAGCTGACCGAAGACGGGCCGCTCGATCTGGACCAGGACGACGTCCGGCAGCTGTCGGTCCAGGATGACCTCGTACTGCTGAGCGCCGTCGAGGACGACGATCCCCTCGTCGAAGAACTAGCGGCCCGATACCTGGTGCCGTAGTTCAGAAGCCGCAGGGCGCCGCGCCCTCGGCGCCTTTGCCGAACGGACGGGTCTCGGGGACCGGGTTCCAGTGTCCTTCGGCGCGAGCGTAATTCCAGGCCGGACCCTTTTCGACGAGGGTCGAGACGGCGTCGATGAGCCGATCCACATCGGCCGCGGTGGTACCGAGGCCGATGCTGGCGCGCAGGGCGGCATCCACACCGAGACGGGCGAGCAGCGGATGCGCGCAGAAACGGCCGTCGCGGACCCCGATACCGTGCTCGGCGGACAGGTAGGCGGCGACCTGGCCCGGCTCGAAACCGTCGACGGTGAAGGCCACGATGCCGACCGCGTCGGTGCTGTCCCGCCAGATACGCAGGAAGTTCACGCCCGGAACGGTTTTCAGGCCGTAACGCAGGCGGTGGGTGAGGTACTGCTCGTGCTCGAGGACCGTCGTCGCGTCGAGAGCGGCCAGCGCGTCACAGGCCGCGGCCAAGGCGGCCACACCGAGCACATTGGGGGAACCGGCCTCGTGCCGCTGCGGGGCAGGGGCCCACTCGACACCGTCCGCGGTCACCGAGCGCACCGCGCCGCCACCCGCCAGATACGGCTCCGCCCGGTCCAGCCAGTCGCGGCGGCCCACCAGCACACCCGCACCGAACGGCGCGTACGCCTTGTGCCCGGAGAAGGCCAGGTAATCGATGCCCGTGGTCTGCAGGTCGATGCGGCGGTGCGGGGCCAGCTGCGCGGCATCCACCAGGATGCGGGTACCGCACTGATGCGCGATCCACGCCAGCCGCTCCAACGGCAACAGTTCCCCGGTCACGTTCGAGGCGCCGGTAACCGCAAGCAGCGCAGCGGGTTTCGAGCACAACTCCGCGACCAGGCGCTGAATGGTCTCCTCGATGGTGTCCGCGATCGGCACCACGCGGCGGCCGTGCCGCGTCCAGGGCAGGAAGTTGGCGTGATGCTCCACATCCAGCACCACCGTGTCACCGGGCACGCAGGAGGCCAGCAGGTTCAGTGAATCGGTGGTGTTGCGGGTGAAGACGACCACCTGATCGTCGGCCGCGTTCAGGAAGCGAGCGACCGTGGCCCGCGAGTTCTCGTAGCAGTCGGTGGAGACGCGGGAGGCGTAGCCGGCGCCGCGGTGCACGCTCGCGTAGAACGGCAGCAGTTCCGCGACGCGGTCGGTGACCTGCTGCAAGGCGGGGGCGCTGGCCGCGTAGTCGAAGTTGGCGTAGGTGGTGGTGCCGCCCTGCACGAGGGGCACCTGCAGCTCACAACCCGAGACGGTGGCCAGCGGGGCACAGGTCTGGTCGGCGAAAGCAGTCATCACGAAATCCCATCGGATCCAGGGACGCGCGATCAGAGAAAAGAGTGATCGAGAGTCCGCGCTTGCCGCGCCCGGTCGGGCGACAGCCGGGTCGTCACCCGGAGCACCCCACCGCGGAGGAGGGTTGCCGACCAGCAAGCCGGGGCTGAACGCTGGTACTCATGACCTGATTGGAGAGGCTGGCAGATGCACGGCACGGTTGTCAACCCTGCCCGGCCGGTAAGGGCCCAACCCCGCCAGGAGTGCGGCGGAGGGCAGATCGCACACAAATATCATCCGAAAGTTGGATCGGGTGGGCCCCGAAGTTCGAATCGCGCGATCGTTGCTGGCGCGTACGGTTGGTGGAGAAGTTAGGGTAGCCAAAGGAGAGCGCCCGGGGAGTTGAAACGAGGTTGCTCGACCATGTTGGACACCACCGACACCACCACGCCCTTCTCGACGCTCATTCGCACCGCGACCGAGCAGCAGCACAACGAGGCCGAACACTCCACCTTCATGCGTGACATGCTCGGCGGACAGCTCGGGGTCGAGGCGTTCTACCGCTACACCGCGCAACTCTGGTTCGTCTACGCCGCCCTCGAAAAGCATTCCGCCGCACTGGCTTCCGACCCGGTCGCGGGACCGTTCGTGCGTCCCGAACTGGAGCGCCTGCAGTCCCTCGAGACCGACCTCGCCCACCTCGGCGGCGAGAACTGGCGCGCCGGACTCACCGCGCTGCCGTCCACCGCCGCCTATGCCGCCCGCATCGACGAATGCGCGCAGACCTGGCCCGCCGGATACGTGGTGCACCACTACACCCGCTATCTGGGCGATCTGTCCGGCGGGCAGGTCATCCGCGGTACCGCCGAAAAACTGTGGGGCCTGCCCAAGAAGGGCGACGGCGTGCGCTTCTACGTCTTCGACGAGATCTCGAATCCGGCCGCCTTCAAGCGCGAATACCGCGAGAGCCTGGACCGCCTGCCGGTCGAAGGCTCCGAGGTCGACCGGGTACTCGACGAGGCCCGGCACGCATTCACGCTGAACACGGACCTGTTCCGTGAACTTGGCGCGGAATTCGCCGCGTAACAACGAGATTCACGAAGGTCGCCGGTCTGTCGGAGGGATCGGCGACCTTCGCCGGATCGGCCGCGGAGACCGGCGCGTGGAAGCGGCTCTTCGCGGCTGAAAGACCGCCGGTCGTGCGCGCTGTCACGGCCGGCGGTCTTGCGCTCGCCGACGGGGATGCGTTCTCCGGTCCCGTGTTCGCGGTGCGCGAAGTCTTGCCTGCTCTTGCGCTCGCGGGGCGGGATGGGTTGCTATGAATCGGTGAGTATCGCGCTGCTGTTGAGTTTTCTGGGGCTGTGTATTCTGCTGGCCCTCACGCCCGGGCCGGATACGTTTCTGGTGCTGCGCTTCTCGATGGCGGGATCGCGACAGGGCGTGGCCGCGGCCATCGGGTCGGCATTCGGCGGGCTGGTGTGGGCCGTCGTGGTCGCGGCGGGGGTGGCGGCGCTGCTGGAGCAGTCGGCGACCGCGTATCGCACGTTGAAGGTGGTCGGCGGAATCTATCTGCTGTACCTGGGGGTTCGGGCGCTGCTCGCGCATCGGCGGGAGCAAGGCCGGGCCGCCGCGGAACTGGACGAGGTCGGGGCGGAGCTGGAAGAGGCTGGGGCGCAGCGGGAAACCGCCGGGACGCGGGCCGCGTCGTCGTTGCGCTCGGCATTCGCTGCGGGGTTGCTATCTTGCATTTTCAATCCCAAGGTGGGGTTGTTCTATCTCGCGGTGCTGCCGCAGTTCCTGACGCATGTGACCTTCGGGGGTACGCTCACCCTCGGCGCGATCGAATCCACCATTGCCGCAATCGAAATGGTGGCGGTGGCGGTGGCGGCCTCGCGGGCGGTGGCCATGTTGAAGCGGCCCAAGGTGCGGGCGCGGCTGGAGCAGGCGAGTGCGGCGATCCTGGCGGCGCTGGGGATCGGGACGGCCGCCTCGGCGGTGTGAGCCGGACTCCTACCCGGTCCGAATCGAACGCTGCGGGGTGAGTCAGTCGGCGATCTCGGCGCGGTGATAGGCGCCGTTGTAATAGACCAGCGGGCCGGCTGCCGGGCCGTCGGTGGTGTTGTCGTGGACCCGGGTGACCAGGCCGATGACCAAGGTGTGGTCACCGATCGGGAGGAGCTGGTGGACGGTGGCGCGCACCCAGATCGGGGTGCCGTGCAGGATCGGCTCGCCGGATTCGATGGCGGTCCAGAGCGACCGGTCGGTGAAGCGATCCTCGGCGGTGCGGCTGAAACGCTGTGCCAGATGTTTCTGATGCTCGCCGAGGAAGTGCACGACCACGGATTCGGCCCGCAACAGGGACTCGATGCTGGAGGACGTCTCGGCGATATTGAACGAGATGAGCGGGGGCTGGGCGGAGAGGGAGGCGAAGGAGGTGGCGGTGAAACCGACCGGGCCGTTCTTCGAGTGCAGGGTGACGATGGTGACGCCCGCCGGATAATGCCGCATGGCAGCCCGATACTGCTGCGCGGTGATGCCGCTCAGATCATCGGGTACATGTAGCTCGGACCCGGGCGCCGGAGAATCGCTCACGTCACGAACCTACGTGTCCGGCTGCCCGGATATTCCGCCCTGTGCCATTTGTCGCCTAGTCCACATCGATGGCCAGGCCCGCCGTGATCCGCACCAGCTCGCCGAAGGTCGTGCGGAACAGCGTGTTCGGATGCCCGCCCGCCGCCCACAACTCCGTATGCCGGGACAGGGCGTTGTCCACGAACGTCGGCAGATTGGTCGGATGGCCGAGCGGGGCCACCCCGCCGATCGGCTGCCCCGTCACCGCCGGCACCATTGCCGCCGGTGCGCGGGTCAGCGTGCCCTCCAATCGCTGCCCGGTGCGGGACAGATGCACCTGGTGCGCGCCGGAAACCAGCAGCAGTACCGGATCGTCGTCGAGCAGGAAGAGCAGCGATTTGGTGATCGCACCGAGTTGCACGCCGAGGGCATCGGCCGCTTCCTGTGCGGTGTGGGTGGGATTCTCCTGGGTGATGATCACCCCGTGATGGCCGCGCGCGATCAAGGTGTCGGAGACCTTCGACGCGACCGGTGGCAGGGACCTGCGCATGGCACCAAGGGTAGATCGATTGCGGTGGATGTGCGGAGGATCAGTATTCGGGGTAGCCGTCTTCGGGCCCCAGCATGGTCTTCAGGCGGGCCCGGGTGATACGGGTCAGCTCCTCCAGGGTGTGCGCCGAAACGGATTCGTGCACACAGGAATCGAATACTCGCTCCAGATCGACTGAAGACAGGGCGTCCAGTTCGGCCTCGCCGGCCTTGCACAGCGCCTCGTGACTCGGGTACGGCCTGCTGTCGGCCAGCTTCGCCGCCCACGTGACATTGCAGCAGCATTCGAAGAGGGCATGCACGGCACGGCTACGGGTCAGGGAATTGAAGCGCTCCAGCCCGATTCCGTGATGCATCATCATCTCGGTCCTCCACACCCGCGTATGCGCTCCGGCGATGAAGAGAATGGTCCGTCCGCGGGGTCATGGGAACCAGTGGGCCGCAGCAGAATTAGCACAGCTTTTACACCGTGCCGGCCAACTCTGCGAACCGGTTGGTATCACTCGGGCCGCGCCGTCCGGCGGGGGCCGAGTGGCGGGGGGTGGAAGGTCTCGGTTGTCCCGTTACGCTGGACCGATGACCGATTGGAAGGCTTTCGACGTCGAGAGCAAGGACTACGTCGCACAGGTGACACTCACCGGCCCCGGCAAGGGCAATGCCATGGGACCGGACTTCTGGCGCGAGCTGCCGCTCATCTTCGGCGAACTCGACGCCGACCCCGAGGTGCGGGCCATCGTCCTCACCGGATCGGGCAAGCATTTCTCCTACGGACTCGACCTGCCCGCCATGAGCCCGCTGTTCGGGCCGCTGCTGGCCGACAAGGCGCTGGCCGGGCCGCGCACCGGCTTCCTCCGGCACGTGCGCACCATGCAGGACTCGGTCACCGCGGTCGCCGACTCGCACAAGCCCGTCATCGCCGCCATCTCCGGCTGGTGCATCGGCGGCGGCCTCGACCTGATCGCCGCCGCGGACATCCGGCTGGCCAGCGCGGACGCCAAGTTCTCGCTGCGCGAGGCCAAGGTCGCCATCGTCGCGGACATCGGCTCGCTGCATCGGCTCCCGGGCATCATCGGCGAGGGCCACCTGCGCGAACTCGCCTACACCGGCAAGGACATCGACGCCGCCCGCGCCGAGAAGATCGGGCTGATCAACGACGTCTACGCCGACCGGGAGGCCGTGCTGGACGCCGCGCACGCGCTGGCCCGCGAGATCGCGGAGAACCCGCCGCTCGTGGTGCAGGGCATCAAGGATGTGCTCGACCAGCCCAAGGCGGGCAAGGTGGCGGACGGGCTGCGGTACGTCTCCGCGTGGAATGCCGCCTTCCTGCCGTCGGAGGATCTGACCGAGGCCATTCAGGCCGTCTTCGAGAAGCGGCCGCCGCGCTTCCAGGGGAAATAGCAGCTTGGAATCGGTCGCTCGCCCAGCGTAAAAGGACTACAGACCTCCGCTTATCGGCCTATCGTGAGGCGGGTAAGGCTGGAGGTTTGGGCCATGGCTACTTCAGAAGTGGGCGAGTCGACCGAAACCGGCGACTTCAGCCACCGGGAAATATTGGTGATACTCAGCGGTCTGTTGCTGGGCATCCTCCTCGCCGCCCTCGATCAGACGATCGTTTCCACGGCGATCCGCACCATCGCGGACGATCTCAACGGCTACTCGCTCCAAGCCTGGGCGACCACCGCGTATTTGATCACCGCGACGCTTGCCACCCCGCTCTACGGCAAGCTGTCGGACATGTACGGGCGCAAGCCCTTCTACCTGACATCCATCACCCTGTTCCTCATCGGCTCGCTGCTCTGCACCACCGCACAATCCATGTACGAGCTGGCAGCCTTCCGGGCCTTGCAGGGGCTCGGCGCCGGCGGACTCATGTCGCTGGCCCTCACCATCGTCGGCGACATCGTCAGTCCCCGCGAAAGATCCAGGTACCAAGGCTATTTCCTGGCCGTCTTCGGCACCTCCAGCGTGATCGGGCCGGTACTCGGCGGACTGCTCGCCGGACAGCACCACATCCTCGGCATCGCCGGCTGGCGGTGGGTGTTCCTGGTCAACGTGCCCATCGGACTGTTCACCCTCGTCGTGGTCACCCGCGTGCTGCGCCTGCCCCCACGCGAGAAATCCCGCGACCGCGTGGACTATTGGGGCGCCCTCGCCCTCGCCGTCGGCATCACCCCATTGCTCATCATCGCCCAGCAAGGGCGCCAATGGGGTTGGCTCAGTGGGCGTTCCATCCTCTGCTACGTGGTCGCCGTCGTCGCCCTCATCGGATTCGTGCTGGTGGAAGCCGCACTGGGTGATGCCGCACTGGTGCCGCTGCGCATCTTCAAGAACCGGACCTTCGCGCTGGGCGTGGTCATCTCGTTCGTGGTCGGCGCCGGCATGTTCGGCGGAATCCTGCTGCTGCCACAGTATCTGCAGGCCGTCCGCGGTGCGTCCCCCATGCTCGGCGGGCTCCAGATGATCCCCATGGTGCTGGGCATGATGATCGGATCCATCCTGTCCGGGCAACTGATCTCCAGAACCGGCCACTATCGCGCCTACACGCTCATCGGCGCGGCCATGATCACCGTCGGACTGTTCCTGCTGCACTACCTGAAGGCCGACACGGCCTTCTGGATCATCGCGCTGTTCATGCTGTGCGTGGGCTTCGGGCTCGGGAACCTCATGCAGCCGCTCATCGTGGCCCTGCAGAATGCGCTGCCACCCAAGGACATGGGAGTGTCGACCGCCGCCGCGACCTTCTTCCGGCAGATCGGCGGCACTCTGGGCGCCTCGGTATTCCTGTCCCTGCTTTTCGACCGGCTGGCCCCGAATATCGGCTCGCAAATCGTTGCGGCGGGACGGGATCCGAATTTCCAGCACGCCGTGATCGCCGGTGCGCACGACGGGAATCCGGCGGATATGGCCCTGTCACAAGGCTTTCTGAATCACAATATGGCTGCCGCGCAGCAGGTGCTCAGTGACAGCTCCATCATTCAGAAGCTGAATCCCGTACTGGCGCATCCCTTCAAGGTCGGATTCGCCGAATCACTGTCGACGGTGTTCCTCACGACCTCCGCCGTCACCCTGCTGGCATTCGTGCTCGTGCTCTTCTGGAAGGAAGTGCCGCTGCGCACCACCGCGGGACTCACAGTCACCGAATGAACGAAAGCGGGTGGCGCGCAACGCACCACCCGCTTCCCGGCGAACTCAGTGGTCGCCCTGCTCCTTCAGGCGCGCGTACGCCTCGTCGACCAGGGTCTCCGCCTTCTCACGGCCTTCCCAGCCCTCGACCTTGACCCACTTGCCGGGCTCCAGGTCCTTGTAGTGCTCGAAGAAGTGCGCGATCTCCTTGCGCTGGAACTCCGGAATGTCCTCGACATCCTGAATGTGGTTCCAGCGCTTGTCACCGGCCGGTACCGCCACGACCTTCTCGTCACCGCCGGCCTCGTCGCTCATGATGAGCACGCCCACCGGACGGGACTCCACCAGCACACCCGGGAACACCGACTCCGGCAGCAGCACCAGGCAATCCAGCGGATCACCGTCGGAACCCAGCGTGTCCTCGATGTAGCCGTAGTCGGCCGGGTACATCATCGGCGTGTACAGGTAACGGTCCAGCCGCACGCGCCCGCTCTTGTGATCTACCTCGTACTTGTTGCGCTGACCCCGGGGGATCTCGATGGTGACGTCGAACTCCACGTCATCTCCTTCTTCGGTGGGCGGTATGGCTGCCGACTCGCCAGCTCGTTCGGGGGAACGACTGCGCAACGAGGATAGTGTGGAAGCCGGGCGCGTGGGTTCGGCAGGGACGCCCGGGCCGTCACCAGCCGAGGTGCCGCCCCCCACCACACGGTATTCAGGAGACAGCGGCAGGTGTTTGGTCGGAACAAGCAGAACATCGGTGGTCTGGAGGCCAGACGTCGGCGCAGAACCTGGATCGTGGTCGCAACGGGCCTGGTCGTGGTGCTCGTCGGGGCGACCGCCGTCGTCCTCACGGTGAAACCGTGGACCGAGGAATTCCGGCACGGGGGATTGACCATCGCCGCCCCGCCCGCACCCGTGAAGGCCATGCCGCAGGTCGTGCCCGCACCCGCGTCCGCGCCCGCGGCCACCAGGAACGGGCTCGCCGCGGCCCTCGGGCCCGTCGTCGGCAACCCGGATCTGGGCGCCTTCGCCGCCTCGGTCACCGACGGGGACTCCGGAAAGGTGCTGTGGACGCAGGACGCCGACAAGCCGATGATCCCGTCGTCCACCGGCAAGATCCTCACCATGGCGGCCGGACTGCTGGTGCTGCCCGCCGACCACAGGCTCACCACCAAGGTCGTGGCCGGATCCGCACCCGGTGAGATCGTGCTGGTCGCCGCGGGCGACCCCACCCTCACCGCACAGCCCGACGGCAACGGCTACTACCCGGGCGCCCCGAAACTCTCCGACCTGGTCGCGCAGATCAAGGCCACCGGGCAGCAGGTCGACTCGATCAGTGTCGACACCTCCGTCTACGCCGGCACCAACTTCGCGCCCGGCTGGGATCGCTCCGATATCGCCGGCGGTTCCATCGCACCGCTCGACCCGATCATGATCGACGGCGGCCGCGTTCAGCCGCTCGTCGAATACTCGCCGCGCGTGGACGATCCCGCCCTCGACGCCGGACGCCAACTCGCCACCGCCCTCGGCGTGGACCCCGCGCACGTCAAGCTGGGCACCGCCCCGGCCGGCGCCACCCAGCTCGCGGCCGTGCAATCCGCGCCCCTGCGTGACCGGATGCTGCAGGCCATGGTGCACTCCGACAATGTGGAAGCCGAGGCCATCGGCCGCGAAGTCGCCATGGCCACCGGACAGGAAGCCTCCTTCGCCGGCGCGGTCAAGGCCACCGCCACCGCACTGCAGGCCGCCGGCTTCGACCTCACCGGCCTGAGCATGATGGACTCCAGCGGACTATCCACCGACGACCACATTCCGCCGCGCCTGCTCAACCGCATCCTCACCGTCGCCGCACTGCCGGACAACCCTGCGGCACAAGCCAATTCGAGCGTCGACCCGGCCGCCACCGGACCCACCGGCTCCCCGCTCACCCCCATGCTCGACTTCCTGCCCATCGCCGGCGCCACCGGCTCCCTCGCCGACCGGTACACCGTGCGCAACCACGACGCCGCCGGCTGGGTGCGCGCCAAGACCGGAACTCTTTCCGTCTCCAGCGCGTTGGTCGGATATGTGCTGGACCGTGACGGGCGCGTACTGACCTTCGCGCTCATGTCGAACGATCGGCCGCCGGAAGTGAGCCGGCCGGCGTTGGACGCGGTCGCGGACGCACTGCGCAACTGTGGATGCTCGTGACGGGTGGATGAACATGACCGGACCCGAAAACCCCTCGGCCCCAGCCGATCCGCACGGAACAGACCTGTCCCGGCCGCCGGAACAGGTGCTGGTCGACCCGGACACCGGTGAACTCACCCGGAAACCCCGCACCCCGCTGACCGGCGCCGTCGACTGGAACATGGCCGCCCGCACCGGTTCCGCGCTGGTCCCCGCCGGACCGCGCACCAGCCGGTACTCCGCCGAACAGGCCGTCGCCGAACTCGCCGCCGCCTCCAAGCACGCCGAAGGGCCCGTGCGCCAGGTGAGCCGGCTCGTCGACGGCTCCGTCGTACCCGAGGCACTCATCGTGGACCGGCCCGGCTGGATCCGCGCCGCCGCCGACTCCATGTCCCAGCTCACCGGCAGCGGCGTCGACGACGCCGCCGAACGCGGCAAATTCGCGGGCAAACCCGCGGGCCTGCAGGCCGGAGCCATGCTGGCCTTCCTGTCCACCGCCATCCTCGGCCAATACGACCCCTTCACCGGACCCAACGGCACGCTGCTGCTGGTCGCGCCGAACATCATGGCCGTGGAACGAGCACTCTCGGTGCCGCCCAGCGACTTCCGGCTCTGGGTCTGCCTGCACGAGGTCACCCACCGGGTGCAGTTCTCCTCCGCGCCCTGGCTGTCCGACTACATGAAGAGCAATGTCGAAACCCTCGGCGACACCGGTGACGAACCGCTCGCCGACATGCTCGGGCGGCTCGTCGAAGCCGTCAAGGAACGCCGCCGCGGCATCGAGGACCCGGCCGGCGGCGTCATCGGCCTGCTCCGCGCCACCCAGGCGGAACCACAGCGCGACGCCCTCGACCGGCTGCTCATGCTCGGCACCCTGCTGGAAGGCCACGCCGACCACGTCATGGACGCGGTCGGACCCGCCGTCGTGCCCTCGGTCACCCGCATCCGCGCCGCCTTCGACCAGCGCCGGAAACGACCCGCCAACCCGATCCAGCGCCTGCTGCGCGCGCTGCTCGGCATGGACGCCAAGGTCGCGCAGTACGTGCGCGGCAAGAAGTTCGTCGACGAGGTGGTGGACACGGTCGGCATGGACCGCTTCAACACCATCTGGACCGACGCCGAAACCCTGCCGCGCACAGACGAAATCGCCGACCCGCAGCGGTGGGTGCGGCGCGTCCTCGGCTAGCGCCACGGTAACGCCTTGCGGCGCCCGCGTTCTCGGACCTGCGGGCCGCGTCCCCGGACGCGCCCGCTCTGCAGAGCGGTGCGGTGTGCATGGTCCTGGATTGTTCGTGAGGCCATGGACCACGGCCCTTCGTGAGGCCCCCGGCCGGACGGTTCGAGGCCCGGACCGGACGGCGGAGTCGGGGCGGATACGCCCGGCACCGGTCGTGAGGATGGCGGCGTGCGCATGCAACGATCGGGGCGTGAACGATCGGCCCAGGCTGCCCGAGACGCGCGCCGCGCTGGAGATGCGGCGTGCCGTGCGGGAATGGCTGGGTGCGTACGCGTCTGCCGGAGTGGTGGCGGTCGGACTGTCCGGGGGCGCGGATTCGCTGGCGCTGACCGCGGCCGCCGCCGCCGAGGCCGATGCGGTGGACGCGCTCGTCGTGGATCATCGGCTGCAGGACGGGTCCGAGGTCGTCGCGGCCGGGGCCGCGGCCGCAGCGATGCGGCTGGGGTGCCGGAGTGCGCGGGTGCTGACCATCGAGGTCGGCGGGGAGGGCGGACCGGAAGCCGCTGCCCGGCGGGCTCGATACGCGGCGCTCGATCAGGCGCGGGACGGGCTGCCCGTGCTGCTCGGGCACACCCTCGACGATCAGGCCGAAACCGTGCTGCTCGGACTCGGCCGCGGATCGGGGGCCCGATCCATCCGGGGCATGGCCGAATTCGACGAACCATGGGGGCGGCCGCTGCTCGGGGTGCGGCGGGCGACCACCCGGCAGCTCTGCGCGGACCTCGGAGTGGACCCGCACGAAGACCCGCACAACAGCTCACCCGAATTCACCCGGGTACGCCTGCGGACCGAAGTGCTGCCGCTGCTCGAGGACGTACTCGGCGGTGGTGTCGCGCCCGCGCTGGCGCGCACGGCAGCCCATTTGCGCGAGGACGGCGAGGTCCTCGATGCGCTCGCTGAGAAGTTGCTGGACCGTGCGCGAGACGCCGGCGGACTGCGCGTAGAGACGCTCGCCACTGCCGCGCCCGCACTCCGCCGCCGCGCCCTGCGCGCCTGGTTGCTGGAACGTGGCGCAAAATCATTGACGGACAGCAATTTACGCGCGGTGGAGGCCCTCGTCACACAATGGCGAGGACAGGGCGGGGTCGCCGTGGGCGGTTCGCTCAATGGGACCAGGTTGGTTGCCGCGCGTGAACATGGCAGGCTCATACTGGGCTCGGACCGGACCGGACCCGCACGGGGACGGCATCACTGAAGGGAAACCAGCGGACGTGTACGGGGACGACATCGCGTCGGTGCTGATCAGCGAGGAACAGATCTCGGACAAGGTCGACGAGCTCGCGGATCTGGTCGCCAAGCGTTATCCCGCCGATGCGCCCGAGGGCGATCTGCTGCTGGTGGGTGTACTCAAGGGCGCCATCTTTTTCATGACCGATCTGGCGAAACGGCTCACCGTGCCGACCCAGATGGAGTTCATGGCTGTTTCTTCCTACGGATCCTCGACCTCGTCCTCGGGCGTGGTGCGGATCATGAAGGACCTGGACAAGGACATTGCCGGGCGCAATGTGCTGATCGTCGAGGACATCATCGACTCGGGGCTCACGCTGTCCTGGTTGCTGCGGAACCTCTCCAGCCGTAACCCGGCCTCGCTCGAGGTCGTCACCCTGCTGCGCAAGCCCGATGCGCTGCGCACGCAGGTGGACGTCATGGCGGTGGGATTCGATATCCCGAACGAGTTCGTGGTCGGCTACGGCCTCGACTATGCCGAGCGTTACCGCGATCTGCCGTACATCGGCACCCTGGATCCGAAGGTCTACGGCGGGTAATCGACAACTCTCGTAACTCTCAGGGGCAAGCCCCTGAAACCCCGAGGGCGGGGTTCGGGGCGAAGCCGCTGAGGGGTCCCGCGAGTCAGGCAAGCCGTCTTTCCCGAGTGGGGGAGGCGGCTTTTCCGGCTCTCTGTGATGAATTTCACTCATCCCTCTGTTCAGGTGTCAGGGCCTGGGAGGGGGTGGGTTGCTGGGTGTTCGGTGCGGGGAAGGTGTTGCGGGGGAGGGGGTTCGGGGTGGTGGGGGTTACTGCTGGTCGCATGTCCGTATCAATTGCCGGGTGGCGCGGCCGGGGTGGAAGCGGGAAATTCGCGGATCCGGTTAACGGAAAGTTTCGGGGCCGTCCTATGCTGTCTTTAACAAACCTGACGGCTGTTTTCCGACTTCGTTGCAAACTTTCGGGTCGGATACGGCTGGTAAATCAAGACCGATTCTGATAGCAAGGGGCTATGGACCCGCATTTGCGCGACCTGCGGTATTTCGTCGCCGTCGCTGAGGAACTTCACTTCACCAATGCCGCCCAGCGGCTGCACATCGCACAACCCACCCTGTCACGACAGATCCGTCAGCTGGAACGCCAGCTCGACGTCGTGCTGTTCGACCGCAATCAGCGCAGCGTGGCCCTGACCGTCGCCGGCAAGGAACTCCTCGAAGGCGCCCGGAAGATCCTGGAACTGTGGGAGGTGACCAACGTCGCCCTCCAGGAGGCGGGCGAGGTGCTGCGCGTCGGCATCCAGTCCTCCATCGGGCGCGGCCTCATCACCGACCTGGAGAGCGCCAGCGGGCACCGGCTCGCCCTGCACTCCGCGTCCTGGACCGACCCGTCCAGCGGCCTCGCCGGCCGCCAGGCGGACCTGGCCCTCATGTGGCTGCCCGTCCCCGACACCAGCCGCTACCGGTGGCAGGTACTACGCACCGAGCCACGCTGGATCCTGCTGCCCGAGAACCACGCCCTCGCCAACCACGAGAGCATCGACTTCGCCGACCTGGCCGATGAACCGTTCATCGCCATGCCCGCCGAAGCCGGTGCGGCCCGCGACTTCTGGCTGGGCGCCGACGCCCGCGGCGGCCGTCAGGCCCGCATCGGAGCCGAAGCGGCCACCGCCGAGGAACGCCTCGAGGCCGTCAGCCTGGGGCTCGGCGTCTGCCTGCTCGCCGAGAACAATGTCCCCATGTACCGCTGGCCCGGCCTCACCGCCCGCCCGCTGACCGGCCTCGCCCCGTGCGAACTCGCCGTCGCCTGGCGCGCCGACGACGACCGGCCCACCATCCTCGAGTTCGCCGCCCGCGTCCTCGACGGCGGCTTCGCCGACACCAAGGAACCGGTCGCCGCCGCACAGTAACCACAGGGCGGCGGCACGGGTCGGAGGGTGCCGCCACCCACCGCGAACGCACCCGCCGGGTGCCGCACGGTCCAACGACAGCAGCCCCGCATCACGAGTGATGCGGGGCTGCTTCGTATTTCGCCGCACTGCGGCGCCGCTACTCGGGTATCGGGGCGGTGCGCTGCCAGGGGCGGGCCGTCTCGAGCTGCGCCGCCAAGCGGAGCAGGGTGGATTCGCTGCCGGGCGGGCCCGCCAGCTGCGCGGCGACCGGGGTGCCGGTGCGGGGGTGGATGCCCATGGGGACGGAGAGAGCGGGCCAGCCGATCAGGTTCCAGAGCGGCGTGAAGGGGGAGAAGCGGGCATTCGCCGTGACATTCGCCAGCCACGGGCGACGGTACCAATGGCGGGCGCGCAGGGCCGGGGCGGCCAGCGTGGGCGTGATGACCACGTCGTAGCGGTCGAAGTAGTCGAGCAGCCTGGCCTCGACCCGATCCACCTGGGCGGGGCGCAGCAAGCCGGTCTTCAGGACCCACTGGCCGAGGGCGATATGGGTGCGGGTGCGGCGTTGCAGTCGATCCGGATGCGCGACGGCCGCGGACTCGCGCGCCGCATTGCCGAGCCAGCGCAGCGACAGCGCGAATGTCGCGCCCTGGTAAGGCAGTTCGGCCAGACCCACCGTGTGCCCCGCAGTCACGGCGGCGGCCGCGGCCTTGTCGGCGGCCGCGGTCCAGGCCAGGTCCACCCGGGTGCCGGGCAGCGGCGGGCGGGTGGCCAGGCCGATGCGCAGCTGCTTCGGCGACTCCAGTTCGGCCAGCGCCGGACGGTCGGCGAGCACCGACAGCATGAGTGCCGCATCCGCGACAGTCGTTGCGAGCACACCGTTTTCGGTCATGCCGCCCCACGAGTCGATGCCCACCTCCGCGGGCACCAGGCCGCGGCCGGGCTTCAGGCCGACCACGCCGCAGCAGGCCGCCGGAATGCGCACCGACCCCAATCCGTCGTTGCCGTGCGCGATCGGCACCATGCCCGCCCCCACCGCGGCGCCGGAACCACCCGACGACCCGCCGGCGCTGTACCGCGGATTCCAGGGACTGCGGGTGATGCCCGCGGGCGAATCGGTGGCCCCCCACAACCCGAATTCCGGAACCGTGGTCAGGCCGACGACGATCGCGCCGGCCGACCGTAGTCGGCGCACCACCGGATGATCGGCGGTAGCGGCCTCGTCGGATCCGGCGAGCGAACCGCCGCGGGTCACCTCACCCGTCACATCGATATTGTTCTTCACCACCACCGGCACCCCGGCCAGCGGCAGCATGTCCAGGTCGGGCCGATCGGCCATGGCCCGCGCCTCGGCGAGCGCGGCCTCCTCGCGAACCACCGTGAACGCGTTCACCTTCCGGTCGCGGGCGCGGATCCGGTCGAGGGCCGCGGCGACGGCTTGTTCCGGGGTGAGCAGCCCGCTCTGTACCGCTGCCGCGGTCCCGGCGGCGGTGCCGAGGTCCGGGCGGGTCCCGGCCGTGTCGTCGGTGTCCGCCGCCGCCTCCGCCGCCATGTCGTCGGTCAGCGTGCTGCCCTCGTCGTACATGCTGGTCTGTCCCCCGTCGCCTCGTGTCGAAATCGGGTGATCCGGTCGTGAGCCGCAAGTTATCATTCCGGCAATTGGTCGGGGATGATGGTGTCGGGTGTGGCGGATTTTCTCCGTCGCATCCCCGGATCGAGAGTGCGGATTCCACGGTATCCGTGCCGAGCCAGATGGGTGCGGACATGGCTTCTGGTTCCGACCACCGCTCCGGGCCTTACTCGGCCGGAACGGAATTCAGCGCGGTCACGGCCTTCACGGCAGCGTGGGACGCGGGTGGCTCGCCGCCGCGTATCGCCGATTTCCTGCCCGACGCCACCACGCTGCGGCTGACCGCGCTGATCGAACTGATCCGCGTGGACATGCGGCATCGCTGGCTGCGCCGCCCCGGCCTGCCGCCGGGCCGTAGCGGTGTCCCGCCAGGCCGCTCGCAGCCGAAACGGCTCGGCGACTACTGCACGGAGTTTCCCGAACTCGCACCCCATGAGCTGCCCGCTGGGCTGGTGTACGAGGAATTCGTCATCCGCCGGCACAGCGGCGTACGCGTCGACCCGCGCGACTGCCTGCGCGAATACCCGCAGCAGGCCGCCGAGCTGCGGGAACTGCTGAACGCCGACGACGAGGACCAGAGCACCCGCCGCAGCCACTTCGACGAATCCACCCGCAGCAGCAGCACCGTCTCCGACGAAACACTCGGCCGCCGCGCCGTCACGCCGCCCGACACCGGTGCCGGGTCACGGTTCGACGAGACCCGCCGGCACACCGCCGGCGACAGCTCCGCCACCCGCGCCGGCGAAACCACCCACGTGCCCACGCCCGGCGAGCTCACCGTGCACGCCGATGCCCTCCAGCAGACCGGTCTCGCCGCGGCCGCCACCACCGGCAAGGCCGCCGACGAGGTCGGCGATCTGCTCGACAGCATCGAGATCGGCCAGCGCATAGACGATTTCGACCTGCTCACCAGCCTCGGCAGCGGCGCCTTCGCACGCGTGTTCCTGGCCCGGCAACGATCGCTGCAACGCCTGGTCGCGGTGAAGATCTCCGCCGACCACGGCACCGAACCGCAGACCCTCGCCCAGCTGGATCACGATTACATCGTGCGCGTCTTCGACCAGCGGCTGATGTCCGGCGGGCACACCGATACCGGGCGCCGGCTGCGACTGCTGTACATGCAGTTCCTGCCCGGCGGCACCCTGCTGGGCGTGCTGCGCTGGGTGCGCGCCACCCCGCCCACGGAACGCAGCGGGCAACTACTGCTCGACGCCGTGGACGCCGCCATGGAGGAGAAGGGCGAGATCCGGCCCACCGATTCCAGCGTGCGCGCCGAACTCGCCGGACTGTCCTGGCCGGAAACCGTTGCGTGGCTGGGTCGCCGGCTCGCCGAAGCCCTCGACTACGCGGACGGGCACGGGGTGCTGCACCGCGACGTGAAACCCGCGAACATCCTGCTCACCGCGGAGGCGGCGCCCAAACTCGCCGACTTCAACATCAGCTTCAGCCGCACCCTGGACAGTGCGAGCCCCGTCTCCTACTTCGGCGGATCCCTGTCCTACATGTCGCCGGAACAGCTGGAGGCCTGCCATCCCGGGGTCGCGCGCACCGCCGCCGACCTGGACACCCGCGCCGACATCTTCTCCCTCGGCGTGGTGCTGTGGGAACTGCTCACCGGCGCAAAACCTTTCGACGACAGCACCGCGGGACCCGGCGATCACGGCGACCGCACCACCCTGGAAGCCATGCTGGCACGGCGACGCGGCGGCGTGGAAGCCGCCGCCCTGGACCGGATGCCGCCCGATTGCCCGGCCGCGCTGCGCCGCGTCCTGCTCACCTGCCTGGCGCCCGACCGCGCGGACCGCTGGGCGGACGGCGCCGCACTCGCCAAACAATTCGAGCTGTGCCTGGACGCCCGCGCCCGCGACCTGGTCGACCCGCCACCGCACAGTTGGCGGCGGCGGTTGCGGCCGTGGATGATTCCGCTGGTCGGCCTGGCCATCGCGGTACCGAACGTACTGGCCTCGCTGTACAACATCGCGCACAACCGGGCGTTCATCATCAGCCATCTGTCCGACGGCGCCATGCACACCTTCGCGCTCACCACGGCCACCGTGAACCTGGTGTTCTTCCCGCTCGGGGCGATCGCCATCACCTATCTGTGCCGGTATGTGCTGGTGGTGCCGCGCGGCCTGCGCCGGGGCCGCGACTACGACCCGGGCATGCTACGCCGCGCCCGCGCCGACGTACTCCTTGCCGGAGAACGGATTTCGTTCGTAGTGTTCTCGCTGTGGGTGCTGGCGGGCATCGGCTTCCCGCTGGTGCTGCGGCTGACCGCCAAGGACCTGCCGACCAGCGGCGTCGTGCATTTCCTGGTGTCGCTGGTGGTGTGCGGGGCGATCGCGGTCGCCTACCCGTTCTTCCTGGTCACCTTCTATCTGGTGCGCTGCATCTATCCGATGTTCCTGCGGCACGGCGATATCAGCGCCGAGGACGCGGTCTGGCTGCATCGGCTCGGCCGCCGCTGCAACAACTATCTGGCGGTGGCCGCGGCGGTACCGCTGCTGGCGGTGGCGGGCGTGACCTTCCTGCCGCCCGAGGACATTCCGCGGGTGATCGTCGCGGTGCGCGTGCTCAGCGTCGGCGGCATTCTCGCGTTCGTGGCCGTGTACGTGATGTTCCGGGCCCTGGAATCCGATCTGGCCGCCCTGGAACGCGTGGTGTCGCCGGGCCGCCCGGTGCGCGATGACACAGAATCACCGACTGTGCACGAGGACACGGGACCGGTGCCGGATCGTGAGTGAACTGCCGGAGGAGGCCGTCGCCCGGTTCACGGCCGACTGGGAATCCACGCTGCGCGGCGACCGCACCGAACCGCCGCGCCTGGACCGCTACGTCCCCGACGGCCGCGAGGCCCGGCTCACCGTCCTCGCCGACCTGGTGCGCATCGACCTGCACCGCCGCTGGCGGCGCGCCGGCCTGGAGAAACGCATCACCGAATACCTCGAGGAATTCCCGGAGGTCACGCACAGCCCGCAATTCGCCGACCTGGTGTGCGAGGAATACCTGGCGCGCAGCCGCTACCGGCCCGTCGACGTGGACGACTTCACCGCCGAATACCCGGCGATCGCCGCCGAGATCCGCCGCCGCCTCACCGGCGACGCACCCGTGCCCGCACCACCCACCCTGCCCGACGGTATCGAAATCGGGCGTCGCCTCGACGATTTCGACCTCCTCACCGATCTCGGCGGCGGCGACCACAGCCGCATGTTCCTGGCCCGCCAGCTCTCCATGCAACGCCTGGTCGCGGTCCGCGTCGAAGCCGGCGCCGACAGCGACACCGACACCGTCGCCCAGCTCGACCACCCGCACATCGTCCGCGTCTTCGACCAGCGCCTCATCGCCGACGGCAGCACCGGAAAACCGTTGCGGCTGCTGTACATGCAGTACCTCCCGGGCGGCGCGGTCCAGGAACTGCTGGCAGCGTTCGACGACGCCGGCGACCCGCGACCGCGGAGCGGCGAACTGCTGTTGCGCGCGGTGGACGCGGCCATGGAAGCGCGCGGCGAGATCCGGCCGTCCGGCTCCTCGGTGCGCGCCGAGATCGCGGCCCTGAGCTGGCCGGAAACAGTGGCCTGGGTCGGGCGGCGGCTGGCCGGGGCACTGGATCACGCGGCGCGGCAAGGGGTCCTGCATCACGACATCCGGCCCGGGAATGTGCTGTTCACGGCCGAGGGCGTGCCGAAGCTGGCGGACTTCATGCTGGGACCCGTATATTGGGCCGCCGGGAACCTGAACGGGCACGGCGCGGTCGCCGGCGATCCCGCCGCACTGCGATACCGCTCACCGGAAGTGCTTGCGGCACTGCTGAACCCGAACTCTTCGCTGCCGGATGAGCGCAGCGACATCTACTCGCTCGGCCTGCTGCTGTGGGAAATGCTCACCGGCACACTGCCGTTCGACGACCTCCCCGCCGGGACCGGCCACCCGCAGGATTCCGCCGTCGCTGCCGACGGTCGGCAGCCCGGGCCGGAAGACACCGAACCCGAGCGTTCGGTGGTGGCGGAAATGCTGGCGCAGCGGCAAGCGGGAGTGTCCCCGAAGGCCCTGGAACAGCTGCCCGCCGATACGCCCGCGGCCCTGCGCCGGGTCCTGCTCGAATGCCTGAGCCCCGATCCCGACCTCCGCTGGCAGCACGGCGCCGACCTGGCGGGTCAGCTGGACCTGTGCCTCGACCCGCGGGCCCGGGATCTGGTGGATCCGCCGCCGGGCCGCTGGCAGGCGCGGCTGCGCGGCTGGCCGGTGCCGATCGCGGCCATGTGTGTCGGGCTGCCGAATGCGCTGGCCAGCCTCTACAACATCCGCATCAATCAGAGCCTGATCGTGGACGAGCTGTCGGTGGCGGATCAGCATCGGTTCGCGACGGTCGCACTGGTCAACAATGTCGTCGCCTTCCCGTTGGTGGCGGTGCTGTTGCTGTGGCTGGCGCGGCGACCGCTCACCGTCTCGTACCGGCTGGGACGCGGCCACGCCTACAGTCCCGCGGAACTCGCGCGGGCGCGCGCGGACACCCTGCTCATGGGGGAGCGTGCGGTCTGGTTGCCGTTCGCGGCGTGGGTGATCGCGGGCGTGGCGTGGCCGCTGACGCTACAGGCCATGGGAGCGGACCTGCCGCACAACGCTTTCCTGCATTTCTTCACCGCACAGCTGGTGTGCGCGGCGATCGCGCTCGCGTATCCGTTCTTCCTGATCATGGTGTACGCGGTGCGGTCGCTGTATCCGCAATTACTGGCGCGCGGTTCGGTCGGCCCCGCGGATCGGCGGCAACTGGCGGCGCTGGCGCGGCGCAGTAATTTCTATCTGGCCGCGGCCGCCCTGGTGCCACTGCTGGGCGTGGCGAGTGCGACCTTGGTCGATCAGCACGACCTCGGCCTCGTGATCGTGCCGCTGCGGTTCCTGAGTGTCGGCGGCATTCTCGCGTTCGTCCTCACCTATCGATTGTTCCGGCTGCTGGAAGCGGATCTGGACGCGCTCATGCGGGCGATACCGCAGGGCGCCAGGTAACCGTTAGGGCGCGCCCGCAACGAATTCCGGTGCAAGTCCGTAGGGTTGATGCGGTGGCGACCCGCGGCAGTGTCGAAACCTCCCTGGCGGAGCTGGCGGCGCGTGTCCGCCGACGTGCGAACGGACAGCACGGCCGGTTCGTCCTGGGCATCGCCGGCCCGCCCGGTGCGGGCAAATCCACGCTCGCCCGCGGCATCCGCGACGAACTGAACCTGGCCGCCGGCCGCCGCCTCGCCGAGATCGCCCCGATGGACGGATTCCACCTCGCCGGCGAACGCCTGCGCGCCGACGGGAATCTCGAACGCAAAGGCGAGCCCGACACTTTCGACGTCCTCGGCTACGTGGACGCCCTACGCGAAGTCCGCTACACGCCACCCGGGCAACCGGTGCCGTGGCCCACCTATTCGCGGGAGCTACACGAACCCGTCCCGGCCGGAGTGGTGTTCGAGGAACAGACCATCGTCGTCACCGAAGGCAACTACCTGCTACTCGACGATCCGGGCCATCCGGGCTGGTCCGCCGTCCGGCCCCTGCTCGACGAAACCTGGTACCTCGACGTCCCCGAGCCCGTCATCGAACAACGCCTGATCCGCCGTCACATCCGCGGTGGCCGCACCCCCGCGGCCGCGAAAATCAAAGTCGCGCACAGTGATATGCGCAATGCCCGGCTGGTCGAAGCCACCCGGCCGTACGCCGACCTGATCATCAAGAAAGCCGGGCGCGGTTACCGCATCGACTGATCACGCCGCTCCCGGAAGTGCCGCATCCATTCGCGGGTACCGACGAACCCGCAGGACAGCGTCGCCACCTCCGCCGCCTGCGTGAGCGCGGTCGCGAAATCCGCACCGCCGCCGTGGAAATGACAGAACGCGCCGTGCAGAATATCGCCCGCGCCCAGCGTGTCCACCGCCCGGCCGGTATGTACCGCGATCTTCCCGCGTCCCGACGGCGCCGAATAAGCGATGGGGTGATCACCCCGGCTGATCGCGGCCCGATCCGGTCCCGCCGCATGCAGGAAATCGAAAACCGCATCGAGCGAATCGGACCGCACACCAGGCGGTTCGAAAGCCGACGAGCAAATGGCGATATCCACGAGCGGCAGCAATTCGGCATGGATGGGCCGCCAGCGTCCCGCATCCAGTACCACCGGAATACCCGCCGCCCGGGCAGCCGCGGCGATACGCAGTGCCGGTTCACCGTAGTGCCCGTCAACGAGAACCATTGCCGCACTGCCCAACTGACCGGTCGCATCCTCCAGTACCGGCCGGATACGCGAACCGTCCAGCGACACAATGGTTCGCGTCGCCGCCTCCGTCGCCACGATGATGGACGACACCGGCGGCTGCCGATCCGCCCCGGGCGTCAGATCCACCGCCTCGACCCCGCACCGGTGCAGATCCTCGCGAATCAGCTCGGCCAGTGCGTGTTTGCCCAGCGCCGTCACCAGCCGGGGCCTACGCCCGGACAGGAACGCGTACGTCACCGCCGCATTGGCGGCCGGGCCACCCGCACCCAGGAACAGGTCATCTGCCTGGGTCTTGCTGTCCTCCGCCGGATAGCGGCCGACGGCATAGGACAGGTCGAGCGTCGCCAATCCGACGAATACCGCACTCGCACTGCCCATGCCGCCGACCCTACCCACGGCGGCACCCGCTAGTCGCGCACCCGCGACTCGTACGCCTTGCGCGCGTCGGAGTCCACATCGTCGAGGAACGCGGACTGCGCGCCCAGCGCCCGGCCCAGCGCATCGCTGACCGACTCCGGCAACAGGCCGAACAGCTGCGAGATGACCCCCGCCATCGCGGTGACCCGCACCTTCGACCGCGGCTGCGCGATCAGCTTGACGATGGCGTCCGCGATCTCCTCCGGCTCGGCCGGCTTCAGCAACCGCGTCGGCGAGCTCACGCCCGACCCCAACTCGGTCTTCGTCAGCGTCGGCAGCACCGACGAGAACCGCAGACCCGTCCCGCGATACTCCTCCCGCAGCGTGTCGGTGAAACCGAGCACCGCGTGCTTGGACGCGTTGTAGGTGGCCAGACCCGGAATATGCGTCTCACCCGCGAGCGACGCGATATTGATGACCTGCCCGCGGCCACGCGGCAGCATGCGCGCGATGCCCAGCTTGGAACCCAGGATCACGCCGTACACATTGATGTCGAGAATGCGGCGGGTGATCTGATCCGGCTCGTCCACCAGCCGCCCCGTCGGCATGATCCCGGCATTGTTGATCAGCACATCGATCGGGCCGAGCCGGTGCTCCACGTCGTCGAGGAACCCCGCGAACGACTGCTGATCGGTGACATCCAGCTTGCCGAAGACCGCGAAATCGTGTGCCGCACCGGACTCTTTCACGGTCGCCTCGTCGATATCACCGATGGCGAGCTTGGCGCCCAGCGCCTGCAGCGCCTTCGCGGTGGCCAGGCCGATACCGCGCGCACCACCGGTGATCACCACCACCTTGCCCGCGATCGAGCCGAAATCCGGCATTACAGTCCCCTGACGGTCTTGATGATGGCCGGCACATTGATCCGGCGGATACCCCGCGTGCCCGCCGCCCGCATGGCCGCCATGGCGAAGGTCAGCTTCGGCGGCGAATACGGGAACCACAACGGCTCCTTGGTCTGCGTCGGCAGGATCGGCTTGGTGATCGCCTGCTGCCGGCAGTACTTCCGCACCCCGTTCGGGCCACCCCAGCGCGCACCGGTGCCGGACAGGCCCCAGCCGCCCATGGGCAGCGCGAAACTGAACATGTTCGCGAACACATCGTTGATATTGACCGCGCCCGCATTCAACTGGCGCGCAATGCGTTCCGCGCGATCCTTGTCACCGCTCCACACCGACGCGGACAGGCCGTAGATCGAATCATTTGCCAGTCGAACGGCTTCCGCCTCATCGGCCACCTTCATGACCGGCAGGGTGGGACCGAAGGTCTCCTCGGTCATACAGGACATGGTGTGATCCACATCCGCCAGTACAGTGGGCTCGAAAAGCGTTCCGACACCGGTGCGTTTGCCGCCGGTGGTCACTCGCGCGCCCGCCTTCACGGCCTCGTCCACGTGCCGCTGCACGATATTCGCCTGATTCTCGTTGGCGAGGGCGCCCATGTCGTACTGGGGTTTCCGGCCGTCGACACCCTGCCGGACCTCCTTGACGGCGGCCGTCAGCTTCTTCAGGAACTCGTCGTAGACCGGCGCTTCCACGTACACGCGCTCCACCGAGATACACACCTGCCCCGCATTGAACAGGCCGCCGAAGGCGATACCGTGCGCGGCGCGATCCAGATCGGCATCGGCGAGCACGATGGCCGGATCCTTGCCGCCCAGTTCGAGACTGAACGGGATCATCCGCTCGGTGCACGCCGTGGCGATCCGGCGGCCGGTCGCGGTGGATCCGGTGAACTGGATGTAATCGGCGTTCGCGACCACCGCCGCACCGGTCTCACCCGCACCCGTGACCACCTCGAACACCGGCGGCGCACCGATCTCCCGCCAGCCGCGCGCCAGTTCGAGAGCCGAAAGCGGCGTCACCTCGGACGGTTTCAGAATCACCGCCGCACCCGCGGCCAGCGCCGGAATCACATCGATGACCGGCATGGCCAGCGGGAAGTTCCACGGCGTGATCACACCCACCACCGGATACGGCCGGAAGACGGTGGTCAGCGACTTCACCCGGGCCAGCGGGCTGTGCGGCGAAGGATGTTCGTCCGCAAGGAATTTCGCGGCGCGGCGCGCGTAGTAACCGGTCAGGTCCACCGAGAACGCGGGATCGATGAGCGAATCCACCCGCGCCTTACCGGTTTCCGACTGCAGTACGTCCGCCAGGTGATCGGTGTTGTCCACCAGCCAGTCCTGCAGCTTCAGCAGCCATTCCTTGCGGCCGTCGGGGCCGATGGCCTCCCACTCCGGCTGGTACAGGCGCAGTTCCCGCACCTTCGCCGCCACCGTGTCGGCGGAATCGATCGGCACCGTGCCCGCGAGCGCTCCGGTCGCGGGATTACGCACCTCGATCTCCGTGGGGATCTCGGCGGGCGGCTTCGGGACCGCCTTGGTTCCGGCGGGCTTACGGGTCCCGGTCTTGCGGGGTGACCCCGCGGCAGGTTCGGTATTGGTCACGACGGCCTCTCCCACGTGCGCTGCATTGCGAACGGCGAGCTGTGCTACAGCTCACTGGTCTATGATCGTGACACAATTCGGGAACCACATTCTTGGCATATCGGGTCAATTGTTCCCGCCGGTTTTGTGCTTCGAGTACAAGTTCGGAGGAGTTCGTGGCGACCACCGCAACCACCGCGGAAATCCGGCAGTGGATCGCCGACTTCGTCGCCGAAACCCTGCACACCGAAACCCTCGAACAGGTCGTCACCCGCCTCGACGAGGCGATCATCGCCCGCATCCCGGAACTCCGCGACCGCGACATCCGCCGCGACCTCGCCGCCAGCAGCCGCGCCCACGCCCTCGAAGTCCTCAGCGGCCTCACCCAGGACCGCTTCGACTACCCGGTCCCCGAAGAAGCCCACGCCTTCGCCCGCACCCTCGCCCGCCGCGGCCACGACATCCGGCTCCTCCTGCGCGTCTACCACTTCGGGCAGGAAGCCGTCATCGACTACATGAGCGAGATCCTCGAGGAACGCCAACTCCCGCAGGACATCGAACGCGCCGTCCTGCTCCGCCTCTTCGACCGCACCACCCGCTGGATCAGCCACTCCGTCGAAGCCCTCACCGACACCTACATGGAAGAACGCGAACGCGGACTGCGCGCCGCCCTCGAACAACGCGCCGAACTCGTACGCGGCGTCCTCGACGGCATGGACCCGGACCTCGAAAGTGCTTCGGCCAGGCTCGGATACCGGCTCACGCAACGACACCTCGCCCTCGTCCTGTGGACCGACGAGGACACCACCCCGCTCCGCGCCGACGGCAGCGGCCCCCGGCCCGACGCCTCCGGCGACGCGGCCGGACTCCTCGAACGGGCCGTCTCCCGCTACGCCACCGGCGTGGGCAACGGCAGCGCCTTCACCATGCCCGCCGGCGCCTCCGCCCTGTGGGCCTGGATCGGCGTCGACGGCGAACCACCCGACGCCACCGACACGGCATGGTCGGTCGAGGCACCCGTCCATGTCGCCATCGGCACCCCCGCCGCACACCTCGCCGGCTTCCGCGACAGCCACCGCGAAGCCGTCGCCGCCCGCCAGGTCGCCGAACGCGCCCGGCCGGGCCTCGCCCGCGCGGTGCACTACCCCGACGTCGAAGTCGCCTACCTGACCGGCCTCGACGAAACCGCCATGCGCGCACTCATCGCCCGCGAACTCGGCGCCCTCGCCGCACCCGGCCCGCACTCCGCGCGACTGCGCGAAACCTTGCACGCCTACCTGCGGGCGGGACGCAGCCCCGACGCGGCCGCGAAACTGCTCGGCGTGCACAAGAACACGGTCCGCTACCGCATCCAGCGCATAACGGAACTACTCGGTCACTCCATCGACCACCGCGGACCGCGACTCGACATCGCACTCGACTGCGTGGCCGTCTACGGGGTCTGAACACCCCGCGAAACCTCAGCTCGCGTCTTCGACCACAGCCGTGACACGCGGCCTGCGCGTCGGCGGCTCGGCCTCGGAGGGCAACCGGCGTTCCGGCAACTCCGACAGCAACTGCGTGGTGGCCGCGGCGATCGCCGCCACCGCCTTGTCCACAGCCGCCTTCGTAGTCGTCGTCAAACCGGACACGCCACCGATCTTCCGCACGTATTCCTGTGCGGCGGCGTAGATTTCCTGCTCCGTTGCGGGCGGCTCCAGCCCACGCAGCAGGGTGATGTTCCCACTCATACCCGCACAGGTTAGCGCCCGATTACCTTGTGTGACAGGGCGAGATTCAGACAGTTGCTCGAGTAGGCCGCCGGCACCCGCATGAGCCGGCCGCCGGAGTTTGCTGTGCATGCCGCCACACGGCATCGGCGAATAGTGGGCCACTCCAAGATCGATGGGGAACAATCGATGGCATGCCCGCTCGCGACGTGCCATCGCTGACGACCTTCCCCTACCCGGAGCTCGATCAACGCGAGGAAGACCACTGGTCGGGTGCGCAGGTGAACGACGAGGAATTGCGCGCCCTCGCGCTCGGCGGCTTCTACTCGGCGCGCTGGGACGCCTTCCACGACGCCCTGCTGCTCGGACCGGAACGCCAGCATCCGCTCGGCGACCGCCGGGAACTCGCCATCGACACCCTCACCGGCGCCTGGGGCATCACCGACGGCACCGAAGCCATGGCCTCCATGGAACAACTCCTCGACGGCATGCACTCACCGCTCTACGCGCTGGTGCACCCACTCGTCATGGCCGCCATCAACTCCTCCGAACGCGACCGCTTCGGCGAACGCGCCGACCGGCACCGCGCCTTCCTGCGGCAGGTCGGCTCGTTCCGCGGCATGGAGAATCCCGAAGCCCTGGTCCGCGATTACGACATCTGGTCGCAGGCCATCAAACTCGGCCTCACCGACCACCTGGTCCGCCCGCTGCCCACCGATATCCAGGCCTGGGACCTGGCCCGCGTGGTCGCCGTCGCCCGCATGGCCTACACCGCCGGCTACCTCGACGCCGATATCGCCTGGGACTACCTGCTGCGCGCGTTACCCCCGGCGCAGCGGAAATACCGCAATTGGCGGCAGTTCGGCGACGCCTACCTGGCCGGCTGGACCTACTGGCAGGCCTGCGAGGACCTCGCCGAACTGAAAACCGGTGGCGTGGACCGGCGCATGGAACTGCTGCGCCTGTGGACCCGCCCCACCAGCCCGTGGCGGCGCGTGGAGCTGCAACCCGAGGAACCGGCCGCACCGACCGCCTGACGGCGCCTGCACGCCGCGGAACGCCCGAGAACGGAAAACGGCCCGCCTCACGAAGAGGCGGGCCGTTTCCCGATATCCGTCCGCAGTGATCCGCCGACCGGCTGATCAGTCCGGCAGTGAGCGCAGGATCCCGCGCCCGTAACGCTGGAATTGCGCATCGTCCACCATGCCGAGGGAATGGCGCTCGACCAGCAACTCCCATTCCCCGTACAACTTCGACACACCCGGGTCGGCGGGCCCCGCGGAACCGTCGGCGGTTTCCCGCTGTATTGCGAAATTCAGTGCGCCCGTTACCCTTTCGGTGTCGGCGCGATCGGTTCCGCTGAAATACCAGGTGAGGTTTCCATCGTTCAGCTCGACCCCGAATTCGCCCGGAGCGGCCGCGGACTCGTCCGTGGTACGCGCCCACAACAGCGCCGCGATCGGCAATTCGTGCGCGAATTTCTTCGACGTCCCGGTGGAAATGAAGATCAGGCGATTCGTGGTGATCGCCAGCAGGCCCGGCGCCTTCGGGGCGGGCGGCTGCGCGGTGACGAGCGCCGTCTCCAGCACGTACTCGTCCACGGTGGCGAACCGGTGCAGGGCGGCGACGGCCGCCTTCGCGTCGCGCTTGGGCGACATCCGCCGGACCGCGCGGTCCACATCGGCGCGCGTCGGGCCGGTACGGCCCCAGGACGGCGTCGGCGGTGTGAGATCGGGCGCACCGACCTCCAGGCGCTGGGTGGCCAGAATCTGATTGTTGATCCGCTCGACGATCACCGTCGCCGCGGGCACATCGTGCTCGGCGATCAGCACGGGTAGTGGAGTCCGATCGGCGGGAACACCGGTGAGCACGGGCGTCGGGTAGCGGAGATAGATCTCGATGACGACGGCGTCATCGGCGCGTCGGTTCAAGCGGACCTTCAACAGGTCGCTGACCGGCACGTCGAGCACGCGCTCGCCGTCCGTCCCGGGCCGCAATACCGTCAACCGCCCGTTACCGTGACGCACAATCGCTGTGGGTGTCCGTAGCTCGACTATGTCCATACCCCCTGCGCTCTGTTGTGTCGTCACTCACGATAGGACGACCATGCCATGATTGTGACCACTCGGTCCGACACCAGGGGGTGATCGACCCGACGTGTTGCCGCAGATGGTCGGGGAACCACCCGCGTTCTCCAGCCGTTTACCTGTTGAACTGCACCAGCTGCCGAACTGCGCGATGTAACGACTAGACCGTACGCGGTAACGTGGCATGTCCGCATCCAATCGATGCGAACGGGCCAGCCCGTCACTCGATTGGTAACGACAAAGCATCGCAGGCAAACCGGATACACCCCCCGGAAAGGATTGGCCGCCGGCCGACGCTCTATGAACCGCAAGACTGTGTTCCGCAACCTGGCCATAGTCGCGGGCTTCCTGCTCGTGATCTACCTGGTCAGCTATTTCAGCAACGACACGCGCGGCTGGCATAGCGTCGATACCTCGGTGGCGCTCTCCCAGCTTCAAGACAAAGGCAATGTGTCGTCGGTCCAGATCGACGACAAAGAGCAGCAGCTGCGCATCACGCTGAACAAGGGCAATGACGCCACCGGCGGCGATACGAAGATCATCGCCAAGTACCCCGGCGGCGGCGAAGTGTCCCAGCAGGTGTTCCAGGCCGCGCAAGCCTCCGGCGCCAAGGTCAACACGAGCGTCAAGCAGGACTCCTGGCTGAGCCAGATCCTGCTGTTCATGCTGCCCATGGTGGTCCTGCTGGGCTTGTTCATCTTCGTGATGGCCCGCATGCAGGGCGGTGGCCGCGGCGGCATGATGGGCTTCGGTAAATCGAAGGCCAAACTGCTCTCCAAGGACATGCCCAAGACCACGTTCCAGGATGTGGCGGGCGCCGACGAGGCCATCGAAGAGCTCTACGAGATCAAGGACTTCCTGCAGAACCCGGCCCGCTATCAGGCGCTGGGCGCGAAGATCCCCAAGGGCGTGCTGCTCTACGGCCCGCCCGGTACCGGTAAGACACTGCTGGCGCGCGCGGTCGCGGGCGAGGCGGGCGTGCCGTTCTTCACGATCTCCGGTTCGGACTTCGTGGAGATGTTCGTGGGTGTCGGTGCCTCCCGCGTGCGTGACCTGTTCGATCAGGCCAAGCAGAACAGTCCCTGCATCATCTTCGTGGACGAGATCGACGCGGTCGGCCGTCAGCGTGGCGCCGGCCTCGGCGGCGGCCACGACGAACGTGAGCAGACGCTGAACCAGTTGCTCGTCGAGATGGACGGCTTCGGTGAGCGCACCGGCGTGATCATCATCGCCGCCACCAACCGGCCCGACATCCTGGATCCGGCGCTGCTGCGCCCGGGTCGTTTCGACCGGCAGATCCCGGTGGGCAATCCGGACCTCGCGGGCCGGCGCGCGATCCTGCGCGTGCACTCGCAGGGCAAGCCGATCGCACCCGATGCGGACCTGGACGGGCTGGCCAAGCGCACGGTCGGCATGTCCGGCGCGGATCTGGCCAACGTCATCAACGAGGCCGCCCTGCTCACCGCGCGTGAGCACGGCAACCTGATCACGGGTGCGGCGCTCGAGGAGTCGGTCGACCGCGTCATCGGCGGCCCCCGGCGCAAGTCCCGCATCATCAGCGAGGAAGAGAAGAAGATCACCGCCTACCACGAGGCGGGTCACACTCTCGCCGCGTGGGCGATGCCGGATATCGAGCCCGTCTACAAGGTCACCATCCTGGCCCGCGGCCGCACCGGCGGCCACGCCATGACCGTGCCCGAGGACGACAAGGGCCTGATGACCCGCTCGGAGATGATCGCCCGCCTGGTGATGGCCATGGGCGGCCGCGCGGCCGAGGAACTGGTGTTCCACGAGCCCACGACCGGCGCGTCCTCGGATATCGACCAGGCCACCAAGATCGCTCGCGCGATGGTGACCGAATACGGCATGAGCGCCCGCCTGGGCGCGGTCCGCTACGGCCAGGAACAGGGCGACCCGTTCCTGGGCCGGTCCATGGGCATGACCCCGGACTACTCGCACGAGGTGGCCCGCGAGATC
Source organism: Nocardia sp. NPDC088792 (assembly GCF_044750615.1). Taxonomy (NCBI): domain Bacteria; kingdom Bacillati; phylum Actinomycetota; class Actinomycetes; order Mycobacteriales; family Nocardiaceae; genus Nocardia; species Nocardia sp. NPDC088792. The sequence continues at coordinate 534,932 of NZ_JBIVKC010000005.1, forward strand.
GACGAGGAGGTGCGCAACCTCATCGAGGCCGCGCATACCGAGGCGTGGGCGGTGCTCAACGACTACCGCGACGAGCTCGACTCCCTCGCCACCGCGCTGCTGGAACGCGAGACCCTGCACCGCAAGGATCTCGAGACCGTCCTGGAAACCGTCGAAAAGCGGCCGCGCATCACGGCTTTCAACGATTTCGGTGATCGCATCCCGTCGGATCGCCCGCCGGTGAAGACGCCGCGCGAGCTGGCCGCGGAACGCGGCGAGCCGTGGCCGGACGAGGTCCCCGAGGCCCGCCCGGTACCGCAGCCCGCCAATGGCGGTTACCCGGTCGAGCAGCCCTACGGTGCTCCGCAGCCGTACGGCGCGCCCGGACCCTACGGGTATCCGGCGCCCGCGCCGGCCGGTTATCCGGCGCAGCCGCAGCCCGGTTACCCGCGGCACGGTGGCGGCGGGACGCACGGTTCGCGCCCGGATTACGGCGCTCCGGCGGGCTGGTCGGCTCCGGGCTGGCCGCCGCAGGAGGATCAGCCCGAGCAGCAGCCGCGGCAGTCCTACGGTGGCTGGGCGCCGGCCGGTGGGCAGCGCTATCAGCCGGGTGGGCAGCCCGAGTACGGCCGTCCCGGTTATGCGCCGGGTCAGGGCCCGGCCCGGGACGCGCAACCGGCGGCCGGGAATGACGAGGACGACAACAACGGTTGGGACGGACCGAACGGTCGTCGCTGACGACCGCACGGATACGCTCGAGGAAGTTCGCGGCCCCGGCTCGGGACCCGCTCGATTCGGGATCGTGCCTGCTCCGGCGGGTGTGATCCGGGATGGCGGGCCCGGGCCGCGGGCGTCGCGAGCCGCCGCCCCACCGCGGCGTTTCAACACAGGAGGTGTCGATTGTCGGCCAACAACAGTGTCGTCTCCGGCCCGATCGCGCTCGACACCGGTCGGCCGTTCGATCAGGCGCGCGCGGAGGCTGCCGTGCGCGAGCTTTTGATGGCGGTCGGCGAGAATCCGGATCGTCCGGGCCTGGCGGATACGCCGGCGCGGGTGGCGCGGGCCTACCGGGAGATGTTCTCCGGCCTGTACACCGATCCGGCCGAGGTACTCAACACCACGTTCGACGAGGGTCATCAGGAACTGGTGCTGGTGCGCGACATTCCCATGTACTCGACCTGTGAACACCATCTGGTGGCGTTCCACGGTGTCGCGCATGTCGGCTACATTCCGGGCGTGCACGGCCGGGTGACGGGCCTGTCGAAGCTGGCCCGCCTGGTCGATCTGTATGCCAAGCGCCCGCAGGTGCAGGAGCGGCTCACCTCGCAGATCGCGGATGCGGTGATGGCGAAGCTGGATCCGCGCGGCGCGATCGTGGTCATCGAGGCCGAGCACCTGTGCATGGCGATGCGCGGCATCCGCAAGCCCGGCGCCAGCACCACCACCTCCGCGGTGCGCGGTTTACTGCAGTCCAGTGCGGCCTCCCGCTCCGAGGCCCTCGACCTGATCCTCCGGAAGTGAGCGCACCCACCATGGCCGAGAGCGGTACGCGGGGGGCCGGTTCGGTGCTTCCCCGCGGTGGCCGCTCCACGGTGGTGATGGGTGTGGTGAATGTCACCAGCGATTCTTTTTCCGACGGCGGGCGCTATCTGGACCCGGGGCTGGCGGTGGCGCACGGGCTCGAGTTGTACGAGCTGGGTGCCGACATCATCGATATCGGTGGTGAGTCGACGCGGCCGGGTGCGGTGCGCATCGATCCGGAAACCGAAGCGGCGCGGGTGGTTCCGGTGATCCGTGCGCTGTCCGCGGCGGGCGTGCCGACCAGTGTGGACACCATGCGCGCGCGGGTCGCGGAGGCCGCCGTCGAGGCGGGCGTGACCATGGTCAACGATGTCTCCGGTGGGCGCGCCGACACCGATATGGTGAAAGTCGTTGCGGCCGCCGGGGTTCCGTGGATCCTCATGCATTGGCGGGCGGCGGCGGACTATCGCCACGCGGGCCCGGCCGAGCAGTACGACGATGTGGTCGCCGATGTCTGGTCCGAGCTGCGTGTGCAGGTGGACGCGGCGGTGGCGGGTGGTGTCGACCCCGCCAGGCTGATTCTGGATCCGGGCCTGGGTTTCGCCAAGAATGCCGAGCACAACTGGGATCTGCTGGGCGCCTTGTGTTCCGGTCCCGCCGGTATGCGTGAAGCCGGGTTCCCGGTGCTGATCGGTGCGTCCCGGAAGCGTTTCCTGGGCGCCCTGCTGGCTGACGAACAGGGCCCGCGCCCGCCGGACGGGCGCGAGGTGGCGACCGCCACCATTTCCGCGCTGGCCGCGGAGCACGGTGCGTGGGGTGTGCGCGTGCACGATGTGCGCGCGTCGCTGGATGCGATCGCCACCGCCGATGCCTGTATGCGGGCGGTGACCCGGGTGCGGGAGAAGCAGATTCGTGTGCGGGAGGGAGATTTCCGGTGAGCCCGGTGAGCACCGATCGGATCGAGTTGCGCGGTCTGCGTGTCTTCGGTCATCACGGCGTCTTCGATTTCGAGAAGCAGGACGGCCAGGAGTTCGTGGTGGATGTGACGCTGTGGACGGATTTCTCGGCCGCGGCGAAGTCCGACGACATCGCCGACACGATCCATTACGGCGAGCTGGCGGATCAGGTCGCGGCGATCGTAGCGGGTGAGCCGCGGGATCTGATCGAGACGGTGGTGTCACAGATCGCCGACGAGGTGATGAACGATCCGCGTATCCAGGCTGTGGAAGTGGTGCTGCACAAGCCTTCCGCGCCGATCCCGCATACCTTCGAAGACGTCCGCGTAGTCACGTCCCGTCGTCGCGAATCGGAGGAGTAGGTGACCCGCGTAGTCCTGTCGATCGGTTCCAATCTCGGCGATCGGCTCGCGCATCTGCGCAGTGTGGTGGAGGCGTTGCGCCCGCGTCTGCTGGCGGTGTCGTCGGTGTATTCGACGCCGCCGTGGGGTGGGGTGCCGCAGCAGGATTACCTGAATGCGGTGCTGGTGGCCGAGGATCCGGGGCTGGAGCCCAGTGACTGGCTGAAGCTGGGCCAGCAGTTGGAGCAGGCGGCCGGGCGGGTGCGTGAGGTCCGTTGGGGTGCGCGCACTCTGGATGTGGATGTGGTGTCGGCCACGCGCCGGCGGCCCGCGGGTGAGGTGGTGGTGCGCAGTGCGGATCCGCTGCTGACGCTGCCGCATCCGCAGGCGCACAATCGGGCCTTCGTGCTGATTCCGTGGTTGGAGGTGGATCCGGGCGCGGTGCTGGAGACGGCCGAGGCGGCGCATTCGCTCGGAGAGTGGTTGTCCGCGTTGGATGCCGGCGAGATCGCCGGTGTGCGGCGCACCGAACTCACCCTGGGGTGGACGACGGCATGAAGCCGACGCGGATTCTCGATCTGTGTGCGAATGTGCTGCTGGCGGCGGTCGTGGCCTGGTTGGTGACGAACGCGGCGTATTCGAGTTTTCCGGCGATCTCGGTGTTCTCGGGTGCTTCGCTGCTGCCGGTGGCGCTGCTGGAAGCGGTGCTGGCGTTCATGATTCGGCAGCGGGTGGAGAACCGGGGGATCGGGGAGGGGCCGCGCCAGTTGCATCCGATCACGGTGGCGCGGGCGGTGGCGCTGGCCAAGGCGTCGACGCAGGTGGGGTCGCTGGTGGGTGGTATCTGGCTGGGGTTCCTGGTGTGGTTGCTGGCGCAGCGGTCGGATCTGCGGGCGGCGTCGTCGGATACGCCGGGTGTGGTGGTGGGTCTGGTCGCGGGTGCGGCCTTGGTGGCGGCGGCATTGTGGCTGGAGTATTGCTGTCGGGCACCGATCGATCCGCCCGATGATGCAGCTACCTCTTAGCTAACAGATTCACGATGATCGTTGACAAGGTGGCCGCCCTGGTCGCTAGTTCAAGCTACGCTGGCGGACATGGTTTCACCCGCCCGTAGCAGTACTTCCCGTCGACGGCGGGAGGACGCGGGAAAGTTCTTCACCGGCGTACTGCTCCTCCTCGGTCTGATAGCCAGTGTTTTCCTGGTCTTCAGCGATAACGTGCATATGATTCGCGTGGGTCTGGTCGCGGCGCTCTGGGCGGCCGCGCTGGGAGCCCTCGCCGTGACGCGTTATCGCAGGGAAGCGGCCGTCGACAAGGCGAAAGTCGGTGACCTTCAGAAGGTCTACCAACTGCAGTTGGAGCGCGAGGTTGCTGCCCGCCGCGAATACGAGCTCGCGGTCGAGGCGCGGGTGCGGCAGGAAGTCGGCGCGGACGCCACGGAAATGGCCGCCCTGCGCGCCGAACTGACGGTGTTGCGCGAGAACCTGCAGCGTCTGTTCGACGGTGAATTGCCCTTCGAACGGCCCGCCCTGCGTGCGGATGCGGTCCGGGTGCAGGAACTTCCCGGTCGCGACCCCGCCATCAACCCGCCTGCGGCGAACGATAACTGGGATGACGCCGAGCCGTGGGATCCGTGGTCCTCCGCGGCCGACGACGACCCGCGCAGCCGCATCACCCCGGTCTTCGAACCCGATCACCCCGCGCCCCCGGCCTTCGCCACCCCCTACGACGACCCGGTGACCGCCGAAACTTCGGTGGTCACCGATTCGATGCGCCTCGACTACGAGCGCGCCGAGGCCCTCAAAGCGCAATCCGGCAACGCTCACGGACCGCAGCCGGGCGGTGCCCGCGAGCCGCAGCCCGGCAGTGCCCGCGAGCCGCAGCCCGGCAATGGCCGCGCGGCCGAATCCCGCACGGCGCCGCCCACCCCTGCCGCCTCGGCAGCGGAACCGCTTGCCGCCGAACCGGATTCGCAACCCGTCACCCCGGCCGCAGCGCCCACTCCGGAACCGGCCTCGTCCGTCCGCACCGCCAAACTCACCAACTTGTCCGACCCCCTCAACCCCCTCAATACGGACCCCCTCAACACGGTCCCGTGGTTCGAAACCGACTTGGCCCCGGCCGGCAACACCCCCACCGATCCGACCCCTCGCCTGACCCCGCCGGCCGCCCCGTCGACTCCCATCGGCACCGCCAGCTCCCGCCGGCGCCGCCGCTCCGACGAATCCACCGACGACTCCGCTCCTCGTCTCTCGGTCGCCGAGATCATGGCGAACCTCCGCTCCGAAACGGACCGCTGAAACAGCGAGACGTGACGACTGATTTCGCAAGTGCGGGGGTAACTCGCCGGGAACGGCCGAAATCGGTGTTTCACCTGACCGGCGGTCGCGTGCAAAACGGTCGACGGCTCTCGGTCGTGCGCTGAAGGCGCGGAGAGGCGGGGTGGCATAGCCCACAGAGAATGGCTGTCGCGAATGGGTGGCGATATTCTCGGCGGGTAACGTCCGGTACCCGCATGGCGGGACTGGAACGACTTTCGAGAGGACGAAGTGACCTCGGACAAGGATGTCTGCGGAACCGATCCTGCGCCTGCACGGTTGACGGTGGGAATCGTCTCGGCGGGACGCGTCGGTTCCGCCCTGGGTGTGGCGCTGGAGCGTGCGGGTCATGTGGTGTTCGGCATCTCGGCGATTTCGGATGCGTCGGTGCGGCGTGCCCGGACGCGACTGCCGGAGTCGCGGATCCTGCCGGCCGAGCAGGTCGCGGCGCGCAGCGAACTGCTGATCCTGGCTGTTCCGGATAGCGAATTGGCCGGGCTGGTGGCCGGTTTGGCGGCCGCGAACGCGGTGCGGCCGGGCACCATTGTGGCGCATACGTCGGGTGCGAACGGGGTGGCGGTGCTGGCGCCGCTGACCGCGCTGGGTGCGCTGCCGCTGGCGATTCATCCGGCCATGACGTTCACCGGTCACGATGAGGATGTGGCCCGGCTGGCGAATGCCTGCTTCGGTGTGACGGCCGCGGACGATATCGGCTATGCCATCGCGCAGTCGCTGGTCATCGAGATGGGCGGGGAGCCGGTGCGGGTGGCGGAGGAGAACCGCACCCTCTATCACGCGGCGCTCGCGCATGGCAGCAACCATCTGGTGACCTTGATCGTGGATGCGGTGGAGGCGTTGCGTGCGGCGCTGGCCGGTCCGGGTCTACTCGGTCAGCAGACGATCGACGAGCAGCCGAACGGCCTGGCCGAGCGCATGTTGGCGCCGCTGGCGTCGGCGGCCCTCGACAATGCGCTGCGGCGTGGCCCGGCCGCGCTGACCGGCCCGGTGGCGCGTGGCGATGTGGCCGCGGTGGCCGCGCATCTGGCCGCGTTCGAGGCTCTCGATCCGCGTCTCGCGGCGGGTTATCGCGCGCAGTCGCTGCGGGCCGCGGAGCGCGCGCAGACCAATCCCGACTTGCTCGATCTGCTGGAAGGACGCTGATGGACCCGAAACTGCGTGGCAGTTACAAGCGCGGTGAGCTGACGGTGCTGCACGATCCGGCGATCGTGACGGCGGTGTCGAAGGCGTTGCGGACGGTGGGCCGCAAGGTCGCGCTGGTGCCGACCATGGGTGCGCTGCACGAGGGTCACCTGGAGTTGGTGCGGCAGGCCAAGCGCACGAATCAGGTCGTGATCGTCTCGATCTTCGTGAATCCCTTGCAGTTCGGCGCGAACGAGGATCTCGGCAAGTACCCGCGCACCCTGGACGCGGATGTGGAGCTGCTGCGCGGCGAGGGTGTGGAGCTGGTGTTCGCGCCGAGTGCCGCGCAGATGTACCCGGAGGGCCCGCGCACCACGGTGCATCCGGGCCCGCTGGGTGACGAGCTCGAAGGCGCTTCCCGCCCCGGTCATTTCGCCGGTGTGCTGACGGTGGTGGCGAAGCTGTTCCAGATCTGCCGCCCGCACGAGGCGTTCTTCGGCGAGAAGGATTATCAGCAGCTGACGCTGATCCGGCAGCTGGTGCGGGATCTGAATTTCGATCTGAAGATCGTCCCGGTCGCCACGGTCCGGGAGGCGGACGGTCTGGCCCTGTCCTCCCGGAATCGCTTCCTGGACGCGGAGCAGCGGGAGCTGGCCACCATCTTGTCGGCGGCGCTGGCGGCGGGTCGGCATGCGTCGGGCCTGGGCCCGGAGAAGGTGCTGGAGGCCGCGCATTACGTGCTGAATTCCGCGCCCGCGATCGAACTCGATTATCTGGCCCTGCGCGGTTCGGATCTGAGTGCGGATCCGGTGAGCGGTAATGCCCGCCTGCTGATCGCGGCCCGTTTGGGTGCGACCCGGCTGATCGACAATATGCCCGTCACCATCGGCGTCCCGATCGACGGTCATCCGACCACTCCCGACCGGCCTGCCCGGGCAACTCTGTAGGAAGGCGACGACGATGTTGCGCACCATGATGAAGTCGAAGATCCACCGCGCCACGGTGACTCACGCGGATCTGCATTATGTGGGTTCGGTGACGGTGGATCAGGATCTGCTCGATGCCGCGGATCTGCTCGAGGGTGAGCAGGTCTGCATTGTCGACATCGACAATGGCGCTCGCCTGGAGACGTATGTGATCGCGGGTGAGCGGGGTTCCGGCGTGATCGGAATCAACGGCGCCGCAGCGCATCTCGTGCATCCGGGGGATCTGGTGATCCTGATCGCCTACGGCATGATGGACGAGGCCGAGCTGAAGGAATACCGCCCGCGGGTGGTGTTCGTGGACGAGCGGAACCGTCAGGTGGAGCTGGGTTCGGATCCGGCGCACGCCCCGGAGGGTTCCGGTCTGACCTCGCCGCGTTCGCTGTCTTTCGCACGATGAACCGCCGCGGCGGGAACGGAGAAACAGCGCGGTCATGCTGCTGACCATCGATGTCCGCAATACCAGTATCGAACTGGGCCTGTTCACCGGCAGCGGTGAGCACGCCGAGCTGGCGAAGACCTGGCGGACGCACACCAATCCGCTGCTGACGGCGGATGAATTCGCCTTGCAGGTGCGGGGTTTGATCGGCGCGGATGCGGATCAGGTGATGGGTGTTTCGGCGTTGTCCACGGTGCCGCCGGTGCTGCGGGAACTGCGGGAGATGATGTCCCGATATTGGGGTCATGTTCCGCATGTGCTGGTGGAACCCGGTGTGCGTACGGGTATTCCGCTGCTCGTGGACAATCCGAAGGAGGTCGGCGCGGATCGGATCGTGAATTGTCTTGCGGCGTATCACCGTTTCCGGTCGCCGGCGATCGTGGTGGATTTCGGTAGTGCCATCTGTGTGGATTTGGTTTCCGCCAAGGGGGAATTCCTGGGCGGCAGCATCGCACCGGGTGTGGAGATTTCCACGGAGGCGCTGGTTGCGCGTACGGCGCTGCGGCGTGCGGAGTTGGCCCGGCCGCGTTCGGTCGTGGGTAAGAACTCGGCGGAATGCATGCAGTCGGGTGCGGTGTTCGGTTTCGCGGGCCTGGTGGATGGGTTGATCGACCGTATTCGGGACGAATTCGACGCGTTCTCCGGCGACGATGTGGCGATCGTGGGTACGGGTCCGACGGCGGCGCTGATCGTGCCGGAGTCGGAGACGCTGGAGCATCACGAGCCGCATCTGACCCTGGAGGGTCTGCGGTTGGTCTACGAGCGCAACCAGCAACGCCGGACCAAATAGTTTGTTTGTGACGCAGTCCTCCCGGGGGGCTCTATTGCTTCCCGGGGATGCGCTGTTAGACTCCCGAACGTGTATTTCCGCGTGACCACCCAGGAGTGTTGTCGAGGCTGACCCGCCTCGGCTGTTGTCGAGGCTTCGTATAGCCCTCGACCACCACACATTCCTTGGAGTTTCGCTCATGCGGTCCTCTGTTCTCTCCCTTTCTGTTTCCGGGCACCCCGAGCCCGCCTCCCGGCTGCTGCCCGAGGTGACCGAGCGTGCCACCGCGTCCGCCCTCCCCACCCGGCTACGCCCCGCCGACCTGCTGCGCCTGACCGATGAGGGCGCCCAGGACGTGCTGGAGGGCCGCTACGACCACCTACTGCCGGACAGCGGCCTCTGGCCCACCGAAAACCGCTGGGCCACCAGGCTCCTCGCGGATGACGAGGTGGATGTCTGGCTGATCAGCTGGGTCAAGGACAAGTACACCGAATTACACGATCACGCAGGCTCATTGGGCGCGCTGACGGTATTGTCCGGCGCCCTCGCCGAATACCGCTGGAACGGCACCGACCTGCGCCGCCGCACCCTGGTGGCCGGCGATCAGGCCTCGTTCCCGCTGGGCTGGGTGCACGATGTCGTCCGCGCCCCCGACGAGGAAGCCGGCGTCACCGGCCCACTGAATCCCACGCTCAGCGTGCACGCGTATTCCCCGCCGCTGACGGCCATGTCCTATTACGAGGTCACCGGCCACGGCACCCTGCGCCGCACCCGTTCCGTTCTCACCGACCAGCCCGAAGGTGACCTCGAATGACCCACTTGACGATCGACGGCATGCTCGACCACGCCCGGCGGCAGTTGCGTCGCCTGCTTCCCATCGAATTGCCGCAGGCCATCGCCCGCGGCGCCATTCTGGTGGATATTCGGCCGCAGGCGCAGCGCCTGCGGGAGGGCACGCTGCCGGGTGCGCTGGTGATCGAACGGAATGTGCTGGAATGGCGGCTGGATCCGTCGAGTTCCGCACGGCTGGCGCTGGCTACCGACCATGACATCGAATGGATCATCGTCTGCTCGGAGGGGTACACCTCCAGTCTCGCGGCGGCTTCCCTGCAGCAGCTGGGCCTGCGCCGGGCGACCGATCTGGAGGGCGGATATCAGGCGTTGAAGACGGCCGGGCTGCTCATGGTCGCCCAGACCGCCCCGCATTTCGAACGTGAGGTGGCGACGCTCGCCTGGGTCTGAACCGGCCCTTTCCGCGCAAGTCCGCCCGCCCCCCGAACCGTCCGGTTCGGGGGCGGGTTTCCGTTTGCCCGGGCGGTGGAAAATTGAATTTCCGCCGCAGGATAGGCTTGAGTCCCGTGAGCACCCCCCACCCCCCTTCTCCCTCCGACACCACGCCTCCTGCCGAGAAAAATCGTGGTGTAGCGCCTGCTGCCGACCAAGACGTCCCGGAGCAGATGCGGATTCGCCGGGAGAAGCGCGAGCGGTTGCTGGCGGAGGGCCGCGAGGCTTACCCGGTGGTGGTGGATCGCACCCACTCGCTCGCGGAAATTCGCGCCGCATACCCGGATTTGGCGCCGGATACGCAGACGGGGCTGATGGTCGGCATTGCCGGTCGCGTCATTTTCGTCCGGAATAGCGGCAAGCTGTGTTTTGCGACGCTGCAGGAGGGTGACGGCACCCAGTTACAGGTGATGATCAGCCTGAACGGTGTCGGCGAGGACGCGCTGGCGGCCTGGAAGACCAATGTCGATCTGGGTGACTTCGTGTTCGTGCACGGTGAGGTGATCTCTTCGCGCAGAGGCGAATTGAGTGTCATCGCCGATTCCTGGTCGATGGCGGCCAAGTCGCTGCGCCCGCTGCCGGTGCTGCACAAGGAGATGAACGAGGAGTCCCGGGTCCGGCAGCGTTATGTGGATCTGATCGTGCGCCCGGAGGCCCGCGAGATGGCCCGCACCCGCGTCGCGGCCGTGCGCGCGCTGCGGAATGCGTTGGAGCGCAGGGGTTTCCTCGAGGTCGAGACGCCGATGCTGCAGACCATTCACGGTGGTGCGGCGGCCCGTCCGTTCGTGACCCACTCGAATGCGCTGGACATGGAGTTGTTCCTGCGTATCGCGCCGGAGCTGTTCCTGAAGCGTTGTGTGGTGGGCGGCATCGAGAAGGTCTTCGAGATCAACCGGAACTTCCGGAACGAGGGCGCGGACTCCACGCATTCCCCGGAGTTCGCAATGCTGGAAACCTACGAGGCGTACGGCACCTACGACGATTCCGCGAAGATGATGCGGGAATTGATCCAGGAAGTCGCGCAGGAGGCGTTCGGCACGCAGGTGGTGACACTTGCCGACGGCACCGAATACGATCTGTCCGGCGAGTGGGCGACGGTGGAGATGTACCCGTCGCTCTCGGAGTCGATCGGTGTGGACGTCACGCCGGAAACGTCCGTCGAGGAATTGCTGGCGCTGGCGGATCGAGTCGGTCTGGAAATTCCGTCGGGCAAGGGCTACGGTCACGGCAAACTGGTCGAGGAACTGTGGGAGCACGTGTACGGCGACAAGCTGTACGCGCCGACTTTCGTTCGCGACTTCCCGGTGGAGACCTCGCCGCTGACTCGTCAGCATCGCAGCAAGCCCGGAGTTACCGAGAAGTGGGACCTGTACGTGCGCGGCTTCGAACTGGCCACGGGCTATTCGGAACTCGTGGATCCGGTCATCCAACGCGAAAGGTTCATGGATCAGGCGCGTTTGGCCGCGGCGGGTGACGACGAGGCGATGCGGCTGGACGAGGACTTCCTCACGGCGATGGAGCACGGTATGCCGCCCACGACCGGAACGGGTATGGGTATCGACCGTTTGCTGATGGCCCTGACTGGTCACGGAATCCGGGAAACGATACTCTTTCCAATTGTGCGTCCGGCTGCTCGATAGAGTTGTGGGATTGCATTACCGAGGCCCGTTCTGGGACTATCGGAATTAGCGGTATTGTGGCGTCGGGTAATCGGCCTGACTATGCGGGTCGCACGATTTCGAGAGGACGTTCATCTCATGGCAAAGAAGGTCACCGTTAGCTTGATCGACGATGTCGACGGTGAGTCCATCGCGGACGAGACCATCGAGTTCGCTATCGATGGCGTCTCGTACGAGATCGACTTGTCGACGGCGAATGCGGCCAAGCTGCGGGATGGGTTGGAGACCTGGGTCGCGGCAGCTCGCCGGGTGAGCGGGCGTCGCCGGACCAAGGTGGCGGGTGCGCCGACCGCAGGCCCGAAGAACCGGGTCTCGATCGATCGCGAACAAAGCGCGGCCATTCGGGAATGGGCGCGGCGTAATGGGCACAAGGTGTCGGCTCGTGGACGTATCTCCGCGGACATCACCGAGGCTTACAACAAGGCTGCTGCGAAGAACTAGTCGCCGATTCGACTGCCGTCCGGGTGTTCGTGCGAACCCGGGCGGCAGTGGTTTTTCATACGCTTTGCGTATAACTCCGAAGGAACTCCGGGGGTCCGCGGGGGCACGCCCCTGAAACCCCCTGGACCCGCAAGTTCGCGCGATCTTGCTCGCGCCGGTGTGTGCGTGCACCATTGAATCTGTGCGGACGAAGTCACTGGCTGGAACTAGGGAAGAGGTATCGGCGCAGTGACCGCATTCCAGGGTTCATTCCTTCGGGTGAAGGATCACGAGGGCCGGCAGCACGAGCTGATGTTGTCGCCTGACCAGCCACGTATCACCATCGGCCGGTCGCCGCAGGCGGATCTGTCCCTGGCGTGGGATGTCGAGGTGTCCCGGTTGCACGCTACCGCTGAATATCTGGGTGCGCACTGGACAATTGTGGATGACGGGCTTTCGCGGAACGGCACTTTCGTAAATGGAGACCGACTGGTCGGTCGTCACCGCCTGCAGCCCGGCGACGTCATCCGCATGGGCACCTCCCGCGTCACCTTCCACGACTTCAGCGGCGCCGCAGGCGATATCACCCAGACCTCCACCGGTGGCCTGCCAACCTTGCGCTCGCTCACCGAGACTCAGCGCTCGGTCCTGATCGCCCTGTGCCGCCCGCTGCGCGGCAACGACGGCTTCGCCTCACCGGCCTCGAATCAGCAGATCGCGGCCGAGCTGTTCCTGTCCGTGGACGCCATCAAGACGCATCTGCGCGCCCTGTTCGCCAAATTCGGCGTCGAGGACCTGCCGCAGAACCAGAAGCGGGTCCGCCTGGCCAATCTGGCCATGCAGTCCGGCGTCATCTCCGAGCGGGATCTCTGACTCACTCTCAGGAGTGAGACGCACACGGATGTCCCCGAGCTTCTGAGCGATGTAGGTCGAGTCCCTGCTCCTGTTGACTGAAATCAGTGTTCACCCAGGCATTATCCGGGTGGCGGATCCAGTCAGGAGACAACGATGTTTGCACTTCGCACGGCCTCGCTGGTGGCGGCGACACTGACGACCGGACTGATCGCCGGAGTGTTCTTCGCCTACGCGACCTCGGTGATGACGGCCCTGGGTCAGGGCGATGACCGCACCTTCGTGGACGTGATGCAGCGGATCAACGTGGTCATCATCAATCCGTGGTTCATGTTCGCGTTCATGGGCGCGGTGGGCTTCACCGTGCTCGCGGCGGCCCTGCACCTGGGCAGGGGTGCGCGCACCACGCTGCTCTGGCTCGCGGTGGCGCTGCTGCTCAATGTGATCGCCTTCTTCGTGACCTCGGGGGTGAACGTGCCCCTCAACACGCAGCTCGCCAATGCCGGCGATCCCGCGCACATCGCCGATCTGGCCGCGGTCCGCGCCCACTTCGAAACGTCCTGGGTGCGTTGGAACATCGTCCGCGCGGTGATCCACACCCTGGCGTTCCTGGTGCTGATGGGTGCGCTGTTCGTCTCGGGCACCCAGCATGCGAAGGCCGCGGTCACCCAGCCTGCCCAGCAGGCGCGACCGGCCCAGCCGATCTACCCGGCACATCCGGCCCAGCAGGTGTGGGCGCCGATGCAGCAGCCCGGATTCCCCACGGGCCGACCGTAGTTCACGGTCCGATCCGGCGGTGGCCGGGACCCGATGTGCGGCAACACAAGCCGCCAGCGGGTCCCGGCCGCCGCCGTTTTCCTGTACTGGAACGAGTTGCAGAACCTACCCGCCAGTATTCCATCCTTCGTGCTTGTTTCCGTTTACGTTGTCGGAACGCGTTCTAGTTTGGGAGGGAACATGCGACGGATACTGCTGCGCCGATCGCCGGGATCACTGCTGCTCATGATCATCTTCGCGGTGCTCATGGCCGGAACGAGCGGCACCGCGCACGCGGAATACCCGGTCACATACAACTTCTTCTCGGGCATTCCGAACGAGCTGCTGAATCCCGGTGGCTCACTGCCCGGTTCGAACGACTGGAACTGCAAGCCGACCGCCGCACACCCCGATCCGGTCGTCCTGGTGCACGGCACCGGCGGTGGCGCGCAGACCAATTGGGGCGTCTACGTCCCGTTGCTCGCCAATGAGGGCTACTGCGTCTACTCGCTCACCTACGGTGCGCTGAACGTGCCCTGGCCGCTGTCGGCCATCGGCGGCATGCGCCCGATCGAGGAGAGCGCCGCCCAGCTCACCGGCTTCGTGGACCGGGTGCGCGCCGCGACCGGGGCCGCGCAGGTCGACATCATCGCCCATTCGCAGGGCAATATCGTCGCCGATTACTTCATCAAGCGGCTCGGCGGCCGCGGTGAGGTGAACAAGTTCGTCGCCATCGCGTCGCCCTGGCTGGGCACCTACGGGAATCAGATGGGCACGGTCCGCGCCTTCGCCGCCCGGCTGGGCATTTCCGGCGACACCGTGGACAGCGCGCTCGGCGCGGGCATCTGCCTGGCCTGCTCGGAGATGCTGGGCGGTGGCCGGTTCATGACCGACCTGAACGCCGACGGCGTCTACGATCCGTCGGTCACTTACACCAATATCGAGACCGCCTACGACGAAGCGGTGGTCCCGTACACCGTCGGCCTGGTGCCCGGTCCGGGCGTCACGAACATCCTCGTGCAGGACGGTTGCGCGAGCGATTACTCGGAGCATGCCGGCATCGCGGGCAGCCCGCGCGCGGCCGCCTTCGCGCTCAACGCGCTCGATCCGCGGCATCCGCATTCGGTGCCGTGTGAGTTCATTCCACCCCTCACCGGATAGGGGTTCCGAATCCGAACCGGGGTCCGGCCGCCGGCCGGGCCCCGGGTTTCGTTCCGCTGACCGGCGTGTTCGCTGTGGGCGTAGCCGAATCGGAAACGGTCTGCGCAACTGCCCCGTTATGAGTGAATGAGTCGTACTGTCGCCGCTTCGCAATAGGGTGGACGGACGACGGGCGAGACCCCTGGCAACTAGAGTGGAGGCCAGGGGGATGCAACCCCAGGGCTTCATGGCAGGCTGGCGACCAGAAGGGCAGCACAGGGTCTGAAGCGCCGGATGCCGTAGTAGGCGGAGCAGGAGAGTGAGGGAGCGATGTTCGAGAGGTTCACCGACCGCGCGCGGCGGGTCGTTGTCCTGGCCCAAGAAGAGGCCCGGATGCTCAACCACAACTACATCGGCACCGAGCACATCCTGCTGGGCCTGATCCACGAGGGCGAGGGTGTCGCGGCGAAGTCGCTGGAATCCCTTGGCATCTCGCTGGAGGGTGTGCGGTCGCAGGTGGAGGAGATCATCGGGCAGGGCCAGCAGGCGCCGTCCGGTCACATTCCCTTCACCCCGCGTGCCAAGAAGGTGCTGGAGCTGTCGCTGCGGGAGGCCCTGCAGCTCGGCCACAACTACATCGGCACCGAGCACATTCTGCTCGGTCTCATCCGTGAGGGTGAGGGCGTCGCGGCGCAGGTGCTGGTGAAGCTGGGCGCGGATCTCAACCGCGTGCGTCAGCAGGTCATTCAGCTGCTGTCGGGCTACCAGGGCAAGGAGCCGGTCGAGGGTTCGGGCTCGCGTGGTGAGGCGGGTACGCCGTCCACTTCGCTGGTGCTCGACCAGTTCGGCCGCAACCTGACCCAGGCCGCCCTCGAGGGCAAGCTCGACCCGGTCATCGGCCGCTCGAAGGAAATCGAGCGCGTCATGCAGGTGCTGAGCCGCCGTACCAAGAACAACCCGGTCCTGATCGGTGAGCCCGGCGTCGGTAAGACCGCCGTCGTGGAGGGTCTCGCGCAGGCCATCGTCAACGGTGAAGTGCCGGAGACGCTGAAGGACAAGCAGCTGTACACCCTCGACCTGGGTTCCCTGGTCGCGGGCAGCCGCTACCGCGGTGATTTCGAGGAGCGCCTGAAGAAGGTGCTCAAGGAGATCAATACCCGCGGCGACATCATCCTGTTCATCGACGAGCTGCACACCCTGGTGGGTGCGGGCGCGGCCGAGGGCGCCATCGACGCGGCCTCGATCCTGAAGCCCAAGCTGGCTCGCGGTGAGCTGCAGACCATCGGCGCCACCACCCTCGACGAGTACCGCAAGTACATCGAGAAGGACGCCGCCCTGGAGCGCCGGTTCCAGCCGGTCCAGGTGGGCGAGCCGACGGTCGAGCACACCATCAACATCCTCAAGGGTCTGCGTGACCGCTACGAGGCGCACCACCGGGTTTCCATCACCGATGGCGCCCTGGTCGCGGCGGCCACCCTCGCGGACCGCTACATCAACGACCGCTTCCTGCCGGACAAGGCGATCGACCTGATCGACGAGGCCGGCGCCCGGATGCGTATCCGTCGCATGACCGCACCGCCGGACCTGCGCGAATTCGACGACAAGATCGCCGAGGCGCGCCGGGAGAAGGAATCCGCGATCGACGCGCAGGACTTCGAGAAGGCCGCGCGCCTGCGCGACAAGGAGAAGCAGCTCGTCGCCAAGCGGGCCGAGCGTGAAAAGCAGTGGCGCTCCGGCGATCTGGATGTCGTGGCCGAGGTCGACGACGAGCAGATCGCGGAAGTGCTGGCCAACTGGACCGGTATTCCGGTGTTCAAGCTCACCGAGGAGGAGACCACCCGTCTGCTCCGCATGGAGGACGAGCTGCACAAGCGGATCATCGGCCAGGAGGATGCGGTCAAGGCCGTCTCCAAGGCCATCCGCCGTACTCGCGCCGGTCTGAAGGATCCGAAGCGTCCGTCGGGCTCGTTCATCTTCGCCGGTCCGTCCGGTGTCGGTAAGACCGAGCTGTCGAAGGCTTTGGCCAACTTCCTGTTCGGCGATGACGACGCGCTCATCCAGATCGACATGGGCGAGTTCCACGACCGCTTCACCGCCTCGCGGCTCTTCGGTGCCCCTCCGGGCTACGTGGGCTACGAGGAGGGCGGCCAGCTCACCGAGAAGGTGCGCCGGAAGCCGTTCTCGGTGGTGCTGTTCGACGAGATCGAGAAGGCTCACCAGGAGATCTACAACACCTTGTTGCAGGTCCTCGAGGATGGCCGGCTCACCGACGGTCAGGGTCGTACGGTCGACTTCAAGAACACCGTGCTGATCTTCACCTCGAACCTCGGTACCTCGGACATCTCGAAGGCGGTCGGCCTCGGCTTCGCCCAGAGCAATGCCGAGGGCTCGAACTACGAGCGGATGAAGCTCAAGGTCAACGACGAGCTGAAGAAGCACTTCCGGCCCGAGTTCCTCAACCGCATCGACGACGTGATCGTGTTCCACCAGCTGACCCAGGATCAGATCATCCAGATGGTCGACCTGATGATCGGCCGCGTCGCCAAGCAGCTGAAGAACAAGGACATGGAGATCGAGCTGGCTCCGCAGGCGAAGAGCCTGCTGGCCAAGCGCGGTTTCGATCCGGTGCTCGGTGCGCGGCCGCTGCGTCGCACCATCCAGCGCGAGATCGAGGACCAGTTGTCGGAGAAGATCCTCTTCGGCGAGATCGGTCCCGGTCAGGTCGTGGTGGTGGATGTCGAGAACTGGGATGGCGAAGGCCAGGGCGAGGCGGCGAAGTTCACCTTCAGCGCCAAGGCCAAGCTGACCAAGAAGACCGACGAGGCCGTCGAGGACAAGCCGGTCGCCGCCCTCGCGGGTGACGCCCCGGCTGCCGCCTCGGGCGAGTAGGCAGTACGAGCGAAGGCCCCGTTCCCCCTTGGGGAGCGGGGCCTTTCGCGTACCGCGGGAAATTCGGTGGCGAGTATCGGTGGCTCCCGGTCATTCTCGGAGCAGCCGATACGAAAGGACCGCATGCTCACCGACGATCAGGTCGCGGCATTCATCTCCGAGGGTTTCGTCCGCCTCGAAGGCGCGTTTCCGCGGGACGTGGCCGCTGCGGGCCGGGAAATCCTGTGGCGGGCAACCGGATGCGATCCGGCGGATCCGGCCACCTGGACCCGGCCGGTCATTCGGCTCTGGGACCGGGCGGAGGAGCCCTTCGCGCGCGCCGTCACCGCGCCCGTGTTGCTCGAGGCCTTCGATCAGCTGGTGGGCGCCGGTCGCTGGTTCCCCCGGAAGAGCCTGGGCAGCTGGCCGATTCGCTTTCCGAGCCCGGAGCCGCCCGGTGACACCGGCTGGCATGTCGATGTGAGCTTCCCGGGCGATGCCGCGCCGGACGACTACCTCAGCTGGCGGGTGAACGTCTTCTCCAAAGGCCGTGCCCTGCTGATGTTGTTCCTGTTCTCCGATGTGGACACCGACGACGCGCCGACCCGCATCCGGGTGGGCTCGCATCGGCGGCTCGCCGCGGCCCTGCAGCCGTTCGGTGCGGAGGGGACCACCATGTTCGATCTGCACGACTTCTACACCTCCCTGGACGATCTCCCCGAGGCCCTGGCCACCGGCAAGGCCGGCGACGTCTACCTCTGTCATCCCTTCCTGATCCACTCCGCCCAGCCCAATCGCATCGGCCGCCCGAAGTTCATGGCGCAACCGCCGCTGCTGCTGCGTGAGCCGTGTGTCCTGGACCGCCCGGACGGTGGGTATTCGCCTGTGGAGCAGGCCATCCGGCGTGGCCTGGAAAATGAGGAGGCGGTGTAGTCCCGCGCGGGTACGGTGGGGGTCGTTCGCACGAATCGACTCCGGGGGGAGCCACCACATGACGAATCCTGACCGCACTCTCATTGCGGTACTACTGGACCGGTCCGGGTCCATGCAATCCATCAAGTCGGACACCGAGGGCGGGTTCGCCGCCTATATGGAGCAGCAGCGCGAGGTCCCGAAGCGGATCGAGGTCACTCTCGCCCAGTTCGATACGGAATACCAACTGGTGTACGCGAATCGGCCCCTCGCGGAGGTGCCGCCGCTGAACCTGCAGCCGCGTGGCATGACCGCTCTGTACGACGCGGTCGGCCGCCTGGTCACCGATACCGGGGCCGAATTGGCTGCGCGCGGTGCGGATGACCGCCCGGGCACGGTGATCGTCGTGGTGCTCACCGATGGTCACGAGAACTCCAGTGCCGAATGGACGCACGATGCCGTGAAGGCGTTGATCACTCAGCAGCAGGAGGTCTACAAGTGGAATTTCCTGTTCCTCGGCGCGAACATGGACGCGGTCGCGATCGGCACCCGGATGGGCTTCTCCCCGACGGATTCGATCACCTATGCGGCTGCGCCCCAGGGTGTTTCGGGTGTGTTCCGGGCTGCTTCGGCGTATTCGGCACGCTTGCAGGAGGGGCCGGAGGCGCGGTCGCACGCCCGGCGCGGTAAGCGGGGTTTCACCGATGCGGAGCGTCAGCAATCGAATCCGGGCGAGTAGCCCTGCCGGCGCGGCGCTATTGCCAGCCCGGTCGCACCAGTCCGGATTCGTAGGCCATGACGACGAGCTGGGTGCGGTCGCGGGCATTGAGTTTCAGCAGGATTCGGCTGACGTGGGTGCGGGCGGTGGCGGGGCTCATGTAGAGGCGTTCGGCGATTTCGGCGTTGGTGAGGCCCTCGGCGACGAGGATCATCACCTCGCGTTCACGTTCGGTGAGTTCCGAGAGGGTTTCGGGTGGCGCGGGTTTGGCGTGGGTGGCGAATTCGGCGACGAGCCGCCGGGTGACGCTGGGGGAGAGCAGGGCGTCGCCGCCGGCGACCACCCGGACGGCCTTGAGGAGGTCGGCGGGTTCGGTGTGTTTGACGAGGAATCCCGTGGCGCCGGCGCGCATGGCCTCGAACACGTACTCGTCCAGTTCGAAGGTGGTCAGTACGACCACTTTCACGGTGGTGAGGTCGGCGTCGGCGGCGATGGCGCGGGTGGCGGCGAGGCCGTCGAGGACGGGCATGCGGATGTCCATGAGCACGACGTCGGGTTTGAGTTCGCGGGCGAGCCGCAGGGCCTGTTCGCCATTGTCGGCTTCGCCGATCACGTCGATATCGTCCTGCGCGTCGAGCAGGGCCACGAATCCGGCGCGGACCAGCGCTTGATCGTCGGCGATGACTACCCGGACTGTCATGATGCTCCCGTCTGCCGTGCTCAGGCGGCGGGTTCGGGGTGGGCGAGGTGGGTGGGCAGGCGGGCGGCGACGCGGAAGCCGCCGTCGGCCTTGGGTTTGGCGGAGAGCTGGCCGCCGAGGGCGCTGGCGCGTTCGTTCATGCCGGTGATGCCGTGCCCGCCGGTGGGGGATTGCGGTGCGGGTTGTTTCTCGGGCCGGGTGTTGTCGATGGTGAGCTGCAGTCGTTCGGCGGAATAGTGCAGGGTGACAAGCACACTCGCGCCGGGTGCGTGCCGGACCACATTGGTGAGGGATTCCTGCACGATGCGGGCGGCCGCGACGTCGACGACGGCGGGGAGCCGGCGGGGCCCGCCGGTGACCATGGTGTGCACCACGAGTCCGGCGGCGCGCGCGGGTGCGGTGAGGCCGTCGAGGTCGGTGATGCCGACGGTGGGTGTGGTGGGCGCGGCGATGATGCCGGTGCCGGCGCGGATGGAGCCGAGCAGCGCGTGTACCTCGCCGAGCGCGTCCCGGCTGGCGGTCTTGATGGCGGCGAGAGCGGTCGCGGCCTGTTCGGGTTTGCGGTCGAGCAGTTCCAGCGCCACCGAGGATTGCACGTTGATGAGGGACAGGCTGTGGGCAAGGACATCGTGCAGGTCGCGGGCGATGGCGAGGCGTTCCTCGCTGGCGTGTTGTTCGCGTTCGGCGAGTTCGCGGGCCTGTTCGGCGCGTTCGCGCTCCCGCTGCGCCTGTTCGTTGCGCCGGGCCTCCTCTTCGCGTTGCCGGCGTGCGGTCATGGCGGCGTTCCGCTGCCGGAGGCCTTCGGCGGCGGCCACCAGGACGACGAGCCAGGCGAGCAGCCCGAATTCCTGCCAGGAGCCGGTGTGGTATCCGCGCCAGTGCGGGACCGGCCACACCATGAGCAGGTAGCCGACGGCGACGAAAGGATAGGTGTACCAGCGTGATCCGCGGACGGCGGCGCTGAGGAACCCGATGACGAGGGAGATGAATATCGGCCCGTAGCCGTACCCGACCAATAGGTATGCGACGGCGGCGGCCAGCGTCCCGTAGAACACCGGTACGGGGTAGCGGTGGCGCACCGCCAGGAGCAGTGGACCGGCCACGAGCAGCGCGTATCCCAGGGGGTCGAGTTCGCGCGGCACGTTCGCGTGCCGATTGGCCAGCGTCCCGAACAGGAGCTGGATCGCGCCGACGGCGACGGCCGGCAACACGTCCCGGCGTATCAGCCATCCCCCGCGTATGTCCATAGCTGCACCGTAGCGCCGTATACCCCGGAGTGGCACCGTGTCACGCCGAAATACGTGCGGATACGTATGCCGGATAGCGCTGTGCGGCGGATGTTTTACCGCGCCGCCACGCCGAGTCTTGTAGGTATGAGCGAAGCAGCATCCGAGGCCACCGGCAGCGCGATCGTGGCCACCGACCGGTTGACCAAGCGTTACGGCCCGCACGCCGCCGTGGATGCCGTGAGCATGCGCGTCCAGCGCGGCGAGATCTACGGTTTCCTCGGCCCGAACGGGGCGGGGAAGACCACCACCTTGCGCATGCTGGTCGGCCTCATCCGGCCGACGTCGGGTGCGGCGCTGGTGCTGGGCAAGCAGCCGGGTGATCCGGATGCGTTGCGCCGCATCGGCGTTCTCATCGAGGGTCCGGGTTTCTACCCCTACCTGTCGGGCCGCGACAATCTGCGGGTGCTGGCCCACTACCGTGGCGTCGGCCGCCCCCAGGTCGAGGATGTACTGGCCCGGGTCGCCCTCCGGGACCGCGGTGACGACAGGTTCCGCACCTATTCCCTCGGTATGAAGCAGCGCCTGGGTGTCGCGGCAGCCCTGCTCGGCAGCCCTGACCTGCTGATTCTCGATGAACCAACGAATGGCCTGGATCCGGCCGGTATGGCCGAGATGCGGGAGCTCATCACCGGACTCGCCGCCGACGGGCACACCGTCGTGCTGTCCAGTCACCTGCTCAGCGAAGTGCAGGAGATCTGTGATCGCGTCGGCGTCATCGATCGGGGGAAGCTCCTGGCCCAGTCCACGGTGCGGGAATTGCGCGGCGCCGCAACGCTGCTGGTGCGCGCCGATCCGCTGGAACTGGCCTTTCCGGCGGTGCGCGCGGTGGTGGGGGATCGGTCCGCGCTGCTGACCAGCACCGGCATCAGGGTGGATGCCGGTGTGGTGCAGGCGCCCGCGGTGGCGCGTGCGGTGATCGAGTCCGGCGCGGATCTGCTGGAACTGCGCAGTGACGAAAAGTCCTTGGAAGAAGTCTTTTTCGAGATGACGGAGACGGCGAAATGACCGACCTGATGACGAGAGCCCGCGCCGCCGCTCCGGCGAGCGACTGGGCCGGCCTGGTGGCGAGTACCCGCGCGGAACTGCTGCGCCTGCGGAAGTGGCCCGCGTTCTGGATCGTGCTGGGCACCTGGATCCTGCTGAACCTCACCTTCGCCTACCTGTTCAACTATCTGGCGTACACGACCGGCAGCAGTACCCGCATGTCGGACGGCCAGCCCAAGGCCGTACTGCTGCAGCAGATGCTGCCGGCGGCGGTCCCGGAGGTGTACACGCAGGGCATGGCCATGTTCGGTGGCGCGCTCATGCTGGTGCTGGGTGCGCTGGCGGTGGGCAGCGGATACGGCTGGGGCACTTGGAAAACGGTGCTCACCCAGGGGCCCTCGCGGTCGGCGGCGGTCGGCGCGGTGGTGCTGAGCCTGGCCTTGACGGTGGTCGCGCTGGTGGTGACGGCCTTCGTGGTCGATACGGGCGTGGCAGCGGTCATCGCTGCGACACAAGGACAGTCGCTCGCCCTCCCGTCCGCGGGGCGTATCCTGCTCGGAATCGTCTCGGGCACCGCCATTCTGGGCATGTGGACGCTGGCCGGCGGCCTGGTGGGCGCGATCGCCCGCGGTCCGGCCCTGGCGGTCGGACTGGGCCTCGTCTGGGTACTCGTGGTGGAGAACCTGCTGCGCGGCGTGGCCGAGGTCTTCTCACCCATCAAGGCGATCACCGATCACCTCCCCGGCACCGCGGCCGGCTCCCTGGCGGGCTCGCTGCGCACGGTCAGCGGCGAGGCCACACCCGGGGTACTGCACATCCTCTCGCGAGGTGAGTCGCTGCTCTGGCTGGCCGGCTACGCCATCCTGTTCGCAGCAGGCACGGTGTGGCTGATCCACCGCCGCGATATGGCGTGAGCCTGCCGCGAACCGCCCGCCGCCGCAGTCACCAATCCCGGGTGACTGCGGCGGCGGGCGGTATGGTGCTCGGCCATGGACGTTGCGCCGATCCGGCCCCCTGATCTTTCCGCGCGGCCGTTCTTCCTGGTCGCGGAGCGCATCATGGCGGCTTCGCCCGTCGAGTTGTATCGGATGGCCACTCAGCAGTTCGGGTTGTGGTTCGCCGATCCGGGTTCGGTGCTGATGCGCGCCGAGGTGAATCAGCCGTTCTTCTTCACGGCGGGCGGTGGTGTCCCGCATTACGGGCGGTTCCTGCGTCTGGTGCCGGACGGCTTGGTGGAGCTGTCCTGGGTCACGCATGCCACCGAGGGTGCGGAAACCGTTCTCACCGTGGAGTTCTCGGCGCACGGCGCGGGTACGGCCCTGCTGCTCACGCATGCGGGCTTCCCCAGCGCCGCGGTACGTGACCGGCACGAGAAATCCTGGCCTCGGATCCTGGAACGCTGGGATCATCGCGCCGCCGCCACCGTCTAGCGCGGGGTAGGTTCGAGGCCATACGGCTTCTCACCGAATCGAAAGGACAGTGATGCCTACACGTACCGCGCGCACCGCTTGGACCGGCGGCCTGCAGGACGGCTCCGGTCAGGTCGAGCTGGTCAGCTCCGGTGTCGGCAAGTACGACGTCTCGTTCCCGAAGCGCGCCGCCGACAATGCCGACGGCACCACCAGCCCCGAGGAGCTGATCGCGGCCGCGCATTCCTCCTGCTACGCCATGGCGTTGTCGGGTCAGCTGGCTAATGCGGGCGCCACGCCGCAGAGCCTGGATGTGACCGCGGAGGTCACGCTGGGCCCGGATCCGGCGGGCGGCTTCCGCATTTCGAAGATCAAGCTGACGGTGGCGGGCCGGGCGACCGGTATCGACGCCGCGGGCTTCCTCACCGCCGCCGAGGCGGCCAAGGCGGGCTGCCCGGTCTCCAAGGCGCTCTCGGGTGTGGACACCATCGAACTGGATGCCACCTTCGAGGCGTAGGTCGTTGCCTCTCCGGGCGTAGTGCTCGTGGTCCCCGGCTGATCCGATAGTTAGCCGGGGACTAACCATTTCGGCTATTTCTGGCTGGAATTACCGATTTCTGCTGGCCGTATCTCCATTTATGCCCATAACCTGGCATTCATGGGAGCCGCGACCGCAGTGGAGAAATCCGAATCCGAGCATGCCGGGAATTCGCTGCCGCGCATTCTCGCGCTCGATGCGGCACGCGGTATCGCGGTGCTGGGCATGTTCGCCGTGCATGTGGGGCCACCGCCCGAAGGCCCCGGATTCCACTGGTTGTCGCTGTTCGAGGGCCGTTCGGCGGCCCTGTTCGCGGTGCTGGCGGGGGTGTCGCTGGCCCTGCTGTCCGGCGGCGACCACCCTTACACCGGAATCGCGGCCCGCCGCAGCGTGATTCGCATCGCGTCGCGCGCGGTGCTCATCTTCGTGCTGGGTCTGGTGCTGGCGCAATTGCATTCGGGTATCGGGATCATGATCATCCTGGCCTACTACGGCGTCTATTTCCTGCTCGCCCTGCCACTGCTGCGGCTGAGTGCGCGCACGCTCGCCCTGCTCGCCCTGGTGTGGGCGATCGCGGGGCCCATCGTGTCGTTCGTGATCCGAAGTCATATGGAGCAGAACCAGTTCGGCGGTCATCCGGTGTTCGAGATGTTCACATCCCTGTCGGGTCTGCGGGAGATGGCGGAGATGCTGTTGCTGACCGGCACCTATCCGGCCATCTCGTGGATGCCGTTCGTGCTGGCGGGCCTGGCCATGGGCAGACTCGGAATTCGTTCCCTGCGTGCGGTTCCGGTGGCCGCGTCGGGTGCGCTGCTGGCGCTGCTCGGTTACGGCGGGTCGTGGCTGATCCAGCATCCCGGTGGCGGCCGGGCGCATCTGGTCGACCTGCTCACCCAGGGTATGGCCGAGGCGGGGGTGACCGATTTCGATCCGGGCCTGATCATCGACGTGGGCGGTTTCGGCTCGGTGTCCACGACGAGCTGGTGGTGGCTGACCGTGGCCTCCCCGCACAGCGGCACCCCGTTCGAGGTGCTCGGTGCGACCGGTACGGCTTTCCTGGTGATCGGCGTCCTGATGGCCGTGACCCGGTTCGCGGAGCTGCCGCTGCGCCCTCTGATCTACGCGGGTTCCTGCGCCCTGAGCCTCTACATCCTGCAGATGATCGCGGTCCGGGTGCTGGTGCCGATGCCGGTGGACCCGGATGCGCAGGTCCTGCCGGGTGGCCTGCACGGCCCCGGCTGGGAACTGCTGGCGCTGCTGGCGATCGGGTCACTGCTGCTGGCGACCTTGTGGCGCAGCGTCTTCCGCCGCGGTCCGGCGGAATGGCTGCTGCACAAGGTCACCCTGTGGCTCACCGACGTGCTGGCGCCGGTGCGCGCTTAGCGCGGCTCAGTTGTTCTTGGCCGCCACGTCGAGCACTACCTCGAACTCCAGCAGCGAGGCGCCCGTGGCGACCGGCTGCCGGGCCTGACCGGCATGCGCCTCGCGGGCCGGCCCGTCCCGCCACGCCGCGAAGGACTCTTCGGAATCCCACTGGGTGACAACGAAATACCGGTTGTCGCCGGAGACCGGGCGGAGCAGCTGGAAGCCGAGGAACCCGGGCGAGTTCTCGACCGCGTGCGCCCGCGCCGCGAAGCGCTTCTCCAGCTCAGGGCCGGCGCCCTCGGGAATCTCGATTGCGTTGATCTTGACGACTGCCATGCGAGCGAATCTACCCCCGGGCCCCACCCTTCCCCCCTCGCGCCCGCCGCGGCTCCCGCGGCGAGCGCACTCGTCTTTCGCGGCGGATTTTCCGCGTCGTATCGTTCGAGGTGATGTTGTACGACGAAGGCGGCGCCGGCGTTCCGATCCTGCTGCTGCACGGTTTGATGGGCAGTGCCCGCACCTGGCGGAGCCAGCTGGACTGGATTCGCGAATACGGGCATGTGTACACGTTCGATGCCGCGGGTCACGGCCGTCCGGCGCCGCGCGAACCGACCACGGAGGCCTTCGTGGCCGATCTGGCGGCGGCCACCGCGGAGATCACCGAACCCATGGTGGTGATCGGTCATTCCATGGGCGGCCTGCACGGCTGGATGTTCACCGCGGCGCATCCGGATCGGGTGCGGGCGCTGGTGGTCGAGGATATGGCCCCGGATTTCCAGGGCCGCACCGCGACTCATTGGGCGGCCATGATCGCGGCGTGGCCGCAACCGTTTCCGGACGAGGCGGCCATGCTCGAATTCTTCGGCCCGGTCGCGGGCCGGTATTTCATGGACTCGTTCATCCACGGCCCGGATGGTTACCGCCTGCACGGCGAGGTCCCGACCTTCCGGGATATCTCCGAGGAGTGGGGGACCCGCGACTTCTGGGCGCAGTGGAAGTCCATCACCGTCCCCGTTCTGCTCCTGGAGGGTGAGTACACCATCACGCCGCCGGGTCAGATGCGGCAGATGGCCGAGGTGCATCCGGCTGCCCGGCATGTGGTGGTACCGGATGCCGGGCATCTCGTGCACGACGATCAACCGGCCGCGTACCGGGCCGAAGTGGAAGGGTTCCTGGCCCGCGTCCTCAAATGAAGGCGGCTGCCTTCAGTCTTCGGGGTGAACCGTCGTATGCTCGGGCGCGACGCACCCCAATGACGGAATGGTGACCACGATGATCGACTTCTCGATACCCGCCGACCTCGCTGCCGAACGTGATCGGGTCCGGCAGTTCGTCATCGACAAGATCGTTCCCTTCGAGCGCGACCCGCGCCTGACCGCCCACGGCCCCAATGACGAATTGCGCCAGGAAATGGTCGAATTGGCCCGCAAAGAGGGCCTGCTGACCATTCAGGCCCCCAAGGAGCTGGGCGGCCGCGGTCTCACCCACGTCGAGCAGGCGGTGCTGTACGAGGCTGCCGGCTGGTCCACCCTGGGCCCGGTCGCCATGAACTGCGCCGCTCCCGACGAGGGCAATATGTTCCTGCTCTCGAAGATCGCGAACGAGCGGCAGGTGGAGGCCTACCTGCAGCCGGTCATCGACGGCAACCAGCGTTCCGTCTTCGCCATGACCGAGCCCGGCGGCGCCGGCTCGGACCCCGATCAGCTCGCCACCGAGGCCACCTTCGACGGCGAGAACTTCACCGTCAACGGCCGCAAATGGCTGATCACCGGCGCGGACGGCGCGAAGACCTGGATCATCATGGCCCGCCTGGCCGCCAACCCGCACCTGCCCGAGGGCCCGACCCTGTTCCTCACCGACGGTGATCAGCCGGGCATCGTCATCGAGCGGATCATGAACACGATGGACCGCAATTACGTCGGCGGCCACGCGGTCGTGCAGTTCGACGATCTGGTGCTGCCCCGCGAGTCCGTGCTCGGCGAGACCGGGCAGGCCCTGCGCTACGCGCAGCTGCGTCTCGCGCCGGCCCGTCTCACGCACTGCATGCGCTGGCTCGGTGCGGCGGAACGCGCGCAGGCCATCGCGGTCGACTACGCCAAGACCCGCACGGCGTTCGGTAAGCCGATCGGCGAGCATCAGGGCGTGTCGTTCATGTTGGCGGACAACGAGATCGCGCTGCATCAGTGCCGCCTCACCATCTGGCACGCCTGCTGGCTGATGGATCAGGGCCACAAGGCCCGCCACGAATCCTCGATCGCCAAGTCGTACGTGTCGGAGGAACTGTTCAAGGTGGCCGACCGCTGTGTGCAGGTGCTCGGCGGGATCGGCATCAGCGATGAGACGGTGGTGGAGATGATCTTCCGCGATATGCGGGCCTTCCGCCTCTACGACGGCCCCACCGAGGTGCACAAGTACGCCATCGGGCGGCAGATCTTGCGGGGATAACCGCTGTACCCGGGCGTGCCGTGGGTGGCATGACTAGGATTTACCGGCATGAGTTCGGAACTGCACGTGGATGTCTCCGGTGGCGTCGCGGTGCTCACGCTCAATCGGCCCGCCCAGCAGAACGCGGTCACTCCGGCCATGGCGTCGGATCTCGGTGCGGCGCTACGCCGTTGCGACAACGACGATGCCATCGGGGCCGTGGTCGTGACCGGAACTCCGCCCGCGTTCTGCGCGGGCGCGGATCTCTCGTTGCAGGTCGGTGAGGTCAGGGGCCTCATCGACCCGCCACCCTTCAAGATCAGGAAGCCGGTCATCGCGGCGGTCAACGGGCATGCCGTCGGTATCGGCCTGGAGATCGCCCTGCAATGCGATATCCGGTATTTCGCCCGCGACGCCGTGTACGGCCTCAACCAGGTTCGCCGCGGCGCCCTGCCCGGCGGTTACGCGCATTGGACCCTGCCGCGCCTGATCGGTAGCGCCCGTGCCGCCGATCTGCTGCTCACCGGCCGTACTTTCGACGGCGAGGAGGCCAAGGCGCTCGGCCTGGCCAATGCCTGCCTGCATGCCGCCGAGGTGCTGCCGCAGGCCCTCGAGGTGGCGCACGATATCGCGCAGGGTTCGGCGCCGCTGCCGGTGGCGCTGTCCAAGCGCCTGCTGTGGGAGGCGCCCACCATGGATCCGGAAACCGTGGGCCGCTTGGAAACCGAACTCAACGACTACGTGGCCAAGAGCTCCGACGGCGGTGAGGGCGTGGCCGCGCTCAAGGACCGCCGCCAGCCGAAGTGGAACGGCAGCGTCAGTTCGGAATGGCCGGCCTGGGACGCGATCACCGGTTCGGGTCCCCGCCCGGGCCTGGACTGAGCGGGTGCGGGCGCGTTACCCGTGCCCGCCGATGGTCAGCAGCAGGGCCAGGATCGCGGTGCACACCATCAGGATGGTGCCGATGATCCCCAGAATGTGCCCGACCATGACCTGAATGCGGCCACCTTGTGCGCCTCCGGACGCGTCGATCTCGTTCAGTGCCCGCCGTCCCAGCACCCAGGCGATGGGTCCCAGGATTCCGCAGCAGAACACGCTGAGCGCCCCCAGCAACAACACCGCCGTCGCATACTCGTGCTCGACGGGATTCCCGATGGGCTGCTGAGGTATGACCACCGCCCGATTTTACGGTCGCACCCCGCCCCGGGCACCCTGACGCGCGGTGTTTGCTTGCGCCACTTCGCCGATGGCTCCGCGACACGCCACCGGATCCGCGGTATTCGCCCACTTCGCACCCGTGAAACGCGAATGCGCGCCGATGCCGTCAACGGCATTGGCGCGCAATCGCATTCACCTACCGGTCAGTCGACTCTTCAGTCGGAAGCGGTGTGCGGCAGCGGTGGATCGGCGTGCTCTCCGGCCGGTGGCCTCAGATGCGGCGCTGGCGAGCCACCTCGGCCAGGACCACGCCCGCGGCGACCGACGCATTGAGCGATTCGACCGGACCCGCCATCGGGATGCTGAGGATCGAGTCGCAGGTTTCGCGGACCAGCCGGGACAGGCCCTTGCCCTCCGAGCCGACGACGATGACCGTCGGTGCGGTGCCGTCGAATTCGTCGAGGGTGGTATCGCCGCCCGCGTCCAGGCCGACGATCTGATAGCCCTTGCTCGCCCAATCCTTCAGGGTGCGAGTCAGATTGGTGGCGCGCGCGACGGGCAGCCGGGCGGCCGCGCCCGCACTGGTCCGCCAGGCGACGGCGGTGACGCTGGCGCTGCGGCGCTGCGGGATCACCACGCCCTGCCCGCCGAACGCCGCGACCGAGCGAACGACCGCGCCCAGGTTGCGCGGGTCGGTGATGTTGTCCAGCGCCACCAGCAGTGCCTGCCCGCCATCGGCATGGACACGGTCGACCAGGTCGTCCGGATGCGCGTAGCGGTAGGGCGGCACCTGCAGCGCCAGGCCCTGATGCATGGCGTTGTTGCTCATGCGGTCGAGGTCGGTGCGCGGGAGTTCCAGGATCGAGATACCGGTGTCGGCGGCGATCTTCACCGATTCGGTGAGCCGGTCGTCGTTCTCGGTGCCGACGGCCACGTACAGCGCGGTGGCGGGCACGCCGGCGCGCAGGCATTCGACCACGGGGTTACGGCCGAGCACCAGCTCGGGTCCCTCACCGTCCTTGCGTCCGACCGTCGGCCGGCTCGCATTGCGCGCCCGCGTGGTCGCGGTCGCGGCGTCCGCCTTGGCCCGCAGTTTCGCGCGCTTCGCCGCGGCGTGATAGGTCCGGTCCTCCGCCTTGGGCGTCGCACCCTTCCCCTCGAGCCCGCGCCGGCGCTGCCCGCCGGACCCGACGGTCTGCCCCTTCTTGGACCCCGTCTTGCGGGTCGCACCGCGCCGCTGTGAATTGCCTGCCATCACTTCGCCTTCCGTGTCACGCGGGTAACCCGCTTCGCACCGGCCGCGGGACGTACCCGCTCCGATCGATCATGCGGGAGACCTGCCTCCGGTCGGCGCAGCGAACGGCTGCGCCCTGTCCGTGTCCACGCCGCCCGGGAGCAGCGCGCGGAGTCTCGCCCGGCCGTAACCGTTCGTGACTCCATTCCCGCCGCCGCGGCGGCGAGTTCGAACCTCCCGATGCCGTCCGGGCTCGCGAAGTCCGTGCCGCCACGTTGGCGGCGAGGGTGGCCTCTGTCGCCGTGTTGTCGCGAGGAGTTCGTCCCGCCGCGTGGGCGGCGATCCGGACTCCGCGCGGCCGTGGGGCTGCGAGAGGTCCCGCGCCGAGACGCGGCGGGCCGGAACTCGTCGCGGCCGCACGGCAGCCCGAGGTCCGTTCCGCCGCACTGCGGCGCGGGGATTCCGCGCGCGCCCGGGGCGGCGCGGTGAATTCCGTGCTGTCGCGAGGCAATACGGCGGGGCCGCGTTGCTCCGGGGCAGCGTGTGTGCCGGCGCGAGCCGGCTCCGGGTCCGTCTCGCCGGGGCGAGGCGGGTTCCGCCGAAGCGGAAGAGTTCACCTATTGTCCTTGGTCAGCGTCCACTCGGGGCCCTGCGGGGTGTCGGTGACCTCGACGCCCGCGGCCTTGAGGCGGTCGCGGACCTGGTCTGCGATGGTCCAGTCCTTGGCGGCGCGGGCCTGCTGACGGCGGTCGAGTTCGGCGCCGATGAGCACGTCCAGGGCATGTTGCGCATTGGTGGAGTCGGCGGGGGTGGCCCAATGCGGGTCCAGCGGGTCGACGCCGAGGACGCCCAGCATGGCCCGCACCTGGGTGGCGTGCGCCCGGGCGGCCTCCAGGTCTCCGGCCTCGAGCGCGCTGTTGCCCTCGCGCACGATGCGATGAATCTCGGCCAGCGCCTTGGGCACTCCGAGGTTCTCGTTCAGCGCTTCGGCGAAGGCGTCGGTCCAGGTGCCGACCGGCACCTCGCCGGCCCGCTCGATGGTCCGCTGGATGAACGCCTCGACGCGCTGGTAGCCGGCGGCCGCTTCGGTGAGCGCCTGATCCGAGTACTCCAGCATGGATCCGTACTGGGCGCTGCCCAGGTAGTAGCGCAGTTCGACGGGCCGCACGCCGACGCGTTCCAGCACGGCGGGGACGGACAGCGTATTGCCCAGCGACTTGGACATCTTCTCGCCGCTCAGCGTCACCCAGCCGTTGTGCAGCCAGTAGCGGGCGAACCCGTCCCCGGCCGCGCGCGACTGCGCGATCTCGTTCTCGTGGTGTGGGAAGACCAGATCCATTCCGCCGCAATGGATGTCGAATTCCGGTCCGAGATAGAACTCGGCCATGGCGGAGCATTCCAGATGCCAGCCGGGCCGGCCGGGTCCCCACGGCGACGGCCAGCTGGGTTCGCCGGGCTTGGCGGCCTTCCACAGCGTGAAGTCGCGCGGATCCTTCTTGCCCTGCCCGGCGCTCTCGCCCTGATGCACGTCGTCGAGCTTGTGCCCGGACAATTTGCCGTAGTCGGGGAAGCTGAGCACATCGAAGTAGACATTGCCCTCGGACGGGTACGCGTGCCCGCGTTCGATGAGCCGTTCCATCATGTCTACCATCTGCGTGATGTGCCCGGTGGCCCGCGGTTCCGCGGACGGCGGCAGCACGCCGAGGGTGCCGTAGGCGCGGTCGAAGGCCCGCTCGTGGGTGGCGGCCCACTCCCACCAGGGCCGGCCGTGCTCGGTGGCCTTGTGCAGGATCTTGTCGTCGATATCGGTGACATTGCGGATGAACGCGACGTCGAAACCGTTGGCGCCCAACCACCTTCGCAGTACGTCGAAGGCGACGCCACTGCGCAGATGCCCGATATGAGGTTCGCCCTGCACCGTGGCGCCACACAGGTACACCGAAGCGTGGCCGGGGACCAGCGGCGTGAAGTCACGCAGGGTCCGCGTCTCGGTGTCGAAAAGGCGCAGAGTCACGACAGAGCATCCTAGTTGTCGATAAATGTGGGTTTACGGGCGGATACGGCTTCGGGAAGGGCCGTCACACAATCTGTGTTGCGGACGCGCCGCGGAACGATCGTGAATTGTCAGGAACGACAACACAGCAGGGCGGTGGCGACCGCCGCCACGCCTTCGCCGCGGCCGGTGAGTCCGAGGCCGTCGGTGGTGGTGCCGGACACCGAAACCGGCGCCCCCAGAATTTCACCGAGTACCTTTTGCGCTTCGGCGCGTCGCGGTCCCATCTTGGGCCGATTGCCGATCACCTGCACGGCGGCGTTCACGATCACGTACCCGGCGTCGTCGAGCAGCCGCCGGACTTCCTCCAGCATGGCCGCCCCGGAAACGCCTTCCCATTCGGGACGCCCGGTGCCGAAGACCGCGCCGACATCGCCGAGTCCGGCGGCGGACAGCAGGGCGTCGCAGAGCGCGTGCGCGGCGACATCACCGTCGGAGTGCCCGGCGCAGCCGCTGTCGCCTTCGAAGAGAAGTCCGGCCATCCAGCAGGGCCGGCCGGGCTCGATGGGGTGTACATCGCTGCCGATTCCGGTGCGCAGAGCCATCGGATCGATCACGGAGCCGTCACCGCCTCGCGTGTCGTGTCCAGTCCCCCGGCAATGTCGGCGGGGTCACGCTGGGCGGCAAGCGTATTCGCGAGGACCAGATCCAGCGGTGTGGTGATCTTGAAGGCCAGGGCGTCGCCGGGCACGGTCTGCACGGTCGTACCGAGCATCTCCACCAGTCCGGCGTCATCGGTCGCCTGGGTGCCGGTGGCGTAGGCCGAGCGCAGCAGTCGCGCGTCGAAGCCCTGCGGAGTCTGCACGGCGCGCAGCCCGGAGCGATCGGGGGTGCCGGTGACCGCGCCCGTCGCATCCACGGACTTGATGGTGTCGGAGACGGGCAGGGCGGGCACCACGGCCCGCGCGCCCGCACGCAGCGCGGCGACGACACGAGTGATGAGGGCGGGCGGGGTGAGGGCGCGCGCGGCATCGTGCACGAGCACGAAGTCGGCGTCCGGCGCGGCGTCGAGCCCGGCCCGGACGGAATCGGTGCGCTCGGCGCCGCCCGTCACGACGTGTACCGGGACGGCGGACGCCGGCAGCAGTGCGCGGGTCGCGTCGACGAGTTCGGCGGGCACCATAACCACAACCTCGTCGACCGACCCGGAGGCGATCAAGCCCTGGATCGCCCAGGTGAGCATGGGACTGCCGCCGACGTGGACGAACGCTTTCGGCTTGCTTTCACCGAGGCGAACACCCATGCCGGCGGCAGGAACCAGCGCGACGACACGATCGTCGCCGGTTGATCTGTTCACGGTCAGGACGCCGCGGCGAGAACCTCGTCCAGCAGGGTCTCGGCCTTGACGTCGTCGGTACCTTCGGCGAGCGCGAGCTCACCGACGAGGATCTGACGGGCCTTGGCCAGCATCCGCTTCTCACCGGCGGAGAGGCCGCGGTCCTGCTCACGACGCCACAGGTCGCGGACGACCTCGGCCACCTTGTTCACATCGCCGGAGGCGAGCTTCTCGAGGTTGGCCTTGTAGCGGCGAGACCAGTTTGTCGGCTCTTCGGTGTGCGGAGCCCGCAGCACCTGGAAGACTCGGTCCAAGCCTTCTTGTCCGACAACATCGCGGACGCCGACGTACTCGGCATTCTCCGCGGGAACCCGAACGGTCAGGTCGCCTTGTGCGACCTTCAGGACCAGATACTCCTTTTGTACACCCTTGATGGTGCGGGTTTCGATAGCTTCGATCAGCGCCGCTCCGTGGTGGGGGTAAACGACGGTGTCTCCGACCTTAAAAATCATGTGTCCCGTGCCCCTTTCGATGTTCACAGTTTAACATGCGACTCGGTAACGGCGCGATCAACGGCGCAGGTCAGGGCCACAACGAGGCGGCGGCGGGGGTTGACAGAACGCGAATCGTGTGCATCTTGTTGTGGCATAAGGGGATACCGCTCAGTTCTGTCGGGACGCATATGCGACTGCGCACTCTGCATACGCAACTGCGCACCGCCCATAAACGGCAATGCATCGGATTGCGGCGACGCGCGAGGGCTCATCGATTTCGAGATCACTTGACAAGCCCCCCGGAATCCGGCGCCGCCGGGAAGACATCCAACGGTGTGTCGGGCCCGCGCGCGTCGCCGACGGCTCATCCAGCGCGCCACTTCCGACACACCGCCCGCGTGTAGGGGGCCGGGAGACACGGATTACTCTCTTTGACTACTACTCTCCATAGTGGAGTGAGCCGGTCGACATGGAGGACCCCGTGACTGCCCTGAAAGCCACCACAGCGTCGCAGGCGCCGCGGCGAGCCGCGATGAAGATGCAGCGGCGTGCTCTTGCAGGTATCGCGCTCGCCGCGGGCGCCGTCATCGCCCTGACGGGGTGCGGCGCCGGTCAGGTTTCACAGACCGCGAGCCAGGTCGCGGCGGTCAACGGCAATGCCGCGAATGTCGGCCAGGTGGCGCTGCGTGACGTGCGCTTCCTGCTGCCGCAGAGCGAGCAGTACGACAACGCGAAGGGCGGCACCGCGGTGCTGGCCTTCAGCGCCGTGAACTTCAGCGACGTCAAGAACGACGAGCTCGTCAGCATCAGCACCGATCTCGGCCAGGTGAGGTTCACCGGCGACAAGACCATCAAGACCCATCAGACGCTGGTCGCGAACCTGCCCAAGAAGGGTGATGCCGCGGCGGGCAGCGCCGAGGCGGTGAGCGATCAGGCCAACGACCCGAACGCGGCCCCGCTGCTCATCGAGGTCACCGGCCTGACCCGGGACGTGACCCCGGGCCTGACCTACCCGCTCACCTTCAACTTCAAAGAGGCCGGCACGGTCGTCGTGAACGTCCCGGTCGACGCCGGGCCCGAGGCCCAGCGCGCCGAGCCCTCGCAGTCGGCGAGCGCCCAGCACTGAGCCGGACCGAATCCCGCACTCCCGCACCCGCTTCGGACCTTCCGAGGCGGGTGCGGTGTTTTTGGCCCCTCCGCTTCGCTCCGGGGCGGGTTCGCGGCACTGAGTCTCGATTCTTCCCTCCCTCCGCTCCTCCGCTTCGCTCCCCCGCTCCACTCGGTCCAGAATCGAGACGGCCGCGAACCTTGGGAGTTCCCGTCTTTGAGGTGGGGCGGCGGCGTAGCACGGGTGACGGGGTGGCGCAGGGTGTTTCTGTCACTGCTGGTGGATAGGCTGCCCGCGTGGCCAAGGTGAAGTCGTTGTACCGGTGTGCGGACTGTCAGCACGAGGTCGCCAAATGGGTTGGGCGGTGCCCGGATTGTGCGGGGTGGGGCACTATCGAGGAGGTGTCGGCCTCGGCGTCGGGGGTGGCCGTGGGGCGGCGGGCGATGTTGCCGAGTACGGCGGCGGCGCCGATCTCGAGCATCGACTCGAATACGACGCAGGCGCGGGGGACGGGGGTGTCGGAGCTGGATCGGGTGCTGGGGGGCGGCATCATTCCGGGGTCGGTGGTGCTGTTGTCGGGGGAACCGGGGGTGGGGAAGTCGACGTTGTTGCTCGAGGTGGCGCATCGGTGGGCGCGGGCGCGGGACGAGATCGCGCTGTACGTGACCGCGGAGGAGTCGGCGGGGCAGGTGCGGCTGCGGGCCGACCGCACGGGCGCCGTGCACGAGAAGGTCTATCTGGCCGCGGAATCGGATCTGGCGACGATTCTGGGGCATGTGGAGCAGGTGCAACCCTCACTGCTGGTGGTGGACTCGGTGCAGACCATGCTGGCGGGGGATGTGGACGGCGTGATCGGCGGTGTCACGCAGGTGCGTTCGGTGACGGCGGCGCTCACCTCGCTGGCCAAGGCGAGCGGTATCGCGGTGCTGCTGGTCGGGCACGTCACCAAGGACGGTGCGGTGGCCGGCCCGCGCACGCTGGAGCATCTGGTGGACGTGGTGCTGCAGTTCGAGGGTGACAAGCATTCCGCGCTGCGCATGGTGCGCGGCATCAAGAACCGTTTCGGCAGCACCGACGAGGTGGGCTGTTTCGAGATGCGGGAGGCCGGAATCGTCTGTGTGGACGATCCTTCCGGGCTGTTCCTGCATCACCGCGGGACCTCGGTGCCGGGCACCGCGGTCACGGTCGCCATGGACGGTAAGCGGCCCATGCTGGGCGAGGTGCAGGGCCTGACGGTGGAGACGCAGGCGCCCGCCCCGCGCCGCGCGGTGAGCGGGCTGGACTACAACCGGGTTTCGATGGTGCTGGCCGTGCTGCAGAGCCGCGGCGGCATCTACGTCGGCAAACAGGATGTGTACGCGGCCACGGTGGGCGGTATGCGCCTGACCGAGCCGGCCGCCGATCTGGCTGTGGCGCTTGCCATCGCGAGCGCGAGCGCGGATCAGGCGCTGCCGCCGGGCATGGTGGTGCTGGGCGAGGTGGGCCTGGCCGGTGAGGTGCGGCAGGTGACGGGCCTGACGCGCCGGCTGGCGGAGGCGGAGCGGCTGGGGTTCACCGAGGCGCTGGTGCCGACGGGCGTGGAGCGCACGGGCCGCAAGATGACCCTGCGCGAGGTGCCGGATCTCCGTGCGGCGCTGGCCGTCACGGGGCTGCGGCAGCGCCGCCGGGCGCATACGCCGGTGGAGGCTGCGGAGTAGTGGCGGGGAAATGGATGACGGGTCTGCTGGGGCGTTCCGTCGCTGGTACGGGGCGTGCGACCGATATTGCCGGAGGGCAGGAGAATTCGTCCGCGGCAGTGCGCGCGGTGATCGCGCGACTTGTTCCCGGAACGCAATTGCGGGACGGTGTGGATCGCATTCTGCGTGCGGGTGGCGGCGGTCTCGTGGTGCTCGGTTATGACGAACGCGTGGAACACATCTGCGACGGAGGATTCGAATTGGATGTCGAATTCGCGCCGACCCGATTGCGTGAATTATCGAAAATGGATGGCGCCGTGGTGCTTTCCACGGACGGTTCCCGCATTGTGCGCGCGAATGTGCATCTGGTCCCCGATCCGGCGTTGCCGACGGTGGAATCCGGGACCCGGCACAAGGCCGCCGAACGCACTGCGGCACATACCGGTTATCCGGTGATTTCGGTGAGCCGATCGACGGGTTTGGTGACCGTCTATGTGAACGGCGCCCGGCATCTGGTGCAGGATTCGCCGACAATTCTTTCCCGCGCGAATCAGGCGATGGCGACGTTGCAGCGCTACCGGTTCCGGCTGGACGAGGTGACCCGGCGGCTCTCGGAGCTGGAGGTCGACGACTTCGCGACGCTGCGCGAGGTGCTGACGGTGCTGCACTGCCTGGAGCTCATGCGCCGTACGGCGGGTGAGATCGAGGAGGATGTGCTGGAGCTCGGGACGGACGGGCGGCAGCTGGCATTGCAGCTGACCGAATCGACCGCGGACACCGAGAATCTGCGCCGGCTGCTGGTGCGTGACTATCTGGTGGCCGAGGTCGCGGGTGAGCCGGAGGCGGATCGCGCCCTGGCGCGGTCGGACGCGCTGGCCGACGCCGAGCTGCTGGAGCTGGCGAATCTGGCTCCCGCCCTGGGGTATCCGGCCACGGTGGAGGCCCTCGACACGGCGGTCGCGCCGCGCGGCTACCGTTTGCTGGCCCAGATTCCGCGTGTGCCCTTCCGTAAGGTCGAGCCGCTGGTGCAGGCCTTCGGCGGCCTGCGTGCCCTGCTGGAGGCGACACAGGCCGATCTGGAGGCGGTGGACGGCATGAATGCCCAACTGGCCCGCCGCATCCGGGAAGGCTTGGCGGGCCTCAGCCGATGGTGACGGGTGTCAGGTGATATTGAACGGCTCGGGGGCGCTCCGGACCGAACCCAGCTGTGCGACAACGGTGTACGGGCCTGGGGTGACCGGCACGCGCTCGCCCGCGCAGTTGGGCTGGGAGGTGGCGCCGGACCAGGTGACGGTGAAGGCCGCCTGCTGGCCCGGGTTCAGGGTGCGGACGTCGGGGGTCCCGTCGGGGAAGCAGTCGGTGCTGGACCACAGCCGGCGGGTGCCGTCGAGGGATTGCACGGCGACCTGCTGCAGCCCGGATCCCATATCGCGCTGGCAGGCGGCGCTGGAGATATTGGTGACGACGATGCCGAACACGGGCTGGTCGCCGGCCTTGTAGGTGGGCTGTCCGACGGTCACTTTCACGGCCAGCGACTGGTCGGGGCACTGGCCCTGGGCCGCGACGGGTGCGGCGCTGCCGCTGACGCTGCTGCCCGCGGGGTTGCTCGATTCCGGTGCGCCCGTGGAGCTTCCGGCGGGCTTGTTGGTGGGGCCGTTCGCGGAGGTGGAGGGTTTGGCGGCGGCCTTGTTGTCGCTGCTGCCACCGCCCTTCAGCAGTGCGAAGGCCGCCCAGATCACCAGCGCGAGGGCGACCACGAGGACGCCGATCGCCAGCAGGCGGCGGCGCCAGTAGATTTCCGGCGGCAGTGGTCCATTCGGTTCCAGCACGCTGACAACGGTAAGGGCACGGTCGGTATCACCCCGAGCAGGGTCTCGGCGTGTCGGCGTCTGAACAGCCCGGCCGCCAGGTACATTTCGCCGCTTTACGCTGGCCGGTGCGATATCGGCGGATGCTGAAAGGGCTCGGCCCACTGCAGCAGCAGTGGGCCGAGCCGGTCAGTGGTGGGGGTCGGCCGCGGCCCTGGAACGGGCGTGGCTCTGACGGATCGGTCCTGGTCCGGGGGTTAAGCGAGTTCGCCGATGTTGCCGATGACGCGGTGCAGGCGGATTTCGCCTTCGCCGAGGTTGTAGGTGACGCAGGCGATGGCGCATTCGCCGGTGGCGACGCGCTGGGAGATGATCATGGACCGCTGCATGAGCAGGCGGGCGGTCTCCTCGACGTGGCGGGCTTCGAGTTCGTCGACGGATTCCAGGCCTTCGCGGCGGCCGATGAGGATGGACGGGGTGACGCGTTCGACGACCGAGCGGATGAAGCCGCCGGGGACATTGCCGCCGTCGAGGGCGTCGATGGTGGCGGCGACGGCGCCGCAGCTGTCGTGGCCGAGGACGACGATGAGGGGCACGTTCAGTACCTGCACGCCGTACTCGATGGATCCGAGGACCGAGGAGTCGACGACGTGGCCGGCGGTGCGGACCACGAACATATCGCCCAGGCCCTGGTCGAAGATGATCTCGGCGGCGACGCGGGAGTCGCCGCAGCCGAACAGGATTGCCGAAGGCTGCTGGCCGCTGACGAGCTTGGCCCGGTCGACGGCGCCCTGGCTAGGGTGCTGCAACGTTCCGTTGACGAAGCGCTCGTTGCCCTCGCGCAGGGATTTCCAGGCACTGATCGGAGTGGAATGCGGCATGTGTCCCATTTTCCATAGCAGATTGGTTACCGGCCAGTCTGTGGCGTTACGGTCGGGCAAAGTCATCCCGACCGCGTGGTCGCGGGTGCTGGTGGGCCGGCCGGTACCGCACGGATACCGACGCCGCCGACCATGGATACCATCGCCGATGACAAACCGGGGGATTTCCCGGCGTTCCGGCCGCCGGGAGGAGGCGAAGTGGACAGCGACGTACTGATCGACTGGTATCGCGAGGCCGCGCGTGATCTGCCATGGCGCAAGCCCGGCGTGAGCGCCTGGCAGATTCTCATGAGCGAGATCATGCTGCAGCAGACCCCGGT
Source organism: Nocardia sp. NPDC088792 (assembly GCF_044750615.1). NCBI lineage: Bacteria > Bacillati > Actinomycetota > Actinomycetes > Mycobacteriales > Nocardiaceae > Nocardia > Nocardia sp. NPDC088792. The sequence goes on from NZ_JBIVKC010000005.1 coordinate 574,724, forward strand.
GGTCCGGGTCGAGCCGATCTGGCGGGAGTGGGTGGCGCGCTGGCCGGTGCCCTCGGCCATGGCCGCCGCCCCGCAGGGCGAGGTGCTGCGCGCCTGGGGCAAGCTCGGCTACCCGCGCCGCGCGCTGCGCCTGCACGAGTGCGCTCAGGTGCTGGCCGCGGAGCACGGTGATGTGGTTCCCGCCGATGTGGAGGTGCTGCTGGGCCTGCCGGGCATCGGCGCGTATACGGCTCGTGCCGTGGCCTGTTTCGCCTATGGTCAGCGAGTTCCGGTGGTGGACACCAATGTTCGCCGGGTGGTGGCCCGTGCGGTGCACGGCCGCGCGGAGGCGGGTAATCCGGCGGCCCGCGATCTGGGTGAGACCGAGGCGCTGCTCCCGGCGAAGGTGGATCGTGCGGCGGTGTTCTCCGCCGCGCTCATGGAGCTGGGTGCGATGGTCTGCACGGCCCGCAACCCCGACTGCGGTAACTGCCCATTGCCGAAGTGCGCCTGGATAACCGCGGGCCGTCCGCCTTCGGATGTGGTCCGCCGCGTCCAGAAGTACGAGGGCACCGATCGTCAGGCCCGCGGCCGCCTGCTGGATGTGCTGCGCGGCGCCTCGGGTCCGGTGGAGCGGGTTCGCTTGGATCTGGCCTGGACTCGCGATCCCGGGCAGCGGGATCGCGCCCTCGACTCCCTGCTGGTTGACGGTCTCATCGAGCAGACCACGGACGGCTTGTTCGCCTTGGCGGGCGAAGGTAACTGACTTCGCCCGGACGTCAGGCCGTGACCAGTTTTCTGCGCCGGTTGCGGGTGCGGGAGCCGACGATGCGGCAGATCACGTAGATCGAGAACGAGATCGTGGTGACGAACGTCGAGATCGGCACGCCGGGGGCCAGTGACAGCAGAATGCCTCCGACAGCGGCGGTTTCGGCGAACACGATGGACAGCACCGCGACCTTGACCGGGCTGGCGGTGAGCTGTGCGGCCGCCGCCGCGGGTGTGATCAGCAGGGACAGCACCAGCAGGGCGCCGACGATCTGCACGCCGAAGGCGGCGGTGACGCCGAGCAGTACGGCGAAGACGATGGACAGCGCGCGCACCGGAACCCCGCGTGCCACCGCCACTTCCGGGTCGGAGCTGGCGAACAGCAGCGGCCGGTAGATGACGGCGAGCACGATCAGGACGGCGGCCGTGCAGGTGGCGAGCAGTCCGAGGCCGGTATTGCCGACGCTCACCACTTGCCCGGTGAGCAGGGAGAACTTCGAACCGGCGCGTTCGGGCCCGAGCCACAGGAACAGTACGGACAGGCCGAGGCCGAAGGACAGCACCACGGCGATGACCGAATCCCGTTCGCGGGCACGGGAACCCAGCAGGCCGAAGAGCACGGCCGCGACCACGGAGCCGATGATGGCGCCGACGCCCACGCCGATGCCGGCCAGCAGGGCGGCGGCCGCGCCGGTGAGGGACAGTTCGCTGGTGCCGTGCACCGCGAAGGACATCTGCCGGCTGATGATGAGCGGCCCGATGGCGCCCGCCAGGAGGCCGAGCAGGGCGGCGGCGAGCACCGCCTGCTGCACGAAGTCGTAGGACAGCAGGTTCACGGTGGTCGACACGTCGAACAGCTGTGTGAAGAGCGTGGACAGTTTGTCGATCATGCCTGCGCCCCATCATGTTTCGAGCCGAGCGCACTGTGTTCCGCGCCGAGCGCGTCGAGTGCGTCACCGGTGCCGACGACCACCAGCCGCCCGCGCACGCGCAGCACGTCGACCTCGGTGCGGTACAGCTCGGAGAGGGTTTCGGAGGTCATCACCTCGTCGGGGGTGCCGATCCGGAACTGTCCGTCGACCAGGTACAGCACTCGATCCACCAGGGGCAGTACGGGATTGATCTCGTGGGTCACGAACAGTACGGCGGTGTCGTGGGTGCGCCGCCGCCGGTCGATGAGTTCGGCGACGAGTCGCTGATTGGCGAGATCCAGGGAGAGCAGCGGTTCGTCGCACAGCAGCACCTTGGGGTCGCCGACGAGAGCCTGGGCGACCCGCAGCCGCTGTTGCTCGCCGCCGGACAGGGCATCCAGTGGGGCGTAGGCGTATTTCTCCGCGCCCACATCGGCGATGGCGGCCGCGACCTTGCCGCGGCGTTCCTTGCGCCCGCGGAAGCCGAGCCCCCAGCGGTGCCCGTCCACGCCGAGTCCGACCAGGTCGATGCCGCGCAGTTGCGCGCCGCCCTCGATGGTCTTCTGTTGCGGCACATATCCGATGGCCGGATTCCCGAGCCGGGTGGGCGCGCCGTCGATCTCGGCCGTGCCCGCGGAGAGTGCGAGCTGTCCGAGCAGCATGCGCATGAGCGAGGTCTTACCGGATCCGTTGGGCCCGAGTACCGCGATGAATTCGCCGGGCGCGATCTCCAGATCCAGTCCCTGCCACAGGGTTCGGTCGCCGAAGGACAATCGGGCGCCGGACAGCCGTACGGCCGGGGTGGTCACCCCGGCCGCCGGGCTGCCGGCGTTCGATGAAAGCGGTTCGACCGCAGCGGAATCCACGGTCATGACTAGGACAGCGCTTGCGCGAGCGAGTTGGCGTTCTGGGTCATCCAGTGCAGGAAGTCGGTGCCCTGCGGCAGGGTCTCGGTGACCTCGACGACGGTGACGCCGGCGTTCTTCGCGATGGTGCGGAGTTCCTGGGTGGTCTTGTCCTCGGTCTGGATGTTGTAGACGAGGGCGCGAACCTGCTTGTCGCGCAGCATGTCCCGCACGGCGGCGACATCGGCGGGGGCCGGGTCGGTGCCCTGTTCGATGGCTTCCTCGAAGGCGTGCGGGGTCTTGTCGACGGCCTTGGCGGCGGTCAGCATGTAGGCGGCCAGCGGTTCGGTCTGCAGGACCGGCTGGTTGGGGTGGTTCGCGGCGATCTGCTGCAGGGTGGTCTCGATGGGCTGCAGCGCGGTGGTGAAGGCGCCGGCCCGGTCGAGGTAGGCCTGCTTGTGGGCCGGGTCGAGCTGCCCGAGGGCGTCGGCGATGTGCGCGGCGACGTGGCCGACGGCGTGCATGTCGTACCAGATGTGCTCGTTGGCGTGCGCGTGCGTATCGGCGGCTACGGCGGGGCCGCCGTGGTCGTCGGAGCCGGCGATGTCGAAGGCGTTGACGGTGGTCTTGTTCTTGCCCGCGATGGCCTTGTCGATGAATTCGTCGTAGTCGCCGCCGTTGTAGACGATCAGGGTGGCGTCACTGATCTTGGCGGCGTCGGCGGGGGAGACCTCGAAGGAGTGCGGGTCGACCTTGGGATCGTTGATGATCGAGGTGACCTTGGCGTCGCCGCCGGCGACGGCCGAGGCGACATCGCCCCAGACGTTGGTGGAGGCGACGATGGTGATGCCGTCGGAATTCTTGCCGGTGCCGCAGGCGGTCAGGGTGGCCACGGTGGCGAGTCCTGCGGCAAGAACGGCGAATCCTCGGGCAAAGCTTCTGCTGGTCACTCGGTGGTACTCCTGGCACTACGACACTTAAAACGAAAATGATTGCCATTTGAATGTAGCGCAAGCGTCCAGTAGCCATGGCATCGCTACGGACGGATGTGGCGTGCAACACGGAAGGCCCGGGGAGCATTCCGCTCCCCGGGCCTTCCGTCGTCGATGAACCGCTACGTCAGCGCGGCGACCGGCTGACTCAGCAACTGGGCGCAGCGCAGCAGGCCGAGGTGGCTGTACGCCTGCGGGTGGTTGCCGAGTGAGCGTTCGGCGACCGGGTCGTACTCCTCGGAGAGCAGGCCGGTGGGCCCGGCCACATCGACGAGCTGAGCGAAGAGCGCCTCGGCGTCCTCGCGCTTGCCGATGAGCAGGTACGCCTCCACCAGCCAGGCGGCGCACAGGTGGAACCCGCCCTCACCGCCGGGCAGCCCATCGTCGTGGTGGTACCGGTAGACGGTGGAACCGCTGCGCAGTTCCGCCTCGGTCGCCACGACGGTGGCCGCGAACCGCGGATCGGAGGGTTCGATGAGCCCGCTCAGGCCGATGTGCAGGGTGGCCGCGTCGAGGTCCGTGCCGTCGTAGGCGGCGGTGTAGGACTGGACCTCTTCGTTCCAGCCCTGCACCTTCACCTCGTCGGAAATGGTGTCGCGCAACGCCTCCCAGTCCGGGTCGATGGGCCGCCCGAACTGCCGGGCCAGGGTGATGGCCCGATCCACCGTGAGCCAGCCCATGACCTTGGAGTACACGTGATGCCGCGGGTTGCCGCGGATCTCCCAGATGCCGTGGTCGGGTTCGCGCCAGCGCCGCTGTACGGCGGACACCATGGCGTGCACGAGTTCCCAATCCGGGTCCGGCAGCGCCTTTTTCGCATCGGTCATGCCCTTGCGCTCACGAGCGTGCGCGAGCTGGGAGATGAGGTCCACGATGGGCCCGAACACGTCCAGCTGCACCTGCATGTTCGCCGCGTTGCCGACGCGGACCGGCCGGGAGCCGGCGTAGCCGGGCAGCTGGTCGATGACGGCCTCGGGCGGCAGGGTTTCGCCGTAGAGGGTGTAGAGCGGGTGCAGGCGTTCGGGTCCCGGCAGGGTTTCCAGCACGCGGTGCACCCAGGCGAGCAGATCCTCGGCCTCGGCGAGCGAGCCCAGCGACACCAGCGCGGAGGCGGTGAGCGAGGCGTCGCGCAGCCAGCAGTAGCGGTAGTCCCAGTTGCGCACCCCGCCGATGTCCTCGGGCAGTGAGGTGGTGGCGGCGGCCAGGATGGATCCGGAGGGGGAGTGCACCAGCCCGCGCAGGGTGAGCGCGGACCGCTTCATGAGATCGGGCTTGAGCGGCGGCAGTTCGAGCCGGCTCGACCATTCCGCCCAGTACCGCTCGGCTTCCCGCCGGCGGTCCAGTTCGGGGGTCATGCAGGGTGCGAGATCGGAGGTGCCGCACCGCATTTCCAGCACGATCGGGCCCTGCGAGGGGTCCACGATGGCGCGGGCGGTGTGGTGGTTGCCCTCGTCGATGATCTCCCAGTCGACGCCGGGGGAGCGCAGCACGATGGGATCGTTGGTGCCCTGCACCTCGAGCCCGCCCGCGCGGTAGACCAGGCGCACCGGCACCTGACCGAATTCCGGCCGGGGTGCGAAGGTGACGACGGCCTTGACGTCGCCGATGATGACACGCGTCAGGTCGGTCCGTTCCGGCACCACGTCGTGCGCCAGGTAGTCGACGACCTGCAAACTGGCCCACCGGGTTTCGACGGTCATGGTGCCGTCGACGTACCGCTGCGAGAGCGGCAGGCCCGGGCGTTCGGGGTGGATGGTGAAGTGGCCGGCGCCGGGACCGCCGAGCAGGTGTGCGAACACTGCCGCGGAGTCGGGTTCGGGGTGGCACAGCCAGGTGATGGTGCCGTCGGGGGTGACCAGGGCCTTGGATCGCGGGCTGGCCAGCATGGTCAGCCGTTCGATTCGGGGGGCGCTGGCGCCCGCCAGCCAGGTGCGGCGTTCCTCGAGGAGGAAGGCCAGGCATTTGGAGACCTCTTCGGTGCTGCAAACCCGGTATTCGGCAAGGCTTTCGCCGTCGCCGACCTTGATGCCGACGTCCGGACCGGACAGTCGTATGAAGGCCTTCTCATCGGTCACGTCGTCACCGATGAACAGGGCGGCCGAGGCGCCCTGCTGATGCCGGACGATGTCGAGTGCCGCGCCCTTGTCGGTCTCGACGACCGCGAGTTCGATGACCTCTTTGCCCTCGGTGACCTGGATGCCGACCCAGCTGCCCGGACCCTGCCGCACCTGAACCAGTGCGCGACGGCCGATTTCGGGGCTGGCATTGCGGACATGCAGGGCCACGCTGGCGGGTTTGATCTCGATGCCCACGCCCGGGTTGTCCTGGGCGATTTGCGAGAGGGTGGTCTGCACCTCCTGCAGCAATTGTTTGGCGTCGTTGTCGATCGCGTGCACGAAGCCGACGTCGAATTCCGAACCGTGGCTTCCGATCAGCTGCACCTCGACGGGCAGCCGGGACAGCGCCGCGAGATCTCGCAGGGCACGCCCCGAGATCACGGCGGCCGTCGTACCGGTGAGGCCGGCGAGAGCGCGCAGGGCGCTCACCGACTCCCGGTGGGGATAGGCCTTGGTCGGGTCGGAGACGATGGGCGCGATCGTCCCGTCGTAATCCGATGCGACCAGCAGCCGTGGCACGCGGGCGATCGCCGACAACGCCCGGCGAAGTTCCAGTGGCAAATCCTGTGCGCTCACGCATCCAACCTAGTGATCGGAGGAGATTTTTCAGGGCGCGAGTGATGCTACTGGGTGCTGGTTGCCCCCTTGTGTGTGCGGTGATACATAGCGTTTACAAAGTCACCCCGTGTCGTTCACCGAATGCCCGTTCTACGCGCCGGTAATCATCGAGTATGCGGCGCTGACCTGGGCTTTTCCGGTAAACGACAAGGGAGGCCTGCCCGGCTCTCCGGCCCGGGCAGGCCTCCCTCGAATTGCGAACGCACGCCGTGCGTTCTACGTCTTGCCTCCGTACGGAGCTACTCGTTGCCTCCGATGAGGAGGTCGACGGTGAGCTCCAGGCGCTCGGTCACATCGGTGGCGGACGCGCGACGGGTCAGCCACGCAACCAGATTCGACAGCCACACGTCGCTGATGACGCGGGCGATGGCGAGCTGCCGATCGGTGGGCGTCTCCTCGGCCAGCGCGCGGGCGAAGAAGCGGTCCATCACCTTGCCGACCCGATCGACCTCGGCGGCCGCGGAGGCGTCGGCGAACATGAAGGCGCGCGTCATGGCCTCGGTGAGCAGCGGGTCGCGCTGCATGGCCCGGGTGACCTGGGTGAGCAGCAGGTGCATGCGTTCCTGCGGGGTGACACCGGGGAGCGGTTTGCGCCGGCCTTCGAACTGCTCGAATTCACGGGCGAGGGCGGACACCAGCAGGTGCACCTTGGACGGGAAGTACCGGTACAGGGTGCCGACGGCGACATCCGCGCGTTCGGCGACGGCCCGCATCTGGACCGCGTCGTAGCCGCCCTTGGAGGCCAGGGCGAGGGTGGCGTCGAGGATGCGTTTGCGCCGGTCGCGCTGCGCCGCCGAGCTCAGGTCCTCCTCGCTGAGGGTGGTGACGGGTACGGCGGCACCGCGTGCGGCGCCCGCCCCGTCGGCGGCCTGCGATCGGGAGGGACTGGCCATCGGTAGAGAGTCCTTTCCTGCACGAATCGTCCGGCTTCTTCTCACCCGGCGTCGCCGGGCACGAGTTCGTACCGCGTCGGGACGGCGCTTGACTTCCGCCCGGCTCGAACATTAGAACATGTTCTAGGAGTGGAAGTCACGCCGGAAAGGCGGTATGGAGTGTGACCATAGCCACCACTGACGAGCATAAAGCCGTCCAGGACTCTATGCGTGGATGGGCCGCCGCGGTGCGGCCAATTGCAACAATGCGAACCGGAGCGCCGGATTATTGGCGCGAATACTGGTCGCGCCTGGCCGATCTCGGAATTTTCCGAGTCGCCGTCGCCGAGGAGGCGGGCGGCGCGGGCGGTACCGTCGGCGATCTCGCTGTCCTGGTGGAGCAGGCGGCGCACGATCTGGTTGGCGGACCGGTGCTCTCGACGGCGCTGGCGGGACTCGTTGCCGGCGAGATGCTCGACGAGAATACGCCATGCGGTATCGCCCTCGAGGGCGAAATCGCGGTATCCACCGGTGAATCCGTGGTCCGGGTGTCCGGCACCTGGGAGGCGGTGCTCGGCGCCGCGCCCGGTACCGCCGTGCTGGTGCCGGTCCGAGACGGTGACCGGCGACTCTGGTGCCTGATCGAACCCGATGCCGACGGCTTGCGGGTGGAGCCGCTACCGGCGCTGGACCTGAGTTCGCCACTGGCGCGGGTCGAGTGCGCGGAAGTTGCTGTGTCCCAGGATCACGTCTTCGAACCGGGGCTGCCGGTGCTCGATCTGGTCGCGGTGCTGATTGCCGCGGAGGCCGCCGGACTGGCCGGTTGGTGCCTGGAAACCGCGACCGAATACGCCAAGGTGCGTGAACAATTCGGGCGCAAGATCGGTGAATTCCAAGCGATCAAACATATTTGCGCGTGGATGCTGTGCCGGACCGAGCAGATTCGCGCCGTGGCCGCCGATGCGGCCGCCGCGGTCGACACTGGTGGTGCGGAACTGCAGTTGGCCGCGGCCATCGGTCTGACCGTCGCGCTGGACGCGGCGGTGGAGACCGCGAAGGACTGTATTCAGGTTCTGGGTGGAATCGGTTTCACTTGGGAGCACGACGCGCACCTGTATCTGCGCCGGGCCACCGCCCTGCGTCAGCTGGTGGGCGGCAGCGCCCGCTGGCGGGCCCGGGTGGCCGAGCTGACCCTGCGGGGTCACCGGCGCACGGTGGGCCTCGACCTGGGCGAATCCGGTTCCGAGGGCGATTCGGCCTGGGAAGAGCTGGGCCTGGATGCCGCCGAGGCCGCCGTGCTGGCGGCCGAGCTGGCCAAGATCGGGGCGCTGCCGAAGTCCGAGCAGCGCACCGCGCTGGCCGGGGCGGGCCTGCTGGCCTCGCACTGGCCCGCGCCCTACGGCCGGGGTGCGGGACCGATCCTGCGGACCCAGCTGGACGACCAGGTGCGCAAGGCGGGCATCGAGCTGCCGGAGCTGGCCATTGCCAACTGGGCGATTCCGACGCTGCTGCAGTGGGGTACCCCGGAGCAGATCGAGCGGTTCGCCATGCCGACCCTCACCGGTGAGGTGATCTGGTGTCAGCTGTTCTCCGAGCCGGAAGCCGGTTCGGATCTGGCGGCCCTGCGCACGGTGGCCGAGCGGGTCGAGGGCGGCTGGCGGCTGCAGGGTCAGAAGGTGTGGACCTCGCTGGCGGACAAGGCCACGTGGGGAATCTGCCTGGCGCGCACGGATACCGAGGCGCCGAAGCATCGGGGCATCAGTTATTTCCTGGTGCGCATGGACAGTCCGGGCCTGGACATCCGTCCGCTGGTGGAGATCACCGGTGAGGCGCGGTTCAACGAGGTGTTCCTGGACCAGGTCTTCGTTCCGGACGAATGCTTGGTCGGTCAGCTCGGCAATGGCTGGAAGATCGCGCGTTCGACGCTGTCCGCGGAGCGGGTGGCCATGGGCGGCAAGGGAATCGGGGACGAGCTGGAGGCGCTCATCGCGGCGGCTCCGACCTCCGGGCCGGGCGCCGAAGTGGTGGCCGATCGCCTGGGCGGGCTCATTTCAGAATCTGTAGCCGGAACTTTGCTGGAAGCTCGTGCGGCAAAAAAGATGCTGGCCGGCGAAGATCCTGCCGCGCAGAGCAGCGTACGCAAACTGGTCGGTGTTCGACACCGGCAGGCGGTAGCCGAATTTGCCGTCGAATTGTCCGGTGCGGCGGGCGCTCTCGAAACCGATGTGGTGAAAGAATTCCTGCTCACACGCTGTTTGTCGATTGCGGGCGGTACCGAGCAGATTCTGTTGACCGTCGCCGGTGAACGGATCCTCGGACTGCCGCGCGAGTCGCACGGCTAGCCCACACCTCTACCGGGAGCATGGAATTGGACTTCACCAGGGACGAGAGCCAGGACGCTGTCGCCGAGGTTGTTGTAAGTTTGCTAGAGCGTGAAAGCGCGCGTGATAGTGCATTATGGCCGATTTTCGCCCAGAGCGGTTTGCTGGCCGTGCCGCTACCGGAGCGCTTCGGCGGTGACGAAATGGGCCTGCTCGAGGTCTCGGCCATGCTCACCGAGCTGGCCACCGACGCGGCGCAGATCCCGGCGCTGAGCACGCTGGGCTTCGGCGTGCTGCCGCTGCTGGCCGTGGGCGTGCCGGATGCGGTGGCGGAGAAGGTGTTTCCCGCCGTCGCGGAGGGTGCGGTGCTGACCGCCGCCCTGCACGAGACGGGCGCGCCCTTCACCGTGAAACCGGAGACGACGGCCGTCAGTGACGGTTCCATCGTCCGCATCACCGGCCACAAGATCGCGGTGCCGTACGCCGACACCGCACGCTGGATCCTGGTGCCGACCGATGCCGGTATCGCCCTCGTGGACGGCGACGCGGCGGGCATCACCCGCACCGTGAGCCCGACTTCCGATGGCGTGCCGGAGTTTTCGCTGCAGTTCGATCAGGTGCAGATTCCGGCCGGGCAGTTGCTGCCCGGCGGGCTGGCCGAACTGCACCGGCTGGCGCTGGCCTCCATCGGTTCGGTTGCCGACGGTCTGCTGAAGGGCGTGATCGCGCTGACCGCCGAACATGTCCGCACTCGTCAGCAGTTCGGCCGTCCGCTGGCCGAATTCCAGGCGGTGGCCCAGCAGATCGCCGATGTGTACGTGACCTCGCGCACGCTGCACGCCGCAGCGCTGTCGGCCAACTGGGCGCTCGCGCAAGAACTCTCGGCCGACGCCGGGAACGTCTCCGCGGAACACCGGGAGCGCACGGACGACGACCTCGACGTGCTCGCCTACACGGTCGCCTCGGAACTGCCCGCGGCCCTGCAGAAGTGTCATCACCTGCACGGCGGCATCGGCGTCGATATGACCCACCCGCTGCACCGCTACTACTCACAGGCCAAGGACATCGCCCGCTGGCTGGGCGGCGAATCGTTCCGGCTGGATCGTTTGGGAGCCAGATGTTCATCGATCTAACCCCTGAGCAGCGACAGCTCCGGGACGAATTGCGTTCGTACTTCGCCGGTCTCGTGACTCCCGAAGAGGAAGCCGCGATGCTGGACAACCGGCACGGTGACGCCTACCGGGCCGTGGTCAAACGAATGGGCTCCGACGGCCGGCTCGGCGTGGGCTGGCCGAAGGAATACGGCGGGCAGGGTTTCGGGCCCGTCGAACAGCAGATCTTCTACAACGAGGCGGTGCGCGCCGACGTGCCGGTGCCGCTGGTCACCCTGCTGACCGTCGGCCCGGCGCTGCAGTCCTTCGGGACGCCGGCGCAGAAGCAGCAGTTCCTGCCCGGAATTCTCACGGGCGATATCCATTTCGCCATCGGCTACTCCGAGCCCGAGGCCGGTACCGATCTCGCGGCGCTGCGCACCAGCGCGGTCCGGGACGCGAACGGCGACTGGATCGTCAACGGCCAGAAGATCTTCACCACCGGCGCGCACGAGGCCGACTACATCTGGCTGGCGGTCCGCACCGGCACGGTCGAATCCCGGCATCGGGGCATCACGATCCTGATCGTGGACACCAAGGATCCCGGCTTCTCCTGGACGCCGATCATCACCGCGGACGGCGCGCATCACACCAATGCCACCTACTTCGACAATGTCCGCGTGCCCGCCGACATGATCGTCGGCGAGGAGAACGGCGGCTGGAAGCTCATCACCACCCAGCTCAATCACGAGCGGGTGAGCCTGGGCCCGTCCGGCAAGATCGAGCAGCTCTACGAGCGGGTGCGGGACTGGGCGCAGCGCCAGGGCGTGCTTGGCGAGAACGACGTACGCCGCTCGCTGGGGCGCCTGCACGCCATGGTGCGGCTCAACGAGCTGCTGAACTGGCAGGTCGCCTCGAATATGGAGCGGCCGGACGTTTCCCAGTTCGAGGTGGTGGCGGATGCCTCGGCGACCAAGGTGTACTCCACCGAGGCGCTGCAGGAGGCCGGCCGGCTGGCCGAGGAGATCGTGGGCCGCTTCGGTGATCCCGCCGAGCCCAAGACCGCGGAACTGCTGGTCTGGCTGGATCGCCGCACCAAGCAGAACCTGGTGGTCACCTTCGGCGGTGGCGTCAATGAAGTCATGCGCGAGCTGATCGCTCAAATGGGCCTGCGGTTGCCGCGCGTCCCCAGATAGGAGTCACCTGTGACGCAGAGCTTCACGGCCGACGAGATTCGGGCGGCCGTCGAGAAGATCAAGGCCGCGGGCGAGTCCGCGGCGCGGGTGGCCCGGGATCCGGTCAACCAACCCATGATCAACAACTGGGTCGAGGCGATCGGTGACGCCAATCCGATCTACGTGGACGCCGAGGCCGCCCGCGCGGCCGGGCATCCCGGCATCGTCGCGCCGCCCGCCATGGCACAGGTGTGGACCATGCCCGGATTGCACGGCGTCCGGGCCGACGACGATCCGATGACCCGCACCAACGAGCTGTTCGACGCGGCCGGTTACACCTCGGTGGTCGCCACCAACTGCGAGCAGATCTACCACCGTTACCTGCAGCTCGGCGAGCAGGTGACGGTGCGGTCCACCGTGGACGAACTGGTCGGGCCCAAGCGGACCGGGCTGGGTGAGGGCTGGTTCACCACCTATCGCACCAACTACTACGTGGGCGAGGAACTCGTCACCGAGATGTTGTTCCGGATGCTGAAGTTCGCACCCGGCACGGCAGCCCAGCAGCCTTCCTCCGCCGACGATCTCAGCAAGCGCGTCAAGCCGACCGTCTCGAAGGACACCGAATTCTTCTGGGACGGTGTGAAACTCGGCGAGCTGCGCATCCAGCGCAAGCCCGACGGCGCCCTGCAGCATCCGCCGATCCCGGCCATCTGGCAGGACAAGGCGCAGCAGAGCGATTACGTCGTGGCCTCCGGCCGCGGCACGGTGTTCAGCTTCGTGGTGCACCACGCGCCCAAGGTGCCCGGCCGTCAGGTGCCGTACGTGATCGCGCTCGTCGAGCTCGAGGAGGGCGTGCGCATGCTCGGTGAGCTGCGCGGCATCGACCCCGCCGAGGTGGCGGTCGGGCTGGCCGTCGAGGCCGGTTTCGAGGCGCTCGACGACGACAACACCGTGCCCTACTGGAAGGTTGTCCGATGACTCTCGCCGAACACGCCGCCGTGCAGGTCGGAACGACCCTGCCGGAGTTGGCGATTCACGCCGACCCGACCTTCGTGATCAGCTCGGCGCTGGCCACCCGCGACTTCCAGGACGTGCACCACGACCGCGACAAGGCGGTGCAGCGCGGGTCCAAGGACATCTTCGTCAATATCCTCACCGACACCGGCCTGGTACAGCGTTTCGTCACCGACTGGGCCGGGCCGCGCGCCATCGTGAAGTCCATCGCGCTACGCCTCGGCGTGCCGCTGTACGCCGGTGACACGCTGACCCTGTCGGGCACGGTGATCGCCGTCGACGCCACCACCGAGGGCGTGGAGGTCACCGTCGAGGTGGTCGGCAAGGACAGCCTCGGCGACCACATCACCGCGAAAGCCGTTCTCTCCCTGCAGGAGGCCCGCCAGTGAGCGCCCCCAGCTCTCCCCTGAGCCGCAAGGCCGCCATCGTCGGCATCGGCGCCACCGATTTCTCCAAGGACTCCGGCCGCAGCGAATTGCGGCTGGCGGCCGAGGCGGTCACCGCCGCCCTCGCCGACGCGGGCCTCACGCCCGCGGATGTGGACGGTCTCACCACCTTCACCATGGACACCAATACCCAGGCCGCGGTGGCCCGGGCGGCGGGCATCCCGAGCCTGAAGTTCTTCTCCAACATCCCCTTCGGCGGTGGCGCGGCCGCCGCGACCGTGCAGCAGGCCGCCATGGCGGTGGCGACGGGCGTCGCGGATGTGGTTGTCGCCTATCGCGCGTTCAACGAGCGCTCCGGTAATCGCTACGGCCAGTTCGCCACTCATCTCGCCACCGGCAATCCATCCTCGTCGGGTGTGGACAATGCCTTCTCCTACACCCACGGTCTCGGCACGCCCGCAGCCCAGGTGGCCATGGTGGCCCGCCGGTACATGCACGTATACGGCGCGCGCAGTGAGGATTTCGGCCGCGTCGCGGTCGCCGACCGCAAGCATGCCGCGGTGAATCCGGCCGCTCACTTCTACGGCAAGCCGATCACCCTCGAGGAGCACCAGGCTTCCCGCTGGATCGCCGAGCCGCTGCACCTGCTGGACTGCTGCCAGGAGACGGACGGCGGGGTAGCGCTCGTCATCACCAGTGTGGATCGGGCCAAGGATCTGCCGCAGCGGCCGGCCGTGATCGCCGGTGCCGCACAGGGTTCCGGCGCCGACCAGTACGTCATGACCAGCTACTACCGGGACGCCATGACGGGCCTGCCCGAAATGGGCCTGGTGGGTGACCAGCTCTGGTCCCAGTCCGGTCTCCGTCCCGAGGATATGCAGGCCGCCATCCTCTACGACCACTTCACTCCCTTCGTGCTGATGCAGCTCGAGGAACTGGGTTTCTGTGGCCGCGGTGAAGCCAAGGACTTCATCAAGGACGGCGCCATCGAACTGGGTGGCCGTCTGCCCTTGAACACTCACGGTGGTCAGCTGGGCGAGGCCTACATCCACGGCATGAACGGCATTGCCGAGGGTGTCCGGCAGCTCCGCGGCACCTCGGTGAACCAGGTCGCGGGCCTGGAGAACATCGTCGTCACCGCCGGAACCGGCGTCCCCACATCGGGTCTGGTCCTCACCGCGAACTGAGCCGGACGCGTAGATTGGTTCCGGTCCGACTCTGGGGAAGGGACCGGAATGACACTGCTCGACAAACTGAACGATCTGCCCGGCGTGAGCGCTCTGATCGTGTACGGGGAGCCGCACACCACGCCGGACGGGTCGACCATCATCACGGTCACCAATTACGCCACGGTGCTCGGCCCCCGCCCGATGGGCGTGTTCGTCGTGCACGGTGGTGAGGTGAAGTGGGAGCCGGCCGTGGACGCCGGCCGCATCGCCATCCTCGGTGTGGCGACGGGCCTGATCGCGGCCACGCTGGCCACGGCCGCCATGCTGCGCCGGCCGCCGTGGCCGGACACCGTGATCAGGATTTGGAAGCGCTCCTGAGCTGAGTCGCCAGGACACCGGCGAGCTGTCGCACGCTCGCCGGTGTGCCGGGTGTGAGATTCGTTCTGGCCCCGGCGAATCGGTCGAAGACCAGACCTTCGATCACGGCGATGAAGTCGGCCGCCGCCGTCGCGGGTGAGCGCGCGCCGAGCGATTCGAAGAGATCCGTCGCCTGCCGGTGTGAGAACAGGCAGCCCGCGAGCCGGGCGTGCAGTTCGGCGTCGCCGAGCAGGTCGACGATGAGCGCGTGCCGCGCGATCAGCTGATTGCGCCGTTGTGCCAGTAGTCGATCCAGCCAGTCGGCGATGTCCCGGGCGATGCCCTCCGCTCCGACGTCCTTGCGCAGTGTGTCGTTCGCCTGTGCGGCAGCGAATTCCGTGCGGGAGCGGGTGGCGATGCGTTCCACGATGGCCTCGACGAGTGCCCGCTTGGTGCGGAAGTAGTAGGACGTCGAGCCGGCGGGGAGTTCCAGCGCGGTGTCCAGGGCACGGTGGGTGAGGGCCCGAAGTCCTTGTTCCGCAATGAGATCGATGGCGCTGTCGACGATCGAGGTGCGCCGGTCTGCTGTGGAAGTGGTCACGTTCGCTCCTCCGCGGATCCTCGAGCCTCTACAACTATAGAGGTAACTCTACGGGTGTAGAGGCTGGAGGATTGTCATGGATGCCACGGAGATCGTGCTCGACCCGGATCAGCGACTCGTCGCGGACCGGCTGGCCGCCATTGCCGCCCGGGGCGGCAAGCGGTGGCAGCACCCGCGCGGGCTGTACGTCCACGGCGGTCCGGGCCGCGGCAAGACCATGCTCATGAACCGGTTCTTCGACTCGGCGCCCACGGAACGCAAGCGGCGGTACCACTTCCACCGCTTCTTCGCGCAATTGAACGCGGGCATCCACACCCACGGTTCCATCGACGCCTCGGCCGAGGCCCTGCTGGGCAATGCCCGGCTGCTGTGCTTCGACGAATTCCATGTGCACGATTCGGGTGATGCCAGGCTGGTCGCCCGCCTGCTGGACCTGCTCTTCGCCCGCCGCATCACCCTGGTGGTGACCTCCAATTACCCGCCCGAGGAGCTGCTGCCCAACCCGTACCTGCACGCCATGTTCGTGCCGACCATCGAGCGGATTCTCGAGCACCTCGACGTCGTCTCGGTGAACGGCCCGCTGGACTACCGGACCCTGGGCGGCCGCCGCATCGGATTCGGGGCCGGGCGGTACGTGATCGGCGATCCGGGGGTCACCGATCGGGTGGACGTTCCGATCGCGCATCGGCTCATGCACGCCCGCGCGGCCGGGAGCGGTGCGCTGACAGTCGATTTCGCGGAGCTGTGCGGGATACCGGTGTCGGCGGCCGATTTCCTCGAACTCGCGGCCGAGTTCCGGCGCTGGACGGTCTGCCGCGTCCCCGCCATGGACACCGTCGCACCGGACTGGGTGATGCGTTTCGTGAACCTCGTGGACGTGCTCTACGACGCCGATCTGGAGCTTTCGGTCTACGCCGAAGTCCCGTTGCCGGAATTGGGCGCGGAGCTCGGGCGGGTCCCTGACCTGTATCGGACCCTCAGCCGGCTCGGGGAACTCCGGGTTGGGGAGGCCGCTGTCATCGGTTGAACCTGCCGTCCGGGACGGTTGTGCGAAGGGATGGCGACGGCTCGGTGAACACGCCGACTTGATCGACGCGGAGGATTCACGCGCCGTCTACGCGGAGGGGGGCCTGCGTTGCAAGCCACTTCTTACCGTGCAATCAGGAGCAGCACCGAACCGGAGGGGACCGATGCGAATCCGCGAGCAGGCAAGGGATTCCGAGCCGCGGAACCCGAGCATACCGAGTAACCCTGGCATCCGGAAAAGTCCCCGGTTGCGTGTCCTGGTCGTCGCCGAGTCCTTCCTTCCCCAGGTCAACGGCGTGACCAATTCCGTTCGGCGAGTGCTGGACCATCTGGCGGCCAAGGGCCACGAGGCGGTGCTACTGGCGCCCACCGGGCCGGAAAAGTATGCCGGGTTCCGCGTCCATGTGGTGCGCGGGGCCCGGCTTCCTTTCTATCGGGATTTCCGTATAGGCCTGGAGACCCGGCGTCGTTTGCGCAAGATCATCCGGGAGTTCCAGCCGGATGTCGTGCACATCGCTTCCCCGGCGACGCTGGGTTATCAGGCGGCGAAGGTCGCGAACGAACTGGGCATTCCGACCGTCGCCATCTATCAGACCGATCTGGTGGGTTTCGCCGAGCGCTACGACCTGCCCGGCGGCGTCCGCACCATGACCGCGCTGACCCGCCGCATCCACCTGCGGGTGGATCGCACGCTCGCGCCCTCCACGGCGAGCCTGCGGCAGCTGGAGCTGATGGGCATCCCGGGGCTGGCCCGCTGGCCGCGGGGCGTGGATCTGCAGCAGTTCGGGCCGTTCCGGCGGTCGGAAGAACTGCACCGGCGGCTCGCCCCCAATGGTGAACTGCTGGTGGGCTATATCGGCCGGCTCGCTCCGGAGAAGGAACTCGAACTGCTCACGCATGTGCAGTCGCTGCCCGGGGTGCGCCTGATCATCGTCGGCGGCGGACCCGAGGAGAAGCATCTGCGGAAGCTGCTGCCGCGGGCGGAATTCCTGGGTGTCCTGCACGGTGACGAACTCGGCGCGGCCTACGCCACGCTGGATGTCTTCGTGCACACCGGCCGGCACGAAACCTATTGCCAGGCAGCGCAGGAGGCGATGGCCTCCGGTGTGCCCGTGGTCGCGCCCCGCGCGGGCGGCCCGATCGATGTGGTGTCGCCCGGCGCCGGCTTCCTCTACCCGCCCGGCGACGCGGAGGCCATGACCGGTCTGGTCCGCCGCCTGGTGGACGACGCCGAACTGCGCGAGCGGACCGCGGCGACCGCGCAACGCAGCGTCAAGGACCGCTCCTGGGCGGCCGTCAACGACCTTCTGATTCGCCACTACCGCGAGGTCATCGCGGAGCGACTGCTGCCGGATGCGTCCGGCGAGCTCCGTGAGCCGCTCACCAAGGAGGCCTCCTGATGCTCCGCATCTCCGTCATCGGCACCGGCTATCTGGGTGCCACGCATGCCGCGGGTATGGCCGAACTCGGCTTCGAAACCCTGGGTGTGGACAACAATCCGGCCAAGGCGGCGGCGTTGTCCGTGGGCCGGGTGCCCTTCCATGAGCCGGGACTGCCCGAGCTGCTGTCCGGCCACGTGGCGGCCGGACGGCTGCGTTTCGGCACCTCGCTGGTCGAGGCCGCACGGTTCGCGGACATCCACTTCCTGTGTGTGGGAACGCCGCCCGGCGCGAACGGCGCGGCCGATCTGTCGCAGCTGTATTCGGCGCTGGACGGGTTGGTGCCGCATCTGACCCGCAACTGCCTGATCGTCGGCAAGTCCACGGTGCCGGTGGGTACCGCGGAGGCGCTGACCGAGCGGATCGCCGAGCTTGCGCCGGCGGGTATTTCGGTGGATCTGGCCTGGAACCCGGAGTTCCTGCGCGAGGGTCACGCCGTCTACGACACCCTGCACCCGAACCGCCTGGTCTTCGGCGTCACCACGCCGGACGCGGAATGGGCGCTGCGCCAGGTCTATTCGACCCCGATCGCCGGGGGCTCCCCGGTGGTGATCACGAATATGCCGACCGCCGAGCTGATCAAGGTGTCCGCCAACGCCTTCCTGGCCACCAAGATCTCATTCATCAATGCCATGGCCGAACTGTGCGAGCTGACCGGCGCGGATGTGACGCTGCTGGCCGAGGCGCTCGGCCACGACGACCGCATCGGCCGCAAGTTCCTCGGCGCCGGACTGGGTTACGGCGGCGGCTGTCTGCCCAAGGATGTGCGCGCGCTCATCGCCCGCGCCACCGAACTGGGGGCGGGGGAGTCGGTAGACTTCCTGCGCGATATCGACGCGGTGAACCTGCGCCGCCGGGAGCGGGTGGTCACCGACACCCTGGACATCCTGCGCGGCAGTGCTTCCCGCTGGGGTCGCGCGGTGGGCGTGCTGGGCCGGGTCGGGGTGCTGGGCGCGGCGTTCAAGCCGCTGTCCGACGATGTCCGTGATTCGCCGGCGCTGGATGTCGCGGCCCGGCTGCATGCCGCGGGCGCGGAGGTCACCGTATTCGACCCGGCCGCAACGGTTCCCGCGCGGGCGGTGGCCCCGCAGCTGGTCTATGCGCCCAATGCGGCGGCGGCGTTGCACGGGGCCGATGTGGTGCTGCATCTGACCGAGTGGAGTGAATTCCGCGAGCTGGACCCGGCTTTCCTGCGGTCGGTGGCGCGCGGGCGCACCATCATCGATGCCCGCAATACCCTGGATCCGGCGCCGTGGCTGGCGGCGGGCTGGGATTTCCGTTCGCTCGGCCGCCTGGTGGAACCGCGTCCGGCCCCGGCGCGCATCGATTCCACTCCGGTGCGCATCGATAAGGTCGTGCCGATCACTCAACCGGCGCAGGAGCCCTGGACCACTTCGGCGTTGACGCGGCTGCGCGCCAGGGTGCGCCGTACTGCTTGATCGATTCCGGTCCTGCGTGGCACGAACGGTCCGTACGGAGACTCCGTACGGACCGTTCCTGTCGGTAGCCGCATGCCGTCTGTTCCGTCATGAATCGGCGCCGGATCATCGGACGTCCGATCGGCGAATTGTCGGTGGTCACAGGTGAATCCGGGTAGCTTTGGTTTCCCTCATGACCAGTGCCGATATATGTTCGAAGTGTATGTGAGCCGTGTTCGTCGTTTTCGACCTGAGAAACCGCTTGGCATGTAACTATGTGCCTGATTTAGGCGGAACTCTGGTTGGGGGTGCTCGGTGACTGGGGTCGGGACGGTGGCATCGCGCGTGGTCGGGCTGATCGCCCTGCTGGTGCTGGCCGTTGTCGCCCTGCGTGGGTACATCCCCGGCACCGGCGGTCCGAAAGCCCCCCATACGCCTTCCGCGGTGAGTCTCGCGCTCATGCCGGTGCTGTTCCTGGTGTCGATCGTGATCCTGGCCGCCGGGGTGATCAACAGTCAGCATCGGCTGCCGCTGTCCATGCCCGAACCCGATCGCAAACCCGATCGCCGCTCCTGGCGGCTGGGCGGCCTCGGGCTGCTGGTGCTCATCGGCATTGCCGCGGTGGGACTATTGGCGGCCTCGATCGTGTCGGTGTACGTGGCCGGACCCGGCAAGCACACGCAGACCGAGACCACGCAGGCCCCCGCGACCGGCACCACGAATCCGATGGCAACCGTTCCGCCGCCGCCGGATACGAATCAGCAGCCCGCGCTGGGCGGTACCGCGCTGCTGATCGTGGGCATCGGGGCGGGCGTGCTGGTGCTGGTGGCGCTGTCCGGTCTGGTGGTGGTCGCGGTCGGCACCACCCGGCGCCCGGCGCCGCAACCGGGAGTGTTCACCCCCGCCGCGGAGACCGAGATGGTGTCGCTGGCGAAGGTCGCGGAGATGGGCCTGGCGGCCATGACCGCGCCCGGCCAGGATCCGCGCACCGCCATCATCGCCTGTTACGTGGCCATGGAACGTGGTCTGGGACAGGCGCGGGAGGTGGCGCCGCTGGCCTCGGACACCCCGTCCGAGGTGCTGGCTCGCGCCTTCGATCGCGGCTTCCTGCACGATGCGTCGGCGCGGGAACTGGTGGCGCTGTTCGAGGAAGCCCGCTTCAGCCCGCACTCCATGCTGGAGTGGCAGCGTATGCGGGCCGAGCAGTTGCTGCGTATCGTATTGGCCGATCTGCAGGGGCAGCCGGTATGAAAACCGTTGTCACAGTGACGCTTCGGCCGGAACGGAGAGTCCGCCGATGAATCGGATCGCGATCGTGGTCGGTGCGGTGGTGCTGGCCGCGCTCTTCGAATTCCTCGCCTTCGGCAATCAGCGCGACACCCTGCTACCGGTGGCGGGCCTGCCGGTGGCGGGCGGGCTGGGCCTGCTGGTCTGGTCGATGGTGCAGCGTTCGCGCCGGATCGCCCCGCAGGGCCCGGCCGATCACGAGATCGACAACGGCCCGGCGGAAATGCTGCGCCGCTGGGAGGCGCGCGCCGGCATGCTGGCGGACCGTTCCGAGGGTTCGCGCGCCGAATGGGACCGCCATCTGCGCCCCCTGCTCGCCAAGGAATTCGAGCTGACCAGCGGGCATCGCATGGCCAAGAACCGGCGGGCGCTGGAGACCGCCGGTCAGCTGCAATTCGGCCCCGAACTGTGGCGCTGGGTGGATCCGGCGAATTCGGCGCTACGGGACCAGGAGAGCAAGGCCCCCGGCCGCGCCGCCCTGGACGAGATCCTGCGCCGCCTACAGACCATGTGAGACGAGATGCGAGACATGCGATGACATCACCGATGGATCTGACCATCAAGCGCACCGACGCCATACTGCGCGAAATGTCCCGGGTCGTGGTCGGCAAGCGGGAAGAACTGCAGCTGATCATGATCGCGGTGCTGGCCGGCGGGCACATCCTCATCGAGGATCTGCCCGGGCTGGGCAAGACCCTCATCGCCCGGTCGTTCGCGGCGGCGCTGGGGCTGAACTTCACCCGGGTGCAGTTCACGCCGGATCTGCTGCCCGCGGACCTGATCGGCTCCACCATCTACGACATGCATTCCGGCCGTTTCAGTTTCCGCCGCGGCCCGGTGTTCACGAACATGCTGCTGGCCGACGAGGTCAACCGCACCCCGCCCAAGACGCAGGCCGCGCTGCTGGAGGCGATGGCCGAGGGCCAGGTGTCCATCGACGGCGAAACCTTCCCGCTGCCGGATCCTTTCATCGTCATGGCCACCGACAACCCCATCGAGTACGAGGGCACCTACCCGCTGCCCGAGGCCCAGCTGGATCGTTTCGCCATGCAGTTGCGGCTCGGCTACCTCTCCGAGTCCGATGAGATGAGCATGATCCGCCGGCGGCTGGAACGCGGTTCGCAACCGGCCCAGATCGGTCAGGTGGTGGATGCCACCGGCCTGCTGGAGATGCGGCAGGCCGTCGAATACGTGACCGTGCATCCGGATGTGGTGGGCTATGTCGTCTCGCTGGCCGCCGCCACCCGCGGCCATCCCCAGGTGGAGGTCGGCGCCAGTCCCCGCGCGGAACTCGATCTGGTCCAGATGGCCCGGGCCCGGGCGCTGCTCAACAATCGCGACTTCGTGGTCCCGGAAGATGTGAAGGCCCTGGCGGTTCCGGCCATGGCCCACCGCATCACCCTGCGCCCGGAGATGTGGGTCCGCCGCATCCGCGGCGAGGACGTGATCGCCGAACTGCTGCGCCGCCTGCCCGTCCCGCGCGCCACCTCGGCGTGAGGCGCGTATGAAGCATCGCGATACCAGCGCCACCTCCGAGACCGAATTGCGGTGGCGGCCGGCACCTCTGGTCTTCATGCTGGCGGTGGCGTCGGTGCCCGCGCTGGTACTGGCGATCGTGCTGGGCCGGTGGCAGCTGGTGGTGTTCGCCGCGCCCATGCTGGGCGTGCTCGCCACGGCGCCGCTCCAGTTGTCGCGCACCAAGATTCAAGTGGACGGCGCGGGCGTACTGCGCTGCTTCGAGACCGAGGAGGTGGTGCTCACCGTGGCCGCCTTCGTGGAGACCGGGCATGCGCTGCTGCGCTTGCATTCGGAATCGGTGGCGGGCATGGAATCCCGCGTGGAGGAGACCGTCGACTCCGGGACCGCGCCCGCCGGTCTGCGGCTGGCGCTGTCCGCGCCGCGCTGGGGCCGGTACCCGGTGCCCATGCGGGTGACGGCGCTGAGCCCGGCCGGGCTGGCGGTGGCGTCGGTGCAGCTGCCCGCGGGTGAGGTGTACGTGTACCCGATCACCGATCCGCAGCGGATGCGGTTGCCGCGCACCGAACTTCCCGAACGCATGGGCACACACCTGACCCGGCGGCACGGGCCGGGCGTGGAATACGCGGACATCCGGCCCTATACGCCGGGTGACCAGCTGCGCACGGTGAACTGGCCGGTGAGCGCGCGGCGCGGGCAGCTGTTCGTGACCGAGCGGTTCACCAACCGGGCGGCGGATGTCGTTGTGCTGGTGGATACTTCGCTGCAGGCGCCCGGACCGGCCTCGGATTCGCTCGAACTGTCGGTGCGCGGGGCGGCGCAGGTGGCGCAGTCGGCGCTGCAGGCCGGTGACCGCACCGCCGTTGTCGCTCTGGGGCGTTCGCCGCGCTGGCTGCGGCCGGATATCGGCCGCCGGCAGTTCTATCGCATCGTCGATACCGTGCTCGATGTCGGCGACGAGCACATCCTGACCGAGGGCACCCTGGCGCCGCACGCGGCGGTGCCCATCGGCGCGGTGGTGGTGGCGTTCTCCACACTGCTCGACACCCAGTTCGCGCTGTCGCTCATCGACCTGCGCAAGCGCGGGCATGTGGTCGTGGTGGTGGACGTGCTGCGCGGGCCGCCGTTCCATCAGGGCCTGGATTCGACGCTGGCGCGCATGTGGCAGCTGGAGCGCACGGCGATGTACCGCGATATGGGCACCGTCGGCGTGGACATCGTCCCGTGGCCGGAGGACACCCGGCTGGATCAGGTCATGCGCCTGCTGCCCGACCATCGGCGGACCGTGCGGGTGCGCCGATGACCAGATTCCTCGCGGTGCTGTCCGGACTCCTGCTGACCCTCGCGGTGGGGCTGGTGCAGCCGTGGGCGGTGGCGCCCGCCCTGGTGCTGGTGGTGGCCGGCTGGCGCTGGCGGGTGAGCGCGGTGGCGGCGGTGCTGGTCGCCGTGGGCGTATTGGCTCTCGACGGGCCCGGCGCCCTGGTGGCGGGCGCGATCGGACTGGTGGCGACCACGTATCTGCTGAATACGGCCACCGTGCGGGCGCCCATCGGCGTGGTGCCGACGACGATCCCATCGGTCGCGGGAGCCCTCGTCTTCACCGTCGCCGCAGGGGCCGCGACCCTGCTCCCGACAGGTGTGGCGTGGATCCCGATCGCCGCGCCGATCGCGGTAATCCTGTTGTACGGCTTGATCGTCCGTGGCCTAGTGGACGGATGAACAACGCACAACTGATCAAGACGTCGAAACGGCTGTCGAGGCATCTGCGGCATGCGCCGGAGGAGATAGGCCTCCGGCTGGATCCGGCCGGCTGGGTGGCGGTCGCGGACCTGCTGGCGGGTTTCGCCCGGCAGGGCCGCGCGCTCACGCGTGCCGAACTCGACGAGGTGGTCGCCGGAAATGACAAGCGGCGCTTCGAGTTCGATGCGGGTGGCACTCGCATCCGCGCGAGTCAAGGGCACAGCGTGGACGTGGACCTCGCCTATGAGGTGGCCACTCCGCCCGATGTCCTGTACCACGGCACCGTTGCCGCGGCGCTGACCGCGATTCGCGTGGAGGGACTGAAACCGATGCGCCGCCACGCGGTCCACCTCTCGGCGGCTGTGGAGACCGCCGTCAAGGTGGGTGCGCGGCGCGGCAAGCCCGTGGTGCTGACCGTGGATGCGGCTGGTATGCAGCGCGCTGGGCACGAGTTCCGGGTCAGCACCAACGGGGTCTGGCTGGTTGCCGCTGTCCCGCCCACATTTCTCGGTGGGTTGTGAGCGGGGGGTTCGACTATTGCATGGCCGGGGGCATGCGGGTCGGCTTGATGCGGCCCGCCTCGACGAGCGCCCGGAAGGCGGCCGCCTTGCGCGCACATTCGGCCACCGGGCAGCGGCGGTGCTGCTGCATGGCGCGGTGGGCTTCCGAGACGTCGAGCGGGTGGTCGGGAGCGAGATGCGACCATGCCGAGGTGGCTGACAGGGTCTTCGCGGTATCGGTCCCGGCCTTCACGGGTAACGCGGTGCGCTCATTGCTGATTCGTTCCCGTATCCGGTCTACGGACAACCTGTCTGGATCTTGATGGGGGTGATGCAGACTCACTATGGCGATCGCCATGATCGTGAGGGTTGCGAGAGTGGCCGTGAACACCTGCCAGGCGGCCATTGGTTCACCTTCTCCGTATCAATCGGTAGTAGAGACCCAAGATATTCAGTTGGTTAGCTAGATATTCACCGTATGTCCTGGGACGTTACTTCTGCCAGTGTCTGCTGGGTCAGAAACAACCGAATTTCGGCCTCTTTCAGCAACTTACCGACCGGTTCCGGATACGGACACGCTGAAAGTTTGCGACCATTCGCAGGTGACGGACGGTCAGGGTCAACTGCGCTCCATCACCAGTGCGGCACTGCTGGTCGAGTTCTCGACGGCCCGCGGACTGGCCGTGTCCCGGTTATTGCGGGACACCGGGATTCGCGAGCAGGACCTGGTGGACTCGACCGCGGAGATCACGCTCGGACAGGAACTGGCCCTCATGCGCAATGTGGTGGCCGGTGTCGGCGACGAGCCCGGTATGGGATTGATGGCCGGATTGCTCTGTCATCCACCGAGTCTCGGCGTACTGGGCTTCGCCCTCATGAGCTGCCCGACCGTGCGTGACGCGGTCGATCTGGCCCTGCGCTACGCCGATCTGTCCTTCACCGTGGCCCGCCATCACCTCGTCATCAATGGCGAGGAGGTGTCGATCGTCCGCGACGACAGCGGCGTGCCGCCGGAGGTGCGGCGCTTCGCGGTGGAGCGAGATGTGGCCGCCATCTGGACGATTCAGCAGGACGTGATGCCCATGCGGCCGCCGATCACCCGGGTGGCGGTGGCCTTCCCACCGCATCCGGTCTACGAGATGTTCGGCGCCATGCTGGGTGTGGACGAGGTGGTCTTCAATGCGCAGCGCTCGGTGGTGACCGGACCGTCCGGTATGCAGAATTTGCCACTGCCGCAAGCGAATGCGGCCACCGCCCGCTTCTACGAGCAGCAGTGCGCCGACCTCATGCAGCGCCGCAAGCGCCGCCGGGGCATCAGCGGTCAGGTGCGGCAGTTGCTGATCTCCCGCGGCGGCGTGGCCGATCAGTCCCGCATCGCGGCCGAACTGGACATCAGCGTGCGCACGCTGCGCCGCCGGCTCGCCGATGAGGGCACGACTTTCCGGGAGCTCTCCACCGAGACCGTCGGTCTGCTGGCCGAAGAGTTGCTGGTGGCCGGAATGACGGTGGAACAGGCCGCGATCCGCCTGGGATACGCGAGCGTCTCGGCCTTCACCTCCGCCTTCCGGTCCTGGAAGGGGCAGAGTCCGGGACTTTTCGCCCGGGAGAATCGCGGGCGGGTTTCCATTCGGGTGTAGGCGGACGCACCAGGGATTGCGCATTCGTGCGGCGGGCTTCCGGGTGTTTGCCCGGGTCGGTGCGGCGTCCGCGAGCACGCCCCGCAAGCTGACCGAATACCGAAGGGCCGCGACCGAAATCCGATCGCGGCCCGCCCGATTCGGCAAGTTTGTCTTGTTTAGCCGGTGTAACTGAGCACCACATCGCCGAGGATAGGGGCGTCATCGCGCTCGACCACCGTCGCCGCAATGGTCAATTCGCCCGCCGACTGCCAGATTCGGCTGCGGATGGTCTCGCCCGGGTAGAGCACGCCGGCGAAGCGGGCGCGGAAACCGGTGACCCGGGTCGCGTCCGAATTCAGCACGGCGTCCGTGGCCGCCTTGCACACCAGGCCGTAGGTGCACAGGCCGTGCAGGATCGGGTTGGGGAATCCGGCATTCCGGGCGAATTCCGGATCCGAATGCAGTGGATTGCGGTCACCGCACATGCGGTACAGCAGGGCCTGCTGCGGCAGGGTCGGCATCAGCACCTCGAAATCCGGTGCGCGATCCGGCAATTCGGTCTTGGCCGACGGACCGCGCTCGCCGCCGAACCCGCCCTCGCCCTTGGCGAAGATGGAAGACCGTGCGGTCCACAGCAGTTCGCCGTCATCGCTGGTGGCGGTGTGCTCCTGCCAGATGACGGCCGCCGAGCCCTTGTCCCAGATCTCGGTGATGCGCCGCTCGAAGGTCGCCTTCCCCGACGCCGGAATCGGCCGGTGCACCACGATCTCCTGGCTGCCGTGCACCACCTTCGCGAGATCGATATCGATGCCCGGGAACTTCACCTGCGGCGGCTCGGTCTCGTGGAAGAACGGCGCCACCGTCGCGAACGTCGGCAATACCTGCGGCGCACGGTCATCCAGGTAGCGCAGCTCAGCCGGATCGGTCCAGCGCGCCCCCGCGCCCAGCGCCAGGTGGTACAGCTGCGGCTCGGTCGGCGACCAGCTGAACACCACCGTCGGCAACTGCGCGCCGAGCGCGATATTCGGATCGATAGGCATGAAGTTCTCCTCGTATTCGGTGGGCGCGCACCCTCTCGCGGCGAGGCCCACTCGGTCCGATGATGCGACGGCCACCCGGCCGCGGGCAAGGACCGCGCCCGCTCGCCGGGACGGAGTTTCCGCTTCCGGCGCGCCGAGTGTGAGAGGGCGCGCCGGACGCGGGCGGTGTTCAGTTGTGCGGGCCGCCGCGCCGCCGGGATAGAGCGGTCCGGCGGCGCGGCGGACGGGTCGGGCGCGGGTTCGATGTGACCCGGTACCGCGCCCGGACCCGGTCCCGAACCGGGTTGGGACGGTTCGGGACGACTGGGTGGCCTAGCTGCCGGACTTCGCCTTCGCGGCGGCGTCGAGGGCGGCCAGGTAGCCGAAGGTGATGGCCGGGCCGATGGTAGCGCCGGGGCCCGCGTAGGTGTGGCCCATCACCGGGGTGGAGGTATTGCCGGCGGCGTAGAGGCCCTCGATGATCGAGCCGTCCTCGCGCAGCACGCGGGCATCGTTGTCGGTGACCAGACCGCCCTTGGTGCCGAGGTCGCCGGGGACCATCTTCACCGCGTAGAACGGGCCGACCTCGAGCTTGTTCAGGCACGGGTTCGGCTTGATGGTGGGGTCGCCGTAGTAGCGGTCGTAGGCGCTGTCGCCGCGGTGGTAGTCCTCGTCCTTGCCGGTCTCGGCGAAGCCGTTGAAGCGCTGCACGGTATCGGCCAGGGTCTCGGCGGGCACACCGATCCTCCCGGCCAGCTCGGACAGCGTCGGGGCGATGACGATCAGGTCGTTTTCCATCCAGCGGGACGGAATCCGCTGGCCAGGCTGCAAACCGGCGAAGATGTAGCGACTCCGGTAGCGATTGTCGAACACCAGCCAGCACGGCACGTTCTCGCCCGGACCCTCACCCTGTCCATATTCGCCGCCGTACATGGTGTGCACGGCCTCGACGTAAGGAGCGGACTCATTTCCGAATCGCTTGCCGTCGTTGTTCACCATGATGCTGCCGGGCAGATTGCGTTCGGCCAGCGCGAACCACGGCTTGCCCGTGCCCTTGAACGTGGTCGGACCCCACCAGGCGTCCTCCATGAAATCGATGGCGCCGCCGGCTTCCATGCCCGCGCGGATGCCGTCGCCCTCATTGGCTTTGGCGCCGGTGGTCCATTCGGTGGTGATGGGTTCACGCTGGTACTTGTGCCGCATGTCGTCGTTGTGCTCGAAGCCGCCGCTGGCCAGGATGACGCCGAATTTCGCGTTGAACCGGACGGTTTCGCCGTGCTGCTCGGCCTCGACGCCGGTGACCACACCGTTCTCGATGACCAGGGACTTCAGCGGAGTGTCCAGCAGCACCGGCACATTCGCGTCCAGCAGGCCCTTGCGCATGCCCGCGATGATGGCCTGGCCCATGCCGACCAGCGCCTTGCCGGTGGCCTTGCCCCACGCCCAGCGCGCGCCGACCCGCATGACGCGGGCGATGCCGGAGGGGTGGCGGCGAATCAGGTTGAGCTTCTTGAAGTCCGCCTGGGTGACGACGACGTTCAGCGGCGCCTTGCTGTAGGGCGGCTCCAGCTTGAAGCGCTCCGCGCCGAGGATCTTGGTGTCGAACGGCTTGGGCTCGCAGGAGCGGCCGTCCGCCTTGCCGCCCGGTGCCTCCGGGTAGTAGTCGGAGTAGCCGGGGACCCAGGTCATCTTCAGCGGCGAGTGGTCGAGCACGAAGTCGAAGGCCTCGGCGCCGCGGGCCAGGTAGGTGTCGATCTTCTCCTTCGGCACCACGTCGCCGATGATGCTGTACAGGTACGTCCGGGCCTCGTCGAGGTCGTCGCCGCGGCCCGCGGCCTTCAGCACCTTGTTGCCGGGAATCCAGACGCCACCGCCGGAACGCGCGGTCGAGCCGCCGTAGTGCTCGGCCTTCTCGATGAGCACCGTGCGCAGACCATGGTGTGCTGCGGTGAGGGCGGCGGTCATGCCGGCGGCACCGCTGCCGACCACCACGACGTCATAATCCCGATCAGTCATGTAGAACACGTTATAGAATCAATCCTGGTTTGGTCTATCTTGGTCTGGCAGATGGGACGCCTGAAGCGATGTTCTTCACAAAAACTCGTTTCAGTTTCTAGTCTCGTAACCGTATGGCCACCGGCCGGCCCATCCAACTGGAAGGACAAAGCGTGCTGACCGACGCGCTACGGAGTGAACTGGCAGAAGAGCTCGCTGTCGCCGAGCGGGATCGCGTCGCGATCGACCCGCTGGTCGCGCGGTATCCGGACATCGACGTGGTCGATGCCTACGAGATCCAGCTCCGCAATATTCGCGGGCGGATCGCGAACGGAGCCCGCGTCATCGGCCACAAGGTCGGACTCTCCTCCAAGGCCATGCAGCAGATGATGGGCGTCGACGAACCCGACTACGGGCATCTGCTCGCGGAAATGGAAGTCTTCGAAGACGTTCCGGTGGAGTCGGCCAAGTACCTGTACCCGCGGGTGGAGGTCGAGGTCGCCTTCATCCTCGGCGCGGATCTGCCGGGCGAGGA
This sequence comes from Nocardia sp. NPDC088792, assembly GCF_044750615.1. NCBI lineage: Bacteria > Bacillati > Actinomycetota > Actinomycetes > Mycobacteriales > Nocardiaceae > Nocardia > Nocardia sp. NPDC088792. The sequence goes on from NZ_JBIVKC010000005.1 coordinate 603,994, forward strand.
CTGCACCGAGGAGGACGTGCTCGCCGCCACCGTCGCCTACGCGCCGTCGCTCGAGCTCATCGACACCCGTATCAAGAACTGGAAGATCGCCCTGTGCGACACCATCGCCGACAATGCGTCGTCGGCGGGCTGGGTGCTCGGACCGGAGCGGGTCGCGCCGGGTGAGCTCGATATCAAGAAGATCGACGCGACGCTGACCCGCAATGGCGAGCTGGTGGCCGAGGGCCGCTCCGACGCCGTGCTGGGTGACCCCACCATCGCCGTGGCGTGGCTGGCCCGCAAGGTCGCCTCGTTCGGGGTGCGCCTGAAGAAGGGCGACATCGTCCTTCCGGGTTCCTGCACCCGCGCCATCGACGCCCGCCCTGGCGACGACTTCACCGCCGAGTTCGCCGGACTCGGTTCCGTCCGTTTGCGTTTCAGCTGAGCCGCCGCATGGCGTCCCAGAGAGCACAGAGACTTTCGAGTAGGAGAATGCCGTGACGGCAAGCAAAGTCACCGCCGCGATCGTCGGCTCCGGCAATATCAGCACCGACCTGCTGTACAAGCTGCTGCGCTCGGAGAAGATCGAGCCGCGCTGGATGATCGGCATCGACCCGGACTCCGAGGGCCTAAAGCGCGCTCGCGGCCTGGGCCTGGAAACCTCGGCGGAGGGCGCGGATTGGCTGCTGGCTCTGCCGGAGAAGCCGGACCTGCTGTTCGAGGCCACGTCGGCGTACGTGCACCGCGCATACGCGCCGAAGTACGAGGCCGCGGGCATCCGGGCCGTCGACCTCACCCCGGCCGCCGTCGGCCCGGCCGTGATTCCGCCGGTGAACCTCGATTCGCTGCGGGATGCCCCGAACGTCAACATGATCACCTGTGGCGGTCAGGCGACCATTCCGATGGTGGCCGCCGTGTCGCGGGTCGTTCCCGTGGCGTACGCGGAGATCGTCGCCTCGGTCTCCTCGGTATCGGCCGGGCCCGGAACCCGCGCCAATATCGATGAATTCACCAAGACCACCTCCAAGGGCGTCGAAACCATCGGCGGCGCCCAGCGTGGCAAGGCCATCATCATCCTGAATCCGGCCGAGCCGCCGATGATCATGCGCGACACCATCTTCTGCGCCATTCCCGAGGACGCGGACCGCGATGCCATCGCCGCCTCCATCCATGAGATGGAGAAGTCCATCCAGGAATACGTGCCCGGCTACCGGCTGCTCAACGAGCCGCAGTTCGACGAGCCGTCGCTGGTTTCCGGTGGCATGGCGAAGGTTTCGATCTTCGTGGAGGTCGAGGGCGCGGGCGACTTCCTGCCGCCGTACGCGGGCAACCTCGACATCATGACGGCCGCCGCCACCCGCGTGGGTGACGTGCTGGCCGACCAGATCATTTCCGCTCGGGTGTAAGGAGTTTCATCAATGAGCAATGTCCTGAAGCCCTTCTCGGGCGAACTCGATGTGCGGGTCACCGATACCTCGCTGCGTGACGGTTCGCACCACAAGCGCCACCAGTTCACGGTCCAGGAGGTGCGCGATATCGTCGGCGCCCTCGACGCCGCCGGTGTCCCGGTCCTGGAGGTCACCCACGGTGACGGCCTGGGCGGTTCCTCGTTCAACTACGGTTTCTCCAAAACCCCTGAGCAGGAACTGATCAAGGCCGCCGCGGAGACCGCCAGGCAGGCCAAGATCGCCTTCCTCATGCTGCCCGGCGTGGGCGTCAAGGAAGACATCAAGATCTCGCAGGACAATGGGGCGAGCATCTGCCGCATCGCCACCCACTGCACCGAGGCCGACGTCTCCATCCAGCACTTCGGCCTGGCCCGCGAACTCGGCCTGGAAACCGTCGGGTTCCTCATGATGGCGCACAGCACCACCCCGGAGAACCTCGCCAAGCAGGCCCGCATCATGGCCGACGCGGGTTGCGAGTGCGTCTACGTCGTCGACTCGGCGGGCGCCCTGGTGCTGGACCAGGTTACGGACCGCGTCGCCGCGCTGGTCGCCGAACTCGGCAATGACGCCCAGGTCGGTTTCCACGGCCACGAGAACCTGGGCCTGGCCGTCGCCAACTCCGTGTACGCGGTGCGCGCCGGCGCCACCCAGATCGACGGCAGCGCACGGCGTTTCGGCGCGGGTGCGGGCAATCTCCCCGTCGAGGCCTTCATCGGCGTCTGCGACAAGCTCGGCATCAAGACCGGCGTCGACTTCTTCGCTGTGACGGATGCCGCGGAAGATGTTGTGCGCCCGGCCATGCCGAGCGAATGCCTCCTCGACCGCCAGGCCCTCATGATGGGCTACGCCGGCGTCTACTCCTCCTTCCTCCGTCACGCCGAACGTCAGGCCGAACGCTACGGCGTCTCCGCCGCCGAAATGCTGGTCCGCGCGGGCAAGCGCAAGCTGGTCGGCGGCCAGGAAGACCAGTTGATCGATATCGCCCTGGAACTCCAGCGCGAAAAGGCGGGCGTCACCGCCTGAGCTCGGAGGGAGAACCGACGCTCGTGGGGTGATCCGCCGGGCCGCAATCGAATCCGGTTGCGGCCCGGTTCTTTTCCGGCGTGGTGAGCAGCGTCGCGTACATCATGGCCGCGACCAGATCCTCGCGGGTCAGGCCGGGGCAGTCGGTGAGGACCTCGTCGGCGGTGACTCCGGCGCGGAGCAGGTCCACGAGGAGGGCGACAGGGTAGCGGGTGCCCTGGATGATGGGTTGGCCGTGGCAGACGCCCGGCTCGAGGGTGATGCGGTGGAGGAAGGACATCTCCGAAGCCTAGAGACGGACCGTAACCGAACTCTGAGGTAGCGGTGACCCAGCTCTGTGGGGTTGGCCTAGGGTCGGGTGCATGGACGAGATCGTGATGTACGGGGCGGACTGGTGTGGCGACTGCCGGCGCGCGAAGGTCTGGTTCCGGGAGAACGGGGTGGCGTTCACCGAGGTGGATGTCGAGCATGACGAGGTCGCCCGGGATCGGGCGATCGAGCTGGCCGGCGGGCGTAAGAACATCCCCGTCGTGGTGTTTCCGGACGGTGCGGTGCTGGTCGAGCCGACCAATGCGCAATTGGCCGCGCGTCTCGCCGGCGATACGCGCGGATAAAAACGGGAGATTTTCAGCCATTCAGAGTCTTGTCGCTGCTGCCTAACGTTGTCCTCGTTCGGTTCGCCGGAACGACCGGCGGACGAAGCGGCAGAGGAGAAGACAATGCGTGCGGTGATCCAGAAGACCTTCGGCGGCCCCGAGGTACTGGAAGTGGTCGAGGTCGAGAAGCCGGCCCTGCTGTCGGGCGAGGTGCTGGTGCGGGTGCATGCCAGCGCGATCAACCCGGTGGACGTGGCCGTGCGCTCGGGTGCGTTCCCGCTGCTGGGACAGCCGCCCTTCGGCGTCGGCTGGGATATCTCGGGTGTGGTCGAGGCGACCGGGCCCGGTGCCCGGTACGAGATCGGTGAAGAGGTCTACGGCATGCCGTTCTTCCCGCGGGCCGCCAACGCCTACGCCGAGTACATTGCCGCACCGTCGCGGCAGCTGGCGCGAAAGCCCAAGTCGATCAACCATGTCGAGGCCGCCGCACTGCCGCTGGCCGCGCTGACCGCCTGGCAGGGACTCGTGGACAAGGCCGGGGTGCAGGAAGGCGATCGGGTGCTGATCCACCGGGCCGCCGGCGGGGTCGGCCACCTGGCCGTGCAGATCGCCAAGGCGCGGGGTGCGTATGTGATCGCGCTGGCCAGTGCGGGGAAGCACGATTTCGTGAAGTCGCTCGGCGCCGATGAGGTGATCGATTACCGCACAACGGATTTCACCCAGGTCGTCAAGGACGTCGATATCGTCTTCGACTCCGTCGCGGATGGCGCGCGGTCGCTGTCGGTGCTGAAGCCGGGTGCGACGCTGGTGACCATCCTCGAGCACGTGAACCCGGAGTTGGAGGCCACCGTGAAGGCGTCGGGCCGGCGCTTCGCCGGGGTCTCGGTGGAACCGGACTACGCGGGCCTGGAGGCCATCGCGGAGCTGGTCGACGCCGGTAAGCTGCGTCCGGTCATTGCCGCCACGCTGCCGCTGGAGGAGGCGGGCAAGGCGCACGAGCTGGTCGCCGCGGGCGATACCGTCGGCAAGGTCGTGCTGACCGTCGACTGATCGGCCGCACCGGAAAGGAGACCGGGATGGACGTCCTCAGTGAGGCGCTGGCCTCGATGCGGACCGGTGCGCCCAATTCGGTGCGCACCGACGGGCGGGCGCCCTGGGGGCTGCGGCTGCCGGCCACCGCGGGCGCCGGATTCCATGTGGTGCTGCACGGCACCTGCTGGATCTACCCGACGGAGAATGCCACCGAGCCGATCGCGCTCGGCCCCGGCGACGTCATCTTCGTGCGGGACGGTTCCGGCCACATCCTGGTCGATCATCCGGACACTCCGCCGCAGATTCCAAGTCCGGAGCAGTACACCGCGCGTCCGCCGGTGGGCGCGCTGCAGATCGGCGGTGACGGTCCCGCCACCAGTTTGCTCTGCGGTAATTACCACCTCGACGGGCAGCGGCCACACCCGTTGCTGCGGCAGCTGCCCGAGGTGATCCATCTACCCGCCCGGCACGGCCGGCACCCGGAACTGGCCGCCGCGATCCAGCTGCTGAGCGCGGAACTCGACAGCCCGCGCATCGGCTCGTACGGCATCGTGCCCGCGCTCATCGACTCACTGCTGCTCTACATCCTGCGCGCCTGGGTGGAGGAGCAGCCGCGATCGGAGGCGGCGGGATGGGCTGCGGCGCTACGGGATCCGGCCGTCGCACCGGCTCTCGAGGCCATGCACGAGGATCCGTCCGCGGGCTGGACCGTACAGTCCCTGGCGGACCGGTCCGGCTTGTCCCGCGCCGCTTTCGCCCGCAAGTTCACGAGCATGGTCGGTGAGCCCCCGCTGGCTTATCTGACGCGCTGGCGGCTGACCACCGCGGCCCGGCTGCTGCGCGAGGAGGATCTCCCGGTCGGCACCGTCGCCACCCGCACGGGCTACAGCTCCGAATTCGCCTTCAGCAAGGCCTTCAAACGCGAATACGGCCTGGCGCCAGGGCAATACCGGCGCCAGGCCCGCGCTGCGGCCTGAACTCAGGCGGCGGAGTAGGGGCGCTGCGGCAGCCGCGACACCAGCGCGTCGAGCTCGGTGCGCCAGCGGCGGTGCACATTGAGGCGTTCCGGCTCAGCGGTATTCGGCAGCCGGTAGTAGACCTTCGACCAGATCGAATTGATCTGCATATCGGCGAACTGAGCGGTCGAGAAGTGTTCGGCGGAGATGAAATTCGTGGGACGTCCGGTCCACTTGCTGCATTCCACGATCACCACCGACGTCTGGGTCAGCACGACGAAGTAGTACTTGCGCAGGAAGATCATGACGAAACGCACGTAGGGCAGGTCGTCCACCCACGGGCTCGGTCCGGTGATGGCCTGGAACGCGACCTGCATCTGCTCGCCGGGCGGCGCGAATTCGGTCATTTTCTCGGCGATTTGCTTCTGAATGGTAGATTTGCGGAATGCCATAATGGCCAACCCCCGTGGAAGAGAACGCATTTCCGGCGCCACGGTGGCGGCGGAACGCACCGACCCTAACCAAAGGGCCCGAGCGGATCAAATTATCCGCTCGGGCCCTTTTCGATTGCTAGCGTTTCGCTTACAGCCAGGTATCCAGGGTGGTGGTCGTGAGGAAATGCTCGAGGTCGGCGCGCCACGGGGCGGGCGTCGACTTCTCCGGTTCGATGGCGGTGTACTGCCCGCGGTAGAAGAGCAGGGGCCTGCCGGAGTCCTTGGACTCCGACAGGGCCTGTACTCGGCCGATCACGATGTAGTGATCGCCGCCGTCGACGACCCTGTCCACAGTGCACTGGATCGTGGCCAGGGCGTCGTCGAGGATCGGTACGTCCAGTTCGCCTGTGCGCCAGCCGACTCCGGCGAACTTGTCCGGTTCCCGGGAGCCGAACCGCGCGCACACCGGCTGCTGTTCCTCGGCGAGCATATTGACGCAGAACTTCCCGTTCTGCTCGATCGCCGCCCAGGACCGGGATTCCTTGGTGGGGCAGAACAGGATCAGCGGCGGATCGAGGGAGAGGGCGGCGAACGATTGGCAGGCGAAGCCGATCGGGTTGCCCTCACCGTCGAGCGTCGTGATGACGGTGATGCCGGTGCAGAACGAGCCCAGCACATTCCGGAAGGCGCGGGGGTCGATCACGGGATCCGTCGTTGTCATGGCCGCCTACTTGAATCCGACCGTGAAGTCGTGACCCCACAGCGAGACCGCGGTGGATTCCCGCGCGATCCACGAGTGATCGTCGACTTCCAAACCCTCGCAGCCGAATTCGATATCGAATCCGCCCGGCGTCTTCATGTAGAACGACAGCATCTTGTCGTTGATGTGCCGGCCCAGCGTGGCCGACATCTTCACCTTCTTGCGAATGGCGCGGTCCAGGCAGAGCCCGACATCGTCGGAGTTCTCCACCTCGACCATGAGGTGCACGATGCCGGTCGGGTTGGGCAGCGGCAGGAACGCCAGCGCGTGATGTCGCGGGTTGCAGCCGTAGAACCGCAGCCAGGCCGGATCGCCGTCGGCCGGGCGGCCCACCAGCTGCGGGGGCAGCCGCATGGAGTCGCGCAGCCGGAAGCCCAGCACATCCTGGTAGAACGCCTGCGCCGCAGCATCATCGGAGCAGGTGAGCACCACATGGCCCAGGCCCTGCTCGGCGGTCACGAACTTGTGGCCGTAGGGGCTGACGAACCGGCGGCCGAGGTACTGCGCGCCGTAGAAGGCTTCCAGGGTGTTGTCGGACGGATCCTGGAAACGGATCAGGCCCTCGACGCGTCGCTCGTCGAGCTCTTCCTTGGTGCCCTCGGCGTAGGCAATGCCGTTCTTGGCCAGGGTTTCCCGCAGCCGCTGCAGCGCGGGCGCGTCGGTGACCTCCCAGCCGGAGACCAGCAGCCGGTCCTTTTCCCCGGGCACGATCACCAGGCGCGCCGCGAAATCGTCCATGCGCAGGTAGAGCGCATCCGGGTTGGCCCCGCTGCCCTCCATCATGCCGAGCACCTTGAGCCCGTACTCGCGCCAGGCCGCCATATCGGTGGCCTCGATGCGCATGTACCCGAGCGCCTTGATACCCATTGTCACTTCTCCTTGACGCCGAGCAGGAAGTCCGTTGCCAGGCGGTTGAATTCGTCGAACTTCTCCAGCTGCGCCCAGTGCCCGCAGCCGCCGAAGACATGCAGCTGCACGCGCGGCACCATCTTGAGTGCTACGAGCGCACCGTCGATCGGGTTCACCCGGTCCTCGCGACCCCAGATCATGAGTACAGGTTGCCGCAACTTGAAGGCGTCGCGCCAGATCATGCCCTTGGCGAAATCCGGTCCGGCGAAGGATTTGCCCATGGCGCGGGTGGCGGCCAGGGACTCCGGCTGCGCGGCCTGCGCGAAACGTTCCTCGACGAGTTCCGGCGTGATCAGCTTCTGGTCGAAGACCATGATGCGCAGGAACGCCTCCAGGTTCTCCTTCGTGGGTTCGAAGTTGAACTTGGACAGCAGTTTCACGCCCTCGGTCGGGTCCGGCGCGAACAGGTTGGTGCTGAGCCCGCCCGGACCCATGAGCACCAGCTTGCCGGCCCGCTCCGGGTAGTCCAGCGCGAACCGGGTGGCCGCGCCGCCGCCAAGCGAATTACCCAGCAGGTGGACGCGTTCGGTGATGCCGAGGGTGTCGAGCAGATCGTTCAGCGCCGTGGCCGAATGCACGAAGTACTGCGGGTGCTCGGTCGGCTTGTCGGACAGCCCGAAGCCGGGCTGGTCGACGGCGAGCACGTGGAAGTCCTTGGCCAGCACCGGAATGTTCTTGGCGAAATTGGACCAGGAGGACGCGCCCGGGCCGCCGCCGTGCAGCAGCACGATGGTGGGGCCGTTGCCGACCCCTGCCTCGTGATAGTGCAGCTTCAGGTCCGGTCGCACCTGCGCGTAGCGCGAGGTGGATTCGAAGGTGATCTCTCCTACCGAGGTCATAGGGCTACACCATCGTATCGGTGATCGGCAGGCCGAAGGCGTGCGTGCCGTACATGACGTACGCGCGTTCCGGATCCTGCGAGGCGTGCACCCGTCCTGCGTGCGCGTCACGCCAGAAGCGCTGCAGCGGAGTGCCATTGGCGAGCGCCGTCGCGCCCGAGGCCTCGAAGAGCCGGTCGATCGAGGCGATCACCCGGCCGGTGGCCCGCACCTGGTCGCGGCGAGCGGCGGCGCGCAGGTCGAACGGAACATCCTTGCCCGCAACCAGTAACGCGTACTCGTCGGCCACATTGCCCGACACCTGACGCCAGGCGGCGTCGATATCGCTGGCGGCCTCCGCGATGCGCACCTTGCCGAACGGATCGTCCTTGGCCTTCTCGCCGGCGAAGGCGGCGCGCACGCGCTTGCCCTGATGCTCGACGTGCGCTTCGTACGCGCCGTAGCCCATGCCGATGATGGGCGTGGTGATGGTCGCGGGATGAATGGTGCCCCAAGGCATCTTGTACAGCGGATCTGTATTCTGCTCCAGGCCAGGGGCTTTCAGCTCACTCATGGCATTGAAGCTGAGGAAGCGGTGCCTGGGTACGTAGACGTTCTCGACCACGACGGTGTTGGAACCGGTGCCGCGCAGGCCGACCACGTGCCAGACGTCGTTGATCTTGTATTCGCTGCGGGGGATGAGGAACGAGCCGAAGTCGACCGGCTTGCCGTTCTTGATCACCGGGCCGCCGACGAACACCCAATCGGCGTGATCGGAGCCGGAGGACCAGGCCCAGGAACCGTTCACGGTGTAGCCGCTGCCGTCCTCGGTCACCACGCCCGCGCCCATCGGGGCGTACGAGGAGGAGATGCGGACCTCGGGGTCCTCGCCCCAGACCTCTTCCTGCGCGCGCTGATCGAACAGCGCGAGGTGCCAGTTGTGGATGCCGAGGATGCCGGCGCACCAGCCGGTGGAGCCGCATGCGCTCGCGATCTTGCGGACGGTGTCGTAGAAGACGACCGGATCCGCGGCGTAGCCGCCCCACTGGCGCGGCTGGACGAGCTTGAAGAATCCGGTCGCCTGCAGGTCCTTGACGGTCTGCTCGGGCAGACGGCGCAGGTCCTCGGTCTCCTGGGCCCGCTCGCGCAGGGTGGGCAGCAGCGCCTCGACCCGCTCAATTACTTCTTGCGTCATCTCGCCAGTTGCTCCTGCCTGGTGCATGTGTTCATGAACGTTCGGGAAGCGGTTCACGTTTGTCCCTGAGAGTAGAACACGTTCCTATTCCTGTCGAGAACGGTGTTCAAACCCAGCTCAGAGCGCCCCCATCCTGGTCGTCGGGCGTATCGCTGGCGTTCGCGAACGCAATTTTGTAACGTGTTCTAGTAATCCCAGAGGAGGAACAACGATGGCGACAACCCCCCAGGGGCCCCGCGGGAAGGTCCGCGAGATCGACGTGGGCTCCATGCCCACCCGGTATGCGCGGGGCTGGCACTGCCTGGGCCTGTCCAAGGACTTCCGCGACGGTAAGCCGCACGCGGTCAACGTCTTCGGCACCAAGCTGGTCGTATTCACGGACAGCAAGGGAGAACTGAAGGTTCTCGACTCCTACTGCCGCCACCTCGGCGGTGACCTCTCCATGGGTGAGGTGAAGGGCGACTCCATCGCGTGCCCCTTCCACGACTGGCGCTGGGGCGGCGACGGCAAGTGCACGGGCATCCCCTACGCCCGGCGCGTGCCCCCACTGGCCCGCACCCGGGCCTGGACGACCCTGGAACGCAACGGCCAGCTGTTCGTCTGGCACGACCACGAGGGCAATGCCCCCGCGCCCGAGGTGACGATCCCCTACATCGAGGGCCCGTTCACCAACGCGGACGGCAGCGACTCCGAGACGCTCAACGAGGGCTGGACCGACTGGACCTGGCACTCGCTGCTGATCGAAGGCTCCAACTGCCGCGAGATCATCGACAACGTCGTGGATATGGCGCACTTCTTCTATATCCACTACGCCTTCCCGACGTACTTCAAGAACGTCCTCGAGGGCCACATCGCGACCCAGTACCTGGAGACCAAGGGCCGCCCCGATATCGGCCAGGCCGCCGAGAGCGGCATCGATGTGCTGCTCAAGTCCGAGGCGTCCTATTTCGGGCCCTCGTACATGATCAACCCGCTGCTCAATATCTACAGCGGCTTCGAGGTCAAGACCGTCCTCATCAACTGCCACTACCCGGTCACGCAGAACTCCTTCGTGCTGCAGTGGGGCGTCTCGCTGGAGAAGCCGAAGGGCCTGCCCGACGAGCAGGCGCAGAGCTTCGCCGCCAAGATGACCGAGGGCGTCAGCCAGGGCTTCCTGCAGGATGTCGAGATCTGGAAGCACAAGTCCAAGATCGACAATCCGCTCCTCACCGAGGAGGACGGCCCGGTCTACCAGCTGCGCCGCTGGTACGACCAGTTCTACGTGGACGTCGCCGACATCGACCCGCGCTCCACCCAGCGCTTCGAATTCGAGGTCGACACCTCCAAGGCCAATGAGGCATGGGAGGCCGAAGTCTCCGAGAACCTGCGCAAGCGAGCGGAAACCGAAGCGGCCGAGACCGCTTCCGAGGAGGCGAGCGTCTGATGACCGCCTGGGCGAAGGCACCCGATTTCGCGGACCGTCCGGACCAGCAGGCCCTGGTGCGCGCCCAGACGGTTCTCGACAAAGAGCACTACATGGAGTCGGGGATGACTCCCATCGCGTGCCGCACCTGCGGCACGGAAGTGCTCGTGCGCAAGCACAGCAGTAACCAGAAAACCGTGCAGTGGACGGTCGATCCGGCCCGAGCCTGCCCGGTCTTCCGCAAGATGACGGAGGAGGGCCACCCGGTCTTCGGGAAGCCCGACACCTGCCCCAACCTGGAGCAGACCATCGACCACGCCGTGGCCGAAGGTCTGCTCGGAATCGACGATTAGTCGAGACGGAAGTCCGCGAAGTCGAAACCCGGTGCGACGATGCAGCTCACGAGCACGTAATCGTCGCCCGCCGGGCGGGCCGCCTGGCTGACCCCGCCCGGAACGATCACTTGCGGTCGGTGCCCCTGCTCGACATCGGGACCGAGGACGACCTCCTCGCCCCCGATGTTCAGCAGCAGGGGACCACCCCGATGCCACAGCCAGATCTCGTCCGACTGCACGGTGTGCGGCGCGGATTTCTCACCCGGCAGCAGCAAGAAGTAGATAGCGGTCGCGCTCGCGCGCGGGCCCTGGTAGCCCTCCGGCTCGAATTCCACCCCGCTACGCCAGGTTTCGCGATACCACCCACCCTCGGGATGCGGCAGTAGATCCAATTCCTCAGCCAGCTTCGGACGATCTTCGCTCATCACTTCACTGTATTTCGATCTTCCAGTCGATGTCGTGCACCCCGAGCGAGGTCAGGAAATCGGCGGCGTCGAACGCCTCGGCCGGGACGAGCACACCCGCTTTCGCGCTGCCACCCGCCAGCCGGACGGCCGCCTCCACCGCGATCAGCCCCGAATCCCGGTACGAATCGAGGCCGCTGAGCACGCCGCGTAGCCGCCGCCCGTCCGCGCCTACCGCATCGACCACCAGGTCATGTCCCATATCGGAAGCGGCGCCGGGCTTTTCGGGCAGAGCCGCCACCAGCTCGGGGGTCAGGCCGATGACCATGTCGCGGAACTCACTGCGCAGCACCCCGACGACACTCGCGGCATCGATGTGCCGGGGGATGGTCAGTACCGCGCCGAAAGGGAACTTCGCGACCGGCGCAGGCGCCGCTTCGCCGGGGTAGTGCATCTCGGCCTGCCGCACGGGGCCGGTCCGGAACTCGCCCTCCGCGAAGTGCCAGCCGCCATCGCGGAACCAATCCTGGCTGGCCAGCAGGGTTTTCGCACTCCCGCGGGAGCCGGCGCCGCCGCGGGTGTGGTGGCCGATGGTGAATTCGACCGGGGCGGGCAGTCGCCTGGCGATGAGTTCGGCGATCAGGTCGGCGGGCAGATTGGTATCGGTGACGCCGGGAAGAACGGTCACGCCGGCGGCCTCGGCCCGCGGGCCGTACTCGTCGAGCACCCTCTTCAGGAAGAGTTGCTCGCCCGCGATATCGACGTAGTGCGCACCGGCCGCGATGGCCGCCACCAGAATGGGCTCACCGAGCTCGACATAGGCGGGCAGGCTGCTGATCACGGCATCCGCGCCGGAGAACGCGGCCGCAAGCGCATTCGGATCGTCGAGGTCGGCGAGGCGGATATCCGGATCGGTGAGTCCGGCGGCGGTCGCCGCCGCGCGCAGGCGATCGGTATTGCGCCCCACCAGGATCGGGGTGAGGCCGCGGCGGTGCAGTTCGGTGAGGAGGTAGCCGCCGGTGTGGCCGTTGGCCCCGTAGACCGCGATGGTGGGCCGGTGCGCCTCGTGCTTCGTCATGATTCGAAGCTAAGCGGAGTAGATGGGTGTTTGAATGGCTTGAATGCTCAGTTGTATGTCCATAACGCTCAATGAGTGAGCTGTATGGTGAATATCGTGGACATCTTGAGCGAGGCCATCACGGCCATCCGCACCGGAAACCCGGCGTCCGGCATGTTCGTGCGGCATGCGCCGTGGGGGCGACGCTATCCGGTGGTGCCGGGCGCCGGATTCCATGTGGTCCTGCAAGGTTCGTGCTGGTCGGTACCGCCGCAGGGGGAGCCGCTCGCGCTGGGCGTCGGCGATGTGCTGTTCATGCCGCGCGGCGCCGTGCACGACCTGGTGGACAGTCCGGACAGTGCGGTCACCGAGACCGCGCGGCCGGGTGAACCCAGGGTGCTCACCGGCGCCGGACCGCGCACCGTATTGCTGTGCGGGGCCTATGAACTCGGCCGGCAGCGCAGCCATCCGATGCTCGACGAGCTGCCCGAGTTCATTCATCTCCCGGCGCGGCCCGGCCGGCATCCGGCGCTGCGCTCGGTGGTGGAGCTGCTCGCCGCCGAGGTGGCCGAACCGCGTCCCGGCACCGACGCCGCCATTCCCGGACTCCTGGATACGCTGCTGTTGTACGTATTGCGCGCTTGGTTCGAGGAGCAGGCGGACGCCGCGGGCTGGGCGGGCGCCTTCGCCGATCCGGCGGTGGCGGCGGTGCTGCGCGCCGTGCACGAGTCACCGGAGCGGGCCTGGACGGTGCCGGAACTGGCTGCGGCGGCGGGGGTTTCGCGCGCCACCCTGGCCCGTCGTTTCGCCGTGACGGTGGGGGAGCCGCCGCTGTCCTATCTCACCCGCTGGCGCATGCTCACCGCCGCGCGGCTGCTGCGCGAGACGGATACGCCGCTGGCGAGCCTGGCCCGCCGGGTCGGCTACCAGTCGGAGTTCGCCTTCGCCAAGGCCTTCAAACGCGAATACGGCCTGGCCCCGGGGCAATACCGCCGCGCCGAGGAGAAACCGGCGGTGATCGCGGTATGAAAAAGGTGATCGCACGATGGATATGAACCGGCCTAGGCTGAACAGGATGACGGACTGGCGTGCCCGCAGCGGGCCGATCGGGGTGCTGACCGGGGCAGGCATCTCCACGGACTCCGGAATCCCGGATTTCCGTGGACCGCGCGGGGTGTGGACCGAGAACCCTATAGCCGAACTGCTCTCCACCTACCAGAACTATGTGGCCGATCCCGCCCTGCGGGTGCGCGCGTGGCAGGCCCGGCGCGACAATCCGGCCTGGCAGGCCACCCCGAATCCGGCGCATCTGGCGCTGGTCCGGCTGGCGGAGTCGGGGCGGCAGGTCGGGATCATCACCCAGAACATCGACCGGCTGCATCAGCGCGCCGGCTCGGGCACGGTGGTGGAGATCCACGGCAATATGTTCGAAGTCGTCTGTATCGACTGCGAATTCACCACGTCCATGGCCACCACACTGGGACGGGTCGCCGCGGGCGAACCGGATCCGGCGTGCCCCGACTGCGGCGGCATCCTGAAGGCGGCCACCATCATGTTCGGCCAGCAGCTGGATTCCGATGCCATCCGGGAGGCGGTGCACATTGCCGAGACCGCGGAAGTCTTCCTCGCCGTGGGCAGTTCGCTGCAGGTGGAACCCGCCGCGTCCATGTGCGCGGTGGCGGTGGACGCGGGCGCCGACCTGGTCATCGTGAATGCCGAGCCGACGCCCTACGACGACTACGCCGCCGAGATCATCCGCGAGCCCATCGGCGACGCGCTACCGCGACTGGTGTCGGAGATCCTGGGCGACAACTGATTTCAGGAGAAGGGCGTCTTCGGGCGCGGCTGTAGTTCGCCGTCGATCCAGATATCGACCTTCTCGTTGTAGAAGGAGGCGAACCCGGCGATCTTCTGGCTCTCCGGCAGTGGGGCGCGGTAGATCCAGACCAGGTCCCGGAATTCGTTCTCGCCGAGCTTGACGTTCCAGTATTCGGCGGTGCCCTTGTAGGGGCAGTGCGTCTTGGTATCCGACGGAGTCAGCAGATCCATGCGGATATCGGTGAGCGGCAGGTAGTAGCGCGCCGGCAGGCCCGTCTCGAACAGAATGCGCGGCCCGTTGGATTCGGCCAGCGTCTGCCCGTCCAGCGCGACCCGTACATGCCGGGAGCTGCCGAGGATGTCCACGCGCGTGTAGGGGTCGCGCGGGTGCACGTAGATCGGCTCGTCCTCCTCGAACCATTCGGTCATGGCCTGGAAGTCGAGCCGGATCAGGTCGTGCAGTTCCGCGATGGGCGAATCCAGGTAGTGGATGGCCGCGCCCGGCGCGGTGGCGGAATCGGTGATGACATCGAATTCGGTGCCGTCGCCGCGGCTCGGTGAGTGGCGGGTCTTACCGGAGGGTTCGAGCTTGGCCCGTACGTCGGCGGCGGGCAGGTAGTACGTGGGGTAGTGCGGGGATTCCCATACCAGCGTCGGGTGCACGGTGTCGGCCACCAGATGCCCGCCGAGATAGGCGCGCACCCGCTTGGCACTGGTTTCGACCCGAATCCGACCACGCTGTGTCTCGGTCATACCTCCCGACGGTACCCGCGGGCGGGGACAGTCGGCGGCGGCCCGAACGATAAGGTGATCAGGCAAAATTTTGGCAACATGAAGGTGGCGGTCGGATGTCGGAGACGGTGAGCACGGAGCAGCAGGGTCTGCGGACGGGCCTACGACGCCGGCACATGACCATGATCGCCATCGGCGGCGCGATCGGCGCCGGGTTGTTCGTCGGCAGCGGCTCGGTGATCAAGACGGCCGGGCCCGCGGCCATCCTCTCCTACGCCGCCGCGGGCCTGCTGGTGCTGTGCGTGCTGCGCGCCCTCGGTGAAATGGTGGTGGCCCGTCCCGTCGCCGGTTCGCTGGCCGAGTACGCGCGCATGGCCATGGGTCCGTTCGCGGGCTTCACCATCGGCTGGCTGTACTGGTACCTCTACGTCATCCTGGTGGGCGCCGAGGCCACCGCGGGCGCGGCCATCCTCGCGAACTGGATCGACCTCGACCCCTGGGTGCTCTCGGCCGGGCTGCTGATCATCATGACGGCCGTGAACCTGGTCTCGGTGAAGTCCTTCGGTGAATTCGAATTCTGGTTCGCGTCAATAAAAGTCGTGGCCATCGTATTGTTCCTGGTGATCGGCCTGGCCTGGATCTTCGGCCTCTGGCCCGGTGCGGAAGCCGGCTTCCACAACCTCACCGGCAACGGTGGTTTCGCCCCCAACGGGATAGCCGGCATCTTCTCGGCAATCGTCGTGGTGATGTTCGCCTTCGGCGGCACCGAGATCGTCACCGTGGCCGCCGCCGAGTCGAAGGAACCGGGTCAGGCGGTGGCCCGGGCCACCAACAACGTCCTCTGGCGAGTGGGCCTCTTCTACGTGGCCTCGATCTTCCTGGTGGTCACGATCCTCCCCTGGAACGACGCCAAGGTCCTGCGGAGCCCGTTCGTCAGCGCCCTCGACCACATGGGCATCCCCGCCGCCGGCACGATCATGCAGGTCGTCATCCTGACCGCGGTCCTCTCGGTCCTGAACTCGGCCATCTACGTCTCCTCCCGCATGCTCTACGTCCTCACCCGGGACGGCGACGCCCCCGCGGCCCTCACCAAGGTGAACAAACGCGGCGTCCCCGCCCGCGCCGTCCTGCTGGGCACCATCGCGGCCTGGGCCGCGGTAATCGCCTCCTACATCTCCCCCGACAAGGTCTTCACCTTCCTGGTGAACTCCATCGGCGTAGTCCTGGCCTTCGTCTACATCGCGATCATGTTCTCCCAGTTGCGACTCCGCGCCCGCCTCCGCCGGGAAGACCCCTCCGCCTTGACCTTCCGCATGTGGGGCTACCCCTACATCAGCTGGGCGGTGGTCATCGCCATCCTGGCCGTCTTCGTAGCCATGGCCTGCAACCCGGACCAACGCAACCAACTCATCGCCTCCACCATCAGCCTCGCCGCCGTAGCAGCCCTCTACCCCCTACGCGCCCGCTTCGGCCGCAAACCCCCGGTCCGCGAGGTAGAAGTCCTCCACCACTGACCCAGATCGCCTGCGGCACACTGAAAGTCGCTATCAATCGGGCGATTCCGGACAACATCGAATCGGGATCGAACAAGATTTCGATCACAGATTTACTGTGCTGTACATGGTTGGCTCCAAACATGAAGCGATGCACCGGCTTTTTCAAAGTCATCCGGAAGTATTCGGGCGCGCGTTCACTGCTCTCGGACTACCGTTTCCCAACCCGACTGCGGTGAGCCTGCTACCGAACGATCTGACCGAAATCGATCCGATCGAGCGCCGGGTCGATACTCTGCTTCGTCTCGATACTGATGAGGGGCCGTTCCTCCTGCTGGTCGAGGCGCAGGGGAAGGAGGATCCGAAGAAACCGGCCGCCTGGGCGTACTACCTGTCCCATGTGCACGCGAAGTACAAGCTGCCGCCAATTCTTCTAGTTGTGTGCCAGGGCGCCGCGACCGCGGAGTGGGCAACAGGGCCGCTGCGCATCGGGCCACGGCAGTGGGCAAGCTTGGTGCTTCGCCCGCTGGTGCTGGGCCCGCACAATGTCCCCGCCGTGACCGACCTGTGCACCGCAGTGGACGACATCCCACTGGCAACACTTTCCGCAATCACCCACGCCAACGACTCTGATATCGGTGCAATACTGAAGACGCTGGCCACCGCGTTGCAGAGCATCGACGAGGATGACGCCCTGATCTTTGCCGAACTCACCGAACTCGGTTTGGGCAAAGGCCCGGCCGCAAAGACCTGGAGGCAGTTGATGACCGTGGATCTTTCGTTCTTCCGCTCCGAAACCTCCCAGCGTCTCCGTGCCGAAGGCAAGGCCCAAGGGCTGGCCGGCGCGATCCTGAAAAGCTTGAACGCTCGGGGCATCGATGTGCGGCCCGAGACGCAGGAACGAATCATCGGTTGTACTGATCCAGAGGTGCTCGATACTTGGCTCGACCGCTCTTTCACTGTGGACTCGGCTGACGATCTCTTTGGCGTGTAGCGCTATTCGGCGGGCTTGATCATTACGGCGGTGCCGTAGGCGGCTACCTCGCTCATGGTGTTGGCGATCTCGTTGCAGTCGAAGCGCATGGCGATTACGGCGTTGGCGCCGAAAGTCATGGCGTGCTGGCACATTCGCATGACGGCTTCGTGGCGGGAGTGGTAGAGGAGTTGGGTGTATTCGTGGATCTCGCCGCCGCCGAGGGCACGGAAGCCGGCGGCGAAGTTGGCGCCGAGGCCGCGGCTGCGGACGGTGAGGCCGGCTACCTCGCCGAAGACCTGGGTGATCTGGTGGCCGGGGACGTCGTTCATGGTGGAGACCAGGATGGGGAACTGCGGGGCGGGTTGCTGCGGCTGCTGGGCCTGAGGCGGGTAGGGCTGGGCGCCCTGGGGATAGGCGGCGGCCTGCTGGGGATACTGCTGGCCCTGCTGGGGGTAGGGCTGGCCTTGTTGCGGGGGGAACGGTTGGTTCATGACGCGGATCGTACGGGGGCGGAATTACAGGAAAGGCGCCCGCGGGATGCGGGCGCCGTTCGTGTCGGGATGGGGTGCGGGGTCAGTCCTCGCCGTAGGTGATGGCCGCGGCTTCGGCGGGGGTGTGGGTGGCGGGGGCGTGGTCGTCCATGTGGGCGAGGAGCTTTCGGCCGGAGAAGAGGACGAGGACGGCGGCCGCGGTGCAGGCCGCGCCTACCCAGAAGGGGAGGGACATTTGGTGTTCGCCGAGTTTGCCGGCGAGGTAGGGGGCCGCGGCGCCGCCGGTGAAGCGGACGAAGCTGTAGGCCGCCGAGGCGGTGGAGCGTTCGACGGGGGCCGATTCCATGACGGCCTCGGTGATGAGGGTGTTGTTCACGCCGAGGAAGAGGCCCGAAAGGACGGTGCCGATGATCAGGACCGGGCGGTGGTCGGTGAACATGGCCATGACTGCCAGGTCCGCCGCGAACAAGGCGAGGGCGAGAGCCATCATCGGCACGGTTCCGAAGCGGCGCTGCAACTTCGGGGCGAAGACCACCGAGGACAGGGCGAGCAGCAGGCCCCAGCCGAAGAAGATGAATCCGATCGCGTAGGTGCCCATGTTCAGGGGGAACGGGGTGTAGGCGAGCAGGGTGAAGAAGCCGTAGTTGTAGAGCAGCGCGGTCGCGCTCACCAGCAGCAGACCGGGGAAGGCCAGGGCCTTGAAAGGCGCCGCGATGGAAGCTCGCTTGGCGGGTTTGGGAGCCTCCGGAAGCATCAGGACCAAGGCGACGAAGGCCACCGCCATCAGTACCGAGACGCCGAAGAACGGTGCGCGCCAGCTGAAGTGGCCGAGGAACCCGCCCACCAGGGGACCCGCGGCGATGCCGATACCCAGCGCCGCCTCGTACATGATGATGGCCCGCGCGGTGCCGCCGGTGGCCGCGCCCACGATGGTGGCCAGGGCGGTGGCGATGAACAGCGCATTGCCCAGACCCCAGCCCGCGCGGAAGCCGACGATCTGCCCAACAGTGCCGGAACTGCCTGCGAGAGCGGCGAAGAGGACGATGATGGCCAGGCCTGCGAGCAGTGTCTTCTTGGCCCCGAACCGGCTGGAGACGACGCCGGTGATCAGCATGGCCACGCCCGTCACCAGCATGTAGCTGGTGAACAGCAGTGTCACCTGGGAAGGTGAGGCATGCAGTTGCTCGCCGATCGGCTTCAGGATCGGGTCCACTAGTCAGATATAGTGACCCATATGCAGCAGCTAAGGGCCCTGGTGGGCGCGCGGGTGTCGGTGTACCGAGGGGACGACAAGACCTCGAACGTTACTCAGGTCAAGACAGCTACGGAGTGGGTAGAGCGTAACGGGCACATAGTCGTTGGAACCTTCGAGGACCTGGACATTTCGGCGGATAAGTACTCCCCGTTCGAGCGTCCGGGCCTTGGGCCGTGGCTTACCGACGAACGGGCGCATGAGTGGGATGTGTTGGTCTTCTCCAAGACCGATCGTGTTTTTCGCAAAGCCGAGGACTGCGCCGATGTGGCCCGATGGATTGAGAACCACGGCAAGGTCTTGGTTTTGGTCGATGACAACCAGGTCTTGAACTTCCGTGAGGACTCCAGCGGGTTCGAGCGGACCATGGCGAAGTTCTTCCTGATGATCGCGGCGTTCTTCGCCGAGATGGAACTTGAACGGGTGCGCTCCCGAATCAAAGACACACACCGCACGTTGCGTCAGACACAGCGCTGGATGAACGGCACTCCGTCACTGGGATTCACCACGGCTGAGGCCCCGGACGGGCGGGGTCGTGTGCTGGTGCATGACCCGGAAGGGCAAGCCACGCTGCATGACATCGCTTACCGGTTGTTCGCTGGGCACTCGTGGAACAAGATTGCTCAGGCGATGAACGCCGATGGTGTGCTGACCAACGGCGATCGGGCGCGTATCGCGCGTGGTGGGGAGCCCAAGAAGAATCCGTGGGCACCGACAACCTTGATCGACATCATGACGAGCCCGATTACCCAGGGCATCAAGGTGGACAAGCACAAGCATCCGATCCTTGACGCGGACGGTCACGAGATCACGATGGCTGAGCCCTCGTTCTCTCAGCAGGACTGGGACCGCATCCAAGCTGAGGTAGCGAAGCGCAAGAACCGAGGGAAACAGCGGGTTCACTCGGCTAACCCGATGCTCGGTGTGGGTTTCTGCGGGCGGTGTGGTTCGACGCTGAGTCAGAAGGTATCCCGGAATCGGGAAGACGGTCCGGAGTACCGGTATTACCGGTGCGGCAATGCCAAGAACCGTTGTGCCGGTGTGAACATCCGCGCCGACATCGCGGACCAGGCATTAGAGGCCCAGTTCTTGGACCACTACGGCCCACGGCCAGTGACCAAGAAGGTATTGGTTCCAGGATCTGACCACCGAGCCGAATTGGAGCGCATCCAAGGCGGGATCGACCGCTTGAAGGCGGAGTCCGATGCTGGCCTGTTGGAGATGTCCACGGATGAGTACGTGACCCGGCTCGGGCAGCTCAGCGTGCGTAAGCGGACGTTGGAAGCGAATCCGATCACCCCGCCACGGTGGGACGTGGAGACTACCGGCGAATCCTTCGCTGAGGCGTGGGCTAGCGCCGAGGACAACGAGACTCGTCGGAATCTGCTGGCAGACAGAGGACTCCGATTCGAGTTGTTCAGCTCGGTCCATTACGGGTTGGTCGATTTGATGGACACCGAGGACGGCTACGCAGAATGGCAGGCTCGCTGGGAGGCCGAGAACGGACCAAGCGGGTTGATGACCTGCAACAAGTGTGGCCAGTTGTGGCCGCTGGCAGACTCGCGGGACGGCAACTGCGGCAGGTGCGAAGGCTTGCCGGAGAGGGTCGAGCCGAATCCCTGGGTTGAATGGGACTGGGCTCGGTCTGCCGAACGGTTCGGGACGAATCGAGGATGAGGATTGAGGGGTACGAGGCTGTGACTGAGATTTACGATCTGACGCCGGAGGAAGAGGCGCAGCTGGAGCTGTGGGACGCTCAGCAGCGCTTCACCACCTACACGTTGGCCGAGGCGGCGAACGAGGCTTCAGAGCAAGGTGATTGGCTGGTTCCGGGGTTGATCGCGTCCACTTCGACGCTGGTCTACGGTGAGGCGAAGATCGGTAAGTCGTGGCTGGTAGCTCACCTGGTCAGCGCGCTGGTATCGGGTGGTGAGTTTCTGGGGGTAGAGGTTCCCCGCCGGCCGTTTTCGGTCGGTGTGTGCTTCACCGACGATGCCGGGCACCGTGAGTACAGCAACCGAATCGGATCGGTGTTGCCGGGTACGGATCACCCGGTGATGTTGTACGGGTTGCCGATGATGAAGCGCGCGGATTGGGATGCGCTGCACCGGGTTGTGACAGACGCGGGTCACAACGTGCTGGTGATCGACAACCTGACTCAGATCCTGGACGGGTCGATGATCGACGACGACGTGATCCGGCGGTGCTTCGATGGCATCCGCCGGTTCACCCGCTCGGGTATCCCGGTGGTGATCGTTGGCCATGCGACCGATGCTCAGGGCAAGAACGGGTGGAAGCCGGATCGGCCGATGGGCTCCGCGTCGATCTCGCAGTCGGTGCGATGGCTGATGCAGATTCGGAGCGCCAAGGGCGGCAATCTGAAGGTGAAGACGTACGGCAACATCGACCACGGCCGGACGCTGGAGATTCGACCCGAGGAAGGCGCACGGTTCACGGTGCTGTCCGGAATCGAGATGTCCGAGATCGTGGCGAAGAATCGGGAGCGCTCAGCCGATGTCTTGGACCGGACCGCAGACCAAGCGCGGTTCGTCGTTGACCAATGCCAGGGGATGAGTCAGCGGTCCACCGCTGAGGCGTTGGCCGAGAAGTTCGGTGGTTCGGCTGGGACGTACCGGAATTCACTCGGTAAGGGCAGACTCTCGAAGCTGGTCACCAAGCCCGGGGACCGGTGGGAAGCGGTGACTCGATAGCGTCGCGGTAGTGCCACCTCAGGCGGGTTTACGCTGGTCACGGGTGGCACACCGGTCTGTGCCACCTTGTGCCACCCGAGGGAGAAACAGCAGGTCAGGGTTGGTGGCACAGTGGCACTGGAATCCCCTTATAGGGGTTCGTTGCACTCTCCCCCTTTACCCCACTTCGTATTTGGTTCTTTCCTGCGACGGGTGAATAAGCAGCCCTTGGTGGGGCTGCGTTTCAACCGGAGACCAGATGAGGGCGAAGCAGCCTTGAGGGCTGCATAGCCATCAGGGGAACCAGGGGAGAGCAGCAGCCTTGGAGGGCTGCTGATCGACCATGGACAGGTTGATGTTCAAGAGGCAGCCTCGGGGCTGCCGACGATAAGGATCAGGAGAGCAGCCATCTTCGAGGACGGCTGATCGAGCACAGACCGGGTAAGAGAGAGCGGCCATGTGGGGCATGGCCGTTCGACCGTCTGGTAACCAATCATGGTTAACGGCAGCAGTCTTGGGGGCTGCTGCCTTACCGGGACCGGGTGAAGCCCTGAGCCCGAAGGATCGGGGCTGAGGCCCTCACCTTCGGTGGTCGAGGGGCTACCGCATCGTCTTCGGTAGCCTGGATTTTCGTTGTGGTGAAGGCCCTCGGTTTCGAGCCGGGGGCCTTCGGCTGTGTGGGAGGGAGTACGCCGTGAGCGGCGACGTGTTCGACGAGATCGAGGAGTTGAAGGCGAGTCGAGAGCGCTTCCGGTTCGCGCTCGACACCTTGAACACGATGGTCAAGGAGCTGATCGATATCACCGAGGAACACGACAGCCGGATAGCGGCGTTGGAGGCGAAGGTGTCCGCCCCTGGGACGTAGGGCCGGTCTCTAACCGGTGAGTACGTTGCGGTCGGTAGGGTCCGGTGATGGTTCGGGTATTCCGCCGTCCCCGTCCCACCTGGGGCAGTACGGGCACCAGGGCCGTAGCCGGTGGTGGAGGCGTTCGGCGATACCAATGGTGATCGCCCACGCCTCGATCGGTAGTGAGCCTGCTCCGGTGTCCCACGACACCGGCACCAGTAGCGGCCCTGCCGCGGTCGCGGCGAAGACGCCGCAGACGAATACTGGTTTGGCTTCCAGGTGCCAGGCTTTGAGTAGCCAGCGGCGGTGTTGGGCTTGTGCGGCAGCATCATCGGGGACTTCGCTCATGCAGTGCACGCACAGGCGGGTGTAGGTGGTGTGGAGTTTGGTGATGAGGAATGCCAGGCAGAACGGGACGGTCACGGTGAGGGCGAGGACCGCGAGCCACGCTGTGTCGATGAACCAGGTGGTTACGCACAGGGCGGCGTAGGCGGTGAGGAACCAGCCGCAATGGTGGGTGATCCAGTCCAGGACCCGCCCGGCGGGCCGGTCCGGGCTGTTGAACACGTCGATCACACTCATCGGGGTGCCCCTTCGTATGGGGTTGTGGGTTTTTGTGTCTCAGCGTTGAATCTGGAGGCCGTTATGGGCCTTCGGGTTTCGGGTAGAAGAAGTTCCCCCAGCCTTCTCCTGTGGCTGGGGGAACCTTCGGGGGTTCCCGAGAACGTATCTCGGGTGAAGACACTGCGGGGGTGCCTGAACCAGCCACCTCGCGGGCGTCCGATGATGTGAGTGTTCGCGGTTGCTCTCACCTGATCGCCCCGCCGCGTCTTGCTCGTGCGTGGGTAACGCACGGTCACCGTGTCCTGAATCATGGTGTCGCCGTTCGTATCACCCCCTTCCGGGGTCTCCGAGCTATCGGAGTGGCTTCAGCGGTTCCGCTGCCGGAACGGTTCGATGACCTCACTAGGTGATGCGCCGTACACCAACGCGGCCAACGCGAGCACGCCCACGGCGATGTACACGATCACGCCCACTACCGCCGCGACGAACCACACGGCGAGTTCGATCAAACTCATTGACCAGCCCTCTCTTTGATGTCCTGGGTCATGCGGGCACACACGGCCTTGATCTCGGCCACAGCCTCCAGCGACTCACGCCACCGATAGCGCCGTTTGGGTTTAACCGTGAGTAGTTCGGCAAAGCCGGTCACGTAATCCGGTTTCCCCCCAACGTGTTTCAGGTTCGGGGTGATCACGATCGGGGCGTCGTGCTGCCTGAGCAGGTCGCGGAGACGAGCGTCGGGGTAGTGGTCTTCCGTCACGATCTGCGACACCCGAAGACCCAGTTCCTCGGCACGCTGGCGGGCGTAGAACTCCGCCCAGTCCAGATCTGCCTTCGTGGTCAATAGCCTGCGGCAGATGAAGATCACCGCCTTGTACGGAAACACGTCCTCGGTCACGTCCGCCCCTGTCGTCGCTGGTGAGGCAGTCCGGGGCCGAGTCGGCTGCACCAGCCCCGAACGCCTGACCTTGACGTTATGGAGCATCAACAGGCGTAGAAACCGCACGGGAGGGGCGTTGTGGGACGTATCCTCCGACAACCAACGTCCCTCGGCGTCCCGACCGGGAAGGAGTGCCGGATCATGGCCAATGAGCGACTCCGCGCTACGTTGCTTGACAGCGACTACGACGAGCACTCGCTAGCGGCTGAACTCGGCTTGGACCCTAAGAGCGTCCAGCGCTGGATCACGCGGGAGGTGACACCCCGGCGTAGTACCGCGCTTCGTGCTGCAAGAGTTCTCGGCGTCTCTCTTGTGTGGTTGTGGCCGAACCTGGAGACGGATCGGCAGGCAGCGTCACAGGCTGAAATTGTGACGCTGTACCCGCACCGCTCGGAAGTACCTCGCCATCTTTGGCTGGATCTTCTCGAAGCGGCGAATAGCCGCGTGTGGCTCTACGCTAACGCGAGTCTATTTCTGCCGGAAGACAACCCGCAGTCGATAGACATCATCAGAAGGAAAGCGGCTGGCGGCACCGACGTCCGCATTCTTATGGCTGATCCGGACAGTGAATTATGTGTTAGGCGCGGAGTGGAGGAACGCCTCTTTGACGCGATACCATCGCGTGTGCGAATGGCACTGTCGTACTATGCACCACTTGTGGGTGTAGCGGGAATTAACTTTCGGCTACAAAGGGAAACCCTCTATAACTCAATATTCATCTACGACGATGACATGTTGATCAATCAGCATGTGTATGGAATGTATGGGTATGTGGCTCCGATCCTCCATTTACGACGAATGGAGGGCGGAGACTTCTTCGACATGTACGACCGGAGCTTCAATCGCGTCTGGGATGTTTCATCCAGCATTGAAGAGTCAAACTTTTGGAAACAACGCTCTGCGACAATAGGTCAGCAACCATTGAAGTAGTTCCCTATCGCTGAAGGCTCGTGATTGCCGCGACGACAGCACGGGCATCCCGAAGGTTTGGGAAGACCAGATTGGCACCTGCTGCATTAAGTTCATCGACAGTTTCGGAACCTGTAGCGACTGCAATTGTATACGCACCGCCGTTTATTCCCGCCCTAATATCGCGGGTGGTATCGCCGATCACCACGGTATTAGATCCGCCGAACATGGCACCGTACTTATTCGATGCTCGCCGCTGTGCGAAGGCGACCAGATTGTCACGTACAGGGTGGTCGGAGCCATATCCACCAACCTCGAAGTCCATGAACCTGTCCAGGTCGAACGCTGAAAGCTTAGTGATGGCATTTGCCTTGATGTTTCCAGTCAGTACCGACTGGATAATTCCCGGTGTCGATTGGAGCAGCGCTAGCGCATCGCGTGCTCCGGGCAACTCATGCCCCCGTTCACGTAACGTATCGACCTTAGATAAAGTTGCGGAATCCAGAATTTCTAGAACGCGATCGACAAGGTCGGGCGTCATCTCTATTTCGTGATCTAGAAGCATGTTCCGCATCACCTCCGGCTCAGTGCGTCCCTCGGTTCGTGCTCGATACTCTGCGGGCCGACCCGTCAGCATCTCAAACGCCAAGCCGTATATCTCTTTGTTGACTCCATTATTCTCGGTCAACGTATGATCAATATCCCACAAAACAAGTAGATCGCCCATGGAGGGAAATCTTAGCGGAGTGGCCGCGCAGGCGCTGATATGTAGCGCCATCGAAACGCGGCCTAGATAGCCCGTAGAGGCACGAAATATCCTTCGGGGGGATACTGGCCCGAGTGCCTGAGGGCAGGCCGACCACCCAGGGGGAGGCTGGTCCCCCACCCCCAGTAGGTCTAATGCGAGAGGCGAGCATGCCTGCGAGGCTCGCCATTTAATGACTGGAGGGGCACGCCCCCAGGATGACCGGAATCGGTTTACCCATACTCGGGTATGGGAAGGGGCTTGTTAGTCCGTTAGAAACGAAAATAGGCCCCAGTTTCCCGGGGCCTTGGTTGCGTGGATCATTCTTCGGAGAGATACCGGTAGACGGTCGCTCGGGAGCATCCGAGCATCTTGGCGATGTCCGGAGCACTGAGCCCCTTTGCCTTCAGCTCTTTGGCCTTGTCGGCATCCGGGTTGTGCGTCCGCTTGGGACGGCCGCCCGTGCGTCCACTGGCCTTTGCCGCCGCCAGTCCAGCGCGGGTGCGTTCGATGATCGTGTCCCGCTCCAGTTCGGCGAACGCCATCATGATCGTGAGCATCGCCTTGCCCATCGGCCCGTCGGTGTGGATTCCCTCGGTGAGGCTGCGGAAGCCGATACCGCGCTCGGTAAGTTGTTCGATCAGCTGCAACACGTGAACGGTGTTGCGGCCCAACCGATCCAGCTTCCACACTGCCAGCACATCACCCTCACGGAGGTGATCCAGGCATCGATCCAGTTCCGGGCGTTCAGCCTTCGCGCCGGATACACCGTGATCGGTGTAGACCCGTTCAGCGCCAGCCGCTTTGAGTGCGTCGAGCTGAAGCTGTGGGTCCTGGTCGGTGGTGCTGACTCGGGCGTATCCGATGAGGGCCACTGAATTCCATCCTTGTCTCAAGAACTCGTTGATTCGACAGTTCCTGAGACTACAGTTTGTGAGACGAGTTGTCGAGACAGTTGATCCGGGGGTTTCCCGAGGAACAGCGTGTGTCCGACGGACGGTGTTCTCAGTCGCAACAAACGACCGTTTCAAGAGACGCACCCGAACAGCGTCGCTTCGACAGACGCTGTCCAGTTCTCAGGCGTGCCGGGTGGGGGTGTGACCCTCGAAGGCATCCACGGCCCACTCACGGACATACGGGCCTCGGACGCACACGCCCCGGGGGAGGGGGTGGCAGGCATCTCGGAACCGGTGAACCCGATGGACGGTGTTCGTCCATCGGTTTTTCCGATACATGAACCGGTGACCCCAGGGGAGGGCACCCTTCCCCCGGCGCTCAGGATCGGCCCGTACTGCGGCCCTCCGACCCTGTACGGGTTTGGAGGCTTCAGGCTGATGACTATGGGTCAGTCAACCAGTCTGGGATCGACCAGTCCGATGCCCATGAACGCGATGACCGACGCGAAGGCGACGGCCCAGACGGCCTTGGGCTGCTCGGTTTTCGAGGGTTCGCCGACGGCGGTGGGCCGGGCGAGCGAGATGGTGCTCACGGGCATGTCCTCATCTACGAGTGGTGACGGCTTTCAAGGCTTCGACGAGGTCGTTCAGGTCCTGTTGCAGGCGGGCCAGTCTGGCGGGATCGAAGTCGGGAAGGTGTGCGGCGAGCGAACTGCCGAGGCCGGTGCGGGCGGCGGCCAGCCGGTCCCGGCCCGCGGGGGTGAGGGTCACGACCACGGCTCTGGAGTCGTGGGGGTCCTTGGTCCGCGTGGCCAGGCCGGCTTCGGTCAGCCGTCCGATCAGCGTCGTTGCTGCCGGTTGCGAGCATCGGTCGATGCGAGCGAAGTCGCTGATCCGCAGTGGGCCGTATTCGTCGAGGGTCCCGAGGGCCCGCATGACGGCGTGCGGCAGATCTATCTCGCCGAGTACTCCGGCCAGGCGGTTGAGCTGGGTCGAGCCGACGACGATGTCGACCAGACTCTCCTCGAGAGCAGGGGTGAGGGGCTCGGTTGCCTGGGTCGGCTGCACTCAAATTATGTTACATAAGCTAACTATCTAATTACATATGCTAACTATATTCACCCGCGTGAGATGAGCCACAGACGGAAAACGGCCCGCACGCCGGTCGCGTGCGGGCCGTTCGAGCCGTGCCGACTAGGCCGGGCGGGCCAGCGGGCGGGAAGGAACGCCGAAGAGCTGGGCGTCGGCGTGGGCGCGCTTGAAGAAGAGATGCGCGTCGTGCTCCCAGGTGATGGCGATGCCACCGTGCAGCTGGACGGTCTCCGAGACCACCGAGTTCAAGGTGTCGATGGCATGCAGCCGGGCCGCGGCCACGTCGACGGCCTCGGCGGTGCCGTCGGCCAGGCCCGAAATGGCCAGGTAGATCACGGATCTGGCGGACTCCACCAGCACGTACATATCGGCCATGCGATGCTTCAGCGCCTGGAAGCTGCCGATGGGCCGGCCGAACTGCACCCGGGACTTGCTGTACTCGACGGTCATGTCGAGGCACTGCGCGGCCGCGCCGAGCTGATCGGCTGCCACTGCGGCCCAGGCGATTTCGCGGAGCCGCGTGAGGTCGACCGCGCCGAGCGCGCGCGCCGGGACGGCCGCGAATTCGATGGTGGTCAGCCGCCGGGTCGGATCCATCGGCGGCACCGCGGTCCGGGTCACGCCCGCCGCCTCGCCGTCCACTTCGTACAGCCCGTCGGCGGTAACCACCAGCAGCGTGTCGGCGTAGGTCCCGTCGAGCACGTAATGCGCACTCCCGGTGAGGGTTCCGTGCTCGGCGCGCACGCCGAACGAGTCCCAGCCGCCGGTCCCGGCCCAGCACACCGCCAGGGTGCGGGCACCCTCGGCGACCTCCGGCAGCAGCCGCTCACTGGCTTCGGCATTGCCCGCCAGCAGCAATGCCTGTACCCCGAGCACCGCCGACCCGAGCATAGGCGGCGCGGCCAGCGTCCGCCCGAGCTCCTCGATCACCAGCAGCGCTTCGACCAGCCCCACTCCGATGCCCCCGAATTCCTCCGGAATCGCCAGCGCCGCAACCCCGACCTGCTCGCACAGCAACTGCCACAACTGCTCGTCGTACCCGCGCTCACCCGCGAGCCCGCGCCGCATGGCCGCACTGTCCCCGTGCTTGGCCAGCACCGCCCGCACGGTGGTGGCGAGTTCCTGCTGTTCGGCGGTGATGCTCACGCGCTGGCTCCCGTCGTGGTCAGGTCGCCGGCGCGGAGGGCGGCGGCGATGCGGGCACGGTGCAGTTCCGGTGTGCCCCAGGCGGATCGGAGGGCGGTGACCTTGGTCAGCCAGAGCGACAGGTCGTATTCGGCGGTATAGCCGATGGCGCCGTGGACCTGCAGGGCGATGCGGGCGGCCCGGTAGGCGGCCTCGCCGCAGGCCAGCTTGGCGGCGGAGATATCGCGGGAGCGGGTGACCGGGTCGGCGCCGTCCTGGAGAGTGAGGGCGGCGCGGTAGAGCAGCGGCTGCGCCATCTCCAGCCCGATGTGGGCATCGGCCAGGTGGTGCTTGATGGCCTGGTAGCGGCCGATCGGGGTGCCGAACTGCTGGCGCTGCTTCACGTATTCGACGCTGGTGTCGAGCAGTGCCCGGCCCGCGCCGAGCAGTTGCGCGGCGGTGGCCAGGGCGGCGGTGTCGAAGGCGAGATCTATTGCGGCGCGGACGCCGTCGCCCTCGGCGAGCACGTCACCGGGCTGCAGGGTGAAGAGCCGGCGCGCGGCGTCCACCGACTTGACCGGTGCACCGGGGGTGGCGAGCCAGATCCGGTCGCCCTCGGCGATCAGTGCCAGGTCGGCGATGTCGGCGTCCAGCGCGGTCGGGGCTCCGGCGGCCCATCCGGAGCTGAATCCGGGCGCTTCGGCGGTGGCGTCGGCGCGTGAACTGTTCGCCGCGTCCGCGTGCGAACCGGTAGCGGAGTCGGCCGCTCCCGCGGTGCCGGCGCCCGACCGGTGCGCCGAGGTCAGGGCGATCGTGCCCAGCTTGGCGCCCTCGGCGAACTGCGGCAGCCATGCGGTGGCGGCCGCGGTGTCCCGGAGTGCTTGCAGCAGTGCGGGAATCGCGGCGGCGGTCTCCACCAGCGGGCCCGGTACGGCGGCGCGGCCGATTTCGGTGAAGGCCACCACCAGCTCGACGGGGCCGGCGCCGAAGCCGCCATTGTCCTCGGAGATGGTGAGCCCGAGCGCGCCCGCCTCGGCCAGCCGGCCGATGAGCGCGCGCCCGGCGGCGGTGTCGCCCGCGCCCCAAGCGCGCACGACGCCCGGGGTTTTCGCGGATTCACCCATCTTGCGCATGCTGGCTGCGAAGTCCTGTTGTTCTGCGGTTATTGCGAAACGCATTGTCGTCCTCCCGGTTCTTTGTGCAGACGCAGCTAGCGCGGGAGCCCGAGCAGGCGTTCGGCGATGATATTGCGCTGAATCTCGTTGGTGCCCGCGTAGATCGGGCCGGCCAGCGCGAACAGGTAGCCGTCGGTCCAGGCCGACTCCTGTTCGGCGGCGGCGCCGTGCAGGTCCAGTGCGGTTTCGTGCATGGCGATGTCGAGTTCGGACCAGAACACCTTGTTGATCGAGGATTCCGCGCCCAGCTGCCCGCCCTCGGCGAGGCGGGTGACGGTGGCCCAGGTGTTGAGCCGGTAGGCCTCGGCGCCGACCCAGGCGTCCACGATGCGGTCGCGAGCGGCCGTGTCGGTGTCGGAAGCCGTGCCGCGCCAGAGGTCGATGAGTTTGGCGGCGGTGGCATTGAACCGGCCCGGTGCGCGCAGCGAGAGCCCGCGCTCGTTGCTGGAGGTGGCCATGGCGACCTTCCAGCCGTTATCGGCCGCGCCGATCACATCGGCGTCCGGCACGAACACATCGTCCAGGAAGATCTCCGCGAAGCCGGGCTCGCCGTCCAGCTGCGGGATCGGCCGCACGGTGACGCCTTCCGCGGTGAGCGGGAACATCACGTAGGTGAGCCCGCGGTGCCGTTCGGCCTCCGGGTCGCTGCGGAACAGGCCGAATCCCCAGTCCGCGAACGAGGCTCGGGAGCTCCAGGTCTTCTGGCCGTTGAGCAGCCAGCCGCCGTCGGTGCGCTTGGCGGTGGAGCGAATGCCCGCGAGGTCGGAACCGGCCTCGGGCTCGGACCAGGCCTGCGCCCAGATGTCTTCGGCGCGCGCCATTCTCGGCAGGATGCGCGCGAGCTGCTCGGGCGAGCCGTGCTCGAACAGGGTGGGCGCGAGCAGGAAGATGCCGTTCTGCGAGACGCGCCCCGGCGCACCCGCCGCGTAGTACTCCTCTTCGAAGATCACCCATTCGGTCAAGGAGGCATCGCGGCCACCGTATTCGGCGGGCCAGGCGACACAGGACAGTCGCGCGTCGGCGAGCTTCGCCTCCCACGCCCGGTGGGCCTCGAAGCCTTCCTTCGTGTCCATGGACGGCAGGGGAGTGGCGGGCACGTTGGCCGCCAGGAACTCGCGAACCTCGCGCCGGAATTCCTCTGTCTTGGCGTCGAATTCGAGATTCACCTATTTCGCCCCATCATTGTTCGTAGCGGCAGTGGATTCGCGGCTCGCCGCGGCAGCTTTCATCGATTTGGCGTTCATGCCGCCGAGCGGGTCCGTGCCGGCCTCGGCATTGTGGGCGTGCGCGAAGTGGTGCAGCCCGAATACCGAGTCCATCCCGGCGCGCATGCCCATCAGGTCCTCGCACTGGTTGACGGCCTTCTTGGTCAGCGCCAGGCCGAAGGACGGCATCTCCGCGATCTTCTCGGCGAGCGCGAAGGTTTCGGTCTCCAGGTCCGCGCGGTCGACGACCCGGTTCACCATGCCCCACTCGTAAGCCTGTGCGGCGGTGAAGCGTTCACCGGTGAACAGCACCTCCTTGGCCCGCCGCGGCCCGAGCACCCACGGGTGCGCGAAGTATTCGACGCCCGGAATTCCCATCCGCACAACGGGATCGGAGAAGAACGCGTCCTCGGAGGCGACGATCATGTCGCACGCCCAGGCCAGCATGAGCGCCCCCGCGATGCACGCGCCCTGCACCATGGCGATGGTCGGCTTGGGGATCTCCCGCCAGCGCCGGCACATGCCCAGGTACACCTCGGATTCCCGCGCGAAGCGCTGGTCCCCGCCCGGCCGGTCGACGTGGTCCCACCACATGACGGCCTTGTTCTCGTAGCTGATGTGGTGATCGCGGCCCGGTGTGCCGATATCGTGCCCGGCGCTGAAATGCTTTCCGGCGCCGCCCAGCACGATCACCTTCACCTCCGGATCCTCGACGGCCCGCACGAAGGCGGCGTCGAGGGCGTAGGTCATGACCGAGTTCTGCGCATTGCGGTAGTCCGGCCGGTTGAGCGTGACGACCGCGATCGGACCGCGCTTCTCGTAGCGGACGACATCGCCCTCATCCGGGATGGGACCCAGTTGCTCGCTCACGCCTTCTCCTCACGTAATTGCCGCTTGAGAACCTTCCCGGCGGCGTTGTAGGGCAGCTCGTCGCGGAATTCCACGTACTTCGGCATCTTGAAGTTGGCCAGCAGCGTCTTGGCATGCGCCAGCACGTCTTCGGCGGTGAGTGCCACACCGGTCCGGCGCACCACGAACACCTTGCCGACTTCGCCCATGCGCTCGTCGGGTACGCCGATGACCGCGGTCTCGGCGATGCCGTCGAGCCGGGCCATGGCCTGTTCCACCTCGGCGGGATACACATTGAAGCCACCGGAGATGTACATGTCCTTGAGCCGGTCGGTGACCTTCATGTAGCCGCGTTCGTCGATGACGGCGACATCACCGGTGTGCAGCCACCCGTCGGGATCGATGGCGGCGGCGGTGGCCTGCGGGTCGTCGAGGTATCCGCGCATCACCTGCTCGCTGCGCAGCAGCAGTTCACCGTTGTCGGCGAGCTTCATCTCGAAGCCTTCGATCACGCGCCCGCAGGTATTGGCGATGGTCTCGGCGGAGTCCTCAGGCCGGCACATGGTGCCGAAGCCCCCGGATTCGGTCTGCCC
Source organism: Nocardia sp. NPDC088792 (assembly GCF_044750615.1). NCBI lineage: Bacteria > Bacillati > Actinomycetota > Actinomycetes > Mycobacteriales > Nocardiaceae > Nocardia > Nocardia sp. NPDC088792. The sequence goes on from NZ_JBIVKC010000005.1 coordinate 636,734, forward strand.
GTACGCGGTCAGCACCACCTCGAAATCGAGTTCGCCGCGCAGTCTCTCGATGAGCACGACCGGCACGGTGGCCGCGCCGGTGACCGCGACGCGCAGGCTGGACAGGTCCGCCTCGGCGCGGGCCGGGTGGTCGAGGATGGTCTGGTGGATGGTCGGCGGGCCGGTGAGCACGGTGATGTGTTCGTCGTGGATGAGCCGCATGGTTTCCCGCACGTCGAATACGGCCTGCGGCACGATGGTCGCGCCGGTGGCCAGGCAGGTGATGATGCCGGCCTTGTAGCCGAAGCTGTGGAAGAAGGGCGGCACCACCAGGTAGCGGTCGCCGTTGTTCAGGGTCGCGCAGTCGGCCCAGGCCCGCGCGCTGGTGAGCAGCTGGTGGTGCGCGATGAGCACGCCCTTGCTGCGCCCGGTGGTGCCGGAGGTGAACAGGATGTCCGAAAGATCGTTGGGCGACACCGATTCCGCGCGCGCGATGGCATCACCGAGGCTGACGGCCTCGGCCACCTTCTCCAGTTCCGACCACGCGATGGCGTGCTCGACCGGTTCTTCGCCCTCGACCGGAATGACGATGGTCGTCTCGATGCCCAGATCCGGTGCGGTGGCCCGCAATTCGGCCAGCCGATCGCGCCCCAGGAAGGTGCCCGTGATGAACAGCGCCTTGGCATCCACCCGCGACAGCACATCCGCCGCTTCGGCCGCCACGTACCGCGTATTGAGCGGGACGATGACCGCGCCCACGTAGTGCGTGGCCAGCAGCGCGGTGACCCAGTGATGGGTATTGGGCGCCCAGATGCCGATCCGGTCGCCGCGCTGCACGCCGCGCGCGAGCAGCGCGCGCGCCGTCTCACGGACCGAGTCCAGCAGTTGCGACCAGGTCGGCCGCACGGCACCGTCGGCGACAGCGGGCGCGTCGCCGTAGGCGGCGGCCGCCGCGTGCAGGGCCAGCGGTGTGGTCTGCGGAGGAGATGTCACGGGGTTTCCTCGCCGTCCGGGAATGGGTCTAACAAAGCAAGTGCTTGGTAGGTTACTCTACCGACGTGAGCATGATCCAGACCCCCGAACCGGCCAGCGGGAACACTCCTGCCGATGACGCCGAATTCCGTGCCGAGGTGCGGGAATGGCTGGCCGAGAACCTCAACGGCCAGTTCCGCGAACTGCGCGGTCTGGGTGGTCCGGGGCGCGAGCACGAGGCCTTCGACGAACGCCTCGAATGGGACCGCGCCCTGGCCGCCGCCGGGCTGACCTGCCTGGGCTGGCCCGTGGAATGGGGTGGCCGGGACGCGACCCTGCAACAGCAGGTCATCTTCCACGAGGAGTACGCCAAGGCCGACGCCCCGAGCCGGGTCTCGCACCTCGGCGAGGAACTGCTCGGCCCCACCGTCATCGCCTTCGGCACCGAGGCGCAGAAGCAGCGCTTCCTGCCCGGTATCCGCAATGTCACCGAACTCTGGTGCCAGGGCTACTCCGAACCCGGCGCGGGCTCGGACCTGGCCGCCGTGGCCACCAGCGCCTACCTCGACGGCGACGAATGGGTGATCAACGGACAGAAGATCTGGACCTCGCTGGCGCACCTGTCCGACTGGTGCTTCGTGGTCGCCCGCACCGAGAAGGGCTCGACCCGCCACCACGGCCTGTCCTACCTGCTGGTGCCCATGAAGCAGCCGGGCGTCGAGATCCGGCCCATCATCCAGCTCACCGGGACCGCGGAATTCAACGAGGTCTTCTTCGACAATGCCCGCACCGCAGCCGATCTCGTGGTCGGCGCGCCCGGCGACGGGTGGAAGGTGGCGATGGGCACGCTCACCTTCGAGCGCGGCATCTCCACCATGGGCCAGCAGATCCGCTACGCGCGGGAACTCGCCGACCTGGAGGCGGTCGCCCGCACCAACGGCGCGATCGAAAACCCGGTCATCGCAGACCGATTCGACAAGGCGTGGGTGGGTCTGCGGGTGCTGCGCGCACACGTGCTGCGCACCCTGGAATCCGGCCACGATGGAGCGTCCGTGGATGCTCGCACCGCGGCCGGGCAGGCCTCGGTCACCAAGCTGCTGTGGGCGAATTGGCATCGGGGACTGGGTGAATTGGCCATGGACGTGCTCGGCGCGCCGGGCCTCATCGCCGATGCCCCGGGTGACGATCTCAATGCCTGGCAACGACTTTTCCTGTTCAGTCGCGCCGACACCATCTACGGCGGCTCGAATGAAGTGCAGCGCAACATCATCTCCGAGCGGGTGCTCGGACTTCCGCGAGAGGCTAGGCCGTGACCGATCTGTCCACTGCTCCTGAAATCACCGGCGGCCACAATCTGCTGGCGGGTAAGACCGCGGTCGTCACCGCCGCCGCGGGGACCGGCATCGGTTCCGCGACCGCGCGCCGGCTGCTCTCCGAGGGCGCGGACGTGGTGGTCTCGGACTGGCACGAACGCCGCCTGAAGGAGACCGAAGCCGCGCTGCAGGCCGAATTCCCCGACCGCCGAATCGCTTCCGTGGTCTGCGACGTCTCCAGCACCGACCAGGTGGACGCGCTCATCGCCGCCGCCGCGCAGGCGCTGGGCCGCATCGACATCATGGTCAACAATGCGGGCCTCGGCGGCGAGACGCCGGTGGTGGACATGACCGACGAGCAGTGGGACAAGGTCCTCGATATCACTCTCAACGGCACCTTCCGCTGCACCCGAGCGGCACTGCGCTATTTCCGTGAGGCCGGGCACGGCGGCGTGATCGTGAACAATGCCAGCGTGCTCGGCTGGCGCGCCCAGCACGGCCAGGCGCACTACGCCGCGGCCAAGGCCGGTGTGATGGCGCTGACCCGCTGCTCCGCGGTGGAGGCGGCCGAATTCGGTGTGCGTATCAATGCCGTTGCGCCGTCCATCGCCCGGCACGCCTTCCTGGACAAGGTCACCTCGGCGGACCTGCTGGACCGGCTGGCGGCCGGTGAGGCCTTCGGGCGGGCCGCGGAACCGTGGGAGGTCGCCGCGACCATCGCCATGCTGGCGAGTGATTACACGACTTACCTCACGGGGGAAGTGATTTCCATTTCCAGTCAGCGTGCTTAGGGGTACCTGAGTCTCGACCATCGAGTGAATGTCGAACCTCCGGCGCACTCCCCGGCCCATCCGAAATTCGGGTGGGCCTTCGGTTTTCGGTCATGATGGCCGAATGCCGGGGGTCGGTCGGGACGCGATGTTTAATGAGCGGAAAATGGCTGGCGCACGGATGGTGTCATTGTGCAATCCTGGTTTAGGCCGGTTCCGCTAGTCGAAGGGCGCGACCCATGGGTCCGGATCGCCGACAACAAGCAGCCACAGAGGAAATCCACGAGGATTGGGAACTCGAGCTGGTGCGCGAGGTTGTCCTGGCGCGCCGAAGACTCGACAAGGTCGTGCTCGCCGCACTGACGTTCGGTGCGGAATTGCTCGATCACGATTCCGAATGCGCCACCGCCATGCGCGCGGCGCAGATTCTGGAACAGCACGCGGTGGACGAGTCCGACGTGACCCGCGATCCACGAGCAGCCCTGCGCCGCGACATGATCCGCGATCGTGATCGCGCCCGCCGGCTCGGCCTGTCCCACGAGACGGGCTACGGGGAGACGGAGGCCGAACAGCATCGCAGGAAACAGACCGAACTGCTGTGTGAAGTACGCGCCGACCTGCTGGAGGTGGTGCGCAGTTGCCGGCAGCTGCGTTTCGACCACAATGCCTTCGCGGACGGCATTGCGCAGGGATTATGTGCTGCCACAGACAAATTGGTAGTGGGGGCCGATATGGAGACGTATCGGGCCTGGCAGCGGGGGATGGTGCTGAAGATCATCGAGGAACCGACCGTCGACGGCACTCCCGCGCGGGTGATGGCGACCGTGGACGCGGGTCCCGGCCGGGCCCCGATGACCGTTGAGTGGGACAGTCCCGAACGGCGGCTGGCATTGGTGGCGCGGATGGCCCGAGCAGGGATTTCCCCGGTGGTCATCTGTGATCGGCTGCTCGCCGACCTGTCCGTGTCCTCGCCGCTGCGGTACTCGGTGCGCTGATCGCCGGGCCGTGTGGACCAAGCAAATGCTTGGTTGTATATTGAGGCGGTGACCTCACCTGACCCCTCCAAATCGGCACGTCGCAACGAACTGCTCGGCCTGGCCGCGAACCTGTTCGCGGAGCGGGGCCTGCGCGCTACCACCGTTCGTGACATTGCGGACGCGGCGGGGATTCTATCGGGGAGTCTCTACCACCACTTCGATTCCAAAGAAGCAATGGTGGACGAAATCCTGCGCGGCTTCCTCGACGACCTCTTCGGGCGCTATCGCGAGATCGTGGCCTCCGGCCTGCCCGCGCGCGACACACTGGAAGCATTGGTCATTACGTCCTACGAATCGTTCGACCGATTCCACGCGGCTGTGGCGATCTATCAGGCCGAAGCAAAACGCCTCAGTGACACTCCACGATTCGGTTACATCGCCGAATACAACAAAGAGTTCCGCGAGCTCTGGCACCAGGTGCTCGCCACCGGCGTCACGGACGGAACATTCCGTCCGGAACTCGATATCGAACTCGCCTACCGATTCCTGCGCGACACCGTGTGGGTGTCCGTGCGCTGGTACGCACCGGGTGGCCGCATCACGGTCGACAACCTGGCGAAGCAGTACCTGAGCATCGTCCTCGACGGGCTCACCAATCCCGACAGGGGTTGACCCACTCCTGGGGTACTCAGGGGCAAGCCCCTGAAACCCCTAATGAACCAAGTCGCAGTAGGAGTTCCAATGTCTGCAACCTCCCGCCGCCAGTATGCGCCCATGCGTGAGGCGTATGTGATCGACGCCGTGCGCACCCCCGTCGGCAAGCGCGGCGGTGCGCTCTCCGCCGTGCACCCCGCCGATCTCGGCGCGGCCGCCATCGAAGGACTGATGGGGCGCAACGAGATCGACCCGGTGGCCGTGGACGATGTGGTGTTCGGCTGCTGCGACACCATCGGCCCGCAGGCCGGAAACGTCGCGCGCACTGCGTGGTTGGCGGCCGGCTACCCGGAGTCCGTGCCGGGCGTCACCGTGGACCGGCAGTGCGGTTCCTCGCAGCAGGCCATCACTTTCGGCGCGCAGGCCATCATGTCCGGCACCGCGGAGGTGATCGTGGCGGGCGGTCTGCAGAACATGAGCGCCATCCCGATCTCGGCCGCCATGCTCGCGGGTCAGCAGTACGGCTTCGAGGGCCCCTTCGTGGGCTCGCACGGCTGGGATCACCGCTACGGCACCGGCGATGTGTCGCAGTTCAATTCGGCCACCATGATCGCCGAGAAGTGGGATATCTCCCGCCGCGATATGGAGGAGTGGGCGCTGCGCTCGCACGACCGCGCCCGCAAGGCCATCGTGGAGGGCAAGTTCGATCGCGAGATCGTGCCGGTCGGCGACTTCTGGATCGACGAGGGCCCGCGCGAGACCAGCCTGGAGAAGATGGCCGGCCTGCAGCCGCTCGCCGAGGGCAGCCGCATCACCGCCGCCCTCGCCAGCCAGATCTCCGACGGCGCGAGCGCCACGTTGCTGGCATCGGATTGGGCGGTGCAGGAGTACGGGCTCACCCCGCGGGCTCGTATCCACCACGTGAGCGCCCGTGGCGCGGACCCCATCTACATGCTCACCGCGCCGATTCCGGCCACCAAGTGGGCGCTGGAGAAGACCGGGCTCACCATCGACGACATGGACGTCATCGAGATCAACGAGGCGTTCGCGTCCGTGGTGCTGGCCTGGCTGCAGGAGACCGGCGCGAATCCGGACAAGGTGAACGTGAACGGCGGCGCCATCGCGCTCGGGCATCCGCTCGGGGCCACCGGCGCAAAGCTTTTCGCCTCGCTGCTCAATGAGCTGGAGCGGGTGAACGGACGATACGGCATGCTCACCATCTGTGAGGGTGGCGGCACCGCCAACGTGACCATCATCGAACGCCTGGGCTGAAGTCTCTTCGTCTTTTCGGAAGCCGCACACCGTATTCGGGTGTGCGGCTTTCGTCGTTCGCATCCGTAATGATCGGATTCGTCGGACGATGAATCGGTAGACGTAGAGAACTTTCGGTCCGGGGTGGGGCGCGAATGATGAACGAGAAGCTGCCGCGCAGGGGTTTCCTACTGGGTGCGCTCGGCGTGCTGGGCACGAGCTGCATGGCTTCGGCGGCCGCCGAACCGGTTCCGTTACCGCCCCCGCCGGTGCCCATTCCGCCGATACCGGCGCCGACCTACACGCCGCTCAACTATCACTCGCCGGCGCTGCAACCCTATGTGGATGCCCTGCCCATTCCCGAAACGCACGCCGTGGCAGGGCAATCGATCATCGCGACCGACGGGATGCACCGCTATCACCGGGATCTACCCGAGACACGCACCTGGGGATTCGGGCAGCCACTGCTGGGGCCGAATCTGGAGGCGCATCGGGATCGGGTGGCGCACATCAGTTTCCGCAATCAGCTCGGCGCGCATCCGCTGGCCCCGCATGTGGATCTCACCATGCACGGCGTCACCGAGCTGGATCGCACCGATCCGCGGTTCACCGTTCACCTGCACGGCGGGGTGAACACGCCGGACTCGGATGGGCATCCACTCATCAACTGGCGCAATGGCGGTGGCCCGAGCTATACCTACAACAACCGGCAGGAGGCGGCGACCCTCTGGTACCACGACCACGCCATGGGCATCAACCGGCTCAATGTCCAGGCGGGGCTGGCCGGAATCTATTACCTGCGAGACGAATTCGATACCGGGCGGGCGGACAATCCGCTGGGGTTGCCCAGCGGGGAGTTCGAGATTCCGCTCATCGTGCAGGACCGCACCTTCAATGCCGACGGCAGCCTGCAGCCCATGGTCGCGCGGTATATCCCCGAGGGATACAACCAGTCCGGTCAGTTCGGCGACACCTGCTGCGTGAACGGCGTGGTGTGGCCGGAGCTGGCGGTGCGGCGCACGCTCTACCGCTTCCGGCTGCTGAACGGATCCAACTCGCGGCCTTATATCTTCGAGTTCTCCAACGGCATGCTGTTCCATGTCATCGGCACCGATCAGGGACTGCTCGATGCGCCGGTGGCAACGCCGTCCCTGCGGGTGAGCAATGCCGAACGGGTGGATCTGCTGGTGGATTTCAGCGAGCTCGCGGACGGGACCGCCGTCGAGCTGATCAATACCGCCGAGAACGACCTCGGCAACGAGGTTTTCATGGTTCCCGAACTGCGCCGGATCATGCGGTTCGTGGTCGCCGGTCCCGGGCCCGCGGCCTCGATTCCGGCCCGGCTGCGCGGCGGGGACGGGCTGCCCGCGGCGCTGGAACCCCTGGCCCGGCCGGATCTGGTCCGCACCGCGACCCTCATCGGGTTGAACGATCCGTCCCGTGCCGCAGCCGTTTTCCCGACCATGATGGCGCAGAACAATCTGCCCTTCCTGACCTCGGACATCGATACGGCGCGCGCCGGCACGGTCGAGCAGTGGAACATCGTCAATACGACGCCGTTCGACCACCCCATGCACTGGCACCTGGCGCATCTGCGCGTGCTCGGCCGCCAGCCCATCCTGACCTCCGCCTACTGGCTGGCGAATCCGCCGCCCGCCTTCGGGGTGCGCTGGTCGAACTCGGCCGACGCCTTCGCCATCGGCCCCCAACAGGGCCCGCCGCCTTGGGAAGCCGGCTGGAAGGACACCGTCGAATGCCCGACCGACACCATCACCCGCATCCTCGTCTACTGGCCGACCCTCGACGAGATCGGCGCCGACCCCGATATGGCCATCCCGATACCGCCGGACGCGGAAGCCATGTCCCCGGCACCCACCGCCGATATGTCCGGCGGCATGTTCATGCCCGCCTCCGATTCCGGTCCCGAAATCCGCGGCTACGTCTGGCACTGCCACAACCTCGACCACGAGGACCACGACATGATGCAGCAGATCCGCGTCCGCCCCTGACCACCCGGTGCGAAGTCCCCACTCGCCCACCCGAACCCGCTCGCCGCACCTAACCTGCGAACCATGACAGGCGAGAGGCGACTGGCGGAGCTCGCCCGGAAGGCGCGGCGGGTACAAGACGCGGTAGCGCGGATCCGCGGGGCAGCCGTAGTGGGCGAAGTGCGGATCGAGGTCGCGCCGGATGGGCGGATCACCGGGCTGACCGCCCCTGATCAGGCTCTGGCACAAGCCGTTTCAACGGCCCACGCCGAGGCGCTACGCCGAGCACAAGTGCAAACTGCCACGCTGCGAGCCGAATTGGCCGACGACCCGATTGTCCGAGCGGCACTGCACCTTTTCGCGCCCGACGATCCCGCCCCACCCCCGCGCCTTCCGTTTCACCCGACGTCCGACCCCGAGGAGGTGAACCCCTACGCCCTCCCCACCCCAATCCGCCGCCGCTACGGCCTCGGCTAGCCGCGAGCGGGAACTGGTTGCGGCAAATCGCGAGAGCGGTCCACCACCGGATCCCGCTCGCGGGCGGCCGCACCGACGCGCTAGAGGGGGACCTGGAGTTGGCGGGCTGCCACGCAGACCTGCTCCCAAGCGATGGGGGCGATGGCGTCGACCAGGTCGTTGCCGTCGTCCAGTGGGGTCACGAAGACCGGGAGGCCGGCCAGCGCCTTGCGCGGGATGAGGATGATGTTGTCGTCGTTGTCGCGCAACAGGAGCCGGTTGGTGTACGGCATGATGCAGTCGCGGTCGGGGAGCAGGATCGAGAAGGTGACCTTCTCGAGGGATTCGGGGCGGGTGCCCTCGAAGGTGCCGGCCTGCTCGTAGCGCGGGTCCGGCCATTGGACGCGGCGCATGAGGGCCACCAGCTGGGCGGGCGCGGCATTCTCGAGCTGAGCGATCAGGCGGGGGCCCAGGCAGAGGCTGCGGTTGGGGCCGGGGAGGGAGATGACGCCGCCGTCGCGGGCGACGAGCTGGGCGGCCACCCGGATCGCGGAGGTCAACTGGTGCTCCCGCCAGCCGGCGTCGAAGACGTCGTCGAGTTCGCCGAGACTCAGTTCGCCGTGATCGGTTTCGATCGGCGATCCGCTGTGCACCGCGGCCCGTCGCACGATGCCGAGTGCGAGTTCGCAGTCCTCCTCGCACGATCCGACGGGCAGGTTGATCTCGAGTTCGTCGTCCTCGTAGTGGATGGTGACGGCTCGGGTGGACAGGCCGGCCCGGTACAGGCGGCGGCTGCCCTCGGTGACCGGGTCCGTGAGTTCCTCGCCGTACCAGCGCAGGTCGGATAGTCCGGTATCGATCACCGTCAGGGGCATATCCCCGTCCATGCGGATGGTGAAGGTCGCACTCATGGTGTGCAGCATGCCCGCCGGAACCGAAGTGCCGCACCCGAATAACACCTCATTGCCTGAATAACCCGAATCATCCGGATGACATCACGCCGCGGGCGGATCAGCCCGCGCGCGGCTGATCCAGGGTCGCCGCGCCATAGGGCAGTGGCACTACCAGCCAGGAGTGCTCTTCCGTATAAGCGGGATGCGGTGCGGCATCCGGATCGGCCGCGAGCCCCTCCACCCGCGTCCACCGGTCACCGCCCGAGAGGATGGTCTCGGTGTAGCGGTAGTGCAGATGCCCGTGCAGGTGCAGGGCGGGGTGCAGCGTCTCGACCACGCGCTGGATGCGGTCCTGATTGGGGAAGCATTCGGGCTTGTTCTTGCGGTTGAACTTCGGCTCGGTGGCGCGTGGCTTGTCGTGGGTGAGCAGGATGTCGACCGGCGAGCCGTCCGCGCTGAGCAGGGCGTCCAGCTCGTCGTCGGTCATCTCCTCCTCCGGGAACCACAGCGTCCCCGCGGTGACCGGCGTCCGGGCGGAACCGTAGCCGCGCCGCTTGGCGGCGTGCTCCTCCTTGCGGGCCTCCCGGGCCAGCCGCCAGCCCTTGTCGGTCGAGCGGGCGCCGCCGAACGCGGCGAAGGTGGTGCCGTCCCAGGTCCAGCGGTGCCCGCGCGGCGCATAGCGGAGATGCTTGCGGCACACCAGGAATCCCTCGTCGTCCCGCTGGTCGTCGTACAGCTCGTGCAGCAGTGAGCTCTTGTCGTGGTTGCCGTCCAGGAAGTAGACGGTCACGTCCGCCCGTTTGGCCGCCTTGTTCACCACGTCGAAGTACCGGCGGCCCGAGTGCACGTGCTCCCAGGCCCCGAAATCCCCCACCACGAACATGCGCGCGCAGTCGTTGCGCGCCGCGACCTGCACCAGCGTCAGCGCGTGTTTGGTGTTTCCGTGCAGGTCACCGGTTATCAGGACACTCCCCATCGGGATATGTTCGCAGCCGCGTGCATTTCCGGCATCCGCAAATCGCCGGGAGCGCGCTCGAATCGATCCCGTTCTACGCTGAGGTACATGAACTCTGTGTTGGTCACCGGCGCGGCCCGGGGCATCGGTAAGGCCATCTGCCTGCGCTTGGCGCAGCAGGGCTGGCAGGTGTACGCGGGCGTGCGCAAGCTGTCCCACGGTGCGGAGCTGACGGCGCAGGACCCACGCATCACCCCGGTGGTGCTCGATGTCACGAACAGCGAGCAGATCGCGGCCCTCGACGCGGTGCTGCCGGCCGAGCTGACGGCCGTGGTGAACAATGCGGGCATCGTCGCCGACGGCCCGGTCGAACTGCTCGACCTGGACGTGGTCCGAAACCAGTTCGAGGTCAACGTCTTCGGCGCACTCGCCGTCACACAGGCCGTGCTGCCGCGGCTGCGCGCCACCAAGGGCCGCGTCGTATTCGTCTCGTCGCTGAGCGGGCGCATCTCCACGCCCGGTATGGGCGCCTACAACTCGTCGAAGTTCGCGCTCGAGGGCCTGGTGGATGCCCTGCGAGTGGAGTTGCGCCCGTGGGGAATCCGCACCTCGCTCATCGAACCGGGGCCGATCGCCACCGACCTCTGGTTCGGCGCCACCGATACGGTGGACAACACCGCCGCGCGTCTCACCGACGAACAGCGCACCCTGTACGCCGGTCATCTGGCCGGGCTGCGCCGGATGACCCAGCAGATCCCGAAGCTGGCCGCCCCGGTCGAATCCGTGGTCAAGGAGGTCGAGAAGGCCCTGACCGCAAAGCATTCCAGGGCTCGTTACGTGCCGGGCCTGGCGGGCAAGATCCAGGTGGCCGCCGCCGCCCTCACCCCGACCCCGGTGCTGGACGCGGTCTTCGCCCTGGTGGCCGGGGTTCGCCGCAAGTAGGGGAGAAGCAGCAAACCGCCCCCGGGCGAGAGGTTCCGGGGGCGGTTCGTGCGCGGCCGACTGTGGTCACCGCGCGGTCCGGGTGCGTCAGGCGGGTGCGGTGACGCGGTACTGCTGCAGGCTGTCGATGCGCTCGACGGCCTCGGCGATGATGCGGTCGATGAGCTCCGCCACGGTGGGCAGATCCTCGATGATGCCCGCCACCTGACCGGAGGCCAGCACACCCGCGTGGGTATTGCCCTCCACCAGACCGGCTTTCAGCAGCATCGGGGTATTGGCCGCCATGATCACCTGGGACCAGGTGAGTTCCTTCTGCTTCCGCATGGCGAGACCATCTTTGATCATGGTCGACCACTTCATGCCCGTCATGCCCTTGAACTTGACGGCATTGGCGACGGCGGCGGCGAGACCGCGGTAGCCGCCCGAATGTTCCAGCTTCTGCACCAGTTCGGTGTTCAGCACGCGGTGGGGCATACCGTCGACCTTGGTGGAGACGACCGTGTCCTGCAACCCGCGGGACAGATACTCCTGCTTCACCGAGTCCGGGACGCTCGAATCCTGGGTGAGCAGGAAGCGGGTGCCCATGGCGACCCCGGCCGCACCGTAGGACAGCGCGGCGGCCAGGCCGCGGCCGTCGAAGAAGCCGCCGCCGGCGATGACCGGAATATCCACGGCGTCCAGCACGGACGGCAACAGCAGAGTCGTTGCGACGGAGCCGGTGTGGCCGCCGCCCTCGCCGCCCTGCACGATGACCGCGTCCGCGCCCCAGGAGGCGACCTTCACCGCGTGCTTGGCCGCGCCGATGGACGGCACCACGACCACGCCGTTGTCCTTGAGCCGCGCGATGAGTTCCTTCTTGGGCGCGAGCGCGAAGGACGCCACCTTCACGCCTTCGCGGATCATCAGCTCGCAGCGGTCGACCGCGTCGGAGGCGTCGGCACGGATGTTCACGCCGAAAGGCTTGTCCGTCTTCGCCTTCGTCTTGGCGATGGCCTCCTCGAGCTGCTCGAGGGTCATGGTGGCCGAGGCGAGAATGCCCAGGCCGCCCGCATTGGCGGTGCCCGCCACCAGGCTGGGTCCGGCGACCCAGCCCATGCCGGTCTGCACGATCGGGTGATCGATGCCGACCAGTTCGGTGAGCGGCGTCTTCAACCGCTGCTCGCTCATGCCGTCACCTCCTTCTCGCGGAAGCCCTTGGGATCGAGCACGTTCCGGATGATGTTCAGTTCTTCGTCGGTGGGCAGCCGGGTCTCGCCCGCCTCGGCCAGGCCCGCGATCTCGAACGAGGTGTTCGCGGCGACCTCGTCGGCGGTCACGCCCGGATGCACGGACAGCGCGCGCAGGGTGTGGTCCGGTCCGCCGAAGTCGAACACGCCGAGGTTCGACACCACCCGGTGCAGGTGGTGGAACCGGTACGCCGGATTCTCGGGATCGACCTTGTCGTAACCGATTCCGGAGACGATGTCGACGGTCTCGCAGAACACCCGCTTGTTGTGCTTGGGCACGAAGTAGCTGGTGGCGTGGTTGATGGTATTGCCCGGCGCGCCGCGCACCCCGAACATCTGCCGGGTCGGGTGCTGCAACGGACCGAACGCCGACAGGTTCTGATTGCCGTGCCGGTCGATCTGGTTGGCGCCCATGACCACGTGGCGGCGGCCGGAATTCACCACATCGAAGACCTTCGAGAACGGGATCCAGCCCTCGATGGGCGCCTTGCCGCCGATCGGCGGGACCTCGGCGAAGAACAGCGCCTCACCGTCGGACAGCAGCAGGTCCGGCTCGAAGGTGAGCCGCGCCAGCCGGGCACCGATGGTGGTGACGGTGGACATGGGGCTGGCCATGATCTCGCCCGCGCCCCGGAAGATCTCGGCGGCCGCGACCACGCAGACCTCGGCGCGAGTGATTGTGGTGGTTTCGCTCATTACTTCTGCTCCTCGGCGAAAGCCTTGACGGCGGCCTGATATTCGTCCTCCGACACGTCCAGGTACTTGGCCTTGAACTCGGCCCACGACTCCGGAGTCTTGGCGGCCTCGACGTAGAAACGCTGGAACTTCTCGTCGCGTCCGTAGCTGCCGGAGAAGGTGAAGTGCGCGCCGCCCGGGGCCTCGACCACGCCGTCGACCATCATGCGGTTGAGGATGAGGGCCTGCGTCGGAACGGCTTTCACCAGTTCATCGGTCTCGACCAGCCGGTCCACCGACAGGTAGCGCTTCTCGGCGGCCAGGGTGTACAGCTCGTCCATGTACGGGTCGACGCCGGTGTAGGCGGCATTGCCGTGCTTGTCACCGAGATCCAGGTGCACGAAGGCGGCATCCAGATTCAGCGCGGGCATCGCGACGAGGGTTTCGCTGCGGCCGTCGGCATCGGTGTAAGGGGACTGAACAGTTTTCAGCTCGCCCTCCCAGAAATCGATGACGGCCGAACCCAATCCGGCGCGGATGGGCTGGAACGGCAACCGGGCCGCGGCGGCCTGCAGGCCGCACTTGACCATGCCCTCGTCCATTTCGCGCACGGTGATCTCACCCTCGGTGCGCGCCTTGGCGAACCACGGGTCGTAGAACGGCGCGGAGTCCAGGGAGACGAAGCCGTAGTAGGCCTTTCGCACCTTGCCCGCCGAGCACAGCAGCCCGAGGTCCGGTCCGCCGTAGGTGACGACCGTCAGATCCTTGATGTCCGAACGCAGGATGGCCCGCACGAAGGCGAGCGGCTTGCGCCGCGAGCCCCAGCCGCCGAGGCCGATGGTCATTCCGCTGCGCAGTTCGCCGACGACCTCGTCGAGCGTCATTCGCTTGTCGCGCATGGTTTTCTACTTCTCCTTCTTCTGCGCGGCCAGATCGTCGTCGAAGCGGGCCCGGATCTCGTCGGCCACGCCCGCGAGGTTGAGCTCCATGGTGAAGCCCTGCTCGAAGCGGTACGAGCGGTGCACGTCCTGAACGTCGATGCCGTTGAGGGCCTTCTTGGCGGCGCGGATGACGCGGCCGTCCTTATTGGCGATGTTCTTCGCGACTTCCAGTGCGGCGGCGTCCAGTTCGGCGCGCGGCACCACCTTGAACACGGAGCCGTAGTGGTGCAGCTGCTGCGCGGTAAGGGTGCCGGCGGTGTAGAACATGGTCCGCATCAGATGCTGGGGGACCAGGCGCGACAGATGGGTGGCCGCGCCGAGCGCCCCGCGATCCACTTCGGGCAGGCCGAAGGTGGCGTCGTCGGAGGCGATGATGACGTCGGAGTTGCCGACCAGGCCGATGCCGCCGCCCAGGCAGAAGCCGTTGACCGCGGTGACGACGGGGACCTGGCAGTCGTAGACGGCGGCGAAGGCTTCGAAGCAGCCGTGGTTGGCGGCGATCAGCTTGGTGTGGCCGACGTCGGCGTTCATCTCCTTGATGTCGACACCGGCATTGAATCCGCGCCCCTCGGCGCGCAGCACGACGACCCGGGTCTCCGGGTTGCGCCCGGCCTCGCGGATGGCGTCGGCGAGGGCGAACCAGCCGTCGGACGGCAGTGCGTTGACCGGCGGATAGTCGACAGTGACGACTTCGACGCCCGCGGTTTCGGTGTGACGGTTGATCCCCATCGAATGTCCCATCGTTGGCAAAACAAGCAAGTGCTTGGTAGGTTATCACGGTGGGAATCGAAGTGAACCTCTCCGGCTCGGTCGTTCTGGTCACCGGCGGAGTGCGAGGCGTCGGAGCCGGCATCAGCCGGGTCTTCCTGGACGCCGGCGCGACCGTGGTGGCCTGCGCCCGCCGCCCGGCGGACGCCCCGATCGAGAGCAATGGCCGGAGCATCGACTTCCTGCCCTGCGATGTGCGCGACGCGGACTCGGTCAAAGGACTGATCGACGCGATCGTCGAGAAGTACGGGCGGCTCGACACCGTGGTGAACAATGCCGGCGGCGCGCCCTTCGCCCTGGCCGCCGATGCGAGCGCCAATTTCCACTCGAAGATCGTGCAGCTGAATCTGCTTGCACCGCTCCTGGTTTCGCAGATCGCCAATGAGGTGATGCAGAAACAGGAGACCGGCGGCTCGATCATCATGATCTCGTCGGTCTCGGGCCACCGCCCCTCGCCGGGGACCGCCGCCTACGGCGCCGCGAAAGCCGGTGTGGACAGCCTGGTTTCATCGCTCGCGGTCGAGTGGGCGCCGAAGGTGCGGATCAACTCCGTGATCGTCGGCCTGGTGAATACCGAATCCTCCCACCTGCACTACGGCGACGATGAGGGCATCGCACAGGTGAGCCGCACGGTTCCGTTGCAGCGCATGGCCGTTCCCGAAGACATCGGACGCACCGCCGCCTTCCTGGCCTCGCCGCTGGCCTCCTACATCAGCGGCGGTTCGCTGCTGCTGCACGGCGGCGGCGAGAAGCCGGCCTTCCTCGAAGCATCCACAGTCACTCATCAGTGAGGTAATCGATATGACGGACAACAAGATCTGCGACGGCCGCGTCGTCATCGTGACCGGAGCGGGTCGTGGCATCGGCCGCGCGCACGCCCTCGCCTTCGCCGCCGCGGGCGCCAAGGTCGTGGTGAACGACCTCGGTGCGGAGCTCGATGGTGCTCCCAGCCCGGATTCCCCGGCCGCGCAGGTGGTCGAGGAGATCGAGGCGCTCGGTGGCGAGGCCGTCGTGAACGGCGACGACGTGTCCGACTGGGAGGGCGCGCGCCGCCTGGTGCGGACCGCCGTCGAAACCTTCGGCGGACTGGACGCCCTGGTGAACAATGCGGGCATCGTGCGCGACCGCATGCTGGTGAACCTCGGCGAGGACGAGTGGGACGCCGTCATCAAGGTGCACCTGAAGGGCCACTTCGCGCCCATGCGCCATGCCGCCGAATACTGGCGCAACGAGTCCAAGGCCGGACGGCAGCCGCAGGCGCGCATCATCAACACCAGTTCCGGCGCGGGTCTGCTGGGCAGTGTGGGGCAGGGCAATTACGCGGCCGCCAAGGCCGGCATCGCGGGCCTGACCGTCACTGCCGCCGCGGAATTCGCGCGCTACGGCATCACGGTGAACGCCATCGCCCCGGCCGCGCGCACCCGGATGACCGAGACCGTTTTCGCCGACACCATGACCGCGCCGGAGGACGGCTTCGACGCCATGGCTCCGGAGAACGTGTCGCCGTTGGTGGTCTGGCTGGGCAGTGCGGATTCCGCGGGGGTCACGGGCCGCATGTTCGAGGTCGAGGGCGGCAAGGTGACGGTGGCCGACGGCTGGCGGCACGGCGTCTCGATCGATCGGGGAGCGCGCTGGGAGCCGGCCGAGCTGGGTCCGGTGGTGCGTGATCTGCTGGGCAAGGCGACCGTGCCGGAGCCCGTCTACGGAGCGTGATCTGCGTCACGCCAGTCGCTTTCGTCGCCGGTACCCACTGGGTGCCGGCGACGACTGTTTTGTATGGCGTAAGTCACTTCTCCGCTGTGGCAAGTGTCACCTCACGGCAAAACGGGCAACCCGGCGCGGCGGTGCGTGGGGTGAGCAGATGATTAGCTGTCCTGTACGGGTGGATTGCCGGTTTTGCTCGGGAGGGACAGCGGCGTCGCGGTGACATCTGAGGTGGCTGGGACGCACGGGATGATCTCGAATCGGCCAATTATGCTGGGGCGCTTGTTCATATTCGGTACGCGGGGGAAGCGGCGGGCGTACGGTTTCATCGTTCCCCTAATGCTCTCGAGAGTTGTGCGGGGTGACATGGTGACCGGTACGATGACCGCGTTCCGCAAAGGTCCGGCAATCGGGGCTGTGAGGGGCGCTTGATACCGCTCCAACCTGACTGGTGCGGGTAGGAATTCCCCGCACCGCAGGACGGGAGGAAGCCGACCGCGCAGTATCGATGAGGGGATGGCTTTCGCATGATCTTCGGTCGTGCATGGCGCTTGGTGGCAGTGATAACCGCTGTCGCCGGGTCGGCGCTGCTCGGGCCCGTGGCCGCCGACGCGCAGCCCAGCGGCATCGATCTACAGCCCGCTCCGGCGGGCGGCGACTCCGCCCCGCAGGCTCAGCCGCAGGGGGCGAATCCCGTTGCGGGCGGGCCCGATGATCTCCTGGCCATCCTCGGCCTCGGTACCGGCTCGGCAGGGGTCGGCTCGGCCGCGGTGGGTTCCGCCGGCGTGGGCTCGGCCGCAGTCGGATCCGCCGGCGCCGGGACGGTATTGGGCGGCACCGGCTCCGCCGCATTGGGCACCGGCTCGGCCGCGCTGGGTACCGGATCCGCCGCCGTAGGTTCGGCAGGCGCGACCACCGGCTCCGCCGTGCTGGGCGCAGGCGCCGCCGGACTCGCCACCGGTTCTGCCGCACTCGGCGCCGGTTCCGCCGCAACGGGTTCCGCGGGCCTCGGCACCGCCGGCATCCTCGGCCTCGGCTCCGCCGGCGTGGGTTCCGCCGGAATCGGCACCGGCGCCGGACTTCTCGGTCTTCTCTTCGGCACCGGCTCGGCCGGAGTCGGTTCGGCCGCGGTGGGATCCGCCGCGGTCGGCTCGGCGGGCCTGGGCGCGTTGTGCACCGGCTCTGCCGCCGTCGGCTCCGCCGCGGTGGGCTCGGCCGGTGCAGGTTCGGCCACCGGCGGCTCGGCGGGCGTCGGCTCGGCGGGTACCGGGTCCGGAGTCGGTTCCGCCGCAACGGGTTCCGGTGCGGGCTCCGCCGCGACCGGTTCGGGTGTGGGTTCGGCGGGCGTCGGGTCCGCGGGCGCCGGTTCGGCCGGGGTCGGTTCGGCGGCAACGGGTTCGGCCGCACTCGGTTCTGCCGCGGTGGGTTCCGCGGCGGTCGGTTCGGCCGGTGTGGGTTCGGCGGCCGTCTGCGCCTCACCGCTCCTGCTGTTGCTGATTCCGCCGCCGCCCGCGCCGGCGGCGCCCGGTGTGCCGCTGGAGATTCCGCAGCCCCCGGCCGTACCGCAGCTCCCCGCGTTCCTGCCGCCGCTGCCCGCGCTCCCGGCCGCTGCGCCGGCTCCCGCACCCGCGCCCGCCGCGGTGCCGCCCCCGCCACCATCGGTTCCGCCACTGGCGCAACCGAATCCGGATATCCGGCCGACCTCGGCCAACAGTCCGCTGCCGCCGATCAAGGTGCTGTCGGTGGTCGGTGGCCTGATCGCGCTCACGCTCGCGGGCGCGGGTTCCGGTGCGGTGAGCTTCCAGGGTGCGTCGGCGGCGCAGGCGCGGGTGGATGCCGCCCGGGCCGCGTTCTTCGGACCGAGGGTGTAGGGGTAGCGCGATGACCGAGAGCAAGGCGCACAGCATCGGCTCCTACCGGAGGGTGGCGGCCGCCGTCGACGCGGTGTGCGCGGTGGCGGCCGATTTCGACGCCACCACCCTCGACGAGGTGGTGCTGGCCATCTCCGCCGAACGGCGGCGGCCCATCGAAATCGCCAGCGCCCAACTGGGTCCCGGCGTGTGCGGTCAGCGCCGCAGTTATCCGGAGAAGGATGTCATCGTGCTGGCGTCCGCATTACCCAGCCGCGAGCACACCCTCGCCCACGAACTAGGGCACATCGTGTTCGATCATCCGGGCGAGGCGGCCGCCGAGGTGGTGCTGGAGGCCAGCGACGACCTCATCGCCTACATGCTCAGCCAGCGCTCCCATCAGAAGGCCATCGATCTGGGCGAGGACGAGCAGGCCGAATGGGAGGCGGAGACCTTCGCCAGCATGCTCATGACCCGACTGCGTGTATTCAAAAGCCGGGGCGCGGGCGTCTCGGTCCTTCGATTCGATGAGGCACTCGGATGACCTTCTGGCTGACAGCATTGCTGGTCTGGATGGCAGCCGGCGCGCGGGTGGGGCGGGTGCTGGTGAAGCCAGCGACCACGGCGCGGGTGGCGATCGTGGTCGCGGTGGCGTCGGTGGCGGCCTCGGCCACCCTGGCCGTGCCGGAAATCAATGTGGCGGTGGATCATCTGCTGCCCAACGGCGTGCACGGGGAGTGGTTCGGTGACCGCTTGACCGCGGCCTCCTGGATCCTGTTCGGCACCGCCACCTCGGTGGTGGCGGCCGCCGCCTGGCCGGTGGTCTCGCGCCGCAATCTGCGCCAGATCGCCTGGGTGATCTATGCGGGCGGCCTCATCGCCATGCTGCTCACACTGGTCTGGTCGCTCACCTTCGGGTGGGTGATCGTGGTGGTGGAGTGCGTCTTCATCGTCATCACCGGCGTGCGTAACCTGGACTGGACCACGCTGGGCCGCGGTATCGCCCTCTATTCGACGGGCACCTTCCTCGTGGGTGTGCTTGCCGCACTGTCGATTCGGCGCGCGATGCAGCACCAGCCGATGGAGGTGCCGGGCCAGGGCGCCTGGTACTGGCCGGTGTGGGAGCTGGCGAGTCTGCTCATCGCGGTGGGCGCGGTGTGGATCGTCATCGAGCTGTGGTGGCGAGCGCGCATGCTGCTCAGGCAGATTCGGACCCTGCACCGGGTGCTGGTGGGCCGCTTCCCGGAGGTGATCGCGCACGAGGAGAAGGGGTCGGGCACCCAGATCAAGGCCTCCGACCAAGTGGCGCAGATCATGGACGCGCTCTACCTGCAGGCGGGTGGCGGTGTGGATCTGGCCACGGTCGGCATCCAGCTGACCGATGCCACCAAGCCGCCGGACGAGGTTGCTCCGCGCGCCCTTCGGGTGGCGGAGTGGGCCCGGAATCCCTTCGGCGATGTGGTGATCGATCCCCGCTGGATCTCGCCCCCACCCGGAGTGGGTCCGCGCGGGTGGGTGCATGCGATTGCTCGGGCATATGATGCGACGGGTTCGAATGCGCGCCCCAACGCCGTTCAGGGTTCGGCGCAACACTAGTCGCCGAATCCGTCATCGAATCGGTCACTTCGCGTCAGTTCGACTGCACGGTGCTGGTCACCGCTGTTGTACTAATACCTTTCCCGCGACAGGTTGGCGCAAATACGATCTTGTCTCGAATATGACAAGTCCCGTGCTGCCATGCAGCACGGGACTTTGCTTGTCACGGGATGGTGCATTGGGGGCGAATCACTCACAGTGCACAAAACGGCATAGTGCACAAAAGAACTGACTTCGGGACCCGGAACGTGCTGGATAGGTAATGCCAGGATTGTGCATATTGCACCAGCGCAGGGTTCTACGCCACATGGCCTCGGCGAACCGGGACCGGTGCAACACTCCTCATGCATACCGAATGGTCGGGGATTGGCCGGCGCTGCCCTGCAAGCAGAGCCGGTCATTCTCCGTCGGTCCGACGTGGATCACGCTGCCGACAAACCAACACAGTGCGGCCTCCGAGCTAGCCGCACTGTGTTGCTCTGTGGCAGGGCCTATTCCGTGCCGTCCGGAGGAATTTCGGGCAGACCTTCGCTTGCCCGCAACTTCTCCGCCATGGAGGTGGGTAGATTCTGAGATTCTTCGGAGAGGTCGAATGCTCTACTCGACAGACGACGAAGTCCGTAGCCCTGCAGCTGGGACAGCAGCTCTAGATCATGATCGATCTTCGCCGCGTAGATGTCGTTGAAGAAGTAGTCAGGTTTGACCTTGAAGAACTTTGCCAGAGCAGCCACCGTCTCATCCGACGGGTTCGTGCGCTGTCCCGACCGCAACTGCGAGAGATACGGTTTCGAGATCGGATGGCCGGATGCCGTCAAGGCGGCCGCCACCTCTGCGTTCGTGTGCGGCTTACGCCCCGGGGGATGCACGGTTTCGAACAGCTTGTTCAGCCGCGCCGCGAAATCAGCCATTGTGAGCCGCCCAATTCCCTTCGCTGTACTAACAGTCGTTATCTCGGATACGTATCATTGATATTAGCGGCTCAGTAACTGAAAACCTACGCCTGATTCGCGATTTCCTTGAAGCTTCTAGGCGGTGATCCGGTTCACCCTCTGTGGCTTGGGCGTTTGCGGGCCAACCCCACGGTTCTTGCCGAGCGCTTAAGCGGACCGGTTCTGGCCCGTCGCGAGGGTCTTCCCGGACGGGCCACCTGTAGCTATAAGATAGCTGACATCTCATCTTCTTGTCTGTACCGGAGATTGTGTGGCGTACGCCACGTTTCGCGACAAGTCGGATGAACGTTCAACCCAGGCCCCAAAAAGTTTGGGCTACTGGATCCGCTCGATGATGGTGCCGGTCGCGAGCGCGCCGCCGCAGCACATGAGGACCATCGCGACGTTCTTGTCCGACCGCTCCAGCTCGTGCAAAGCCGTTGTGATCAACCGGGATCCGGTGCTGCCGACCGGATGCCCGAGCGCGATCGCGCCGCCGTTCACGTTCACCCGATCCAGGTCCGGCTTGTGCACCGAGGCCCACGACAGCACCACGGACGCGAAAGCTTCGTTGATCTCGAACACATCGATATCGCCGATGCTCATGCCGCTGCGCTCCAGCAGCCGCTGGCACGCCTGCACCGGACCGTCCAGCTGGTATTCGGGCTCGCCACCCACCAGGCACTGCGCGATGATGCGGGCGCGCGGGCGCAAACCCTCACGCTGCGCGGCCTTTTCGTCCATCAGCAGCACGCCGGCCGCACCGTCGGAGATCTGCGAGGAGGTGCCCGCGGTGTGAATTCCGCCCTCCTGCACCGGCTTCAGCTTCGCCAGGCCCTCGCGGGTGGTCTCGCGCAGGCCCTGGTCGCGGCTGATATCGGCGGTCTCGCCGGTGAGGGTGCCCTCCTTGTCCACCTGCGGGGCGTCCTTGATGGTCAGCACCTCGCGATCGAAGCGGCCCTGCGCCCACGCCTGCGCGGCCAGTCGCTGCGAGCGCTCGCCCCACTCGTCGGTGTCGTCACGAGTGATGCCGCGCCGCTTGGCAATTCGCTCCGCGCCGGTGAACTGGTCGGGCAGGTCGATATTCCAGGAGGCCGGCTTGCGCGGGCCCGCGTGCGTTCCGACGTTGGCGCCCAACGGAACATGGCTCATGGACTCGATGCCGCACGCCAGGCCCACCTCGATGGCGCCGGTCGAGATGAGACCCGCCACCAGGCCGACCGCCTGCTGGGCGGACCCGCACTGGTTGTCGATGGTGACCGCGCCGGTCTGCCACGGCAGGCCCGCGTGCAGCCAGGCGGTGCGGGTGACATTGTTGCTCTGCTCGCCGACCTGCATGACGCAGCC
Source organism: Nocardia sp. NPDC088792 (assembly GCF_044750615.1). Lineage (NCBI taxonomy): Bacteria > Bacillati > Actinomycetota > Actinomycetes > Mycobacteriales > Nocardiaceae > Nocardia > Nocardia sp. NPDC088792. The sequence continues at coordinate 658,920 of NZ_JBIVKC010000005.1, forward strand.
GCCGATGACCTGCTCGACCAGGATGGGGTCGATCTCCGCGCGTTCGAGCACGCCCTTCTGTGCCGCTCCCAGGAGTTCGGCGGCGTGCAGACCGGCCAGCCAGCCGTTGCGCTTGCCGATCGGCGTGCGGGCCGCCTCGACGATGACAGGTGTACCCATGACTTTCCTTCCGGATCAGAACTGCAACAAGTTCTCTGCGACTAGCCTAAGTCAGTAAACGGTGTTTTCCATTGTCTCTTCCCCTGGTTTACCACCCGTGCTTGAATGTCGGTAGAACAGGTTTCAGTTGGTCAAAGGAGACAGCTGGTGGTGGATACCCAGGCCCGCCCGAACGTCCCGGACGGATTCGACGTCACCGACCCGGAAATGTGGGCGCAGCGCGTTCCGGTCGAAGAACTCGCCGAACTGCGCAAGGCCGCACCGATCTGGTGGAACCCGCAATCCCCCGAAGTGGGCGGCTTCCAGGACGACGGCTTCTGGGTGGTGAGCAAGCATGCCGACGTCAAGACCGTCTCGCGCCGTGACGACGTGTTCTCCACCTTCGAGAACACCGCCATCCCGCGATTCAACGACGACATCACCCGCGAACAGATCGAACTGCAGCGCTTCGTCCTGCTCAACAAGGACGCGCCCGAGCACACCAAGCTGCGCAAGATCATCTCCAAGGGCTTCACGCCGCGCGTGATCAACGGCCTGCGCGCCGAACTGACCGCCCGCGCCGAATCCATCGTGAAGGCCGCCGTGGCCTCCGGCACCGGCGACTTCGTGCAGCAGGTGGCCTCCGAACTGCCGCTGCAGGCCATCGCCGAACTCATCGGCGTGCCGCAGGAAGACCGCATGAAGCTCTTCAAGTGGTCCAACGAGATGACCAGCTACGACGACCCGGACAGCGACGCCGATCCGGTCGTCGCCTCCACCGAGATCCTGGGCTACGCCTACCAGATGGCCGAGGCCCGCCGGGCCTGCCCGGCCAACGACATCGTCACCGAACTGATCAATGCCGATCTGGACGGTGAGGCGCTGCTGCCCGAGGAATTCGGCTTCTTCGTCATGGTGCTGGCCGTGGCCGGCAACGAGACCACCCGCAATGCCACCACCCACGGCATGGCCGCCTTACTCGAAAACCCGGACCAGTGGGAGCTTTTCAAGTCCCAGCGGCCCCGGACCGCCGCCGACGAGATCATCCGCTGGGCCACCCCGGTGAGCAGCTTCCAGCGCACCGCGCTCGAGGATGTCGACCTCGAGGGCACGCAGATCAAGAAGGGGCAGCGAGTGATCCTGTCCTACCGGTCGGCCAACTTCGACGAGGAGGTGTTCGAGGATCCGTATACCTTCGATATTCTGCGGGATCCGAACCCGCACTTGGCTTTCGGCGGCACCGGCGCGCATTTCTGCATCGGCGCCAATCTGGCCCGGCTGGAAATCGAGATCATCTTCAACGCTATTGCCGATCACATGCCCGACATCACCAAACTCGGCGATCCGAAGCGACTGCGCTCCGGCTGGCTGAACGGCGTCAAGGAATTCCAGGTCGACTACAAGAGCGGATGCCCGGTCGCCCACTGACCTCGTCACAGTAAGAAAAAGGCCCCGCCTGCCAGTGCAGCAGGCGGGGCCTTTCTTGTGTGTTGCTACGCCGGCTTCAGCGTCGTCATCGCACGTTCGGTCTCCCAGAAAGCGCGCAGGGCAAGGATTTTGCCGTCATTGTCGACCTTGTAGGTGAAGACACCCTCGGCATCGATGATCTGTCCCGCCATGGTGGTGCGGATGCGGCCGACATAGGCCACCTCGCTGCCACAGGCGAAGGAGTCATCGAACAGGAATTCGATGGAGTCGGTCTGCGCGATCGCCTTGTCCCAGAACGCCGCAATGGCCTCCGCGCCGCGGTGCCCCTTGCCGTCCGGATCGAAGAACGACGGACCGACCGGATCCTCCACGATGCCGTCCACGGCGAACAGCGACACCCAGGTGTCCTTGTCCTTGGCCCGAACGGCCGCCTGCGATTTCAGGCCCGCGACCCGGGCCGGATGCTCGGTGCTCACGGCTGCTCACTCCCGACCACCCACATCGAGAAGTACTGTGAGCCACCGCCGTACGCATGCCCGAACGCCTTGCGTGCGTTCTCCACCTGGTAGTCGCCCGCACGGCCCATGACCTGCTTGGCCGCCTCGGCGAAGCGGATCATGCCGGACGCGCCGATCGGATTGGAGGACAGCACGCCACCCGACGGATTCACGGGAAGCTTTCCGCCGATGGCGGTTTCGCCCGCATCGGTGAGCTTCCAGCCCTCACCCTCGGGCATGAAGCCCAGGTTCTCCAGCCACATGGGCTCGAACCAGGAGAACGGGACGTAGATCTCGGCCGCGTCGATCTCCTCGAGCGGGTTGGTGATCCCGGCCTGCTTCCAGAGCGCCTTGGCGGCTTCCTTCCCGGCCTGCGGACTCACCTGATCGCGGCCGGCGTAAGCCAGCGGCTCGGTGCGCATGGCGGTGCCGTGGATCCAGGCCACCTTCCGGCCCTGCGCCTCCACGGCCTTGGCCGCGGACTCGTCACCGATCACCATGGCGCACGCGCCGTCCGAGGACGGGCAGGTCTCATCGAAACGGATGGGGTCCCACAGCATCTGGGACGACATCACCGATTCCAGCGTGATATCCGGCTGATGCAGATGCGCCAACGGATTACGCGCGCCATTGCGGCGATCCTTCACCGCCACCATGGCGCCGATGTGCAGCGGCGCGTTCGCGCGGCGGATATAGGCGCGCACGTGCGGGGCGAAGTAGCCACCCGCGCCCGCACCGACCGGCTTGGTGAACGGCACCGGGTTCGACAGCGCCCACATGGCGTTCGACTCCGACTGCTTCTCCCAGGCGACGGCCAGCACCCGGCGGTGCACACCCGCCTGCACATGACTGGCGGCCACGACCGCGGTCGAACCGCCCACCGAACCGGCGGTGTGCACGCGGAGCAGCGGTTTTCCGGTGGCGCCCAAGGCATCCGCGAGGAACAGCTCCGGCATCATGGAGCCCTCGAAGAAGTCGGGGGCCTTGCCGACCACGACCGCGTCGATATCGGCCATGGTCAGGTCGGAGTCCGTCAGCGCCCGGTCGATGGCCTCGCGGACCATGCCCGCCATGGAGACATCCGACCGTTTGGTCACGTGATGAGTCTGTCCGGTACCCAGGACAGCGGCTGGCAAGGTCATCGTGCCTCCAAGGTGGCGACCAGGTTCTGCTGCAGCGCGGGTCCGGAACTGGCATGGGCCAGCGCGCGATTCGCGTTGCCATTGAAGATTTCGGTGGCGGCGAAGCCGATGCGTTCGAGACCGGCCGCGAACATGGGGTTGCCTGCGAGCGGGCCGCCGGACGGATTGATACGAGTGTTCCCGTTCAGGCCGATGGCCTGCTTCAGGATCAGCTCCTCGTGGCTGAACTGCGCGTGCAACTCGGCCACATCGAAGCCGCTCGCATCGCCGCCGGTGACCGCGTCGGCCGCCCGCTTCGCGGACTCGGAGACGGTGAGGTCGCGGGCGCCCAGCACCGGGCTGTCGATGTAGTGGGCCATGCCGGTCAGCCAGGCCGGGCGCTCGCGCAGCTCGCGGGCGCGATCGCCCACGGCCAGCACGATGGCGGCCGCACCGTCGGTGATCGGGGCGATGTCATGGGCGCGGAACGGATCGGCGACCTTGCTTGCGGCCAAGAGCTTTTCGGCGTCGGCGCCGGTGGAGCGGGCGGCCACGGCGGCCATATCGGCCTCGGTCCACTTGCCCGCGTCCAGGCCCGCCCGGGCCTGCAGGCCGGCGAGGGAAACCGAATCCGGCCACAGCGGCGCGACCAGATACGGGTCGGTCTGCAGGGTCAGGATCTGGCGCAGGGTACCGGCCGACGCCTTGCCGAAGCCGTACACCAGCGCCGTCTCCGCCTGTCCGGAGCGGAGTTTCACCCACGCCTCGTACAGCGCCCAGGCCGCGTCCATCTCCACGTGCGACTCGTTGATCGGCGGCACCGCGCCGATGGAGTCGATGGCCGAGATGAACGAGAACGCGCGTCCGGCAAGGTAATCCGAGGAGCCGGAGCACCAGAAGCCGATATCGGAGACGCCGATGCCGAGCTCGGCGTAGAGCTCCTGGAAGCACGGCGCGAGCATCTCGACGCCATTGGTGGTGCCGAAGGTCTCCGGCACGTGCGGCGCGTGCGCGAAGCCCACCACCGCGATGTCGGTTGCTGTGTCACTCAAGGTATTTCAGCGCCTCTCTACAGGTGGTGCGCGAAGCTGTCGTAGTCGGCATCGGGCTCGCCGGTCGGCCGGAAGTGGTCGATATTGCCGATGGACAGGCCCCACTCCTCGCGCGGCTTCCACACCGCCTGGACCTTCATGCCCATCCGGACCTCGCTCGCCTCGATGCCGAGCACCAGGTGCAGGAACGGGATATCCGCGCCGTCCAGCAGGATGTAGGCGGCGACATACGGGGGCTTCAGCGTCTGACCCATGAACGGCACGTTCACGATGCAGAAGGTGGTGACGATGCCCGTATCGGACACCTCGACGTAATCGTCGGTGGGGGAGCCGTCCCGCGGGTCCGCGCCGCGCGGCGGGAAGTACACCTTGCCGTCCATGCGGGCGCGGGCGCCGAGCAGCTTGCCCTCCATGAGCGCCTTCAGGAAGACGGCTTCCTGCGGCGCGGCGGTGTGCTTGATGGAGAAGTCGACCGGGGTCACGATGCCGGTGATGGGTTCGGCATCGGACGCGGAATCGGCTGGGGCGATGGAGGTCTCGCCGGGCTCGAAGGCGGCGATGTCATGAATGCTGCCGGTGCGTTCGCCGGCCCAGCGCGCCCGTACCCGCAGACCGATCGAGATGTCGGCCGGTGTTGCCACGTCCACCGCGTGCAGGATGGCGGTGTCCGCGCCGTCCAGCTTGATGAGCGCGTAGGCGAAAGGACGATCGAAGGGCTGACCCGGCAGCGGCTCGGCGACCCAGGACCAGGTCTGGACCGTGCCGACATCGGAGACCTCGACGAACTCCGAGAGCGGTTCACTGGTCTTCGGATCGAATTCCGCGGGCGGCACGATTACGCGCCCATCGGACCCCCGCACACCGACGACCTTCCCGGACCGCAGTTCCGTGAGGAAGCGCCCGATGATCGGTCCGGTGGAACGGGTGTAGTCGAATTGCATCCGCAGCGGCGCGGACAGTACTTCGGTGTTCCCGTGAGTCACGAGATCGAGTAGAACAGGTTCTAGAGATAGTGGCAAGGGCCGGGGCTGCGCCCCTGCCCACCGCTGTATTGGTCCGCGGGGGCTTCGCCCCCGCGGACCCCCGGATGTTCTAGGAGGAGGACGGGAATGCGGTTTGGGTTGCAACTCGGATATTGGGGGCAGCAGCCGCCGGCCAATGCGCAAGATCTCGTGAACGCCGCCGAGGAGGCCGGATTCGACGCCGTCTTCACTGCGGAGTCGTGGGGGTCGGACGCTTTCACGCCGCTGGCTTGGTGGGGTTCGCAGACCAGCCGGGTGCGGTTGGGGACCTCGGTGGTGCAGTTGTCCGCGCGGACACCCACGGCGACCGCGATGGCCGCGCTGACGCTGGATCACCTCAGCGGTGGGCGGCACATTCTCGGGCTCGGCGTTTCCGGTCCGCAGGTGGTCGAGGGTTGGTACGGGCAGCCGTTCGCGAAGCCGCTCGCGCGCACCCGTGAGTACGTGTCGATCATCCGGCAGGTGCTCGCCCGCGAGGGCAAGGTGACCGGTGCCGGACCGCATTACCCGTTGCCCTACAACGGTTCCGGGGCCACGGGTCTCGGCAAGCCGTTGAAGTCGATCACCCATCCGCTGCGCGCTGACCTGCCCATTTGGCTGGGCGCGGAGGGTCCCAAGAATGTGTCCCTGACCGCGGAGATCGCCGACGGCTGGCTGGCCATCTACTACACGCCGCGGCTGGCGGACATGTACAACGAGTGGTTGGACGAGGGCTTCTCGCGGCCCGGGGCGCGGCGCTCCCGCGAGGACTTCGAGATCGCGGCCACCGCGCAGGTGATCCTGACCGACGATCCCAAGGCTGCGCTGGATCGGCTGCGGCCGTTCTCGGCGCTCTATATCGGCGGGATGGGCGCGGAGGAGCTGAACTTCCACGCCGAGGTGTACCGGCGGATGGGTTACGGCGCCGAGGTCGACGAGATCACGCGCCTCTTCCGGGCAGGGAAGAAGGAGGAAGCGGCCGCGGCGGTGCCCGATCAGCTGATTCTGGACACCACGATCATCGGCGACGAGGACCATGTGCGCGAGCAGTTGAAGGTCTGGGAGAAAGCCGGCGTGACCATGATGCTCGTCGGCGTGCACGATGCCGAGCAGTTCGAGCGGCTGAAACCGCTTATCCGGTCGTAGAACTCGTTCTAGGATCGAACTCGATCTCGGTGAGTGGGAATGTCCCCCTTGCCGAGAACGAGAACAGGTTCTATTTTCATCCTTGTGAGCTACAACATAGCGGACCTTGTCGAACACACCATCGATCTCATGCCGGAGCGAGTCGCACTGGTTGATGACACCCGCTCGGTGACGTACGCCGAGCTGGAGGACCGGGCCAACCGGCTCGCGCACTACCTGCAGGAGCACGGTGTGCGGCCCGGCGACAAGGTCGGCGTCTACTCGCGCAACACCATCGAGGCCGTCGAGGCCATGGTGGCGATCTTCAAGGCGCGGGCGGTCATGATCAACGTGAACTACCGCTACGTCGAGAACGAATTGCAATACATCTTCAGCAATTCGGACATGGTCGCGCTGATCCACGAACGCCGCTACAGCGAGAAGGTGGCCAATGTGCTGCCGAACGTCCCCGCGGTGGCCACGGTCGTCACCGTCGAGGACGGCACCGATCTCCCGCTGCCCCCCGGCGCGGTGGCATACGAAGCGGCACTGGCCGGTTCGTCCGGCGAGCGCGACTTCGAGGAACGCACCTCCGACGACATCATGATGATCTACACCGGCGGCACCACCGGTCTCCCCAAGGGCGTCATGTGGCGCCAGGAGGACTGGTGGCGCGTGCTCGGCGGCGGCATCAACTTCTACACCGGCGTCCACATCGAGGACGAGTGGGAACAGTCCAAGGGCGGCGCCAGCGGCAACACGCCCATGGTGCGCTACCCCATTCCGCCGCTGATCCACGGCGGCTCGTTCACCGCCACCCTGCACAGCCTCTTCGACGGCGGCAAGGCCGTCATGCTGCCCGAGTTCAGCGGCCACGGCGTGTGGCAGGCGATCCAGCGGCACGGCGTGAACATGATCTTCATAACGGGCGACGCCATGGCCCGGCCCATGCTCGACGCCGTCGCCGAGGGCAACCCGGAAACCGGTGAGCCGTACCAGCATTCGAGTCTGTGGGTGCTCGCCAGCAGCGCGGCCCTGTTCTCGCCGACGCTGAAGGACGAGTTCGTCGAGCGGTTCCCGGGCGCGCTCATCACCGACTCCATCGGTTCCTCCGAGACCGGCTTCGGCGGGCTCTCCGTGGCCGCCAAGGGCACCACCCACACCGGCGGGCCGCGCGTGAAGATCGACGGCTCGACCCAGGTGCTCGACGAGGAAGGCAACCCGGTCGAACCGGGCTCCGGCAAGGTCGGCATGCTGGCCCGGCACGGCAATATCCCCGTCGGCTACTACAACGACCCGGTCAAGACCGCGGAAACGTTCAAGGAGTTCAACGGCATTCGCTACTCCATCCCCGGCGACTACGCCCGCGTGGAGGAGGACGGCACCGTGACCATGCTCGGCCGCGGCTCGGTCAGCATCAACTCCGGCGGCGAGAAGATCTACCCCGAGGAGGTCGAGGGCGCGCTCAAGGCGCATCCGGAGATCTTCGACGCGCTGGTGGTCGGCGTGCCGGACGAGCGCTGGGGCCAGCGAGTGGTGGCGGTCGTGCAGTGTCGCGACGGATCGCGACCCACCCTCGACGAACTGCGGCCCACGCTGATCCAGGAGATCTCGTCCTACAAGCTGCCGCGCAGCCTGTGGTACGTGAACGAGATCAAGCGGTCGCCCGCCGGTAAGCCCGACTACAAGTGGGCGCACGCGCAGACCGAGGAGCGCCCGGCCGACAATCACGCCCAGGCGCCCGGTTCCAAGTAACCCGCAACCGGCTTCGAGCACCAAGTAGCTCGCGGGAAGATCCCTCGGTGCTCGCGAGAATCGCGCCCGGTCACGCTCACCGCGTGACCGGGCGCGATGCGTTGTCCCGGGGAGTCGTGCCGCGCCGCCTTCGAGAGTGGGGGACTTCGTTTTCCGCAACTTGTCGGTGGCCTGTGCCACAGTGGTCCGCATGAGCGAGAAGGGGGACCGGTCCGCCACGGTCACCGACGAGGTTTTACAGAGCTTCGAGACGCACCGGCGGGAACTGTGCGCCTACGCCTATCGCATGCTCGGATCTTCGTTCGAGGCCGAGGACGCCGTGCAGGAGACCTTCACCCGCGCGTGGAAGTCGTATGACGGTTTCGAGGGCCGCTCCAGTCTGCGGTCCTGGCTGTACAAGATCACCACCAATGTCTGCCTGGACATGCTCGACGGTCCACAGCGCCGCGCCCGGCCGATGGATCTGTCCGGTCCCTCCACCCCTGATTCGCAGCTGCCGGCGCCGGAGCCGGATTACGTATGGGTGGAACCGATTCCGAACGGCCTCGCCTTCGGCGCCGATCCCGCCGAGGCCGCGAGCGCGAAAGACACACTGCGCCTGGCCTTCGTGGCCGCGGTCCAGCACCTGCCGGCCAGTCAGCGCGCCATCCTCATCATGCGCGAGGTGCTGCGCTTCTCCGCCAGCGAGACCGCCGACATGCTCGAGGTGTCGCCCGCCTCGGTGAACAGCGCGCTGCAGCGCGCCCGCGCCACCATGTCGAAAGTGCAAGAGAAGTCCACGGTTTCGGACGCCTTCAGTGAAACCGATGAGCAGCAGCGCAAACTCGTCGACGACTTCGTCAAGGCCTTCGAGTCCTATGACATGACCGCGCTCACCGACCTGCTGAAGGCCGATGTGGCACTGTCCATGCCGCCGTTCCCGCTGTGGGTATCCGGTCCGGAGAATGTCGCCGCCTTCATGCTCGGCACCGGTCAGGCCTGCCGCAACTCGCGCCTCATCCCGCTCGCGGGCGCCAACGGGCAGCCGGCTTTCGGTCACTACAAACCCAGTGACGAAGAACCGGGACTGTGGACGCCGTGGTCGATTACAGTGTTGGAGCTCGATGGCTCCACCATCTCGGGCCTGAACTTCTTCCTCGATACCGAGAAGTTGTTCCCGCTCTTCGGCCTTCCGATGGAGTACCGCGAGAACTAGTTAGACTTTGTCGTCGCGCAGGTGGATGCGCCGGGGTGGTCCGGCGCAGTGCGGCGGCATGCGTAGAACGGCCCGCAGGGTGAAAACCCCGCGGGCCGTTCACGTCTCGAAGACCGGGCGGTCGGCTAACCCGGATAGGCCATGTGGAAAGGCTCCCACTGGTGGCCGTCGGGATCGATGAAGGTGCGGCCGTGCATGCCGACTTGCGCCTCCTGAGCCCGCTTGTCCGCGTTCACCTCTTCGATCGCGCCCGCGGCGACGGCGGCGTCGGTGAGGGCATCGACCTCGTGGGCGCTGGCCAGCGAGAGCGCGTACAAACCATTGACCGTGCTGACCGAATCGCCGAGCGGTCTTTCGCTGAACGTGGTGAAGAAGTCTCTGGTCAGGAGCATCAGGCAGATGTTGTCGTCGATGACGATGCAGGCCGCGTTCCCGTCGGTGAAATCCTGATTCACCTTCCAGCCGATGGACTCGTAGAACCGCTTGGCCCGCTCCAGGTCCGCGACCGGGAGATTGATGAAGATCATTTTGCTGGCCATGGGGGTCGTCCTTCCATCCGCGATCCGATGCACGCAGTGACAGCTGTCGCTAGTGGGGACGAATCGAGCCCGAAAAACTCATCGGTCCGACAGCGGAGCGCCGGTCGTGACAGAGTGGCTGTGGAGGTGCTCGATGAAATACAGCTACCTGGTCGCACTCACCGGAAACGGCGGGCCGGTGCCACCGGAGCTGGGAGTCGTGCGCCGGCTGGTGCGGCGAGGTCACCGGGTGACCGTGCTCGCCGAGGAATCCATGGCCGCCGAGGTGACCGACACCGGAGCCCGGCTGCGGCCGCGGGCGGGTGTCGGATTCGCCCGCGATACCGCCGACGAAATCGATTCGGAACGGCCGGATCTGGTGCTGACCTCCTATTTCGCCTTCGGAGCCATGGTCGCGGCCCAAGCCTGCGGAGTGCCGTTCTCGGTGCTCATGACCGGCGTCTATCCGCTGCAGGTGGAAGGCGCCCCGCCGCCCGAGACCGGATTCGGGCCCGCACACGGACCGGTCGGCCGGCTACGCGACCGGCTGGTGGGCACGCTGGTACAGCGGCAATGGGATCAGGGACTGCTGCCGCAATTGAACGCGCTGCGCGAAGGCTTCGGGCTGGAACGGCTGGCCCACTACCAGGATCAGGCCCAGCTGGCGCACCGGCAGCTCGTACTGTCCAGTGCCGCCTTCGATTTCCCGGGACAGCGCCCGCACGGCGTCCGGTACGTCGGGCCCATCCTGGATGATCCGCACTGGGCGGGGGAGACCTCCTGGACCGCCACCGACGGCGGCGACCCACTGGTCCTCGTCTCGCTGTCCACCACCGCCCAGGGCCAGGCCGAATGCCTGCAGCGGATCGCCGAGGGCCTGGGCCGGCTGCTGGTGCGCGGCATCATCACCACCGGACCCGCGGTCGATCCGGCCGCCGTCATCGCGCCCGCGAACGTGACAGTGCTGCAGACCGCCCCGCACCGCGAGATCATGCGCTACGCCAGCCTGGTGGTGACGCACGGCGGGCACGGCACCCTGATGAAGGCGCTGGCCGCCGACCTACCCGTGGTGGTGCTCCCGCACGGCCGCGACCATGCCGACCATGCCGCCCGGGTGCGCGCGCACCGGGCCGGAATCGTGCTGCCGCGCATTGCTTCTCCGCAGCGCGTCGCCCGTGCCGTCCGGCAGGTGCTGCGGTCTCCGGTGTACTACCGCGCCGCCGGTGAGCTCGGCCGCCGCATTCGCGCGGACGCGCTGAGCGATCAGCTGCTGCGGGAACTGGAACCGTCCGGACATGCCGCGGGACCGGTGGCCGAACGCCTCTTCTCGGTGCGCGAAATGGAATCCTGAACCGCGAACCGACGGAATCCCGAACCGCGAAACGCCGGAATCCGGGGCCGCGAATCGCGCGTTGTTCGACCGAAATTCGCACGCCACTGGCCGGATATCGCTGGTGTGCGGCATAACCGCCGCTTACCGTGTGGCTCATGGATTTTCTAGCGGTTTTACGACATCAACTCACGGCATTCGGGGAGCTCGTCACTCCGGATGTGGAGCTGTCGACACCGGTCACGGGCTGCGGCGACTGGACCCTCTACGACCTCGCCGACCATGTCGGGAACGGCAACCTGTGGGTCGTGACCGCCGTCGCCGAGAACCGCGGCGACCACACCGGCGAACCCGCGCCGAAGACGGCCGCGGAACTCCGCGCCTGGCTGGATGACACCGCCGACGCCCTGGTGACAAGCCTGTCCGTGGACCCGGAAACGCCGGCCTGGACCTTCTCGAAACTCCTGCCGCGCACCGTGGGTTTCTGGCAGCGCCGTCGTGCGCTGGAAACCCTGGTACACGTCTGGGACGGGCAGCACGCCCTCGGCGCGGCCGAAGCCTTCGATCCGGAACTGGCCGCCGACGGCATCAGCGAGGTCTTCGAACTGTTCGCCCCGCGCATGATTCAGCGCGGCCTGGCCACCGAACCGCAGGCAGCGCTGCGCATCCGATCCACCGATACCGGGCAGACCTGGACCTACGGTCCCGGCGAACCGGTCGCCGAACTCACCGGCGCCGCATCGGATCTGCTGCTCGCCCTCTGGCAGCGCATCCCCGCCACCGACCCGGCCCTGGCCTGGAACGGCAACTGGGCCGCCGGCGAGCGCATTCTCGCCGGGCCGCTGGTGCCGTAAAGCCTTCGCGCGCAGAGAAAAGCGGCGAGGCGGTGGCCGGTATGGAAGCCATCACCTCGCCGCTTCGACCGCGGATGCAGGGGCCGTCAGTCGTATCGGGACCTCAGTGGGCCGGTTCGGCGAGCAGGCTGCCCAGGGCCCGCAGATGATCGGTCGCGCCGCCGAGCGCGAACTCGTTGTGCTTGGCGGCGGTGAAGAACTGGTTGACGATGTGGTCGCGGTCGATGCCCACGCCACCGTGCACGTGCACGACGGTATGGGATACGCGGTGACCGGCGTCGGCGGCCCAGTACTTGGCGGTGTGGATCTCGGCGGTGGCCGGGAGCCCTTCGGCGAGCCGCCAGGCGGCCTGCTGCACCGCCAGGCGCACCCCCTGGACATCGATGTAGGCGTCGGCGAGGCGCTGAGCCACCGCCTGGAAGCTGCCGATCTTCTTGTTGAACTGCTCGCGCTCGCGGGCGTAGTCGGCGACCAGTTCCAGGCCCTTCTCGACCGTGCCCAGCTGCTGGGCGGCCAGGCCCAGCCAGGCGCGTTCCAGCAGCCATTGCAGGATTTCCGCGCCCTGCTCGACGGTGCCGACCAATTCGGCGGGGGTGCCGGAGAATTCGACCTCGGCCTCGGGGGAGCGGTCGGTGACGATCTGGTCGTCGACGCGCACGGTGGCATCCGACGGATCGACCAGGAAGACGGCCGCCTTGCCGGACACGGTGGCGGGCACCAGGATCCGGGCGGCCTGGCGGGCGTAGGGCACGGTGGTCTTGAGACCGGTGATGCGCCAGCCGCCGTCCTCGTCGGCCGTGGTCACCGGGCTGGTGAGCTCCCAGTTGCGCTCCTCGGCCAGCGCCACGGTCAGCATCTTCGCGCCGGACGCGGCTGCGGCAGCCAGCTCACGCTGGGCGTCGGAACCGAACTCCGCAAGTGCGCTCGCGCCCAGCACGATCGACCACAGGTACGGCACGGCGGCCACCGACTTGCCGAGCTCGCGCAGCACGGCGGTCTGCTCCAGCACGCCGAAATCGCTGCCGCCCACCGACTCCGGCAGGGCCGCGGCCAGCACGCCGGTCTCGGCCAGGGAGTTCCACAGCGGCTCGTCGAAGCGCACGGCCGGCGCGCCCGCGGCGTCGGTGTTCTTGTCGAGTTCGCGCAGGCGGTCCGCGGTGACGAGCTTGCCGGTCACCTCGGCGGTGAGCCGGGCCAGGTCCTGCTGTGCTTCGGTAAGGCTGAAATCCATGATGGTTACCTAGCTTTCGATCAGCGAGCGGCCGCGGGCTGCTTGAGGGCGGTCATGGCGATGATGTCGCGCTGCACCTCGTTGGTGCCGCCGCCGAAGGTGAGGATCAGGCAGGCGCGGTGCATGCGCTCCAACCGGCCGCGCAGCTGCGCGCCGACCGAATCCTGACGCAGATAGGCCTGCGGGCCCAGCACTTCCATGAGCGCGCGGTAGGACTCGGTGGCCAGCTCGGTGCCGTACACCTTGCAGGTGGAGGCGTCCCACGGGCGCGGCGCGGCGTCCCCGCCGGCGTCGGCGCGAGAGGCGATCTCCCAGTTCAGCAGCTTCAGGTATTCGACCTTGGCGTGCACCTTGGCCAGCGCGATCCGCACCCACTCCTGGTCGATGACCCGGGAACCGTTGCCGGTCTTGGTGTTCCGCGCCCATTCGGTGGTCTGCGCGACCGCGAGGGCCAGCGGCGCGGACGAGGTCAGCGCGACGCGCTCGTGGTTGAGCTGGTTGGTGACCAGCGACCAGCCGCCGTTCTCCGGGCCCACCATGTCGGAGTGTTTGACCCGCACGTCCTGGTAGTAGGTGGCGGAGGTGTCCGGGCCGGCCATGGTGTGCACCGGCGTCCAGGAGAAGCCCTCGGCCGAGGTCGGCACGATGAACATCGAGATGCCCTTGTGCTTCTTGGCGCTCGGGTCGGTGCGGGCGGCCAGCCAGATGTAGTCGGCGTAGGCGATGAGGGAGGTCCACATCTTCTGCCCGTTGATGATCCACTCGTCACCGTCGCGGACCGCGGCGGTGCGCAGCGAGGCCAGGTCGGTGCCCGCGCCGGGCTCGGAGTAGCCGATGGCGAAGTGCAGCTGACCGGCGGCGATCTTGGGCAGGAAGAACTTCTTCTGCTCCTCGGTGCCGTAGTGCATGATCGTCGGCGCCACCGAGTTGATGGTCAGGAACGGCACCGGGGCGCCGGCCACGGCGGCCTCGTCGGTGAAGATCAGCTGATCCATGGTGGACCGGTCCTGGCCGCCGTACTCCTTGGGCCAGCTGAGGGTGAGCCAGCCGTCGCGGCCCATCTCGGCGACGACCTCGCGGTAGACATTGCCTTCGCCGTACTCACCGGTCGTCGCCGAAAGCGCCGCTCGCCGTTCGGGAGTGATGAGTCGGGCGAAGTAGTCACGCAGCTCAGCACGTAGCTGTTCCTGTTGCGGCGTGTACGCGATACGCATAGCTGTACCTCTAGCCTTCGTTTTCTCGGTTCAGCCGATCATTGCACAGCTGGTGAAACATGTTCCAGTATGGACCTCGGGTAAGGGTCGGTTTGCTACCCCCGGCCGGACCCGGGCACTAGGCTCGGGCCATCCCTGTGCATAAGGAGTCAGCTATGAAGGTCACCGTCGATTTCGACCAGTGCGAGGCCAACGGAATCTGCGTCGGAATCGCCCCTGATGTCTTCGAACTCGATGACGACGACAACCTGCACGTTCACGAGGCGGAGGTCACGGAGGCGAACCGGGCGGACATCGAGACGGCCGTGGCGCAGTGCCCCAAGGCCGCACTCAAGCTGTCCTGAGCGGATGCTTGCCCGTCGGGTGGAACACGTTCTAGAGTCGGCCCCGTGAGCGATTCTGATGTGAGCCTGGCCGGCAAAGTTGCCGTCGTCACGGGTGCGGGCGCCGGACTGGGCCGGGCCGAAGCCCTCGAACTGGCCCGGGCCGGCGCCTCGGTCATCGTCAACGACCTGACCGAGAACGACGCGGTCAGCGCGACCCTCGCCGACCTCCGCGCCCTGGGCGCCAAGGCCGAATTCGTGGGTGGCAGCATCGCGGAACGGGCCACCGCCGACGCGCTGATCAGCACCGCGGAGGAAGCCTTCGGCGGCCTCGACATTGTCGTCAACAATGCCGGGATCACCCGGGACCGCATGCTGTTCAACATGTCCGACGAGGACTTCGACGCGGTCGTGGCGGTGCACCTGCGCGGCCACTTCCTGCTGACCCGCAATGCGGCCGCCTACTGGCGCGCCAAGTCCAAGGCCGCCGACGCGCCCGTCTACGGGCGCATCATCAACACCTCGTCCGAGGCCGGCCTGCTCGGCCCGGCGGGACAGGCGAATTACGGTGCCGCCAAAGCGGGTATCACCGCGCTGACCTTGTCGGCCGCGCGGGCACTGTCGAAAATCGGTGTGCGCGCCAATGCCATCGCGCCGCGCGCGCGGACGGCCATGACCGAGAAGGTCTTCGACGCCGCCCCCGAGGCGGGTCCCGACCCGCTGTCCCCGGACCATGTGGCCCGCCTGGTGGCCTATCTGGCCTCTCCCGCCGCCGATTCCATCAACGGCCAGCTGTTCGTCGTCTACGGCCCGATGGTCGCCCTGATGGCGGCTCCGGTGGTGGAACAGCGCTTCGACGCCGAGGGTGAGTGGACCCGTGCGGGCCTCGCCGACACGCTGGGCGGCTATTTCGCCGAACGCGCTTCCGGCGCTTCCTTTTCCGCCTCGTCGCTGTCCGAGCTCGGCTGAGGCTTACCTGACTTCCCCCGGTGGGGCCGCGAGTTCGTAGATTTGACACTCCGGCCCCCAACGGTTGATCACGGGGTCGATCGTTGGTAGGAAGGGGAGCAACTATGTGTGTGGTGCCTCACAGAGCTCCACCAGTCTGACGGTAGCTCTAGGGAGAACATGTTCCCGAAACTTGACACGTGTTCGAAGAGAATGCCTGTTCAATACCGTCGAAACCTTCCCGAATCACGTAAGAACGTGTTCTAATCTTCGGGCGGGACCGAGATCACAATCAGATCTCAGGTGCTATAGCTAGGCAGGGGCAGGAGGAATAGCGGGAATGAATGAAGTCCTTGCCGTACCGCTGCGGGCGGTCGGAGGGTTCTTCGAACTCGCCGGCGCTGTCGCCCGCGCCATGGTGCGGCCCCCGTTCCAGCGACGGGAATTCATCGATCAATCCTGGTTCGTCGCGCGGGTTTCCATCGTTCCGACCCTATTGGTCGCCATTCCGTTCACCGTGCTGGTGAGCTTCACACTCAACATCCTGCTCCGCGAGATCGGCGCAGCAGACCTCTCCGGCGCCGGCGCCGCATTCGGCACCATCACGCAGGTCGGGCCCATGGTCACGGTGCTCATCGTGGCCGGCGCGGGCGCGACCGCCATCTGCGCCGACCTCGGCGCCCGCACCATCCGCGAAGAGATCGACGCGATGAAGGTGCTCGGCATCGACCCCATCCAGCGGCTCGTGGTGCCGCGGGTGCTCGCCTCGACGCTGGTGGCCTTCCTGCTGAACGGCCTCGTCTCCACCATCGGCATCCTCGGCGGCTTCGTCTTCTCCGTGTACCTGCAGGGCGTCAATCCCGGCGCCTTCGTGAACGGCCTCACCCTGCTGACCCACTTACCCGAGCTCATCATCTCCGAAGTGAAGGCCACGCTGTTCGGGCTCGTCGCCGGACTCGTGGCCTGTTATCTGGGGCTGAACGTCCGAGGAGGGCCGAAGAGCGTCGGCGATGCGGTGAACCAGACCGTCGTCTTCGCCTTCATGGCCCTCTTCGTCATCAACGTGGTTGTCACGGCCGTTGGCATCAAGTTCACGGCGAGGTGATCAGATGGCGTTCGTGATCCAATCCCGCTTCCCGCGCATGACGAAGCGAACCCGGCGATTCTCCGAGGCGCTCGACTCCGTCGGCCACCATGCGATCTTCTACGCACGGTCGATCGCCTCGGTGCCGCGGGCGCTGATCCACTACCGCACCGAGACCATCCGGCTCATCGCCGAGATCTCCATGGGTACCGGCGCATTGGCCGTCATCGGCGGCACCGTGGTGATCGTCGGATTCCTGACCCTGGCGGCCGGTGGCACCATCGCCGTGCAGGGCTACAGCTCCCTCGGCAATATCGGCGTCGAGGCCCTGACCGGCTTCTTCTCCGCCTTCATCAACGTTCGCATTGCGGCGCCGGTGATTTCGGGCATCGGCCTGGCGGCGACCCTCGGCGCGGGTACCACCGCGCAGCTCGGCGCCATGCGGGTCTCCGAGGAGATCGACGCGCTCGAGGTGATGGCCATCCGCCCGGTGCCCTTCCTCGTGGGCACCCGCATGCTGGCGGGCCTGATCGCGGTCATCCCGCTGTACTCGCTGGCCGTCATCGCCTCGTTCATCGCCAGTCGCTTTGCGACCGTGGTGATCTACGGGCAGTCCGCCGGCGTGTACGACCACTACTTCAGTACCTTCCTGATCCCGAGCGACATCCTCTGGTCGTTCGCCCAGGCGATCTTCATGGCCATGGCGGTCATGCTGATCCACACGTACTACGGCTTTCACGCCTCCGGTGGACCGGTGGGCGTGGGCGTGGCGGTCGGTAATGCCGTGCGCGCCTCGCTGATCGCCGTCGTCATGGTGACGCTGCTGGTCTCACTGGCCATCTACGGCACCTCCGGCAATTTCCATCTCTCCGGGTAGGCGGCGACATGGCAACAGAAACGGGAACGGCCCCCGGCCCGAGCGGCCCGGCCTTCGACCGGAAGCCCGGTCCCAAGCGGACTCTCGAACAGGGCTGGGCCATCAAGCTCTGCGGCGCCGGCCTGGTGCTCGGCCTCGTCGGCGTGGTCGCCGTGAGTTTGGTGATGTTCTCCGGCGGTTTCGAGAACACCGTCAAGGTCACCGTCGACGCACCGCGTGCGGGCCTGGTCATGGACAAGGACGCCAAAGTGAAGATGCGCGGCGTGGAAATCGGTCATGTGGCGAGCATTTCGAATAATGCAAATGGCAGCGCTCGCATCGAACTCGCGCTCGATCCGGACAAATTGAAGTTGGTGCCGGCGAATTCATCGGTGGATATCCGATCCACCACCGTCTTCGGTGCGAAGTACGTCAACTTCATCGAGCCTCAGCAGCCCTCCAAGGCTTCGCTGCAGCCGGGCTCGACGGTGCAGGCCGACGCCGTGACCGTCGAATTCAACACCATCTTCGAACATCTCAACGATGTGCTCGCAAAGGTCCAGCCGGACAAGCTGAATGCCACCCTGACCGCGCTCGGCACCGCCCTGCAGGGTCGCGGTGACAAACTCGGCCAAGCCCTCTCGGACGCGGATGTGTGGCTGCGCCAGATCAATCCGGATCTGCCGATCCTGCAGGACGACCTGCAGAAGACCACGACGGTGACCGGCACCTATTCGGACACCGTGCCGGACCTGCTGCAGACCACCGACAATGCGGTGGTTACCGGTAAGACCATCGTCGACGAGCAGAAGAGCCTCGACGCCATGCTCACCAACCTGATCGGGCTGGCGGACACCACGACTCCGATCCTCAACGACACCGAACCGCCGCTGACCCAGGCGCTGGCCTATCTGAAGCCCACCACGGGACTGCTCAACGAGTACCGGTCCGCGCTCTACTGCACCATCGTCGGCATCGGCTCGAACATGCCGCTGGTCGGCGACATCTTCGGCGGCCGCTACCCCGCGGTCACCATGAATGCGAGCATCATGCCCGGCGGCACGCCGTACCAGTACCCGCAGGACCTGCCGAAGGTGAACGCCACCGGCGGACCGCACTGCGAGGGCGTCCTCGACCATCAGCCCGGCACCAATGCCGACTACCTGGTCACCGACACCTCGCAGGGCGAAGTCTGGCATCCGGAAACCAATCCGCACCTCAATGCGAATGTGTTCCAGCTGCTCTACGCCGGCCTGCCGGGCGTCCCGGGGGTGGGTAAGTGAGGTTCAAGCCCCGCGCGGTCTCGGTCAAGCTCGGCCTGTTCACGCTCGTCATGGTGCTGGTGCTGGCCATGCTCGGCGTGATCTTCTCCCAGATGCGGTTCGCCCGCGAGAACGGCTACCACGCCGTGTTCACCAGCTCCTCCGGCATGCTGCCCGGCTCCAAGGTGCGGATCGCCGGCGTGCCGGTCGGCTCGGTATCGCGGGTCTACGTGGGCAAGGACAAGCTGGCGCACGTCGATTTCGACGTGGACCGCAAGTACCGGCTCTACGCCAGCACGCAGGCGACCATCCGCTACGAAAACCTCGTCGGGGACCGCTATCTGGAGCTGCTCGAAGGACCGGGTAGCGCGCAGACCCTGGGCAAGGGCGGGACCATCCCGGTGGCGCAGACCAAGCCCGCACTCGACCTGGACATGCTGCTCGGCGGCTTCAAGCCGCTGTTGCGCGGTCTCGACCCGACCCAGGTCAACGACCTCACCGGTGCACTGCTGCAGATCTTCCAGGGCCAGGGCGGCACGCTGGTGTCCTTGCTCAACAGTTCCGGGGACTTCGGCAAGACCCTCGCCGATCGAGATGCCTTGATCGGCAGCGTGATCAACAATCTGAAGACGGTGCTGTCGACCATCGACCAGCGCGATCAGGCCTTCGGCACCACCCTCGACGAACTGCAGCGGCTCATCACCGGCCTCGCCCAGGACAAGGATCCGATCGGCGACGCCATCCCCCGGATCTCCGGCGCCACCGGCGATCTCACCGATCTGCTGCGCACCGCGCGACCGGACCTGAAGTCCACCTTCGATCAGCTGGGCCGGACCGCGAGCACCCTCGATGATCAGAGCGACGAGCTCACCTGGATCATCCAGAACCTGCCGGACGCCTACAAGAAGCTGGTGCGCATCGGTTCCTACGGCTCGTTCCTCAATATCTACGCGTGCCCGACCGACCTGCTGATCGACGGCCCCGACGGTAAACCGCTGCACGTCAAACTGCCCGGCGGCCAGACGACAGGACGGTGTGGCAAGTGAACGGTGAACGCTCACCGCTGATCAATGTCGGCGTCATCGGAATCGTGCTGGCCATCACCATTTCGCTGGCCTCGCTGCAGTTCGACCGGCTGCCGTTCGTGCGCTCCGGCGCCGAGTACACCGCGTTCTTCGGTGACGCCGGCGGGCTGCTGCCCGGCGACAATGTCCAGGTCGCCGGCGTGAAATCCGGTCGCGTCGAGGACGTGAAGCTGGACGGCGCGAAGGTGAAGGTCCGCTTCACCCTGGACGAGTCGATTCCCTTGGGCGACAAGACCTCGGCGGCCATCAAGACCAATACGGTGCTCGGCCGCAAATCCCTCGAGGTCACCCCCGCGGGCAGCGGCACGCTGCGCAAGGACAATCCGATTCCGCTGGAACGCACCACCTCTCCGTATTCGCTCAACGACGCGCTGGGCGATCTGTCCAGCACCGTCAAGGACCTGGACATGGACCAGGTGAACAAGACCCTCGACGCGCTGTCCGACACCTTCAAGGACACTCCCGCGCCGCTGCGGTCCGCGCTCGACGGCGTCACGGCCCTGTCCCGCAGCATCAATACGCGCGATCAGGCGCTGGTCGATCTGCTCGCCAAGGCGCAGGGCGTCACCAAGGTGCTGTCCGACCGGGCGGCGAAGATCAACCAGCTGCTGCTGGACGGCAATGACCTGCTCGGCGAACTGGACGCGCGCAAGACCGCGCTCGGACAGCTCATCGTGTACGTCAACAATCTGGCCCAGCAGCTCACCGGATTCGTCAACGACAACGAGGCGCAGCTCAAACCCACACTGGACAAACTGAATTCGGTGCTGGGCATCCTGCAGAAGAACAAGCAGAACCTCTCCGCCGCGCTGGACGCCCTCGGCCCCTACGCGGGCGCGCTGGGTGAGCAGGTCGGCAGCGGCCCGTACTTCCAGGCCTACATCGTCAATGCCAACAGCGACTACCTGCAGATGCTGACCGACTCCATGGTCTGGCCGCAGCACCTGCCGGATGACCTGCAGCACTACCTGAAGGACTTCCCGCCGGTCATCGCCCCGGCACAGACGGAGCCTGGCAAATGAACGCACTGCGAAAAGTTGGAACACTGCCCCGCTGGGCGCGCATCGGCGCGATCGTGGCGCTGGTCGTCATCGTGGTCGGCGCCGGTTACTCGGTGGTGACGCGGATCGGCAAGACGCACATCACCGCGTACTTCCCGTCCGCCAACGCCATCTACGCGGGCGATGACGTGCGAGTGCTCGGCGTGAAGGTCGGCCGGATCGACGCCATCGATCCGGGCAAGGACAAGACCACGGTCAAGATGACCCTGGATCGCGACATCGACATTCCCGCCGACGCCAAGGCCGTGATCGTGTCGCCGAACCTGGTGTCGGCGCGATTCATTCAGCTCGCGCCCGCCTACACCGGCGGCCCCAAGATGCGCAGCGGCGCGACCATTCCGCTCACGCGTACCGCCATCCCCGTCGAATGGGATGACATCAAGGCCGAACTGAACAAGCTGGCAACCACTCTCGGCCCGGTCGGGCAGGACCAGCAGGGCTCGTTCGGCCGCTTCGTCAATACCGCCGCCGACAATCTCGACGGCAACGGCCAGGCCTTCCGCGACACGCTCAAGGAACTGTCCGGAGCGCTGAACACGCTCTCCGACGGGCGCACCGATCTCTTCGCCACCATCCGCAATCTGCAGGTGTTCGTGGATGCCCTGTCGCACAGCAACGATCAGATCGTGCAGTTCGGTAGCCGGCTGGCGTCGGTGTCCTCGGTGCTGGCGGGGGTCGACACCGATCTCGGTGCGGCACTGGACAATCTGGACGGGGCCGTCTCGGATGTGAAGCGCTTCCTCGACGAACGCGGCGGCGCGCTCACCGACAGCCTGCAACGCATGGCCGACGTCACCCAGCTGCTGGTGGACAAGCGACCGCAGATCGAACAGGTGCTGCACGCCGGACCCACCGCGCTGGTGAACTTCTACCAGATCTACAAGCCCGCCCAGGGCACGCTGACCGGATACCCGGTGCTCACCAATATGGCCGATCCGATCAGCTTCCTGTGCGGCTCCATTCAGGCGCTGCAGGACAACGAATCCGACAAGAGCGCCAACCTGTGCGCCACGGCCCTCGGACCGGTATTGCAGAACCTGGCCATGAACTACCCGCCGCTCATGCTGAGCCCGGCCACCACCGCGGGCGCCTACCCCCAGCAGCTGAAGTACACCGATCCCGACCTCGAGGCCCGCGCCAACGCTCAGGTCAGCGTGCCCAAGAGTCTGGCCGATCTGGCGCTCCCGGGAGGCAACTGATGAGGACCATCCGCGGACGAAAGACGGTGGCGTGCCTGGCGATCGGCGTCGCCCTCGCGCTCGGCGTCACCGGTTGTGAATGGGACGGCCTCAACTCGCTGCCCATGCCCGGCGCCGCCGGGACGGGCGCGGGCTCGTGGCAGGTGAAGATCCAGATGCCGAATGTCACCACGTTGACCCGCAATTCACCGGTCATGGTGAACGACGTGACCGTCGGTACCGTGACCGGCATCGAGGTGGAGGGCTGGCACGCGCTGGTCACCGTGAGCCTCGAGAAGGACGTGAACCTGCCGGCCAATTCCATCGCCAGGATCGGGCAGACCAGTCTGCTGGGCAGTAATCACCTCGAACTGGCCGCACCCGCCGACGGTACGGGCCAAGGGAAACTGAAAGGCGGAGACCTCATTCCGCTCGAGCGGGCCGGGGCCTACCCGACCACCGAGCAGACGCTGTCCTCGCTCTCCGTCGTGCTCAACGGCGGCGGCATCAGCCAGCTGGAGAACATCACCGGCGAACTGGACAAGGCCTTCAAGGGCCGCACCGACGCCATCCGCGACCTGCTGCCGCAACTCAACACCCTCATCGGCACTCTCGATGGTCAGACCAAGGACATCATCGACGCCATGAGCGGCTTGGACCGCTTCTCGGGAATCCTTGCGCAACAGAAGGATCGGCTGGCCAACGCCATCGACAACATCCACCCGGCACTGACCGTGCTGGCGGACAAGCGTGAGAACATCACCAAGACGCTCACCGCCCTGGGCGGGCTGAGCGACGCGGTCGACAAGATCATTCAAAACGGCGGCGACAACCTGAAGGCCAACCTGGCCAATATCTGGCCCGCGCTGGAACAGATCGCCAACACCGGAAACAACCTGACCTCCGCGCTCAGCATGCTGCTCACCTTCCCGTTCCCCATGCACTACATGGACGGCGCGATCAAGGGTGACTACCTCAATGTGAAGATCACCTTCGATCTCACCAGCGCGCGACTGGCCAAGAACTTCCTCACCGACACCCCGTTCGGACCGCGATACGCGGGCGTCGAGGGCGCGCTCGGCCAGGTCGGCGGCACTCCCGGCGCCCCGGTCGATCCGAAGAACGCCCCGTTCCAGCCGCACCCCGACACGCCCGCGCCGATGCCCAGCATCCCCGGACTGCCACCGATCCCGGGCCTGCCCGCCATCCCGGGCATCACTGTGCCGCAAGGGAAATAACGATGAAACTGACTCGCTTCGTTAAGGTCCAGCTCGTCATCTTCTCGGTGCTCACCGTCATCGGCATCACCGTGATGGGCGGCTACTACGTAGGGCTGCCGGCCATGTTCGGCATCGGCCGCTACGACGTGACCGTTCGCCTGACCGCCACCGGCGGACTCTACGAACACGCCAATGTGGCCTACCGCGGCACCAATGTGGGCAAGGTGACCGAAGTCCGGCTCACCCCGGCCGGCGTCGACGCCAAACTGTCCATCGAGAGCGGCTACAAGATCCCGTCCGACGTGGACGCCTGGATCAAGAGTGTGTCCGCGATCGGTGAGCAGTACGTGGACCTGGTCCCCGCCGACAATCCCAAGGGCGGCAACCTGTCCGACGGATCGGTCATCCCCGCCGATCGCACCAAACTGCCGCAGGACGTCGGCAGCCTGCTCGACCAGAGCGACAAGCTGCTGAACAGCATCGCCGACACCAAACTGCAGCAGGTCATCGACGACGCCTTCACCGCCTTCAACGGTGCCGGACCCGATCTGCAGCGCTTCATCGACTCCGCCACCCTGCTCGTGCAATCGGCCAAGGACAACACCGACGCCACCAAGGATCTGATCGAGAAGATCGGCCCGCTGCTCGACACCCAGGTGCAATCCGACGACGCCATCCGGACCTGGACCAAGGACCTGGCCGCGGTCACCGACCAACTGCGCGAACATGATCCGGCGCTGCGCAATGTCATCCGCAAGACGCCCGGCACCGCCGACACCGCGACCCAGCTCTTCCAGAGCCTCGAGCCCACCCTGCCGCTGCTCGCTCGCAATCTGGCCAGCGTCGGGCAGGTCGGCTACATCTACAACCCCGGCATCGAGCAGCTGCTCGTGGTGTTCCCACCGCTCATCGCCGGACTGCTGACCGCCGCCACCGGCGGACCCCTGGAATACGGCGCCAAGGTGGACTTCATGGTCAGCCTCAACGATCCGCAGGGCTGCACCACCGGCTTCCTGGCCCCGGATCAGCGGCGCTCGCCCGCGCTGCTGGACCATCCGGATACCCAGAAGGGGCTGTACTGCAAGGTCTCCCAGAACTCGCCCCTCTCGGTCCGCGGCCTGCGCAACACGCCGTGCATGGAGGTGCCCGGCAAACGCGCCCCCACCCCCGAATTGTGCCGCGACCCCGAGGGATACGTGCCCGAGGGCGACAACCCGCCGTTCGGCGCACCGAACCCGGTGGACAAGAACGGCAACCTGACCGGCGGCGCCGCACCGAGCTCGGACACCACGCCACCCGGCGCGGCGAATACCGCCCAGCCGGCGTCCGTCCAGACGCAACCGTACGATCCGCGTAATGGCGAGTTCCTCGACTCGGACGGGCGCACGTATCGTCAGGCGAACATCGGGCCCGACGGTTCCGGAGTGATTCCGGCGAATTTGACGGCAATGGTTCAGGAGCAGGTGAAATGAGCGAATCAAGTGTGGTGAGCAACCGGACACGACGGCGGGCAGTGCGCTCGGAAGGCCCCCCGCCGGAGGAGCAGGACGCCGCTACACAGGCGTTCGTCACCACCGTGCCCGTACCCGAGGGCCGGTCGACGACCGGTCAGGCGGCGGCAACCGAATCCGCCACCGTGCACCTCGACAAGGCGCAGGATTCGCCCAACCCACAGCCGCCGGTCGCCGATGCGAAGCCCGCCGAGGACGGCGCCGAGGCCACCGCGGCATCCGGCTCGGCCCCCGAATCCGAAGCGCCCGCAGTCGCTTCGGCCGACCGGGGCAGTCTGTGGATGCGGGTGGTGGCGATCGCCGCGCTGGTCCTCGCGGTCGCCGTCGTCGGCGGCACCGTGTGGGCCGTCCACGAACGCGACACCATTTCCGCACAGGACACCCTGCGCGGTGAATACATGCAGGCCGCACGCCAGGCGATGCTCAACATCACCAATATCAGCGCGGACACCGCCAGCGATGACATCAACCGGGTGCTCCAGGTGACCTCGGGCGACCTGAACAAGGAATACAACGACCGCAAGAACGACTACATGGGCATCGTGCAGAAGGCCCAGGTCCGGGCCAAGGGCGAGGTCATCGAGTCCGCGGTGCAGACCATGGACGACCACTCCGCCATCGTGCTCGTCGCGGTCAAGCAGACCCTCACCAACGCCGGCGCCGACGGACCGCAGGAACGCCAGTACCGGTTCAAGGTGTCCCTCGCCCGCGACGCCAAGGGCATCACCGCGACCGGAATGGAGATGACGGTATGAGCAACAAGAGAACCCGTGATCTCGTCTTCATGATCGTGTCCCTGGCGGTGCTGGTCACCGGCCTCGGCATCGGCGGCTGGCAGGGTTACGACTGGTGGCAGGACAGCCACCTCGACCAGGACCGCGACCAATCGGTCACCGTCGCCAAGCGCACCGTCGAAGGCATGTTCGGCTACAACTTCCGCACCATGGACACCGAAATGCCCAAGGTCTGCCAGGACATGACCTCGGACTTCAAGTCCGACTGGATGAAGGTCATGACCACCGTCCTCGAACCCGCCGCCAAGGACAAGGAACTCGTCGTCCAGGCCACCGCGGTCGAAACCGGCGTCATCAAGGCCGACCCGGACCACGTCCAGGTGATGGTCTTCCTGAACCAGAAGAGCACCGGCAAGGACCCGGCCAAGGGCACCTACGACGCCAGCCGCCTGCGCGTGAAGCTGGACAAGCAGGGCAGCCGCTGGCTGGTCTCCGACGTCAACCCGGTCTGACCGGCACTCCCCGAAACAGCGAGAGGGGAGCGATGAACGAGAAACAGCCTTGGACGGCAAGCGATATGCCGGACCTGCACGGCCGGACCGCCGTCGTCACCGGAGCCAATGCCGGGCTCGGCCTGGAGACCGCGCGGCGGCTGGCCGAGCGCGGGGCGGCGGTGGTGTTCGCATGCCGCAATCCCGAAAAGGGCGCCGCGGCGGTGGCGTTCGTGCGGGAGCAGGCGCCCGGGGCCGAATTGAGTACTGTGCGGCTGGATTTGACGGTGCAGGAATCGGTGCGGGCCGCCGCAGCCGAGTTGCATGATCGGGTCGACCGGGTCGATCTGCTCGTCAACAATGCGGGCACGCTGACCCGGACCCGGAGCGAGACCGTGGACGGGTTCGAAACCACCATCGCCACCAATCATCTCGGGCCGTTCGCATTCACGGGGCTGCTGCTGGATCTGCTGACGGCCTCGCCCGAGGGGCGGGTCGTCACCGTGAGCAGCGGGACCGCCGGATATCGCAGCACCACCTTCGACATCGACGATCTGGACTATCGGCGGCGGCCGTACAAACCCATGCGGGTGTACGGACAGTCGAAGCTGGCGAATCTGCTGTTCACACTCGAATTGCAGCGGCGGCTCAACGGCACGGACGCGCGACTGCTCGCCGTGGCTGCGCGGCCCGGTGTTGCCGATTCCGATTTCAGTCAGAACTTCGGGCCGGTGCGCGCGTTCCTGTCAGGGGCTGCGCCGCACTGGATTTCGCGGCTGTTCATGCAGAGCACCGAAATGGGGGCGCTGCCGACCTTGCGCGCCGCCACCGACCCGGCCGTGCGCGGCGGGGAATACTTCGGGCCCACCGGTCACGCCAAGGGGTACCCCGTGCTGGCGGAACCCGTTGCGCGAGCACAGGATCCGGAGGCCGCGGCGCGGTTGTGGGAGGAGTCGGAGCGGCTCACCGGCGTGCGTTATCGGTTCGGGCCGGGCGGTGCATAAAGGGGTGTAGACGCGAAATCGCCGGGACGGCAAGCTGTCCCGGCGAGTTCATGGCTATCGATTGCTCAGCGGTGCATCTCCGGATCGACATCGTCGTCGGTGAGGAGTGCGCTGCCGGCGACCCGGTCGGTGGCCAGGGCGTCCAGGAAGGCGCGTGCCCAGCGGTCCACGTCGTGGGTGAGGACCTGGCGGCGGAGGGACCGCATGCGGCGACGGCGGGTGTCCCGGTCGTCGTCGATGGCGCCGATCAGGGCGTCCTTGACCGAATCCAGGTCGTGCGGGTTGCAGAGGTACGCCTGACGCAACTCGGCTGCCGCACCGGTGAATTCGCTGAGCACCAAGGCGCCGTTGAGACTGCCCTGGCAGGCCACGTACTCCTTGGCCACCAGGTTCATGCCGTCCCGCAGCGGGGTCACCACCATGACGTCGGCGGCGACGAAGAAGGCGATCAGTTCCTCGCGGGGGATGGGGCGATGCAGGTAGTGCACCACGGGATAGCCGACCCGGGCGTACTCGCCGTTGATCCGGCCCACCTGACGCTCGATATCGCCGCGCATCTGGATGTACGAATCCACGCGTTCGCGACTGGGTGTCGCGAGCTGCACCACGACCGTCTCCTCGGGATTCAGCCTGCCCTCGTGCAACAGCTCCTCGAGTGCGGCCAGCCGGATGTCGATGCCCTTGGTGTAGTCGAGGCGGTCGACGCCCAGCAGGATGTTCTTCGGATTGCCCAGTTCCGCACGGATTTTCGCGGCCCGTTCACGGACCGAGCGGCGCCGCGAATACTCGTCCATCTCCGTCGAGGTGATGGAGATCGGGAACGCGCCCACCCGTACGGTGCGGAAACCCACTTGCACCACACCGAGTTTCGAGCGCACGCCCACATTGCCGCGGGAAGTCGGCTGCCCGGCAAGCCTTCTCGCCAGGTACAGGAAGTTCTGTGCGCCGCCGGGCAGGTGGAAGCCGATCAGATCGGCGCCCAGCAGACCTTCGACGATCTCTGTCCGCCAAGGCATCTGCATGAACAGTTCCACCGGCGGGAACGGAATGTGCAGGAAGAACCCGATGGTCAGATCGGGGCGGAGCATGCGCAGCATCTTCGGCACCAGTTGCAGTTGGTAATCCTGCACCCAGACCGTCGCGCCCTCCGCCGCCACCTTCGCGGTGTATTCGGCGAAACGACGATTCACCTGCACATACGCCTGCCACCACTGCCGGTCGTAGACCGGGCGCACGATCACATCGTGATAGAGCGGCCACAGGGTGGCGTTCGAGAAACCCTCGTAGTAGTCGGCCACTTCGTCGGCCGACAAGGGCACCGGATGCAGTTCCAGACCGTCCTCGACGATCGGATCCAGATCCACATCCGGCACGCCGGCCCAGCCGACCCACGCGCCCTTGTTATTGCGCAGCACCGGCTCCAGCGCGGTCACCAGACCGCCGGGGCTGCGCTTCCAGCGCGTGCTGCCATCGGGCAGTTTTTCCAGGTCGACCGGGAGCCGGTTCGCGACGACAACGAATCCGGAGCCGGAATTGTCCGGGGTCACCGGTCATTCGCCTCGCGTATTGGGCCCGATACCCAGCATCGACAGCAGCATGCGGCATTCGTCGGCATCGGTGGCGTATGCGGCCACGACGCGCTGGGCCTGGCGAGCGGTTTCGTCGGCGAGCGGTTCCAGATCGTCGTCCGCGATGTCATTGGCGCTACTCTTCGCGGCCATCATCCATATCCTCTCGAGGGAAGTCTGCTCAGGTGCGATCCATGGTATCTGCCCGTATTACCTGCACCGTCCGCTCGGTGTGCAACGAGCCTCAACCGCAATGGTGCAGAAACGCATGGACCCCGGGAACCTATACGGTTGATGGGGCGCGTGGCGCCCCCTGACAAGTGCCCGGAACGTATTTCCTGATGAAGGAGTCGAAGAGTATGCCGTTGGCGACGGTGAACGGAATCTCGCTGAACTACCAGGTCAAGGGAGACCGGACCAAGGGCACCGACACCAAGGGGTCCGCGCCGCTGGTCGTCATGATCATGGGCACCGGCAGCCCCGGCCGCGTCTGGGAGCTACATCAGGTGCCCGCCCTGATCGCCGCCGGATATCGGGTCTGCACCTTCGACAATCGGGGCATCGCACCGACTTTCGAAGCCCCGGACGGTATGACCATCGACGATCTGGTCCGCGATACCGCGGCCCTCATCGAATTCCTCGGCGAGGGGCCCGCATTGGTGGTCGGCCAGTCGATGGGCTCCCGCGTCGCACAGGAACTCGCCCTGGCCCGGCCCGATCTGGTCCGCAAGGCGGTCTTCATGGCGGGGCACGCCCGCCTCGATCAGTTCCAGAAGACGCTGTCGCTGGGCGAGCACGAATTCGACGCCTCGGGCGTGAAGTTGCCGGCCAAGTACGAGGCCGCGCTCACCGCGGTGATGAACCTGTCGCCGGCCACGCTGGCCGACACGAATGCCGCCCGTGACTGGCTGGACCTGTTCGAATTCACCGGCGGCCCGGTCACTCCCGGCGTGCGCGCACAGCGCCGCATGGATCATGACTTCGATCGCACCGCGGCCTACCGGGGCATCACCGTGCCCTGCCTGTCGATGGGATTCGCCGACGACCGGATGATTCCGCCCTACCTGTCGCGTGAGGTCGCCGAGCTGATCCCGGGCGCCCGCTACCAGGAGGTCCCGGACGCCGGGCACTTCGGCTACCTGGAACAGCCGGAGGCGGTCAACAAGATCCTGCTGGAATTCTTCGCGGTCTGACCCCGGGTTCCGGCCGATTACCCCGCTCGGCCCGCGCCGAGCGCAGGTCGGCTGCGGAGCAACCCGGAGACCTGCGACAATCGATGACCTAGCGCTAGAGGCACGGTAACCGCCCAGTCGTAACGCCTGCCTTGCTAGGGTCGAATCAACGTCGGGGGCTCGTTCCTACGCGCCGGTACATTCACCGGGCGTACGGACGATCCGTCGAAGTTCCCGTACACAGCGCCAGTATCCAGTGAGGTGAAATGAGCACCAATCCCTTCGACGACGAAGACGGCCGGTTCTTCGTTCTGGTCAACGACGAGGAGCAGCATTCGCTGTGGCCCGCCTTCGCCGAGGTCCCGGCGGGTTGGCGAGTCGTTTTCGGCGAGGACAGCCGCGCCGCGTGCGTCGAGTACGTCGAGAAGAACTGGACGGATATGCGTCCGAAGAGCCTGCGCGACGCCATGGCCGCCGATGATGCCGCCCGTCAGGCGGCGCAGTCCTAACCCGCGGTCGTCTCGATACTGCGCAGGAACGGTTTCCGGGTACGGCCGGGCGGCGAATGCCGCGCGGCCGCACTTCGGAGAGGCGGTCCTGAGCATCGAATGACCGGGTCACGTCGGCTTTTCCGCGCAGCCGACCTACCCGGTTATGATGAGCACCGTTTTCCGCCTCCTTAGCTCAGTGGTAGAGCACTCGCCTTGTAAGCGAAAGGTCGTCAGTTCAATCCTGACAGGGGGCTCGGTTCCGGACGCCGGTCGAACAATCGACCGGCGTCCGTGGCATATTTCGGGCCGAACGGTCTCTCAGGTGATCTCAGGTGCGCAGAGGTGCTTCCCAGGAAACTCCCAGGGAAGGTACAGCGACTTCCCTGTCCCAGGCCGCACTATGGGTCCATGACAGGTGTGCCCGTATCGCGAGAAGCCGAGGCCAGGATTCTGGTCGTCGATGACGAGCCGATGATCGTAGAGCTGTTGTCGGTAAGTCTGCGGTACCAGGGGTTCGAGGTCGCTGCGGCATCCAGCGGCACCGAAGGCCTGGACAAAGCGCGAACCTTCCGGCCAGACGCACTCATCGTCGACGTGATGATGCCCGGCATGGACGGTTTCGGACTGCTGCGCCGGCTACGCGCGGACGGGATCGACGCGCCCGTGCTGTTCCTCACCGCGCGCGACGACGTCGACGACAAGATCACCGGCCTCACCCTCGGGGCCGACGACTATGTCACCAAGCCCTTCAGCCTCGAGGAAGTGGTGGCCCGCCTGCGGGTCATCCTGCGCCGGGCCGGGCGCTCCGCACCCGAGACCAAATCCTCCCGGCTGCGCTTCGCCGACATCGAACTGGACGACGACACCCACGAGGTGTGGAAGGCCGGCGAGCCGGTCGCCTTGTCGCCCACCGAATTCACGCTGCTGCGCTACTTCCTCGTCAATGCGGGCACCGTGCTCAGCAAGCCGCGGATCCTGGATCACGTGTGGCGCTACGACTTCGGCGGTGAGGTCGGCGTCGTCGAAACCTATGTCTCCTATCTGCGCAAGAAGGTCGACACCGGGCCGGACCGATTGATACACACCCTGCGTGGAGTCGGGTATGTCATGCGGGAACCGCGCGGCAAGTCGGCGGCGACGTGAATGCGGCGGAGGCAGCACATACCCTCCGCCGGCGAGTTTCGGATCGGCTTGCGGCCGTACCACTTCGAACCACCCTGGTCCTAGCGCTCGTATCCCTCGTCGGATGCGGGCTGCTGGTGTCCGGTATCGCGGTCACCTCGCTGATGAGGAATGTTCTGGTCGAGCGCATCGACCGGCAGCTCTACGACGCCGCGCACAGCTGGGCCGCACCCGGCGCGCAACGACCCGAACCCCTGCCCTCGCTGCGCGGGCGGGAACGACCGCCGCACCTGTACTGGGTGCGCGTGCAGGACCCGTCCGGCGCGGACAAGCTGAGCCTGGACGCCGGATCGCAGAAGCCCGACGTCCCCGACAACCTCGGAACCCGGCCCACCACCATCGGATCCGTCAACGCGCCCGATGAGGAATGGCGGGTTCTCAAGACCACCAACGAGTTCGGCACCAGTGTCGTCGCGCTGCGCATGGACGAAACCAATGCGCTGCTCGACAAGCTGATCGTGCTGCAGCTGGTGATCGGCGCGCTCGTACTGTCCGCGCTCGCGGGCGTCGCGCGGGTGGTGATCCGGCGCAGTCTGCGGCCGCTGCGGGAGGTCGAGCGCACCGCCGCGGCCATCGCCGGCGGCGATCTGCATCAGCGAGTTCCCGTGCGCGGCACCGATACCGAGGTCGATCACCTCTCGCAGTCGCTGAACACCATGCTCACCCAGATCCAGCAGGCGTTCGCGGCCACCGAGGCCTCCGAGGAGGCCGCGCGGCGTTCCGAGACCAAGATGCGGCGGTTCATCGCGGACGCCAGTCACGAGCTACGCACCCCGCTGACCTCCATCAAGGGCTTCTCGGAGTTGTACCGGCAGGGCGCGATCACCGATCCGGACATGCTCATGGACCGCATCGGACGCGAATCCAAGCGGATGGGACTGCTGGTCGAGGATCTGCTCATGCTGGCCCGCCTGGACGCGCAACGGCCGGTGGAGATGCGGCCGGTGGATCTGCTCATGCTGGCCAGCGATGCCGTGCACAGTGCGCGCGCCCTCGCCACCGCGCAGCAGCCGGACGAGCCCGCCCGCTCCATCGACCTGGAAATCCGTTCCGGGACGGGCACTCTGGAGGTGCTCGGCGACGAGGCGCGACTGCGGCAGATTCTCGCCAACCTGCTCAATAACGCGCTCATGCACACGCCGCCCGACGCGGCGGTGAAGGTGCTGCTCACGCCGGGCGAGCACGATGTGCTCATGGAGGTCGCCGATACCGGGCCCGGCCTGGATCCCGAACAGGCCGAGCGGGTTTTCGAACGCTTCTATCGGACCGACAGTTCACGCAGCCGGGAGAGCGGCGGCACCGGACTGGGATTGTCGATCGTGCAGGCGCTGGTCGACGCGCACGACGGCACGGTCACCGTGGCCAGCGTGCCCGGCGAGGGCACCGTGTTCGCGGTGCGCCTGCCCCGCGAACCCTCCTGACGACACGTCCCAGACAACTGTGTCCCGCACCCCGAGACGGGTGCGGGACACGGGTACCTCCGGGATCAGGCCGGGACGTTCGCGCCGTGACCCAGATCGCGCAGCGCCTGCTTGATCTTCTCCTGCGCCTCGTCGAGGGACTCCTTGCTCGGTTCCGGGTCGGCCCCGGTGATATCGAAATCGCCCAGTTCGAAGGCCGGGAACACGTGCAGGTGCAGATGCGGCACCTCCAGACCGGCGACCAGCAGGCCCACGCGCGGCGCATCCCAGGCGGCCCGCAGCGCCTTACCGATGGTCTGGGCGACGCCGGTCATCCGCGCGAACGTCGCCGGGTCCACGTCCTGCCACTGGTCGATCTCCTTGCGCGGCACCACCAGCGTGTGCCCCTGCGTCACCGGGGCGATGGTGAGGAACCCGACGAATTCATCGTCCTCCCAGACGAACCGGCCCGGCAGCTGACCTTCGATGATTGCGGAGAAAACAGAAGCCATGCCCCGGACATTACGCGTGGGAAGCCACCCTCGCGCGGACGCACATCAGACCGCCACCAAATCACCGGCGCCATCCCTCTAAGCTGTCTGCCGTGCGCGTACTCGTCATCGGCTCTGGTGCCCGTGAACATGCCCTCGTCCTGGCGCTGCGCCGGGACCCGGCGGTGACCGCGGTGACCGCGGCGCCCGGTAATGCCGGGATCGCCCAGCACGCGACCGTCCGGCAGGTCGACCCGTCGTCGGGCGACGAGGTGGTGGCGCTGGCCCGGGAGCTGAAGGCCGATCTCGTGGTGATCGGGCCCGAGGTGCCGCTGGTGCTCGGCGTCGCCGATGCGGTGCGGGCGGCCGGGATTCCGGCGTTCGGGCCGTCGGCGGCCGCGGCCCGCATCGAAGGGTCGAAGGCGTTCGCCAAGGACGTGATGAACGCGGCCGGCGTGCGCACCGCGCACAGCGAGATCGTCGATCATCCGGGTGAGCTGGATGCCGCGCTGGATCGCTTCGGGCCGACCTGGGTGGTGAAGGACGACGGGCTGGCCGCGGGCAAGGGCGTCGTCGTGACCGCAGACCGGTCGGTCGCCCGCGAGCACGGTGCGGAACTGCTCGAGCAGGGCCACCCGGTGCTGCTCGAATCCTTCCTGGACGGACCCGAGGTCTCCCTGTTCTGCCTCGTCGACGGCGAGACCGTGGTGCCGCTGCTGCCCGCCCAGGACCACAAGCGCGTCGGCGACGGCGACACCGGGCCCAATACCGGCGGCATGGGCGCGTACACGCCGCTGCCGTGGCTGCCGGCGGAGACCCTCGACGCCATTGTCGAGGATGTGGTGAAACCCGTTGCGGCCGAAATGGTTCGCCGCGGCGTGCCGTTCTCCGGCCTGCTCTACGCGGGCCTCGCGGTCGGCCAGGCCGGGCCCGCCGTCATCGAATTCAACTGCCGCTTCGGCGATCCCGAGACCCAGGCCGTGCTCGCCATGCTGGACTCGCCGCTCGGTGAACTCCTGAACGCCACCGCCACCGGCACCCTGGACCAGGTGGCCGCGCCGCGCTGGAAGGACGGCTCGGCCGTCACCGTCGTGCTCGCCGCCGAGAACTACCCGGGCCGCCCGCGCACCGGCGATGTCATCAACGGCGCCGAATCGAGTGGCGCCGGAACCGAATCCGAGATCCTGCACGCCGGCACCACCCAGCGCGCGGACGGCGCCCTCGTCTCCGCGGGCGGCCGGGTGCTCGCCATTGTCGGCCAGGGCGCGGATCTCGACGAGGCCCGCAAGAACGCGTACGCCCGCATCGCCGGGGTCAAGCTGCCGGGTGGCCATTACCGCACCGATATCGCGCTCGCCGCCACCGAGGGCCGCATCAGCATCCCCACCCCGGTCTGAGCCCCATTACGTACGAGAGTCGTTTCAGCCGACCACGATTCCGCGCTGGGCCAGCCAGGGTTGCGGATCGACGTGCTGACCGTTGACGAGGATCTCGAAGTGCAGGTGCGGTCCGGTCGAATCGCCGCGATTGCCGATCCGGGCGATCTGCAGACCGGCGGGCACCCGTTCGCCCACCGAGACCGAGAAGTCGTACATGTGGCCGTAGACGGAGATGGTGCCGTCATCGTGGCGGATGCGGACCCAGAGGCCGAAGCCCTGGGCGGGACCCGCGTCGATGACCGTGCCGGCGGCGACCGCGTAGATGGGTGAGCCGATCGGCGCGGCAATGTCGATGCCCCAGTGGAAGGTTCCCCAGCGCATGCCGTAGCCGGAGCTGAACACGCCGCGGGCGGGCAGGACGAAACCGCCTACGCCGGGGATCACGAAGCCGGGCGGGAGCGCGGTATCGGGGGCGGCCGGCGCGTTCATCCACGGCTGCGGCTGACCCGCCACCGCGGCGGCGGCCTCGGCCTTGGCGCGATCGAGGGTGGCGCGGGCCGCGTCCTCGACCACGGCCTGCTCGCGCAGGTGCTCACCATTGTTGATGGCGTCCAGATACCGCTTCGACGTCTCGGGCGAGGCCTGGATCTGTAGCGGGTACTGCACCGGAACGCGGAGTGCCACACCGGCTTCCACCGGCGCGTCGGTCGGGATGAGCGCGAGGGCGCTGTCCGCGCCCGCGAACACCAGCACCAGCACCAGGCCGCCGATCAGCACGCGATGCCGGATGGACCAGGCCCGCACGATCGGCCACTGTCGTTTCGCCTCGGCGCGCCCGCGGGCGGGTAGCCCCTTGACCTCGGCCCAGGACCGCGGCCGTAGCTCCCAGGTCTGCCGTGCCCGTTCCCGCGCCACTCCGGCCTGCTCCCGCAGGAAGGCCGTCGTCACGCGGGCGGCCTGTGCGAGTTCCCGGCGTGCCCGGGAGGGTTCGTCGTGCGTCCGCAGGTGGGAGAGCACGCCCGGGGTGTATCGGCTCACGCCGACGTGGAACGACTTTCTGGTCTCGGGCGGGTCGTCGCCGGTCTCCCGGCGCGCCTCGTCGGTGGTCGGTCCCCCCTGCACTGAACCCTCCTCAGGCATTCCGGCGGCCATCGCGGGGTAAGTCTCGACAGGCATTGCGGGGCAAACGGGGGAGCGGGTGCTCTACCGTCTGTCGAGTGCGTATCGAATCTCGCCGGTCGGCCATTCCACCTTTTTACGTGATGGACGTCTGGAAAGCAGCAGCTGAACGGGCCCGAACTCACGGGGATGTGCTCGTGCTGGCCGCGGGCCAGCCGTCGACTCCGGCGCCGCGGGCGGTGCTGCGGGCCACCAAGGCCGCCATGGACAGCGAATTGCTCGGCTACACCGAGACTTTCGGGATTCTGCCGCTGCGGGAGGCCATCGCCGAGCATCACCGGAGCACCTACGGGGTGCGGGTGGATGCGGATGATGTGGTGGTGACGACCGGTTCGTCCGGCGCGTTCACGCTGATCTTCCTGGCCGCTTTCGATGCCGGGGACACCGTGGTGGTGGCGCGGCCGGGGTATCCGGCGTACCGGAATACCCTCGCGGCGCTGGGTTGTGGCGTGGTGGAGCTGGATTGCGGGCCGGAAACCCGGTTCCAGCCGACCGTGGCCATGCTGGAGGCGCTACCCGAGCCGCCCGCGGGCCTGATCGTGGCGAGTCCGGCCAATCCGACCGGGACCATGATCGCGCCGGGCGAGCTGGCCGCGCTGGCGCGCTGGTGCGATGCGCACGGCACGCTGCTGATCTCCGATGAGATCTACCACGGCATCGTTTACGACGACACCGAACCGACTTCCTCGGCGTGGGAGACCTCGCGGGACTCGGTCGTCATCGGGTCGGTGTCGAAATACTTCTCCATGACCGGCTGGCGGCTGGGCTGGATGCTGGTGCCGGAGCATCTGCGGCCCGCATTGCAGCGGCTGGCATCGAACATGACGGTCTGTCCGCCGGCTATTTCCCAGTACGCGGCCGTGCATGCGTTCGGCGCGGAGGCGAAGGAAGAACTGGACGGCCATGTACGCCGGTATGCGGAGAATCGGCAGCTGTTGTTGTCGAGGCTGCCGAAGTTGAGCATCACCGATCTTGCCCCGGCCGATGGTGCGTTCTACGCGTACGCGGATATCGCGCACCTGACCGATGATTCGATGCGCTGGTGCACCGAGGTGCTGGACGCGACGGGTGTGGCGCTGGCGCCGGGCATCGACTTCGACACCGTCAACGGGCTGCACACGGTTCGCTTCTCGTTCGCGGGGTCGAGTGCCGACATCGAGCAGGCACTCGACCGGTTGGAACGCTATTTGGCCTGATACGTCAGGGTTTTCCGGTCTCGCCCACCGGATCGCGCCCATGGGGTACAAAGGCATTGATTGCGTTTCTGCACGGCTTCCCCGCATGCCCATCCGAAGTGGAATCACCACAGATCGCACAGATTCGGCCCTGATGACTTGATGATGACTGGCACGATTGCACCGTGACCACTGCGACGACACCGAAAGGCGAACGGCGTCGCCAAGCGCTGGTTTCGGCCGCCGCCGAGTTGCTGCTCGAAGGTGGCTTCGAAGCGGTTCGGCATCGCTCGGTGGCGACCCGCGCGGAATTACCGCTCGCGTCGACCACCTACTACTTCGCGTCGCTCGAGGATTTGATCGCCCGGGCGGTCGAGTTCTCCGGCAATGCCGAATTGGATGCCATGCGCCGCCGGGTCGGTGAGGTGACTCACCGCCGGCGGGGCACCGACGCGACCGTCGATCTGGTCCTCGATCTGCTGGTCGGTCCCGAGCCGCAGGACGGGGATTCGCGCGGTCAGCTCATTGCCCGCTATGAGCGGTCGGTGGCGTCGGCGCGGCATCCCGAGCTACGGGATGTGCAGATCCGACTACGCGCCCAGCTCGATGAGCTGCTCGCCGACGTGCTGCGCCGGTCCGACCGGGTGGTCCGGCCCGAGCAGTTGCGGCGGCTGGTCGCCGTCGTCGACGGGGCCGTCGTGACCGCGCTCAGCGAGTTCGATCCGCAGCCCCGCCGCATGGCCAGGGGGGCGCTGCTGGAGGTCATCGACATCGTCGCGCCACCGGCGTAAGAGGGTGGGCATACCGCCGGTAAACTCGCTTGACGTGAGCTTTGTGCCGAACGTCCTCGCCACCCGTTATGCCAGCCCCGAGTTGGTGCACCTGTGGTCGCCCGAGAACAAGATCGTGCTCGAGCGGCGGCTGTGGCTGGAGGTGCTGCGCGCTCAGTCGGAGCTGGGGGTGGAGGTTCCGGCCGGGGCGATCGCCGATTACGAGCGGGTGATCGATCAGGTCGACCTGAAGTCGATCGCGGAGCGGGAGCGGGTGACGCGCCACGATGTGAAGGCGCGCATCGAGGAGTTCAATGCGCTTGCGGGGCATGAGCAGGTGCACAAGGGCATGACCTCGCGCGATCTCACCGAGAACGTCGAGCAGCTGCAGATCCGGCTGTCGCTGGAGCACGTGTACGGCCACGGGGTGGCGATCGCGGCGCGGCTGACCGAGCGCGCGGCGCAGTATCAGACCTTGGTGATGGCGGGCCGTTCGCACAATGTGGCGGCGCAGGCCACCACGCTGGGTAAGCGATTCGCTTCGGCCGCAGACGAATTGCTCATTGCGCTGACCCGGTTGCGGGAGCTGATCGACCGTTATCCGTTGCGCGGCATCAAGGGTCCGATGGGCACCGCGCAGGACATGCTGGATCTGCTGGGCGGTGACGCGGGCAAGCTGGCGCAGCTGGAGCAGAAGGTGGCGCGGCACTTGGGTTTCGCGAACGTCTTCACCAGCGTCGGTCAGATCTATCCGCGGTCGCTGGATCACGATGTGCTGTCGGCGCTGGTGCAGGTGGGCGCCGGGCCGTCGTCCTTCGCGCACACGATTCGCCTGATGGCGGGCCACGAGCTGGTGACCGAGGGCTTCCAGCCGGGTCAGGTCGGTTCGTCGGCCATGCCGCACAAGATGAACACCCGTTCGTGCGAGCGCGTGAACGGCCTGCAGGTGGTGCTGCGCGGCTACGGGTCGATGGCCGCCGAGCTGGCGGGCGCGCAGTGGAACGAGGGCGACGTCTTCTGTTCCGTGGTGCGCCGGGTGGCCTTGCCGGACGCGTTCTTCGCCATCGACGGCATGATGGAGACCTTCCTGACAGTGCTGGCCGAATTCGGCGCCTACCCCGCCGTGGTGGATCGCGAACTCAACCGTTACCTGCCGTTCCTGGCCACCACCCGCATCCTGATGGCCGCGGTCCGCGCCGGTGTCGGCCGCGAGACCGCGCACGAGGTCATCAAGGAGCACGCGGTGGCGGTGGCCCTGGCCATGCGTGAGCAGGGCCGCGAGCCCGATCTGCTGGACCGGCTGGCCGGCGATGACCGGATGCCGCTGGATCGTGCGGCCCTCGACGCGGCCCTGGCCGATCGTTCCGCCTTCATCGGCGCGGCCGAGGCGCAGACCGCCGAGGTGATCGCGCAGGTCCAGAAGCTGGTGGACGCCAACCCCGAAGCGGCCCGCTACACCCCGTCGCCGATCCTCTAGGCGACTGGAGCGGCTCTCCAGGCGATGAGAGTGAATCATTTCGCCCCGGCTTCTGAACGGAGCCGGGGGCGAAATGCGGTGTGGGGCAGGCGAGAGCCGTTGCCGCGCCGGAGGCGGCGCGGTGACGGGGCTGTGATGGGCGGGTCCTATGCTCGCCGGATGAATCCGTACACCATCTTTTCGGACATCGTTGCCGGTCGGGCGCCTTCGAGCAAGGTGTTCGAGGACGAGGAGGTGCTGGCGTTCATGGATATTCGGCCGGTGACGCCGGGGCATGTGCTGGTGATTCCGAAGGTTCCGGCGCGGAGTCTGGCGGAGTTGGATCCGGCGTTGGGGGGCAAGCTGTTTCGGGTGGGGCAGCAGGTGGCGGCGGCGCTGCGGGCGTCGGAGGTGGGGTGTGACGGGGTGAATTTCTTTCTGGCCGATGGGGTGACGGCGGGGCAGGAGGTGTTTCATGTGCACCTGCACGTGATTCCGCGCACGCCGGGGGACGGTTTCGGATTGCGGGCGCGGCCGACCACGCCGCCGCGGGCGGACCTGGATTACCTGGCGGGTTCCATTCGCGGTATGTTCCCCGGAATCGTCGGCGAGTAATAGCGTATTGGCATTACCATAAGCGAACCGTGCGGTTTGCCAGCGACACGCCATACGGGGATTCGACCGCTTCACGGCTGTTGCTCGAGTTACTTTTGAAAGTGATCGTGGTGGGCTGATGGAGGTGGGGATATGCGTAGAAGAGTCGTTGCCGCAGCGATTTTGGCAATCGCGGCAGGTTTGCTGAGTCCGGTTATCGCTACCCCGGCAACCGCCCGGGCGGCACAGGTGGTCCGCGTCGACGAGCTGAGCGCGACCCGCTCGGCGATCTTCGTCGACTCGCCCGCCATGGGCCGCACCATTCAGGTGCAGGTGCTGCATCCACCGGGCGGCGGTTCCCGCCCCACCTACTACCTGCTCGACGGCCTGGACCCGGGTGCGACCCAGAGCACCTGGACCAATGCCACCGACGCCGAGCCGTTCTTCCAGGGCAAGGACGTGAACGTGGTGCTGCCCATGGGCGGCCAGGCCAGCTACTACACCGACTGGGCCGCCGATGATCCGCGCTTCGGCCGCTATCAGTGGGAAACCTTTCTGACACAAGAGCTTCCGCCGCTGATCGACGCGAACTTCTCCGGTAACGGGGTGAACGCCATCGGTGGGCTGTCGATGGGCGGGATCGCGGCTTTCGTTCTCGCGGTGCGGCATCCGGACATGTATCGCGCGGTCGCCGGCTACAGCGCGTGCCCGGATCTCACGATCGCGGAGGGCGCCGTCCTGTTCTCGATCGCGAATCGCGGTGGCAATCCGCTGAACATGTGGGGCGGGCCCACGAGTCCCGAATGGGCGGCGCACAATCCGGCCATGCTGACCGAGGCCCTGCGCGGTAAGACGCTGTTCCTGTCCACCGGCACCGGTATTCCCGGTCCGCACGAGCTGGAGATCAAACCGCAGCTGCCGGAGAACATCTTCTTCGGCGGTCCCATCGAGTTCGGTGTGGATGCCTGTGTCACGTCGTTCGAGCAGCGGCTGCGGTCGCTGAACATTCCGGCGCGGGTGGAGCACAATCCGGTCGGCACACATTCGTGGTCGTACTGGCAGGACACACTGCACGATTCGTGGCCGACCATCGGTCCCGCGATCGGCGCGTGAGCGGGCGCGGGTGAATCAGGCGCCGGGACGGTTGAATTCACCGTCCTTGGCGCCGGCCACGAAGGCCTGCCATTCGCCGGGCGTGAAGATCAGTACGGGCCCTTCGGGATTGCGTGAGTCACGCAGTCCGATATTGCCGCTGGAGAGGAAGGCGATCTCGACGCCGTCCGTGCGGTCGTCGCTGCGCCGCCAGACGGCGTCGGCGTCGATCTCGCGGTTCTTTGCTTCCACTAGCGGCCTCCCCGGGGATTTATGACAGCGAGTACTGGTCAGTGATGCGGATCGCACTCATAATGCCAGGGTTTGTGCGGGGTCCGGATCGGATATTCCATTCTGTGTCAGCGGAAGGAGGTCTGGTGCGCACGCCATGGTCGTCCCAGCAGCGGGCAGCTCCCATCTCCGATACATGCTCGGAGGTCCCGGCGCACTTCAATCGGGAACTCGCGAACAGTATCTTGCGGATTCACAGCAGCTGTCCGACTGATCAGTGTCCACGCCGGAAGGCAGCGGTGTTCTATCTCTACGAGCATCATCCACGGATGAACGCGTCGCGTACGCGGCGTGCTCGGTAAGGCAGTCAGCGCTCGGTAGCGAGGGTCAGCGTCCGGTTCGCCGCGCGCTGTCCTTCCCCCGACATGCCCGCGAGCATACCCAGCAGGAACGGGTCCCGTGGCGCTACTAACGTGGAGCCATGGCTTTGGACAGTGGTAGCGCGACCTCACAATCCGGCGCAGTGGTGACGGCGCCGATCGCCAAGCGGGTGCCGACGGAGCGCGTGCACCACGGGGATGTCTTCACCGATGAGTACGAGTGGCTGCGGGACAAGGAGAATCCCGAGGTCATCGCGTATCTGGAGGCGGAGAACGCGTATACGGACGCGCAGACCGCGAAGCTGGCGCCGCTGCGGGAGAAGATCTTCGAGGAGATCAAGGGCCGCATCC
The DNA here is from genome assembly GCF_044750615.1 of Nocardia sp. NPDC088792. Taxonomy (NCBI): domain Bacteria; kingdom Bacillati; phylum Actinomycetota; class Actinomycetes; order Mycobacteriales; family Nocardiaceae; genus Nocardia; species Nocardia sp. NPDC088792. The sequence goes on from NZ_JBIVKC010000005.1 coordinate 701,047, forward strand.
GGGAAACCGACCTGTCGCTGCCCACGCGCAGGGGTGAGTTCTGGTACTACTCGCGCTCGTTCGAGGGTAAGCAGCACGGCGTGCACTGCCGCTGCCCGATCACCGATCCCAGCGACTGGAACCCGCCGACGCTGGCGCCCGATGTCGAGATCCCGGGGGAGGAAGTGCTGCTGGACGAGAACGAACTGGCCGAGGGTAACGATTTCTTCGCCCTGGGCGCGTTCTCCATCAGCCGTGCGGGGGATCTGCTGGCCTACTCGGTCGATACGTCCGGCGAGGAGCGGTTCACGCTGCGGATCAAGGACCTGCGCACCGGTGAGCTGCTGAGCGATGAGATCGCCGGGATCTTCTACGGCGCCACCTGGTCACCGGACGGCACGCACCTCTTCTATCAGACGGTGGACGATGCCTGGCGGGCCGACAAGGTGTGGCGGCACCGGGTGGGTACCGGCCGGGATGCCGACGTGCTGGTTTTCCACGAGGAGGACGAGGCGTTCTCGGTCGGCGTCGGCATTACCCACTCGAAGAAGTACCTGGTCATCGGGAGCAGTTCCAAGATCACCAGTGAGGACTGGATCCTGGAGGCGGACAATCCGGAGGGCGAGTTCCGGGTGCTGATGCCGCGCCGCGAGGGCGTCGAGTATTCGGCCGAGCACGCGGTCATCGGCGGCGCGGACAAGCTGCTCATCCTGCACAACGATGTGGTGGACGGGGAGAAGGCCGTGAACTTCGTCCTCGCCGTGGCCCCGCTGTCCGATCCGGCCGATATGACCCTGCTCATCCCGCATCGCGACGATGTGCGGCTCGAGGGCATCGATTCCTTCGCAGACAAGCTGGTGCTGAGCTACCGTCAGGATGCGACGCCGCGAATCGCCTTGTGGCCGTTGACCTCCGAGGGTCTGGGTGAGCTGACGGACATCGACTTCGGCCTGACGTTGTTCTCCGCCGGGCTGGGCGCCAACCCGGAGTGGGACCCGCCGATGCTGCGGGTGGCGGTCACCTCCTTCATCACGCCCGCGCAGGTGTTCGACTATGTTCCCGGGACGGGTGAGCTGATCCTGCGCAAGGAGCAGGAGGTGGTGGGCGGCTACAACGCCGAGGACTATGTGCAGCAACGAGATTGGGCGGTCGCGGCGGACGGGACCCGGGTTCCGATCTCGCTGGTGATGCGCAAGGACGCGCCGGCGGGTCCGAAACCCTTGCTGCTGAACGGGTACGGCTCCTACGAGTCGCCCATCGACCCGTACTTTTCGCTGGCGCGGCTCTCGCTGATGGATCGTGGCATGGTTGTCGCGTTCGCGCATGTCCGCGGTGGTGGCGAGCTGGGGCGGCTCTGGTACGAGAACGGGAAGCTGCTCACCAAGAAGAACACGTTCACCGATTTCGTCTCGGTGGCAAGGCATCTGGCGGATACCGGGGTGACGGCGGCCGGCCGCATCGTGGCCGACGGCGGCAGCGCGGGCGGTCTGCTGATGGGCGCGGTGGCGAACCTGGCGCCGGAGATGTTCGCGGGCATTCTGACCAATGTGCCGTTCGTGGACCCGCTGACCTCCATCCTGGATCCGTCGCTGCCGCTCACCATCACCGAATGGGACGAGTGGGGTAATCCCTTGGCGGACAAGGAAGTCTACGAGTACATGAAGTCGTACGCGCCCTACGAGAACGTGGCGGCCAAGGACTATCCGGCCATCCTCGCCATTACGGGCCTGAACGACACTCGCGTCATGTACGTGGAGCCGGCGAAGTGGGTCGCGAAGCTGCGCGCCACCAAGACCGGTGACTCGCAGCTGCTGCTGAAGATCGATATGACCTCCGGCCACGGCGGCGTCAGCGGCCGCTACGAGAAGATCAAGGAGACGGCCTTCGAGTTCGCCTGGGTGCTCGACACGGTCGGTCTCGCCGACGCGTAGCGCCGAGTCGCCGGGCGGCCGCGCTCACTTACCGGACGCCCGGCGCCGTTTGCGTAGTTCCTCGGTCGGGACGATCGGGGTCGCGGTGTGTGTGAAGCCGCCGGATTCCTCGCGGGTGAGCGAGGAGCTCGGCGGGTGCTTGTCGAGCAGTTTCAGTACCCGTTTCATGTCGTCGAGCAGCAGGTCCGCCATATCGTGGCTGAAGCCGTGCCGGACCAGGACGCGCATGATGGTTTCGTCCTGCCGATCGCTCGGCAGCGGGTAGGCGGCGACGAGCCAGCCGCGGGTGCGGAGTTTCTCGGAGAGGTCGTAGAGGTTGAAGGTCTGTCCGTCCTTCAGCTTCCAGGACACGGCGGCGATGCCCTTGCGTGGGTCGCCGTCGTGGATGAGGTCGAAGAGCCCGAGCCGGTGCAGCCCGTTGGCCAGGTGCAGGGCGACGGAGTAGGTCGCGCCCTGGGCGCGCGCGTAGCCGACGTGGCCGAGCCGGATGAACTCGTAGTAGGAGGTCACCACCTGCCCGCCGGGGCGGGAGAAGTTGAGGTTGAAGGTGGCCATATTGCCGCCGAGGTAGTCGACGTTGAAGATGAGTTCTTCGGGCAGATCCTCGGCGCTGCGCCAGATGGCCCATCCGGCGCCGAGTGGCGCGAGGCCGGTCTTGTGTCCCGAGGCGTTGATGGACTTGACCCGGGGCAGCCGGAAGTCCCAATTGATATCGGGCGCGGTGAACGGCGCGAGGAAGCCGCCGCTGGCCGCGTCGACGTGGATGGGGATGTCCAGCCCGGTCTTCGCCTGCAGCTCGTCGAGGGCCTGACTGATGGCCTCGACGTCCTCGAAGAGCCCGGTGAAGGTCTGCCCGAAGGTCGGCACCACCATGATGGTGTTCTCGTCGCAGTAGTTCGTGAGGTCGTCCGGGTGCATGGTGAGACGGTCACCGCGCAAAGGGATCTGGCGGATCTCGACATCGAAGTAGCGAGCGAACTTCTCCCAGCACACCTGTACGGGTCCGCACACGAAGTTGGGAATGCCGGTGCCGCCCTTCTTGCGCCAGCGGAACTTGGCGGCGAGTCCGCCGAGCATGGCGGCCTCGCTGGAGCCGGTGGTGGAGGTGCCCAGCGTGGTGGCGGGGTCGGGGGCGTGCCACAGGTCGGCGAGCATGCGTACACAGCGCCGCTCGAGTTCGGCGGTCTGCGGGTATTCGTCCTTGTCGACGATGTTCTTGTCGATGGATTCGCTCATCAGACGGCGGGCCTGGTCGTCGATCCAGGTGGTGCAGAAGGTGGCGAGGTTCATCCGGGAGACGCCGTCGAGCAGCAGTTCGTCGTGAACGATCTGGTAGGCGACCTGCGGGGGAATCTCGGGTTTGGGGAATCCGGCCTTGGGTGCGCCCGCTTCCAGCGGGTGCATCGCGAACAGGTCATCGGATTCCGAGCTGCCGGTCATACGGCCTCCAGTCGTTTCAGAGCATGGTTCACCCTGAATTCAACTCCAGTCCCGGAACTATTGAAACCGCCTGGGTAAGCGATCGTTTCGTAACCAAGATAGTGTTGCTGAACGGTTACTATTCGCGCTGGGTGCTTTTGATTCACCTGTATGGGTGCGGTGCTTGTGTGTTGCTGGAGTTCTGGAAAGGACTGCGATGACCGGCACGGTGACCAAGGCAGCCACGGCCGCCAACTACATGTCCTGGGTGACGCTGGCGCTCATGACCACCAGTTCGGTGGCCAGCCTGCGCGCCGCGCCGACCATGGCCGTCTACGGCCTGGCCTGCGTGTTCCTGTACCTGTTGCCCGCGTTGCTGTTCCTGCTGCCGACCGCGTTCGTGGCGGCGGAGCTGGCGTCCGGGTGGGCCGGCGGGGTGTACAAGTGGGTGGGCGAGGGCATCTCGCAGCCGATGGGGTTCCTGGCGGTGTGGTGCCAGTTCGCCATGACGATCTTCTACTACCCGAGCCTGCTGGCCTATGTGGCAAGCACTTTCGCGTACATTATCGATCCGGCGCTGGCGGCGAACGGCGTGTACGTGGCGATCGTGATCATCACCATCTATTGGGCGGCGGTGTATGTGTCCTCGCAGGGGACCAAAACCGTTGCGGGACTGTCGAGTATGGGACTGATCATCGGGACGCTGATTCCCGGTGCGCTGCTGGTGATCCTGGGCTTCGTCTTTCTCGCGCAGGGCAATCCGTCCGCCGCGCCGATGGATTTCGACCATCTCTTCCCGGCCTGGACCGGGCTGGCCAGCCTGGTGCTGATCGTCAACAACTTCCTGTCCTATGCGGGCATGGAGATGAACGCGGTACACGTGTCCTCGCTGAAGGATCCGGGTAAGGAGTACCCGAAGGCCATGGCCATGGCGGTGGGCCTGGTGCTGGTGATCTTCATCGTGCCGGCCGTGATCATCAGCTGGGTGGTGCCGTCGCAGAATTTGAGCCTGACCGCCGGCGTCATGCAGGCGTTCGACGGGTTCTTCAACCATTTCGAGATCGGGTTCCTGACCCCGGTGCTGGGCGTCATGCTGGTGGCGGCGGCGCTGGGCGGCATGCTCACCTGGCTGGCCGGGCCGTCCAAGGGATTGCTGCTCATCGGGCGGCAGGAAGGCTACCTGCCGCCGATCCTCACCCGCTTGAACAAGCATGGCGTGCAACAGAACATGCTCGTCGCACAGGGTGTGGTGACCACATTGCTGGCGCTGCTGTACGCCTTCATCCCGAATGTCTCCAGCGCGTACTGGATTCTGTCGGTGATCACCACGCAGGTGTACCTGATCATGTACGTGCTCATGTTCATTGCCGCGATCCGGTTGCGCCGGGATCAGCCCGGCCATCCGCGCGGATACAAGGCGCCCGGGTTGATCGCGCTGTGCGCGCTCGGCACGGTGTCCTCGATCGCGGCCTTCCTGATCGGATTCGTGCCGCCCTCGCAGTACGGCAGCGGCAATGCGCTCGGCTATGTGGTGCTCATCGGGCTCGGCATGGGCATTGTCGGGCTGGTGATTCCGTACCTGTTCCTGCGCTTCCGTAAACCCGGATGGAAGACCGCGACGCCGGAGGAGGCACTGGCATGACCGATCTCGGCAATGCCCCCGTCGAAGCCCGCCGCCTCGTGTACGTGTCGGTGTCCGTGGTGCTGGTGGCCATCGCGGTCGCGGGCGTCATCATCTTCAACCAGCATCGGGTGAACGACACCGCCTTGCGCCGTGCGCAGGTGCTGCAGACCCGGCTGAGTGCGGCGGGGCTGGCCTCCCCGGATCCGCGGGTGATCGCCGATTCCCTCGGCGAGGACGGGGGACTGGTGTGCCAGAACCCGTCGTCGCCGCTGATCAAGGCCCGTTACGAGGCCTCGATCACCAATGGCGCCAGCGGTCCCGGTACGCGCCCGATCATTGCCGACAAGGACGTCTTCACCGCCACCGCGCTCGCCATCGAGGTCTATTGTCCGGACCGGCTTGCGTCGTACCTGGAGGAAACCGGCACCCTGAAGAAGGGGGACACGGTGAAATCGGATACGCACCAATGAGACAGGAGACCCGATGACCACAACCACAGGGACACAGGACGATGCACGCACCGCCGCGCTGCGGTCCGCCGTCCGCGACCTCATGCCGCGTGCGAAAAGTGATCTCACCGAACTGGTTTCGTACAAGTCCGTGTACGACCCGCGCCAGTTCCCGATCGAGGAGTGTCACCAGGCGGCGCAGTGGGTGGCCGACGCCTTCATCGCCGAAGGACTCACCGACGCCGCCCTGCACGAGACCCCCGACGGCAGTATGGCCGTCATCGCGCATCACCCGGCCCCGCCCGGCGCGCCGACCATCTTGCTCTACTGCCACTACGACGTGCAGCCGCCGCTCGGCGACGACGCCTGGCACACCCCGGTCTGGGAGCTGACCGAGAAGAACGGCCGCTGGTACGGCCGCGGCAGCGCCGACTGCAAGGGCAATATCGTCACCCACCTGACCGCGCTGCGGGCCCTGCGCCAGGTGCACGGGGACAATCTGCCGGTCGGCCTGGTGCTGGTCGCCGAGGGTTCGGAGGAGCAGGGCACGGGCGGCCTGGAGGAGTTCGTCCCGAAGAACGTGGACCTGCTGCGCGCCGACACCCTCCTCATCTGCGACTGCGGCAATTTCGCGGTCGGCGTGCCCACCTTCACGCAGACCCTGCGCGGCAATGTGAACGTGCTCGTCACGGTCGAAACCCTCAGTGGCCCGTTGCATTCGGGCATGTTCGGCGGCGCGGCCCCGGACGCCCTGGCGGCCATGATCCAGCTGCTGTCCACCCTGCGCGACGAGCACGGCAACACCACCGTGGACGGCCTGCGCAACGACCAGGTGTGGGACGGCCACGAATACCCGGCCGACCAGTTCCGCACCGATGCGAGCGCCCTCGACGGCGTGGACCTGCTCGGCAGCGGCAAGGTCGCCGACATGCTGTGGGCGCGACCGGCCTTGACCGTGCTCGGTATGGACGTCCCGGCGGTGGTCGGCTCCTCGGCGGCCATCCAGCCCAGGACCCGCGCCCGCCTCAACCTCCGGATCCCGCCGGGCATCAAGCCCGATGACGCCCTGAAATCCCTTACCTCCCACCTGGAATCGCATACCCCCTGGCACGCGAAGGTGACCATCGAGACCGAGGCCACGGGTTCCCCCTTCGTCGGCAGCACCGACGGTCCTGCCCGCCGGGCCATGGAGGACGCTTTCGCCGCCGCCTACGGCCGCCCCGCCACCACCGAGGGCCAGGGTGGCTCCATCCCCCTTTGCAACGTTTTCGCGGACACCTATCCGGACGCGGAGATCATGCTCATGGGCGTCGAGGAACCGAAATGCCTGATCCACGCACCCAACGAGAGTGTCGACCCCACTGAAATCGAGCACATGGCACTGGCCGAGGCATTGTTCCTGGCCTCGTACCGGAACGCTTGATCCGGTGGCAATTAGGTAGCAAACTCAACGATCGATGGAGTGACCGCACGATCCCTGCGACCAGCTAGGAGACGCTCGTGTCCGTCTTTCTGTATCGGTGGGGCAGATTCGCGTACCGGCGCAAGTGGATCGTGCTGCCCGTCTGGCTGCTGCTCTTCGTGCTGCTGGGCGGGCTCGGGGCCAAGCTCAAAGAGCCGATGAGCAATGACTTCACGATTCCGAACCTGCCGTCGCAGCGGGCCACCGACATTCTGGACAAGCATTTCCCGGGCATGTCGCAGGGATTCGAGCCGGGTGCGGTCACCGGCATCTATGTGATCGGGGCGCCCGCGGGCACGAAGCTCACCGCTCCGGGTAATCAGCAGGCCATCCAGTCGCTGGTGGACGATCTGGGGCAGCTGGGCATCGTCGATCACAGCAAGCCGCTGACGAATCCGGTCGCCGCGGCACAGTCCATGGGCTGCCTCGACGGTGACCGCACCGCCAGTGCGTTCATCTCCAAATGCAGTAACGCACCGCTGAACGTGCTCAACGGTCAGGATCCGGATTCGGTTGCGGTGCTGAATGTTCCGTTCACCATCAAGAACTTCGCGGACGTCACCGCCGATGATCGCAAGGCCGCCTACGACGCCGGGGACTCGGCGCGCAATGCCGGGCTGACCGTGGAGATGTCGGGCACCCTGGCCATGGAGCAGCAGCAGCCCAGCGGTAAGTCCGAAATGATCGGCATGGCCTTCGCTTTCGTGGTCATGGTGATCTCGTTCGGGGCCATCGTGGCGGCGTTCGTGCCGATCGTCACCGCCGTGGTGGGGCTCGGCGCGGCGACCTCGCTGATCTTCCTGGGCACCTCGATCATCGACGTGCCGAGCTTCACCACCTTCCTGGCCTCCATGATCGGCATCGCGCTGTCCATCGACTACGCGCTGTTCATCGTGTCCAGGTTCAAACATGAACTGGCGGTACAGGAGTCACCCGAGGAAGCCGCGGGCGTGGCCTTGGGCACCGCGGGCTCGGCGGTGGTGTTCGCGGGCCTGACCGTCATCATCGCGCTGGTCGGGCTGGCCATCGTCGGGGTGCGGTTCCTGACCTTCATGGGCCTGGGTGGCGCGGTGGCGGCCGGATTCGCGGTGCTGGTGGCGTTGACCCTGATGCCGGCGCTGCTGGGCGCGCTGGGGCGGTTCCTGTTCAAACCGAAACTGCCCGGTATCGCCCAGCACGATCCGGAGGACGACACCCAGGTCACCAATGGCATGCGGGTCGGCCGGCTGATCGGGCGCGTGCCCGTGGTGGCGCTCATCCTGAGCGTGCTGGTGCTGGGCCTGCTTGCGCTGCCCGCCACCAAGATTCAGCTGGGCCTGCCCGGCGAGGACAGCATGCCCAAGACCAGTACCATCCGGAAGGCGTACGACCTGCGCACCGAGGGCTTCGGCGCGGGCAGCAACGGCGTGCTGCAGATCGCCGTCGACCTCTCGAAGGTCGCGCCCGACCAGCGGCAGGCGGCGCTCACCGCACTGCACGACAAGCTCGCCTCCTACTCGGACATGAACTACGTGACCGACCCGGTGCTCAGTCCCGACGGGCAGGGCGCGCAATTCCAGGGCGTGCCCAGGACCGGGCCCAACGATCAGGACACCAAGAACCTGGTGAGCCGGGCCCGCGACGCCGAGGCGCAACTCCAGGCGCAATACGGCATGCAATACGGAATCACCGGCACCACAGCCATTTACGCGGATATCGACCACGTGCTGCTGAGCAAGATTCTGCCGTACCTGGCCATTGTGGCGGGCGCGGCGTTCCTGCTGCTGATCGCCGTATTCCGTTCCGTGCTGGTGCCTTTGACGGCCGCGCTCGGCTTCCTGCTGTCCATGGCCGCCACGTTCGGCGCGACGGTGCTGATATTCCAGGACGGCAAATTCGGCATCATCTCCGAGCCGCGGCCCATCATCAGTTTCATGCCGATCATGTTGATCGGCTTGGTATTCGGTCTGGCCATGGACTACCAGGTGTTCCTGGTGACCCGCATGCGCGAGGAATTCGTGCACGGCAAACCGCCCACCGAGGCCATGGTCTCCGGCTACCACCACGGCGCGCGGGTGGTCACCTCGGCGGCCATCATCATGATCTTCGTTTTCGGCTCCTTCATGCTGGAACCGGATGTCACCGCCAAGTCCATGGGTTTCGCGCTGGCCGCGGGCGTGCTGCTGGACGCCTTCCTGGTGCGCATGGTGCTGATTCCGTCGCTGCTGGTGCTGATGGGCAAGTGGGCGTGGTGGATTCCGAACTGGCTCAGCAGGATCGTGCCCGATATCGACGTGGAGGGCGCGCGCCTGCGGGAGATCCAGCAGCGGGCGGCGGCGGTGCGTGAGGAGGAACCGTCCGGCGTGCACTGAGGCACGCGGTGCGCCGTGCCGCGGCAACCGCTACGCTGCCCGGCCATGACCGATCATGCCCGGGCAGCAGCGGCGCTGCTCCGCGACAGCGGCCAGTTCAAGTGGTACGTGATTCCGCTCCTGCTGGTCGTCATCTACGTCTACGCGACCGAGGTGGAACGCCGGAACTGGAATGTGTTCTTCGCCGGCCTGGCGTTGTGGGGCATGGACTGGTTCAACGAGATCTGGAATTCGCTGGTCTTCCACGCCACCGGGCGCGCGCCGGTGTGGGGCACCAGCGGCCCGACGGCCTATCAGATCCTGATCGGGCTGAATATCGAGATCTGTTTCATGTTCGCCATCATGGGAGTGGCGGCGGCGAAAATGCTGCCGCCCAGGGAAACTCGAATTCTCGGATTGCCCAACCGGCCCGTGCTGATCGCCGTGAATTCGGCCGCCGCGGTCGGGGTGGAGGTGCTGCTGAACAAGGCAGGCGTACTCACCTGGGACTGGTCCTGGTGGCACGCCGGTGTCCCGTACCTGATCTGGCTGCTCGGCTATGTGCCGTTCTTCATCGCCTGTTTCTGGGTGTACGACCTGCCGTCGGTGCGGTCGAAAGCCCTTGCCGTGGGCGCGATCCTGGGAATCGACGCCCTCGGCCTGATCGTCTTCGGCGCGCTCGGCTGGTTGTGAACGCTCAGAATTCCGCGTGGTCCTCGGGCTCGATGACGCGGAATTCCGTTTCCACGGGCGACATTTCATTGAGCCGGCCGAAATAGATGCCCTGCGCCTCGGGCACGATGATCCCGTAGTGGATGGGGAAGGCGAAACGCGGGTTCACCGCGCGCAGGTAGTCCACCGTCTCGTGGATCTTCATCCACGGCGCGACGGCCGGAATCGCGAGGACGCCGACGGGGGTCGACGGCACCCACAGGGAATCGCCCGGGTGCACGAGCTGCGAGGGGTCGTCGGGGGTGCCGAGCTGGAAGACGGTGTTGTCGATGACCGGGATCTCCGGGTGGATGACCGCGTGCCGGCCACCGCCGCCGGTGATCTGCACGTTGCCGACCTTCAGTACCTCGCCCGCGTGCACGGCCTCCCACGGTTCGCCGCGCATCAGGGCCGTCTGCGGATCCGACAGCAGCCGGGCCTGCGGATTCGCGTCGATGAGCGCCTCGATGCGGTTCGGGCAGATGTGATCGGGATGCTGATGCGTCACCGCGATGGCGTCGAGCCCGGTGATGCCCTCGAAACCGTGGGAGAAATTACCCGGATCGAACAGGATCCTGGTGCCGTCCTTCTCCACGAGAATGCATGAGTGTCCGAAATGGGCTATGCGCATATGGCTACGGTAGTCCGGGAGGGGTGTGGCACGCGCCACGAACGGCCCGACCCGGCAGCGGGTCCGCGGGCCGGTCCAACTACTCTGATCTGCGAAACCCCCGCTCGGTACGTACGTAAGTCCGGGCGCCGCCCCACCAGTTGAGGAGCAACGCGTGGCACGTGTCGTGGTCGAGGTGATGCCGAAGGCCGAAATCCTGGATCCGCAGGGTCAAGCCATTGTCGGCGCGCTGGGGCGCCTGGGACACCCGGGAATCTCGGATGTGCGGCAGGGCAAGCGATTCGAGCTCGACGTCGACGACAGCGTGAGCGACGCCGACCTCGCGCAGATCGCCGAATCGCTGCTGGCCAATATCGTGATCGAGGAATGGAAGGTCGTCCGGCTGTGACCGCGCGCATCGGAGTCATCACCTTCCCGGGCACCCTCGACGATGTCGATGCCGCCCGCGCGGTGCGGCTGTCCGGCGCCGAGGCGGTCGCACTCTGGCACGCCGATCACGACCTGAAGCAGGTCGACGCGGTCGTGGTGCCCGGTGGCTTCTCCTACGGCGACTACCTGCGGGCCGGCGCCATCGCCAGCATGGCGCCCGTCATGACCGAGGTCATCCGGGCCGCCGAGCAGGGCCTGCCGATCCTGGGTATCTGCAACGGCTTCCAGATCCTGTGCGAGGCCGGGCTGCTGCCGGGCGCGCTCACCCGCAACGAGGGGCTGCACTTCGTCTGCCGCGATCAGTGGCTGACCGTCGAGCAGACCGACACCGCGTGGACCTCCCGCTACGAGCCGGGCGCGCAGATCCTCGTCCCGGTCAAGAACGCCGAGGGTCGCTTCCAGGCTTCGCAGGAAGTGCTCGACGAGCTCGAGGGCGAGAACCGTGTGGTCTTCCGCTACACCGGCGGCAACCCCAACGGCTCGCAGCGCGATATCGCGGGCATCACCTCGGCCAACCGCCGGGTGGTCGGCCTGATGCCGCATCCCGAGCACGCCACCGAGGCGCTCACCGGACCGAGCGACGACGGACTGGGACTGTTCCTGTCCGTGCTGGATTCGCTGGTTTCGGCTTGACTATGGGGGCTCCGGGGGCATAGCCCCCGCCTGCTTCCCGAATCAGCAGATTCGGTCGAGCACCTCGAACTTCACCCCGTCGGCGCGTGCGATGTAACCGGGTAACACCACCTGGTGACCATCGAAACCCACGCTGCCCGACGGGGTTTCGAGTTTCTGGCCGTCCGATACCGCGGCGTGGAAGCTCTTGACCTCCATCGATCCCGCGGCCTGGGCCATGGCTCGTAGCGTGTGCACGGCCTCGTACTCGGTATTGCTGAAGTTGGTCAGCGCGGGGGCGAACTCGCCGTGCATCTTGCGGTAGCGATCGAGGCGGTCGTGTCCTTCTGCGCCCTCCACAAAGAAACTGGACGGTACATACAAATTGCGGTTGGCCGGCGCTCCGCCCGCGAGCAGAACATTGTCGTCGACCGCGGGGCTGATCCGGAGCTGTTTGTAATCCCGTCCGATTTGGGCGAATTTTTTATTGAAACGCGCAACATCGGCCCCCACGAGAAGAACGATCACGCCGTCCACGTGATCCAGCCGAGGGTCCGCCAGAAAATCCTCGAAATCGGTACTTCCGAGTGGAACAAATTGCTCTAAAGGGACAAAACGGTCAAGTTGGGCAGCGCCTCGCTCACCCAGTTCCGCGCGCACCGCATCGGCTGTACGCCGCGGCCACACATAGTCGTTGCCGATGATCGCCCACCGCCGCGCCCCCAATTCTCTTCGCAGCCAGCGCAAGGCGGGCAGAATCTGATGCGCCGGATCGGAACCGACCATGAACAGCCCCGGCGGCGGATCCTGCACGCCCTCATTGTCCGTCGCGAACAGGTACGGAACCCGCCCCGAGGTCACCTGCGCCACCGCGCCGCGCACCCGCGAGGTGTGCCAGCCGGTGATCGCGTGCACCATGCCGGTGGCCAGCAGCGCCGAAACCTCCAGCGCCACTTCGCCGGGTTCCCGGCCGCCGTCGATGTGGGTCGCGCGCAATTCGCGCCCGAGAATTCCTGTCCCACTGTTGATTTCTTCCACTGCCAGAGAAATGGCCGCCTCACAGGAAGGGGCGAAGATACCTCCCGGTCCCTGCTGCGGGACTATGTTCAGGATCTCTATACAGTTTTCGGGATTCCCGCCGAACGGGGACATCGGTTACCCTTCCCCTCGATCGATCGATTTTTTTTGTGAACGGGCGGGAAAATATGGCGACAATTCTAGGTGGTGTTTCCACCTTGCATGGAGCGCTGCGAGCGGCCGAACGTAGTTGGCTTCGTCACCTGGACGCCGCACTGTGCGCCAGGAGACTGACCGCTGACCAGTGGTCCATGCTCACGAATCTATCGGCGGATACGGGCATCACCATGAGCGAATTGGCCGCGCGTTCCCAGCTTGCTCCTTCCTCGGCCACCCGGCACGCCGACCATCTCGCCGAGCGCGGCCTGATCTTCCGCGTCGCCGCCTCCGACGACCGCCGCCGAATTCTCATCGGCCTCAGCCGCCGCGGCGTGGAACTCGTGGAAGAGGTCCGCGCCGAAGAGGTTCGCGCCGAAGCCGAACTCCGCCGCCGCCTGGGCGGCGACGACTACCTGGAACTCGTCCGCCTCCTGGAACGCGTTACCGAAGCGCCCCAACCCGACTGAAACGGTCACCCCTGATCAGGGGAAACTGAACCGGACATGCTTAGGATTCAAGGCATGCCAGTTGCCGAGACGACCGCGACCGCTGCCGGACTGTGTGAATTCATCGACGCGTCCCCGTCCCCGTTCCATGTGTGCCGGACGGTGGCCGCGGAACTGGATGATCACGGCTTCACCAGGCTCTCCGAATCAGCGCCGTGGCCGTCGAGCAGCGCCGGACGTTATTACGTGGTGCGCGGCGGCTCGCTGGTCGCCTGGGCGGACGGCGGGCCCGGTGCGCCAACCGGATTCCGCACCGGGCAGGCCACCCCCTTCCGGGTGGTCGGCGCCCACACCGACAGTCCCAATCTGCGGGTGAAGCAGCATCCCGATATGGCCGTGGCCGGCTGGCAGATGGTCGGGCTGGAGCCTTACGGCGGCGCCTGGCTGAACTCGTGGCTGGACCGCGATCTCGGCATCTCCGGCCGCATCTCGGTGCGTGACGGAAACGTGCTGCGCGAGCGGCTGATTCGCATCGACGAACCGATCCTGCGGGTGCCGCAGCTGGCCATCCACCTGTCCGAGGACCGCCGCGGCGTCACCCTGGACCCGCAGCGGCATGTGAACGCGGTGTGGGGGATCGGCGGGGAGCCGCGTTCGTTCCTGGCCTTCCTCGCGGAACGGTCCGGCATCGAACCGAGCGCCGTGCTCGGCTGGGAGCTCATGACCCACGATCTGGTGCCGTCCAAGCTGATCGGCCGCGACCTGGATCTGGTGAGCGCGCCCCGCCTCGACAATCAGGGCACCTGTTATTCGGGCCTGCGCGCCTTCCTGGCAGCCGTCAACGAGCCCGGCGCGGCCGTACCCGTTTTCGCCATGTTCGATCACGAGGAGGTCGGCTCGCAGTCCGACCGCGGCGCCCAATCCGAATTGCTCCCCACGGTTCTGGAGCGCATCGTCCTCACCCGCGGCGGCGGTCGCGCCGAATACCTGGCCGCCCTGGCCGGTTCGGTCTGTGCCTCCGGCGATATGGCCCACGCCACCCACCCGAACTACCCCGACCGCCACGAGCCGATGCACCGCATCGAGGTGAACGGCGGCCCGGTGCTGAAGGTCAACCAGAATCTGCGCTACGCGACGGACGCAACCGGCGCAGGCGCTTTCGCGCTCGCCTGCGCGCAGGCGGATGTTCCGTTGCAGCGCTACGTCCACCGCGCCGATCTGCCCTGTGGTTCCACCATCGGCCCGATGACCGCGGCCCGCACCGGCATGCCGACGGTCGACGTGGGCGCCGCGCAGCTGGCCATGCACTCGGCCCGCGAAATGATGGGCGCCGCAGACATTCCCGCCTACGCGGCGGCGCTCGCGGCCTTCCTCACGCCCGAACCGGCCAGGTAAGAAGACCGAAAGAAGGGGTTGGGGCTGCTCGGCCCCAACCCCTTCTCTTCGTTCCGAAAGCGCCCTACGCCTCGAGGGCGGCAGCCTTCTTCGCGTCCGGGATCGGACGGTAGGTCAGCACCGCCACGATGAAGATCACCAGCGTGAACACCACGTAGCTGCTGCCGATGATCTGTTCCCACCAGGCCCAGCGGAGTTCGCGATCCCCATCGTGCGGCAGCAGCCACTGCGGGCCGATGGCGAACATGGCGATGGCCAGTCCGGTCGCCCCGAGGAACAGCGGGCTGCGATGCCCGCGGGCAATGGCGTCGGCGGCCACGATCAGGGCCGGCGCGATCCACACCCAGTGGTGCGACCAGGAGACCGGCGAAATCAGCAGCACCGTAGCCGCATTCACCATCAGCGCCGCCACGTTCGCGCCGACCGAGAACAGCCGGTTCATCCACACCGCGGCCAGCGCGATGGCCAGCGCGGACAGCAGCACCCAGATCATGGTCGCCGCCGAATCCGAGACACCCAGGCGGAAGGCGAAACCCTTAAGCGACTGATTGCCCGCGAAATACGGCGGCCCGATACGCCCGGTATCGGACAGCGTGTGGAACCAGTACTGCACCGAATCATGCGGGAACAGAATGAATCCCACGCCGATCGCGCCGATGCTGCCCAGGATCAGCCCGGCCGCACCCTTCCAATCCCGGCGCAGCACGAAGTAGAGCAGATACCCGGCGGGCGTCAGCTTCACCGAGACCGCGATGCCGATGAGCACGCCGCGCGGCCAGAAGGGCTTGCGCACCAGGCAATCCAGGGCGATCGCCGCCATCAGCACCATATTGATCTGCCCGAACCCGTAGGTCTGGCGGATCGGTTCGGCCAGCTGCAGCACACCCACGCCACCCAGCACCAGGGACAGCCGCACCAGCCGGTCCATGGACGGCCGCAGCCGATCCAGCACCACCCAGAGCGTGATGCCCAGCGAGGCGACCGACGTCGCGAGCACCGCCCATTCGGCCACCGGCAACGACATGATGGCCAGCGGCGCGAAGAACAGGGCGGCCAACGGCGGATACGTGAACGGCAGCCCGAGCCCGTACACCGGCGGCATGGGCCCGTACAGGTCCTTGTTGTCCAGCCACGCCCGCGCGCCGTTCCGATACACCTGTAGATCGATGTATCCGTGCCAGAACTTGGCGGCATAACTGATCCAGGCGGATACCGCGAACAGGACCACCGCTACCAACAGCAGTTGGACCTGTCGCCGAGACAGCCCTCTTGGCATGGTCACGGGCTTCTCACGCTTCTCGGTCGGATCCGCGACCCCGGATCGATCGTTCACCGGGACAGACTAGCTGTTCCGCCTCTCCGTGACTTCAGCGCACAGCAGAGAGCCGTCGGCGGTCGGCAACGCGGCATGCGATCGGGTGCCGAACCGATTTCGGGGGTGCCCGGTGAGTTACCCCGATCCTCGCGAAATCAGTTGTCGCCTCGGCATCGGTGTGCTGCCGCACACAGTCGCAGGTCGGCGAAGCGGCAGATCCGGGGGCAATTAGACTCGCCTCGTATCTCGCCGACATCCAGCAACGCGGGCATTCGCTTCCGACCTGCCCGGCCGAAAGGACTCTGGTATTCCCGTGACCAGCCACGTCGATACCGTCAGCAACGCCGCGGCCACCCCGGACAGCGCGCAGCCCTACAAGGAGCTCGGCCTCAAAGACGACGAGTACGCCCGCATCAAGGAGATCCTGGGCCGCCGGCCCACGGATGCCGAGCTGGCCATGTACTCGGTGATGTGGTCGGAGCACTGCTCCTACAAGTCGTCGAAGGTGCACCTGCGCTACTTCGGTGAGACCACCACCGAGGAGATGCGCAAGTCGATGCTCGCGGGCATCGGCGAGAACGCGGGCGTGGTGGATATCGGCGACGGCTGGGCGGTCACCTTCAAGGTGGAATCGCACAATCACCCCTCGTATGTGGAGCCGTATCAGGGTGCGGCCACCGGTGTCGGCGGCATCGTGCGCGACATCATGGCCATGGGCGCCCGCCCGATCGCGGTCATGGATCAGTTGCGGTTCGGCGCGGCCGAGCACCCGGACACCCGGCGTGTGGTCGACGGCGTGGTGCGCGGCGTCGGCGGGTACGGCAACTCGCTGGGCCTGCCGAATGTCGGCGGCGAGACCGTGTTCGACCCGTCCTACCAAGGCAATCCGCTGGTGAACGCGCTGTGCGCGGGCGTCATGCGGGTGGAGGACCTGCACCTGGCGTTCGCGTCCGGCGAGGGCAACAAGATCATTCTGTTCGGCGCGCGCACCGGCCTCGACGGCATCGGCGGCGTCTCCGTGCTCGCCTCGGACACCTTCTCCGGTGACGAATCCGGCACCGGCCGCAAGAAGCTCCCCAGCGTCCAGGTGGGCGACCCGTTCGCCGAGAAGGTGCTCATCGAGTGCTGTCTCGAGCTGTACCACGCCGACCTCGTGGTGGGCATCCAGGACCTCGGCGGTGCCGGACTCTCCTGCGCCACTTCCGAACTCGCCGCGGCCGGCGACGGCGGCATGCACATCGACCTGGACCAGGTGCCGCTGCGCGCCGCCAATATGACGCCCGCCGAGATCCTTTCGAGCGAGTCGCAGGAACGCATGTGCGCGGTCGTCACCCCCGAGAACGTGGACGCCTTCATGGCCGTCTGCCAGAAGTGGGATGTCACCGCCACCGTCATCGGCGAGGTCACCGACGGCGAGCGCCTCATCATCACCTGGCACGGCGAGACCGTGGTGGACGTGCCGCCGCGCACCGTCGCCCACCAGGGTCCCGTGTACGAGCGCCCGGTCGAGCGGCCCGCGGATCAGGATGCGCTGAACGCGGATTCGGCCGCCCGCCTGAACCGCCCGCAGACCGCCGACGAACTGCGCGCCACCCTGCTGAAGCTGCTCGCCAGCCCGCAGCTGTGCTCGCGCAAGTGGATCACCGAGCAGTACGACCGCTACGTGCGCGGCAATACCGTGCTCGCCGAGCATGCCGACGCGGGCCTCATCCGCATCGACGAGCAGACCGGCCGCGGCATCGCGCTCGCCACCGACGCCTCCGGCCGCTACACCAAGCTGGATCCGTACACCGGTGCGCAGCTCGCGCTCGCCGAAGCCTTCCGCAACGTGGCCGTCACCGGCGCCACCCCGAAGGCCGTCACCAACTGCCTGAACTTCGGTTCGCCGGAGGATCCGGGCGTCATGTGGCAGTTCCAGCAGGCCGTGCGCGGTCTCGCGGACGGCTGTGTGGCACTGGGCATTCCGGTCACCGGAGGCAATGTGTCCTTCTACAACCAGACCGGTCAGACCGCCATCCTGCCCACCCCGGTGGTCGGCGTGCTCGGCGTCATCGACGATGTGCACCGCCGCATCCCGACCGGACTGGGCACCGAGCCGGGCGAATCGCTCATCCTGCTCGGCGACACCCGCGACGAATTCGACGGCTCCATCTGGGCGCAGGTCGAGCACGATCACCTCGGCGGCCTGCCCCCGAAGGTGGATCTGGCTCGCGAGCAGCTGCTTTCGGACGTCCTCACCTCGGGTTCGCGCGACGGCATGATCTCCGCCGCGCACGACCTCTCCGAGGGCGGCCTCATCCAGACCGTCGTGGAGGCCGCGCTGGCCGGCGAAACCGGTTGCCGCCTCGTCGTTCCCGAGGGCGCCGACCCGTTCGTCACCCTCTTCTCCGAATCCGCCGGCCGCGTCCTGGTGGCCGTGCCGCGCTCGGAGGAGACCCGCTTCACCAAGATGTGCGAGGCCCGGCAGCTGCCGTGGGCGCGCATCGGCGTGGTCGACGAGGGCTCCGACTCGCTCGAGGTGCAGGGCCAGTTCACCATCACCCTGGACGAACTCCGCGCCGCCCACGAAGGCACCCTCCCCGCCCTGTTCGGCAACTCGGACCACTGAGGCCCGGCCCTCGAAGCCGAAAAGGAAGGCCCCCGCCGCCGATAGCAGCGGGGGCCTTCCCTCGAGTCGAGTCATGCTTTGAACGGATCGTGCTCGGCGATCAGCTTTTCCAGGCGGGCCTCGTCGATGCGGTGATTCACCCGCGACGACTCGTGCTGGTCCCGAATCACTTTCGCGAGGGTGAAGCAGCTGCTCACCAGGAACAGCATGCTCATCAAGAGGAAGCCGCGCTGCCACATGTCGAGCGGCAGCCGCACGATGCCGAAACAGATTGCCGCGAAACTGATTCCGAATGCGATCATGGCCTGCACCAGAAAAGCCGTGGTGCTCTTGGTCTCTGTGCTGGGAGTGCTCATGGCAGCTGATTCTGGCGGCCGGCACGGCCGGTGAACCGGGTACTATTACTCGAGCAGTGCGCGTAGATATAGCGCGACACGCCGGGCAATGGCGTCTTTCACGCGGGGCGCTGCCCCGTGTTCCGGTTGCCGCCCTCCATACTTGACGGGTGCTGGACCCCGCCCATGCCCTGACACGGCTGCGTTTACGCGGCCGGGTCTTCTTCCGGCATGGCTGGGGCAGGCGGATCGCCGTGCTCGCGCGGCGGGTCGAGGACATCATCGACCTCAATCACACCGGGCTCGTGGTGGCGACCGTGTTCTTCGCCTGGTCCGTCACACCGTCGCTGGTGCCGCGCGACTGGCTGTTCCAAGGTCTGATCTCCGGGCTCAATGCGGCCGTCGGCTACGGCGTGGGCTGTGTACTGCAGTGGTTGTTCCGCATGTGGATTCGGCCGCGCATCAAGCTGGAGACACCGCCCGAATGGGTGCGGTACGCGGTGAAGGTCGCCGTGGTCGTGCTGTGCGCGCTGGCGGCCGCCTACATGCTGGTCATGTCCGCGGACTGGCAGCGGGAGATCACCGGGCTGATGGGCATGGAAGGCACCACGCGTGCCGCCTATCTGCGCACGGGGGCACTGAGTTTCGCGGTCGGCGCGCTGGTGGTGGCCGTGTACCGGACCGTGCGGGAACTGGTGCGGTTCATCGCCCGGCTGCTCAGCCGGTGGGTGCGGGTGCCGCCCGCGTTCGCGCCGGCGCTCGGTGCGCTGGTGCTGACCGTGCTGGTGGTGACGGTCTTCAACGGCGTCGCGACGCGCGCCTTCTTCGCGGTCGCCAACTCCGCGTTCAGCGTCCGCAATGACAAGGTCACCCAGTACGCGGTGCAGCCGGCGAGACCCGAACGTTCCGGCAGCCCGGCCTCACTCGCGAAATGGGACACGCTCGGGTCCGAGGGGCGCTGGTTCGTCTCGCACGGCCCCGACCCCATGCTGATCAGCGCCGTCACGGGAAAGCCTGCACTGGAACCGATCCGGGTGTACGTCGGCCTGCAGTCGGCGAGCAAGGACACCACCGAGGAGGACCTGGCGGTCGCGGAACTGGAGCGCACCAAGGCCTTCGACCGCAAGGTGCTGGTGCTGGTCACCACCACCGGCACCGGCTGGGTGAACTCCATGAGCGCCGCCGCACTGGAGTACATGTACGGCGGCGACACCGCCATCGTGGCCTCGCAGTACTCGTATCTGCCCAGTGTGCTGTCCTTTCTCGCGGACCGGCAGAAGGTGGCGGAGAACGGGCGCAAGATGTTCGACGCCGTGTACGAGCACTGGTCGCGACTGCCGGCCGATCATCGGCCGAAACTGCTGGTGTACGGCGAGAGTCTCGGGTCGCAGGGCTCCGAGGCCGCCTTCGACGGGCTGGCCGACCTGCGCTCCAAGGTGGACGGCGCGCTGTGGGTGGGCCCGCCCAACTCGAATCGCCTGTGGCGGCAGTTCGTCGAACGCCGCGATCCCGGCACCCGCGAGGTGGATCCCATCTATGCCGACGGCCTGGTGGTCCGATTCGCCCGCACCGCAGCCGATCTGGAGAAACCCTCCCCGGACTGGCGCAAACCCCGCATCGCCTACCTCATGCATCCGTCCGACCCCATCATCTGGTGGTCGCCGGATCTCATCACCTCGCAACCGGATTGGCTCGGCGAACCCCGCGGCGCCGACGTCTCCCCGCAGATGCGCTGGTGGCCCTTCGTCACCTTCTGGCAGGTGGCCGCCGACCTCACCAATGCCCAGGGCGTCTCCGACGGTCACGGCCACAACTACGGCTCCCTGGTGCTGGACGGCTGGGCCGCCATCGCCGCGCCCCCCGACTTCACCCCCGAACTCCGCGAAAAGATCCGCGTGCAAATCGAACTCGCCGAGTACTACGAGCGAGCGGTCAAATAACGATGCCCGGGCTGTCCCGCACCGTGCAAGCGGCTGCCGCCGCGGCTTTGCCATTGCTGTGGGCCAACCGCGTCCTGCCTGCCCTGCGTCTCGATATCCGTGGCCGCTCCGCCGCCAACATCACCTTCGCCACGGCCTACGCCGCCGTCTTCCACGGCACCCCGAATTGGCGCTCCGTCCAAGGCTTCCGAGTCGGTCTGCTGACGGCCGCCGTGGTGACCGCCGGCTACGCGTCGGCCCTGACCGTCCCGGCCACCCGCCGCCACTTCGCCGACCTGGCCGACCGCGGCCCGGATGTCTCGACGGCCGAATGGGCGGCCCTGCACATCCCGGTGGGCACCGTCTACAGCGAGGAGCTCATCTACCGAGCCACCCTCACCCCTTTGCTGGAGGATGCCCTCGGCCGCCCCGGAACCTGGCTCGGCGCACTGTCTTTCGGCTTGACCCACATCCAGCCCGCCCGCGCTGCCGGTGATCCCGTCCCCGGCACCGTGGCCGTCACCACTGCCGCGGGCTATCTCTTCGACCGCCTCCGCTGCCACACGGGCAGTGCCACCGCCCCGGCCCTGCTGCACCTGGCCCTCAATGCGGGCGGCGCGCTCACGCCGAGACTGGCCCGCCGCCTCACCGGCGAGCGGACAGCCGCAGAATGACCGTCGCGATCAGCGCCGGCACGTGCGCGTAGAGCAGCACATCGAGCAGTAGTCCCCACGGCGGCACCGAAACATTGCGCACGGCCGCATCATTGCCGGTCGGGATCATTGCCGGTCGGGTGAGAAGCGTTCGGCGTCGGTGGGCGGCGGTAACCTCACGATATGGCGCGACGAGGTGCGGTGGATCCGGCGGCGATGCGGGCGGCGGTGGACGCGGTGGGGGAGTGGTTGCGGGACGAGTCCGCGCCCGCGCCCTCGCGTACCGAGCTCGCCGCCGCGGTGCGCGGGACCGCGCGGGCGCTCGCCGCGGATGCGCCGGGGGCCTCGGTGGAGGTGCGGGTGCCGCCGTTCGTGGCGGTGCAGTGCATCGAGGGACCCCGGCATACGCGGGGGACGCCGCCCAATGTGGTCGAAACCGATGCCCGGACTTGGCTGTTGCTCGCGACCGGGCTGCTCACCTTCGACGAGGCACTGGCCGCTGCGCGGCTGACGGCCTCGGGGACACGGGCGCCCGAGGTCGCGCACTGGCTACCGGTCGCGCAGCTATGACTCCTCAGGGCTCCGGTGGCGGCCCGATCCCGGAGCAGGCCCGGATTCCTGAGGCAGCGTGGATTCCTTGGTAGGCCCGGTTTTCTGGGTCGGCGCGGATTCCTGAGCCGGCCCGGGTTCCTCGGGCGGCGTGGATTCCTGACCTGCTGCGGACTGCTGGTCCGGGGTGGCCGGAACGGTTGCCCTGGCTTGGATGGGCTTGCGTTCCAGGCCTTTCCGGTCGTAGAAGCGGGTGATGAAGAGGCCGAAGACCAGGCCGACGGCCAGACCGAGCACGGACATCCAGATGCCGCGGGAGAGGCCCGCCTGGGCGCTGCCGTCGAAGTAGAGGATGGAGCGGGTGCCGAGGAAGACCTGGTGCATGGGCTCGAACTTGGCGAGCCAGCCGAAGTACTTGGGGGTGGCCTCGATGGGGACGGTGCCGCCGGAGGAGGGGAGGCCGAGGATCACGAAGAAGATGAGGTTCACGATCAAGCCCGCCGTGCCGACGGCGGCCAGCACCGCGGTGCAGGTGACGCCGACCGCGGTCATCACGAGGACGCTGTAGAGAAAGAGGAGTAGCGGACGGTCGATCGGCATGCCGAGGCCGGCGCCGATGCCTTCCAAGGCGGCCGAGGCGCAGACGGCCAGGGCCACCACCGCCGACCACTTGATCATCAGCGTCTTGAAGCGGGAGATCGACGCGCGCGGGTAGTGCACGTACCAGGGACCCCACTCGGTGGGCAGGAAGCCCAGCGCCGAATCGATCAGCTGGTGGATGATCATCGCCCCGACCATGCCGATCAGCAGCAGCATGAGGCTGTAGAAGAAGGCCGTGAGTCCTTCGCCCGATCCGCCGGGCAGCGGCTGGAATTCGCTCACCACGATATCGAGGGGTTGCGCCAGCACCAGCCGGGTGGCGGCCGAGAGTTCGGTGGGCGGCGCGCCCGGCGGCGGTGTGAGCTGTGCCTTCACCGTGTCCGTGAGCTGCTGTCCCACTTGCGCATTGACCTGGGTGAGAGCTTCGTCACCGAACTTCGTCACGATGGCGGTGGCGAACGCGCCGGTGCGCGGATTGGTCTGCAGGGTGATGACCGGCTTGCTGATATTGCCGGGCACGACGCTGCCGACCCCGAGAATGCCGAGCCGTTTGGAGAAGTCGCTCGGAATGATGATGGTGGCGTACACCTGCGCGGACTGCATCTGCAACTGGGACTCGTTGATGCCGAGCACCCGCAGATCGATCTTGTCCGACGGCACGGCTTTCTGGAGCCCCGCCGAGACCTGATCGCCGAAGTTCACATGCTTGGCCGGTTGCCCCGGCTGGGAGAGGTCGTCACCCACATCCTGGTTGACCAGCGCGATCGGGAAGTTGTGCAGATTCTTCTCCGGATCGACCACGTAGTCGAGGTACATGACGCCGAGCAGCGAGCCCAGCAAGGTCATGACGATTACCGGAAAAGCCCACCTGACGAGGCTCAGATGCCGGCGTGGAGTCGATTCCGTAGTGTCCGTGGTCGCCACGGTCGAACGCTAACAGCAAACGGTCTGCCAACAGGCATATCCCAACGGTGGGTTGCGTCGTGGTTACCCGTAGACTGGGCTGCGCCCCCCGCCCGCCGAACAGGGAGCAAACGGTGACTCTCCCCTCCGCCGCCACCACCCCCGACCACGACGAGAACGAACCGCGCGAAGAGTGCGGCGTGTTCGGTGTCTGGGCGCCGGGCGAGGATGTGGCCAAGCTCACGTATTACGGACTCTACGCATTGCAGCATCGCGGGCAGGAGGCGGCGGGTATCGCGGTCGCCGATGGCTCCCAGGTGCTGGTTTTCAAGGATCTGGGGCTGGTGTCCCAGGTCTTCGACGAACAGACCCTGGCCGCCATGCCGGGCCATGTCGCCGTCGGCCACTGTCGTTACTCCACCACGGGTTCCACGACCTGGGAGAACGCGCAGCCGATCTTCCGCACCACCGCGGTGGGTACCGGACTCGCGCTGGGACACAACGGAAATCTGGTCAATACCGCCGAACTATCCACGCGGGCACGCGATCTCGGACTGGTGACCGGGCGGCTCGCCGGGTCCATGGCCGCCACCTCCGATTCGGATGTGATCACCGCGCTGCTCGCGCACGCCGCCGCCGACAAGAGCATCGAGCAGGCCGCCATGGAGCTGCTGCCCACGCTGCGCGGCGCCTTCTGCCTCACCTTCATGGACGAGCACACGCTCTATGCCGCGCGGGATCCGCACGGCGTGCGCCCGCTCTGCCTGGGCCGGTTGGATCGCGGCTGGGTGGTTGCCAGCGAGACCGCGGCCCTCGACATCGTGGGCGCCTCCTTCGTCCGTGAGATCGAGCCGGGCGAACTGCTGGCCATCGACGCGGACGGTGTCCGGTCGTTGCGTTTCGCCAGCCCGGAACCCAAGGGCTGCGTCTTCGAATACGTCTACCTGGCCCGGCCCGACTCCACCATCTCCGGCCGTTCGGTGCACGCCACCCGGGTGGACATCGGCCGGCGGCTGGCCGCCGAGCATCCTGTCGAGGGTGACCTGGTCATTCCGGTGCCGGAGTCCGGTACCCCCGCGGCCGTCGGTTACGCGCAGGGTTCGGGTGTCCCGTACGGGCAGGGCCTGATGAAGAACGCCTATGTGGGCCGTACCTTCATCCAGCCCAGCCAGACCATCCGCCAGCTCGGAATCCGGTTGAAGCTCAACCCGCTCCGCGAGGTCATCCGTGGTAAGCGGCTCATCGTGGTGGACGATTCCATCGTGCGTGGCAATACCCAGCGTGCCCTGATCCGCATGCTGCGGGAGGCGGGCGCCCTGGAGATCCACGTCCGGATCGCTTCCCCGGCGGTCAAGTGGCCGTGCTTCTACGGCATCGACTTCGCCTCGCGCGCAGAGCTGATCGCCAATGGCGCGGGCCCCGAAGGCATCGACTCCGGCAGTCTCGAGGACATGGTGGAGGGCGTGCGCCGTTCCATCGGCGCGGACACCCTCGGCTATATCTCCTTGGAGGGCATGGTCGCCGCCACCGAGCAGCCGCGGTCGCGGCTGTGCTGTGCCTGCTTCGACGGCAAGTACCCGATCGCCCTCCCGCAGGAGGCGGCCATCGGCAAGAACCTGTTGGAAGGCATGCTCTCCGGTGCGACGGAGACGGCGCTGCTGGCCGACAACGCGAATGCGAGCGCACTGAGCCGCCCGTAGCGGGTGGAAAAATTTCAGAGCAACAGGACATAGCGCCCCGCCGACCGGAAGGTCGGCGGGGCGCAATCGTTGTACGACCGAAAAATTTCGGTCGCTATAGACCGAAAAGTAATTTGTTTGTTCGGAAAGGCAACATACCGGTTATAACCGGTCGATACTGTGCCCAGCCAGAAGATGTCCACTGCAGCGCGGCGGGACCGTAACCCGGTTTGCCGCGCCGGGTTTCGAGAGCAGGGCTATGCATGCGCGTTAAAGATGTTGCGGCAGTGGGATGTGCGGGGCTCGCAGTCCTCGCCATCGCCGGCTGCGGAGCGGGCCGGACCGGAGGCGGAAGCGGAGGAGCGGGCCTGGTCGTGGGCACCACCGACAAGGTCACCTCACTCGACCCGGCCAAGGCCTACGACAACGGGTCCCTGCTGGCCGAGACCCAGGTCTACCAGTTCCTGCTGAATTTCCCGCCGGGACAGGCGACCCCGCAGCCGGACGCTGCCGACAAGTGCGGGTACAGCGCGCCCACCGTCTACACCTGCACCCTCAAGCCCGGTCTGAAGTTCGCCAACGGCGACCCGCTCACCGCGAAGAGCGTGAAGTTCTCCTTCGACCGGATGGTGAAGATCAACGACCCGCAGGGGCCCGCGGCCCTGCTGGCCAATCTCGACCACACCGACGCACCGGACGACAAGACCGTCGACTTCACGTTGAAGAAGGCCAACGACCAGACCTTCGCGGCCATTCTGCCCACCCAGGCCTCGGCCATCGTGGACGAGAAGGTGTTCCCCGCCGACGCCATCCTCGACGACGACGCCATCGTGAAGGCCAAACCCTTCTCGGGCCCGTACACGATCAGCAGCTACGACAAGAACAAACTGGTCGAATACCAGTCGAACCCCGGCTACAACGGCCTGTTCGGCAAGCCGCAGAACGACGCCGTCACCGTCAAGTACTACGGCGAGGCCGCCAACCTGAAACTGGATGTGCAGCAGGGCAATATCGATGTCGCCTGGCACACCCTGGCGCCCACCGATATCGACTCCCTCCGCGGCAGCGACAAGGTGACGGTGCATCAGTCGCCCGGCGGCGATACCCGCTACCTGGTGTTCAACCTGAACACCATGCCCGGCGGCAATCCCGCGCAGAAGCTGGCGGTCCGCAAGGCCGTCGCCGTCTCCGTGGACCGCGACGCGCTGGCCAAGGACGTCTGGAAGGGCACCTGGACCCCGCTGTACTCGCCGGTGCCGCAAGGCCTCCCGGGCGCGACCCAGCCCTTCAAGGACATCTACGGCGCCAAGCCGGACAAGGCCGCCGCCACCAAACTCCTCGCCGACGCCGGCGTCACCGCACCCGTCGAACTGAACATCCAATACAACACCGACCACTACGGCCAGACCAGCTCCGAGGAGTACGCGGCCATCAAGAGCCAGCTGGAGGCCACCGGCCTGTTCAAGGTGAATCTGCAATCCACCGAATGGGTTTCGTACCAGAAGGCGCGCTCCACCGACGGCTACCCGGTCTTCCAGTTCGGCTGGTTCCCGGACTACCCGGACGCCGACGACTACCTCACTCCGTTCTTCGGGCCGGACAACTTCCTGCGCAACCACTTCAGCGATCCCAAGATCACCGCCGAACTGCAGGCCGAGGTGACCGAACCCGATCCGGCCAAACGCGCCGCGGTGCTCGCCACGCTGCAGCACGACCTGATGGCCGACTACCTGCCCACGGTCCCGCTGCTGACCGGCAATCAGATTGCCGTCGCCGGAAAGAACGTGCAGGGCGTCGACAAGACGCTCGATCCGTCCTCCAAGTTCCGGTTCGGCGTACTGAGCAAGTGAGCCTCCGCTCCGTCCAGCAAAGCTGTGCGGCCCCGCTCTTCATGAGGGGGAGCGGGGCCCACCCCTTCACAGAGATGAGCAGCATGACATCGACTTCGACCAGCCGGGCGACACTGTTCGCCGCGGTCGGCATGGCAGGCATCGCCGCCCTGGCCCTCACGGGCTGCGGTGCGGGACGTACCTCGGGTGGCAATACCGGTACCGGGATAGTGGTCGGCACCACCGACCGGGTCTTCTCCCTCGACCCCGCCCTCGCCTACGACAATGGCTCCCTGCAGGCCGAGACGCAGATCTACCAGACCCTGCTGAACTTCCCCGCGGGCAAGACGGATCCGGAACCGGATGCCGCCCAGCACTGCGCGTTCACCGCGCCCACCGTCTACACCTGCAGTCTCAAGCCCGGCCTGAAATTCGCCAACGGGCATCCGCTCAGCGCGCAGAGCGTGAAGTTCTCCTTCGACCGCATGCTGAAGATCAACGACCCCAACGGTCCCGCCTCGCTGCTCGGCAACCTGGCGCACACCGACGTCGTCGACCCCGATACGGTGGCGTTCACGCTGAAGGTCGCCAACGACCAGACCTTCCCGTCGGTCCTGCCCACCCAGGCCGGAATCATCGTGGACGAGAAGAGCTTCCCGCCCGACAAGATCCTCGAGGACGACGCCGTCGTCAAGACCGGGTCCTTCTCCGGGCCGTACACCATTACCAGCTACGACAAGAACAAGCTGGCCGAATTCAAGGCCAACCCGGACTACAACGGCCTGTTCGGCAAGGCCAAGACCGACACCGTCTCCGTCAAGTACTACGCCGGCGGCGACAACCTGAAACTCGATGTGCAGCAGGGCAATATCGATATCGCCTACCGCACCCTCAGCCCCACCGACATCGACTCGCTCCGCGGCGACAACCGGGTCACCGTGCACGAGGGCACCGGCGGCGAACTCCGCTACATCGTGTTCAACCTGAACACCATGCCCGGCGCGAACCCGGCGCAGAAACTGGCCGTGCGCAAGGCCGTCGCCAGCAGCGTCGACCGGGACGCGCTCGCCAAGGGAATCTACAAGGGCACCTACAGCCCCGCCTACTCGTCGGTCGTGCCCGGCCTCGCCGGCGCCACCGAACCGTACAAGGACATCTACGGCGACAAGCCGAACAAGCAGGAAGCGGCCAAGTTCCTGTCCGATGCCGGGATCGCCGCACCCGTCACCCTGAACCTGCAATACAACTCGGACCACTACGGCGGCTCCAGCTCCGAGGAGTACGCGGCCATCAAGAACCAGCTGGAAGCCACCGGCCTGTTCAAGGTGAATCTGCAATCCACCGAATGGGTTTCGTACCAGGACGAACGGGTGAAGGACAGCTACCCGCTCTACCAGTTCGGCTGGTTCCCGGACTTCCCCGACGCCGACGACTACCTCACCCCGTTCTTCGCGCCGAACAACACGCTGCAGAACCACTTCCAGGAACCGTCGATCAACGCACTGCTGACCGCCGAGACCACCGAATCGGATCCGGCGAAGCGCGCCGACATTCTGAAGCAGGTGCAGTTCAAGCTGGCCGATGACTACCTGCCCATGCTGCCGCTGCTCGCGGGCCGCAATATCGCGGTGGCCGCCAAGAACATCCAGGGCGTCGACGAGACCCTCGACCCCAGCTTCAAGTTCCGCTTCGGAGGGCTGACCAAGTGACAGCCATCGACGAACAGGGCGACCCGGCCACGCCGGCTCTACCCGCACCCGGCGACGCGGGCCCACCCGCGCGAAAACGACTACGCGGCGGCAACTCCCGCTACAGCGCACTACTGCGCTACCTGGGCGTGCGGGCGCTGCTCATCATCCCCACCACCTGGATCCTCGTCACCATCGTCTTCTTCCTCATGCGGGTGATCGGTGACCCCATCACCGCCGCCGTCGGCGGCCGGCTCAGCCCCGAGGAGATCCAGCGCCGCAAGGAAGCCGCCGGACTCACCCGGCCCATCCTCAGCCAGTACTGGGACTACCTGTCCGGGCTGCTGCACGGCGATTTCGGCCACTCCCAGGACAATCGGGCCATCAGCGAGGTCATCACCACCTACGGCGCGGCCACCCTGGAACTCGTGTTCTGGTCGCTCATCGTGGCCTTCGCGGTCGGCGTGCCACTCGGCAGATACGCCGCCACCAAACGGGATTCGGCCGCCGACGTCGGCCTGCGGCTCTTCGCCATCCTGGTGTACGCGGCGCCCGTGTTCTTCGTCGGCCTGCTGCTGAAACTGGTGTTCGCGGTGCAACTGGGCTGGCTGCCGGTCGCCGGGCGCGCCAGCACCAATGTGGAACTGGAACTGCAGCACGTCTCGCCCAAGACCAACGTCATGATCATCGACGCGATTCTCTACGGTGATCCCGGCAATATCGTCGACGTCCTGAAACACGCTGTGCTGCCGGCCATCGCGCTCGGGCTGCTCACCGCCGGCGTGTTCCTGCGGCTGGTGCGCATCAACCTCATCCAGACCCTGCGCTCCGGATACGTGGACGCCGCCCGCGCCCGCGGACTCTCCGAACGCGTCGTCACCCGGCGGCACGCCTTCCGCAATGCGCTCATCCCCGTGGTCACCGTCATGGGCATGCAGATCGCCATGATGCTGGGCGGCGCCGTGCTCACCGAGACCACCTTCGAATGGAAGGGCTTGGGCTATCAGCTCGCCCAGTACCTGCAGGCGCGCGACTTCGTGGCCGTCCAGGGCATCGTGGCCTTCATCGCGATCGTGGTCGCGGTCATGAGCTTCCTGGTGGACCTGATCGTCGCACTCATCGACCCGAGGGTGAGGTTCTGATGACCGCCATCGAACTCGAAACGGCCGTCCCGGCCCCCGTCCCGCCGCAACGATCCGGGCTGCGCATCCCCGGCCTCGCACTGGTGCGCATGACCTCCGGACTGCAGCGGTTCACGCTGCTGCTCGGCTTCGCACTGGTCGTGCTGTTCATCGTCATCGCGGTGTTCGCGCCGCTCATCGCGCCCTACGGATTCGCGCAGAGCTCCTCCGGCGGCGTGGATTTCGTACGGCAGCAGGCGCCCTCGGCGGCGCACTGGTTCGGCACCTCGGTGCGCGGTGAGGACGTGTTCTCCCGCGTCATCTTCGGGGCGCGCACCGCGCTGTCGGTCATCGCGGTGTCACTGGTGCTGTCCATCATCGTCGGCGTACCGCTCGGCCTGGTGTCCGGTTACCTCGGCGGCTGGGTGGACCGAATCCTGGTGCTGTTCATGGACGCCATGTACGCGTTCCCGTCACTGCTGCTCGCCATCGTGGTGTCGATCGTGGTGTCCGGCGGGCAGTCCAGCAGCTTCGGCGGCATCCTCTCCGCCGCCATCGCCATCACGGTGATCTTCGTGCCGCAGTACTTCCGGGTGGTACGCAATGCCACCATCGCAGTCAAACAGGAACCGTACGTGGACGCCGCCCGCGTCACCGGGGCCTCCACCGCGCGAATCCTGTTCCGGCACATCCTCGCCAACGTCACCCAGTCCCTGCCGGTGCTGGTGACGCTGAACGGTGCGGAAGCCATCCTCACCCTCGCCGGACTCGGGTTCCTCGGCTTCGGCATCGAACCCACCCAGGCCGCCGAATGGGGCTTCGACCTCAACAAGGCCCTGTCCGATGTCTCCAACGGCATCTGGTGGACCGGTGTCTTCCCCGGCCTCGCCATCGTCTTCGTGGTGCTGGGTATGACCCTCGTGGGCGAGAGCCTCAACGAAGTGCTCAACCCACTGCTCCGCACCCGCCGCGCCGCGAAGGAGGCCGCCGATGTCTGATCCAGTCCTGTCCTACGACGCCCTCACCGTCACCTTCGCCACCGACCACGGCTCCGTGGCCGCCGTGAAAAATGTTTCCTACCAGGTGCTTCCAGGGGAAGTGCTGGCCGTCGTCGGCGAATCCGGCTCCGGCAAATCGGTCAGCTCCCGCGCCGCCATGGGACTACTGCCACCCACCGCCAGCGTGCGCGGCACCGTCACCCTCGGCGTCAAAGCCGTCACCAAGATGAGCGAGAAGGAACTCACCGCGCTGCGCGGCGGAGCCATTTCGATGGTGTTCCAGGAACCCGGCGCGGCCCTCGACCCGCTGTTCACCGTCGGCTTCCAGATCGGCGAGGCACTGCGCGCGCACACGCGCATGCACCGGAAGGCCGCGCGCGCCAAGGCCATCGAACTCCTGCGGGCCGTCGGACTGCCCGATCCGGAAGCCCGCGTCGACTACTACCCGCACCAGCTCTCCGGCGGGCAGAAACAACGCGTGGTCATCGCCATCGCCATCGCCTGCGAACCGAAGGTGATCATCGCCGACGAACCCACCACCGCCCTCGACGTCACCGTGCAGGCCGAAATCCTGGAACTGCTGCGCGATATGCGCGACCGCACCGGGGCGGCCATCGTCCTCATCACCCACAATATGGGCGTCGTCGCCGACCTCGCCGACCGCGTCGTGGTCATGCGCGACGGCTGCGTCGTCGAAACAGCCACGGTGGATGATCTTTTCGCCGATCCGCAACACGAGTACACCAAGGCGCTCCTGGCGGCGGTGCCGAAACTGCACGTCGCCGACGAGGATTCGGAATCCAGCGTGGCGGGCGCGGCCCTCACCGAGGTGAGAACCACGGTGCGCGAGCCGATTCCCGACGATGCCCCCATCGTGCTCGAGGTGACCGATCTGGTGGTCGAATTCCCCGGACCGCTCGGCCGCGGCCCCTTCCGCGCCGTCGACGACGTCACCCTCACCCTGCGGCGCGGCGAAACCCTCGGCCTCGTCGGCGAATCCGGCTCCGGCAAATCCACCATCGGCCGCTGTGTGGCCGCGCTGCAGCGACCCACCTCCGGTGGCGTGCGCGTCCTCGGCACCGATATCGCCGGACTGTCCGAACGCAAACTGCGGCCGCTGCGCCGCCGCTTCGGCTTCGTCTTCCAGGACCCCGCCACCTCCCTCAACCCGCGCCTCACCATCGGCGACTGCGTCGCCGAACCACTCCTGGTGCACGGCGCGGCCAAGGGCGCGGCCCTGCGCGAACGAGTCCGGCGCCTGCTCGACGACGTCCAACTCCCCGCCGGCGCGGAAGGCCGCTATCCACACGAACTGTCCGGCGGCCAGCGCCAGCGCGTCAGCCTGGCCCGTGCCCTCGTCCTCGAACCCGACCTACTCGTCGCCGACGAACCGACCAGCGCCCTCGACGTCTCCGTCCAGGCCAAGGTCCTCGAACTCTTCGCCGGCCTGCAACGCGAATACGGCTGGGCCTGCCTCTTCATCACCCACGACCTCGCCGTCGTGGACCAGCTCGCCGACCGCATCGTGGTGCTGCGCCACGGCGCCGTCGTCGAACAGGGCAGCAACGACGAGATCCTGCGACAGCCCCGCGAGGACTACACGCGTCGCCTGGTCGCGGCCGTGCCCGTCCCCGACCCAGCCGTCCAACGCCGCCGTCGATCGGGTACCCGACAGCTGATTTCGTAGCGTGGTGGGTAACTCGTCGGGTACGTCCGAAATGGTTGTTGTGCGGAACCGCCGGTCGCATGCCCGACGGTTGACGGCTCTCGGCCGGGCGCTGAAGGTCCGGGGAGGCGGTACAGCCGGGACTGCTACCGTGAGCAGGCAACTGTCCACCCCGAATCGGCTTGGAGTTCTCCCCCGACATGACTGAACAGACACCCAGCAGCGCCGGTGCCTCCTACGCGGCGGCCGGTGTGGATATCGAGGCCGGAGATCGGGCGGTCGAACTGTTCGCTCCCCTGGCCAAGAAGGCCAGCCGGCCCGAGGTGCAGGGTGGTCTGGGAGGTTTCGCCGGACTGTTCGCGTTGAAGGGCGGCTACAAGGAGCCACTGCTCGCCGCCTCCACCGACGGCGTCGGCACCAAGATCGCGGTCGCCCAGGCCATGGACAAGCACGACACGGTCGGCCTCGACCTGGTCGCCATGGTCGTCGACGACCTCGTGGTCTGCGGCGCCGAACCGCTGTTCCTGCAGGACTACATCGCCGTCGGCAAGGTCGTCCCCGAACGCGTCGCGCAGATCGTCGCCGGCATCGCCGAGGGCTGCGTGCTCGCCGGTTGCGCCCTGCTCGGCGGCGAGACCGCCGAACACCCGGGCCTGATGGGCAATGACGACTACGACATCTCCGCCACCGGCGTGGGCGTCGTGGAAGCCGATGCCGTGCTCGGCCCGGACCGGGTCCGGCCCGGCGACGTGGTCATCGCCATGGGCGCGTCCGGCCTGCACTCCAACGGCTACTCGCTGGCCCGCCGCGTCCTGCTGGACATCGACCGCATGTCGCTCACCGGGCATGTCGAGGAGTTCGGCCGCAGCCTCGGCGAGGAGCTGCTCGAGCCCACCAAGATCTACGCCAAGGACTGCCTGGCCCTGGTCGCCGAGACCGATGTGCGCACCTTCGCCCACGTCACCGGCGGCGGCCTCGCCGGCAACCTGGCCCGCGTGCTGCCCGCCGGACTGGTCGCCGAACTCGACCGCGGCACCTGGAACCCGGCCCCGGTCTTCAAGATGATCGCCCAGCGCGGCCGCGTCGAACGCGCCGAGATGGAGAAGACCTTCAATATGGGCGTCGGCATGGTCGCCGTCGTGGCCCCCGAGGACGCCGACCGCGCCCTCGCCGTCCTCACCGCCCGCCACATCAACTGCTGGACCCTCGGCACGGTGAAGAAGGCCAAGGACGTCGAGGCCGCCCGCGCGGTGCTCGTGGGCGACCACCCGCGCTTCTGAGCGACACGTAGAGAAAAGGCCCCGATCACTCCGACGAGTGATCGGGGCCTACTCATATGCGGGGTGAGTGGAACTCCCTACGGCCACGGCCACGTGCCGGCGTGCCGCGACTCCGACCCGAGTCTGCGTGCCCTGCCGCCGCGCGATAGCCACGGCTGGTGATGGGCTCCCGTGACGGGGCGCCGCGGCCTCGGCTCACGACGAAGTGTTCACTGCCTCAGCCGGTCCGGCGCGTGCGCGCGGCAGCGTCGTATCGGCGAAAGAGCTTCGGCCCCGGGCGTTCTCAGGCGTACCGGGGCCGTGCTGTATGTCGGGAATGCCGTATCTCATTGCTGCCCGGGCGAATTGGGCCCGGACATGAGAAACGCGCCGACGTCCCGGCCTCGGGGAGGCGGGACGTCAACGTATCAGCAAGCCTTCTGTGCTACCGCGTCGGCGCAAATCGACGTGCGAAAGGGGAGGCCAGTCACGGCCTCCCCCTTTGCACGTCGATTATCCGAATCAGCGGCGCCAGTCGTCGTATTTGTCCTCATCGTCCCAGCGCGACGGAGTTTCGTCCGTGTCGTGCTCGTCGGACAGGACACTGCCTTGCGGCGTGTCGGGACCACTCGACAGCTCACGCTGAAGGCTGGAGAAGTCGGTTGATGGCGAGCTGTACTTGAGCTCGCGTGCAACCTTGGTCTGCTTTGCCTTAGCCCGGCCACGGCCCATGGCTGACCCCCTCGCGTCACTGCGGGGCGGCCTGGGGTGTGTTGGCGGCCCCGTTCGAATTAATACTCTTCCTGACAGACACTTTAGCGTGTGTCAGGCGGTCGCGCTTCCAGGAGTGGGGGAGAAAGCGCCGAACTACTCCCGGCCGGTCATCGGACCGTCCGGAGCAGCGGGTTTCGCGGCCGCGTCAGAGCACCCCGGGGATAGCCCGGACGATGCCCACCCGGACCCCGCCGCCCAGTACCGCCGGCGCCGCGAGCGCACCGTGCTCCTCGGTCCAGTCGATGCCCATACGCTGCAGAATGGCCAGCGTCAGCGGCAACCGGGCCCGGTCCGCGCCATCGTCGATCTTGTACGCGAAGGCCGAACCGTCCGGCAGCGCACCCGCGTGCACGCCGTCCGCGCCGATCTTGCACACCAATCCCGGAGTAGCCGTCATCACGCGGAAGTCCGGCCCGTCCGTGCCGGAAATCACTCGCGGATGGGCGCGGATGGCATCCGCCACCCGGCGTTCCGGACTGCCCGCCGCCGCCGTCGCCAGCGTCGCGTAGGCCCGCGCCAGATTCACCAGCGACACCGGGACGATGGGCAGACCGCAGCCGTCGATACCCAGATCCGACTCCGGCTCGCCGGTGACGTCGACGATGGTGTCGATCACGGCCCGCTGCAACGGATGCCCGGCATCCAGGTAGCCGCGGGTGGGCCAGCCGTTCACCCGGCAGGTGGCGAGCATGGCGGCATGCTTGCCCGAACAGTTCATGAAGATGCGGCGGGCGGCCTTCCCGCGCTCCCGGCCGGCCAGCGCCTGCGCCCGCGCCGCTTCGTCGAACGGCAGATCCGGCGGGCACTCCAGCTCGTCCTCGGTGAAACCGAAACGATCCAGCAGCCGCTGCACCAGCTCCACATGATCCGGCTCACCGAAATGCGAGGCCGTCGAGATGGCCAGCTCGGCCTCGTCGACCGGCTCGAAACCATTGCGCAGCAAGGTCAGTGCCTGCATGGGCTTATTGGTCGACCGCGGGAAGATCGGGCCGTGCACCGCGCCCACCTCCACCAGCGGCTCACCGTCGGGGCGCAACACCACCGCGGACCCGCGATGCACACACTCCCGGAACCCGGACCGGACCACCTCCACCAGATCCACGCTCATGCTCTGTCCTCTCGCGCATGAGCGGAGCCCTGCGTGGTTACGCTCCGCTCCCGCCTCCGGGCTCGACCGCTCATGCGCGCACTCCGTTCCGCTTGCGGTGCCGTTCGATCTGCATGCGCACATCATCGGAGATGGTCGGCTCCTCCGCGAGCAGGCGATCCAGGCGGGCCTGATCGGTGCCGGAGAACAGGTCCCGGACCGTGATGCCGTGCGCGGGCGTGTGCACCACCCGGACCTCGTCACCCGCGCCGATCGCGCCCTCGGTCAGCACCCGCAGATAGGCGCCCGTATCCCTTTGCAGCGTGAAGCGTTTCACCCACTGCCGCTCCTGCGACCACCACTGGAACGTGGCGCACGGGACGCGCGGCGCGGACACCTCCAGCAGCGTGTCGCCGATCGCCCAGTGCGCGCCGATCACGGCATCGCTCACCGCGAGACCGTCGATGCGCAGATTCTCGCCGAACCAGCCGGCGGGCAGCGGCCGCTCCAGCTCCGCGCTCCAGCGGTGGGCATCCGCGTCGGAATAGGCGTAGACGGCCTGGTGGACGCCGCCGTGATGCTCGGTATCGCAGACGTGATCACCCGCCAGACCCAGACTGCCGACCGGAACCCGGTGCGGCACCGGCCTTTTGTCGATGGCCGTCCGGCCCACCTTGCTGGACTTGGCGGGCACCTCCAGCTCGGCGTGCAACACGCACACGGCGAGGACCTTGCCTGTGCTCTGCGCAGTGCCGGTAGCCGTCGGCTGCGCAGTGGTGTTCATCGGCCGCGGAGCTTTTCGACGGCGAGCCGGCCGGCCTGCGGCTCGTCATGGGCGGGAACGGAATCCGGGTCGATGGCGGCGGCGGTGGGACCCGCCTCCAGCTTCGTGTCGACCGGGACATTGCGTTTGACCAAGGCCAGGGCGATGGGGCCGAACTCGAAATGATCCACCACCGTGCCGAGTACGCCTACCGCGCGCCCGGCCGCGGTCACCGCGTCACCGGGGGCGGGGCGGTCGTCGGCGGAGCCATCCAGGTGCAGCAGCACCAGATGCCGCGGCGGTTTACCGAGATTGTGGACGCGGGCCACGGTCTCCTGACCGCGGTAGCAGCCCTTGTTCAGGTGCACCGCACCATGTTCGGCGGGACCGCCGATCCAGTTCACCTCGTGCGGGATGGTCCGGTCGTCGGTATCGAGGCCGAGGCGCGGGCGCAGGTCCGCCACGCGCAGCGCCTCGAAGGCCCACATGCCCGCGGCCGCGGCGCCGGCGTCCCGCAGTTTCGCCCACCAGTCGCCCAGTCGATCACGCGGGACCAGCAGGTCGAAGGAATTCGCGGTGGGCCAGGGCATGCGGCGCAGGAAGCCGCCGCCCGGCAGCGCGACGGCCCGGTAGGTGTCGGGAAGAGCTGCGATATCGAGGGTTTCGAGCAGCGTCTCGGCCTCGGGGCCGAGCAGGCTCAGCAGCGCATGGTCATTCGCGTCGACCGGCTTCGCGTCGGCCCAGAAGACCATTTTCTGCAGGAAACTCAGCAGCTCCGGGCCGCGCTGGGCCTCGGTGTCGATCCAGACGGTGCCGTCCAGATCGGTGAGCACGAAGTGGTTCAGTACGCGGCCGTTGAGATCCAGGTCCAGATTCTCGGCGGAATCGCCGTCCCGCAGATCGGCGACGGCCTGACTGGAGATGGTGTGCAACCAGCTCAGTCGTTCCTTGCCGGTGATCGAGAGGACGAACCGGTGCGAGCGATCCACCACCGCGACCCGCTGGACCGCGGCGCGTTGTTCACCGAAGGGATCCCCGTAATGCCACGCGACCGCGGCGTCGGGAGACTCCGGCAGACCCGCGACCGCCCCTGGAACCTGCAGAATCGGACTGGCTGCAACCGAGGAGGACACACCCCCCACCCTATACAGTCCGGGCGCGGCGCCTCGGCTGCCCTTACGGGATCAGTCCATTTGTGTGTGCACCGCAACAGTTGCCTGCCGTACCGCAACAGTTGCCTGTCTCGCGGGGTTGGCGGGTTCTGCCGCCCGGTATCCCTGCCCCGGGCGTTGATCTGTCATAGGCTCGACCGCATGGTGGAACGAGTTCTGGTGACCCTCGACGGCGCGATCCAGGATCCGGACACGCCGATGTTGTATGCGGACGAGATCGGCGTGCTGCGCGGCGACGGCATTTTCGAGACGGTACTGCTGCGGGAGGGCACGGCCTGTTCACTGGAGCTGCATCTCGCGCGACTACGACGTTCCGCCGAGGCTCTCGAACTGCCGTCACCGGACCTCGACGCTTGGCGGCTCGCGGTCTGGACGGCCGCCGAGGAATGGGGGAGCGAGCGGGAGGGGATGCTGCGCATGATCCTCACCCGCGGTCGTGACAGCGATCACGATCCGAGCAGCGAATCCACCGCAAACAAGACCGGGAGCCTGGCCGGCGCCCAACCTTCCGTCACCGCTTACGTTTTGGTGGTCCCGGTGCAGGAGCGTGTGAAAAAGGCGCGTACCGAGGGCATTTCGGTGATCACGCTGTCCCGCGGCGTCTCCATCGATCTCGCGCAGGCCGCGCCCTGGCAGCTGCTGGGCGCCAAAACCCTGTCCTACGCGATGAATATGTCCGCCCTGCGGTTCGCGCGGCGGATGGGCGCCGACGACGTGATCTTCACCAGCACCGAGCATCGCGTGCTGGAGGGCCCGCGCTCGACCGTCGTCGTGCAACGCGACAATGAACTGATCACGCCGCCCGCCCGCAATGGCGTACTGCCCGGCACCACGCAGCGCGCACTGTTCGCGGTGGCCGAGAAGGCGGGCTGGGACTGCAAGTACGAGCCGCTGTTCACCGCGGATCTGATTACCGCCGAGGCCGTCTGGATGCTGTCCAGCGTGACCCTCGCGGCCCGCGTCAACTCCCTGGACGGATTGCGAATGTCCGCGCCCGACAAGGCCGCCGAGATCATCGAGCTGGTGGATCGCGGAATCGCGCTGCCCGGCAGCCTTTCCGACTGGTAGTCCGGCTTCGGTGCGGGTTGCATGACCTGTACCACGTTTCTCACCGCGTGATCAGGGCGAAACGCGGTTCGGCTATCACAGTCCAGCAAATTTCCGGCACGTGTGGTGTGGCACATGTTGATCTGATGTCCGGTAAGCGTAATCTCAGGTACTACGTCATGTCGTAGATCGGCTGGGAGGTCGGATGAGCGTCGTCGATGTCGCGCGCTGGCAGTTCGGAATAACCACCGTCTATCACTTCATCTTCGTGCCACTCACGATCGGCCTCGCGCCGCTCGTCGCGGGCATGCAGACCGCCTGGGTGATCACGGGTAAGGAACACTGGCTCCGGCTCACAAAATTCTTCGGCAAGCTGTTCCTCATCAACTTCGCCCTCGGCGTCGCCACCGGCATCGTGCAGGAATTCCAGTTCGGCATGACCTGGAGCGAATACTCCCGCTTCGTCGGCGACGTCTTCGGCGCACCCCTCGCCATGGAAGCGCTGGTCGCCTTCTTCATGGAATCCACCTTCCTCGGACTGTGGATCTTCGGCTGGACGCGACTGCCGAAAAAGGTGCACCTGGCGACGATCTGGCTGGTAGCCATCGGCGTCAACGCCTCCGCCTACTTCATCGTCGCCGCCAACTCCTTCATGCAGCACCCGGTCGGCGCCGAATACAACCCGGTCACCGGGCGCGCCGAACTCACCAGCATCTGGAAGGTCATCACCAACCCCACCACCCTCGCGGCCTTCCCGCACGTGGTGGCCGGCGCCTTCCTCACCTCCGGCACCTTCGTCGCCGGCGTGGCCGGCTGGTGGATGGTGCGCAAGGCCCGCAAGGGCGAGGCCGCCGGTATCGAGGAAGCCCGCACCATGTGGCGGCCCAGTGCGCGCATGGGCCTGTGGGTCGTCGTCGTCGCCTGCCTCGCCATGTTCATCACCGGCGACTTCCAGGGCAAGCTCATGTTCAAGCAGCAGCCCATGAAGATGGCCTCGGCGGAATCGCTGTGCCACACCGAAACCGACCCGGACTTCTCCGTCCTCACCGTCGGCACCCACAACAACTGCGACAGCGTCAACCACCTCATCAAGGTGCCGTACGTGCTGCCCTTCCTCGCCGAGAGCAAGTTCGACGGCGTCACCCTGCAAGGCGTCAAGGACCTGCAACTCAGCTACAACGAGAAGTACGGCGTCGGCGACTACCGGCCCAACCTCTTCGTCACCTACTGGTCCTTCCGCGCCATGATCACCTGGATGGCCGGCTCGATCCTGCTGGCACTGGCCGGATTCTGGCTCACCCGCCGCGGCCGCGTCCCGGATCAGAAGTGGTTCGGCTGGCTTTCGCTGCTCGCCATCGCAACCCCGTTCCTGGGCAACAGCTCCGGCTGGGTGTTCACCGAAATGGGCCGCCAGCCCTGGGTGGTCGCCCCCAACCCGACCGGGGACCAGCACATTCGAATGACGGTGCAGCAGGGCGTCTCCGGCGTCTCGGCCGGCACCGTGCTCACCTCGCTGATCGTGTTCACGCTGCTCTACGGTGCGCTCGCGGTCGCCTGGTTCTATCTCATGCGGCGCTACGTCATCGAGGGACCCGAACCGGCCAAGGCGGATTCGCCCACCCCGAAGATGACGGGTGACGACGCCGTCGACAAACTTTCCTTCGCCTACTAGGAGCCGGGGATGAGCCTGCCTGAATTCTGGTTTCTCCTGATCGCGGTCCTGTTCACCGGATACTTCGTCCTCGAGGGCTTCGACTTCGGCGTCGGCATGCTGATGCCGATCATCGGCCGCGGCTCCGAAGTCAAGAAACGCGTGGTACTCAACACCATCGGACCCGTATGGGACGGCAACGAAGTGTGGCTGCTCACCGCCGGTGGCGCCATGTTCGCGGCCTTCCCCGAGTGGTACGCCAGCCTGTTCTCCGGGTTCTACCTGGCGTTGCTGCTCATCCTGGTCGGACTGATCGTGCGCGCCTGCGCCATCGAATGGCGCGGCAAGATCCACGACGACCGGTGGCGGCGCTGGTGCGATATCGGCATCGGGCTCGGCTCCTGGATCCCGGCCATCGCCTGGGGCCTCGCCTTCGGCAATATCGTGCACGGTGTCAAGCTCAACGCGCACAAGCAGATCGAAGGCAACCTGTTCGACCTGCTGAACCCGTACTCGCTGCTGGCCGCGCTCACCACGCTGCTGCTGTTCCTGCTGCACGGCGCCGTGTTCATCTCGCTCAAGACCGGCAACGAGGTCCGCGACGACGCCCAGCGCCTCGTCCGGATCCTGTTCGCGCCCACCGCGATCGTGGTCGCCGCCTTCGGGCTCTGGACCCAGCTCGCGCACGGCAAGGGCTGGACCTGGATTCCGCTGGTACTGGCCGTCATCGGGCTCGTCCTCGCCGGACTCGCCGCCACCCAGGGGCGCGACGGCTGGGCCTTCACCGGCACCGCGCTCACCATCGCCGCCGCGACGGTACTGCTGTTCGGATCGCTGTTCCCGAATGTGCTGCCCTCGACCATCGACTCGGCCTTCAACCTCACCGTCGACGGCCGCGGCGGCACCGTCTCCGCCTCCTCCACGCACTACACGCTCGTCGTGATGAGCTGGGTCGCGGTGGCCATGGTGCCGATCGTCCTGATCTACCAGGCCTGGACGTACTGGGTGTTCCGCAAACGGCTCACCGTCGAACAGATCCCGCCCTCCATCGGGCTGTCGCTGACGGACACCGCGAGCAAGTGACATCCACCCGCAAGTGAACTCCTGAGCGCGCCGGTTCCGTACTCCAGGAACCGGCGCGCTCGCTCGTAGGGCAGGAGACAGCACAATGGCCCGACCCGTGGACCCCCGACTGTGGCGGCACGCCCGATCCGCGCGCCGATACCTCACGCTCAGCGTCGGACTGTCACTGGTGATCACCGGCGGTATCGTGACCGCCGCACTCAGCCTCGCCCGGGTACTCGCGGGCGTCATCACCGATCCGGCGCGGCGCGAGATCGGGTCGTGGACAGCCGAACTGGTGATCTTCACCGCCGCCGTCGGCTGCCGCGTCGCCGCCACCTGGTGGCAGTCCCGGCTCGCGCACCGCGCCGGCGCGCAGGTCGTCGCCGAACTGGAGACCGCCGTCCTCGACGCCGGAGCCCACCTGCCGCCCCGCGAATTGGAAAGCCGCCGCACCGAACTCGCCGTGGTGGTCGGCTCCGGGCTCAGCGGGCTGCGCGGCTACCTCGCTGGATACCTGCCCGCGCTGCTGCTGTCCTGCCTGGTGCCGCCCATCGTGCTCGCCGTCATCGCCGCACACGACTGGGTGTCCGGGGCCATCATCCTGGTCACGCTGCCGCTCATCCCCGCCTTCATGATCCTCATCGGACTGCTCACCCAGGGCCGCGCCGCCGACACCCTCACCGCCACCACCCGCCTGTCCGACCAGCTCCTCGACCTCTTCGCCGGCATGCCCACCCTGCGCGCCCTCGGCCGCGAAACCGGCAGCCCCGCCGCCGATTCCCGCCACACCATGGCGCAGCGCGTCCGCACCCTCGGCGACGACCTGCACCGCCGCACCATGTCGGCCCTGCGCCTGGCCTTCCTGTCCTCGATGGTCCTCGAACTACTCGCCACCCTCTGCGTGGCCCTCGTCGCCGTCTCCATCGGCATGCGCCTCGTCTTCGGCCACATGGGTCTCTACGGCGCCATACTCGCCCTGATCCTGGCACCCGAGGTCTACCTCCCCATTCGCGCCGTCGGCGAACGCTTCCACGCCGCCCAGGACGGAATGGCCGCCGCCGAAAAGGCTTTCGCCGTCCTCGACCCCGCCACCGGCGCCGCGGAGCCCGGAACGGTCGCCGAGCGCCGCCCGCGGCTCACCCCGAACTTCCACGGCAGCATCGAGATCCGGGATCTCTCCGTCGCTGCCCGCGACGGCTTCGCGCCCCACGCACTGTCGGCCGTCCTCCGGCCCGGAGCGGTCACCGTTCTCGCCGGCCCCAATGGCAGCGGCAAATCGACCGCCGTACAGGCGATCCTCGGCCTGCTCACCCCCGACGCGGGCGAAGTCCTCGCGGACGGTGTCCCGGTCCCGGACCTGGACCCCGATCACTGGTGGGCCCACCTGGCCTGGCTACCGCAACGCCCGGTCCTCGTGCCCGGCACCCTCCGCGCCAATCTCGAACTCCTCGGCCCGCCCTCCGGCCCCGAAGCCATCGCGGCAGCCTGCGCCGCAACGGGTTTCGACGCCGTCCTGGCCGAACTGCCGGACGGCTGGAACACCCTGGTCGGCACCGGCGGCATCGGCCTGTCCCTCGGCCAGCGCCAGCGCCTGGCCCTCACCCGCACCCTCGCCGCCGACCGCGCCGTACTCCTCCTCGACGAACCCACCGCCCACCTCGACCCCGACTCCGAAGCCCGCGTCCTCACCGCTTTGGTCGCCCGCGCTCGAGACGGTGCCACCGTCGTCCTCGTAGGCCACCGTCCGTCCGTGCTGGCCGCAGCCGACTGTGTCGTACCGGTTCGAAACGACTCGCCGTCAGCGCCTGTGAAAACTGTGGATATCTCCGAAACAACACAATTCGAGGTGGCCGTCCGATGAAGAGCGTGTTCACGGACTTCCGGCGGACCCGGGAACTGCTGGAGCTGTCGCGGGCGCGCATGGCGCTGTCCGTCGGGTGGGGGACGCTCGCGCTCGGGAGCGGGCTGGGGCTGGCGGCCTTGGCGGCCTGGCTGATCGCTCGGGCTTGGCAGATGCCGCCGGTGCTGGATCTGAGTGTGGCGGTGGTGACCGTTCGGGCGCTGGGGATTTCGCGGGGTTTGTGCCGGTATTTGGAGCGGCTGGCCACACACGATGTCGCGTTGCGGTCCATGAGCACCGTGCGGACCACCACTTATCGGACCTTGGCGGCGGCGGATATCTGGCGGCCGCGACGCGGAATGGGCGGCGCGGCAGCAGCATCCGCGGCGACGCTGGGCGGTGGCGTGGCGGGTGCGGCAGGGCCATCGGACAGCTCGGAGCGGGAAGGGGATCCGACCCAGCTGAGGCGGGGCGAGCTGCTCGGACGGGTCATGGCGGATATCGACGATCTGGGCGCCGTGGTGGTGCGGGCGTTCGTGCCTGTCGCCGTGGCGTTTCTGCTGGCGGTGTTCGCGGTGGGGCTGATGGCGGCCATCTCGGTGCCGGCGGCCCTGATTCTGGCGGGGGCGCTGGCTGTTTCGGGGATCATCGCGCCTTTGCTGTCGGCGCGGGCCGCGCGGGAGGCGGAGGTGGCGGTGCGGGCCGATCGCACCGAGTTCACCGCGGAGGCGTTGACGGTGCTGGACCATGCGCCCGAATTGCGGGTTGCTGGAAGGCTTTCCGAGGCGGTGGCCACGGCTACGCGGGCCGGGCGGCGTGCGGTGGCGGCCGAGGATCGGGCCGCGTCGCGTAGTGCGTGGTCGGCGGCCGTGTTGCCGCTGTCGATCGGGGCCAGCGTGCTGGGGGCGTTGCTCATCGGAATCGTGTTGTACGGCAGCGGGAGCGGGGTGCCGACCGGTGGTTTCCAGACGGTGGCGCCGGGCGGGATCACGCCCATGGCGTTCACGGTGCTGGTGTTGCTTCCGCTGTCGGCGTTCGAGGCGGTGGCCGTGCTGCCCGCGGCCGCGCAGGCGCTCACCACCGGGCGGGCGGCGCTGCATCGGCTCGAGCGGCTCGAGCAGGCCGAATCCGGGGATGTGGCAATGGATCTGCCCGAGCTGCCGGAGGCGCGGCGGATCGCGGTCGTCGGGCCCAGCGGGGCGGGGAAGACGACGCTGCTGATGTCCTGGGCCGGGTTGTTCGGCACTCCCCGTCCGGGCGTCACGTTCTTCGCCGAGGACGCGCACGTGTTCGGCACCACCGTGCTCGAGAACCTGCGCGTGGCGCGTGGCGACATCACCGAGCAGGAGGCCGACAGCGCCCTGCGTGCCGTCGGGGCCGGGGAGTGGCTGGATTCGCTGCCCGACGGCCTCGACACCGACCTGATCGGTGGTGCGGCCGCGGTCTCGGGTGGGCAGCGGCGTCGCATCCTGCTGGCGCGTGCCCTGCTCTCGCCGGCCCGTGTCCTGCTGCTCGACGAACCCACCGAGCATCTGGAGGCCGAGGCCGGATCGGAGCTGCTCCGGCGCCTGCTGGACGAGTCCAGTGGCCTCGTCGACCCGGATCGCACGGTGGTCGTGGTGACCCACCAGCTGCCCCCGAACCACAAGGCGGATCTTGTTATTCCCGTAAAAGCCGCCTGACCTGTGCGTTCACTTTCCGGAAAATACGTTGCCGCCTTTGTCTCATCCGACTAGTTTCGTCAGTACACAGGAAGGAGGTGGTTCGAGAATGATTTCTAGGACGCGTGAGGTGGCTGCCAGCTAGGCGCCTACCGCTGCAAACGGATCACCGTGTG
The DNA here is from genome assembly GCF_044750615.1 of Nocardia sp. NPDC088792. Lineage (NCBI taxonomy): Bacteria > Bacillati > Actinomycetota > Actinomycetes > Mycobacteriales > Nocardiaceae > Nocardia > Nocardia sp. NPDC088792. Next base: position 745,999 of record NZ_JBIVKC010000005.1, read on the forward strand.
CGCGAGCGCATAGCGAATCCAAGGCAGTCACCCGGCCCCCGAGTCCCGGTCAGTCCGACCGGACCTGCGTGAAAAGTTGCATCTTCCGCGGGTATGGCTCGGGGGCCGTACCCTTTTTCGGATACAAGACGAAAAGCCCTGCCTCGGCCGGATCATCCGGTGGGGCAGGGCTTTTCGCGTAAGTCTTCAGCCGATGTAGCGCTGCAGGCGGGCCGACAGGCGCGGCTCGAGGGCGCCGTCGGGGGCGATGCGCTCCTCGACGTAACCCAGATCACCGCCCTCGACAATGCCGTACAGCCGCTTCGCGCCGCCGACCACGATGCCGGACTGGCTGCGGATCACCACATCGGTGGCCAGCTCCCAGGACGACTGGGTCAGGGCCTGACCGTAGAACAGCTCCACGATGCCGGTGGAATGCGTGAGCAGCAGCTCCAGCACCTCGTCGTCACCGTCGATGCCGACCCGCCAGAAACCGCTCTCGCGCAGATCGGGGCCACCGTAGCCGCCCTTGGCGTCGAGCTTCCAGGACCGCGACTCCCAGGCCAGATAGTCGCCGCCGTCATGGGAGACGATGATCTGCTGACCGAACCGGTAGTCACCGGTATCGGGATCATTGCCCTCGCCCTCACCGCGCCACACGCCGACCAGCGGCAGCAGCGCGAGCATGGAGGAACTCAGATCCGGGCCGAGCCGCAGATTCGCGGTGTCCTCGGGCAGCGGTAGATCGGGGAGCGCCGGAATGTTCCGCAGGCCGGTGGCCTTGGCGCGCTCGGCCGCCTCGGCGACCGCCTGGTCACCGCTCCGTCTCGTGCCGTCGTCGGAACGCACGGTCGGCGTCGTGGGCGCCGTGCCGTTGGCTACTCCGTTGTCGGCGTTCTCCTGGGCCTGTTCGCTCACGACTCGGTGAACAGGCGGTAGAGGACGTACAGACCGAACCAGGCGATCAGCACGGAGACGAGAACCAGCAGAATCTCGAAGGTAAGCACCACGTCTGGAAGTCTAATAGCACTCGGACCAGGACGTGAAAACGGCCCCGGGAATTCGAATCCCGAGGCCGTTTTACGGTTTTCGCCTTACTTGGCGACGGTGACATCCACGCTGTGGATGCCGGCGCCGTCCGGCTTCACCTCGGCCGAACCGTTGCCGGAGGCCGACAGCGCGCGAATGGTCCACGCACCCGGCGCCGCGAAGAAGCGGAAGTCACCGGTGCCGGAGGCCACGACCTCGGCGGTGAAATCGCCATTGCCGTCGAGCAGGCGCACGAACGCGCCACCGACGGTCTGGCCGTCAGCGGTCTTCACCTGACCGGTGATGACCGTCTCCTTCTCGACATCGACACCGGCCGGAATGGCCTGACCCTGGGTAGGTGCTGCACACATAGGTAATTACGCTCCCAACTCGATCGGTGCACCGACGAGGGAGCCGTACTCGGTCCAGCTCCCGTCGTAGTTCTTGACGTTCTCGTGGCCCAGCAGCTCCTGCAGCACGAACCAGGTGTGCGAGGAACGCTCGCCGATGCGGCAGTAGGCGATGGTCAGCTTGTCGCCGTCCAGGCCGGCATCCTTGTAGATCTCGGTCAGCTCGGCATCGCTCTTGAAGGTGCCGTCCTCGTTCGCGGCCTTCGACCACGGCACGTTGATGGCGGTCGGGATGTGACCCGGACGCTGCGACTGCTCCTGCGGCAGGTGCGCGGGCGCCAGGATCTTGCCGGAGAACTCGTCGGGGGAACGCACGTCGACCAGGTTCTTGGTGCCGATGGCGTTGATGACCTCATCGCGGAACGCACGGATCGAGAGATCCTGCTCGGAGGCCTTGTACGCGGTCGCCGGGCGCACCTTGACGTCCTTGACCAGCGGGCGGCCGTCCAGCTCCCACTTCTTGCGGCCACCGTCGAGCAGCTTCACGTCCTGGTGGCCGTACAGCTTGAAGTACCAGTACGCGTACGCGGCGAACCAGTTGTTGTTGCCGCCGTACAGCACCACCGTGTCGTCGTTGCCGATACCGCGCGCCGACAGCAGATCCGAGAACTGCTCACGGTTCACGAAATCGCGACGGACCTGATCCTGCAGGTCCTTCTTCCAGTCGAGACGCACGGCGCCCTCGATGTGCCCCAGATCGTAGGCCGAGGTGTCCTCGTCGACCTCTACGAGGACGACGCCCGGGGTGTTGAGGTTCTCTTCGACCCAGTCTGCGGAGACCAGGACATCGGAGCGAGCCATGTTGTTCCTTTCGGTGGTGATGCCGGGAGAAGGCGTGTGAGGTTGGTTGAGTTGAGCTGTCAGACAGAAGGATTCGGGGCCGCGGACCGGAAGCGCGCGACGAGCGGATAGATCTTGCAGCCCAGGCAGATACCGAAGGCCGCATTCAGGAAGGCCGCGAACAAGGCGAAACCGGTGAAGATCGTGCCGGCCACGGTGAGACCGCTCACGAACCCGAGCAGGCCGAGCACCGCGAACACCAGGCCGACCAGCTGCGCGAAACGCAGCGGCGCAACGGGTTCCAGCTCCGCCGGCGGGCCGAGCCGCGGCGCGACCAGCGTCCGGTAGATGCGGCCGTACGGGCTGCGGCCCGGACCCTGCCCGGCGCCGAGCGCGAAGACCACGGCCTGCACGGCCAGCAGCACGGCGGCCACGGGGACGGAGAAGACGGAGATGATCAGGACGAGAGCCAGGACGCCGGTGGTGATCCAGGCCGCGAAACGCGGGCCACGGACATCCACCTGACCGGCGGGCGGTGTGTTCGGATTCGGGTTCGACATGTGAGTGCTCCTGCGCTGAAAGGACTATGGGTCGAATCGCCGGAGGATCACACGATCACTCGACGGCGGGGACACATCCGGTCGGCGTCAGAAGGAAGACGAAAGAGCCGACCGGCTAGATGCACAGGCAGCAACAACCACCGAGCCGGCACAGGTCTACCGTGCGGCGTCGGGTGAGCATCAGCTCGCGGTTGGAATGCACGAGAGGGAGTTTACCCAATTTTCGGGGGAAATTGGACCCGGGGTTCGTAATGCTGGTCACTCGTCCGTGCCGGGCGCCGTCAACGGGGCCACTGACCTGCGCAGATCCGCCACCTTCGGCACGCCCGCAATACGGAAGTGTTCCAATCCTCGAGAATCCAATACGAAAGTGGTCGGCAGCGAGAGCACGTTCAGCTCCCTGGACAGCTCCGGATTCGCGTCGATGTCGACCTCGAGATCCAGGGGCGGCGCGGGCGCGTCACCCAGTTCCGTCACCACGCTCGCGACCACCCGGCGCACCGCCGCGCACGGACCGCACCAATCCGCGGAGAAATGCAGCACGGTCGGCCGCCCGTCGAGCACCCCGGCCGCGGCCAGCAGCGCCGCGCGCCGCGATTCCGGTTGTGGCGCCGTGCTTTTCGCGGCCCGCACCCGGCCTTCGTTGCGGCGCACCAGGACTCCGATCCCCAGCGTGGCCGCCAGGGCTATCGCGAGTACCAGCAGCGCGGTCACGGCTGCTGTAACCGATCCAGGTCGACGGTGACGTTCTGCCCCTTGCCCTCCACCACGATCTGGCCGGCGCTGGCCTCCACGGTGGCGGGCCGGATGCCGAACGGCAGATCCTTGGTGTCGATGGTCTTGGTGAAACGGGCCAGCACCGCGGCCTTGTCGGCCTCGGGCACCATCGCGGCGGGGGAAGCCTCCGAACCGCGGTAGATATCGGTGGCGGTGATGCGCACCTGATCGCCGTCCAGCCGCAGATCCGCCAGCACGTTCACCAACCGGCCGCCGGTCGTGCCCGGCAGCGCCGGAGTATCGGTCTCGGAGCTCATCGGGACGGTGCCCTGCAGAATGATCGCGCCCGTGGTGGTCACGCCCGAACCGCCGGAACCGCCGGAGCCATCGGACTTGTCGGGAGCGGGCGGGCCGAACACCTGCAGGTCCGGGATCTTGAACAGCCGGCCCAGTTCGACCGGTTCGATGCGCATGCGCGCCTGCACGGCGTCGACCGGGACATCGTGCACATTGCCGTCCGCGAGATTGCGGAACGACAGGTGCACGCCCTTCAGATTGGCTTCCACGCTGATCTCGCCCGGGATATCGGGCCGCATGGCGCGGGCGCGGATGTCGACGTTCTTATAGGTGTCGTCGTAAGCCTGTGCCACGAACGGGAATCCGTGGAAGGTCACCTCGGGGTCGGCGCTGAGGTTCGAGCCGTCGCGCAGCAGCCGCGACACGCGGTACTCCGAATAGGCCGCCATACCGAAGTCGAGCACGACCGCGAGACCGGCCACCACCAGCAGCCCGATGACCATCCTGCGGAACACGAGCCCGCCGCGCGGCCCGCTGGCCCACGACTTCCGCCGGGCGGTGGGCGCCGCGCCCGCGCCGCCGCGGACCGGCGGTTGCGTGCGTGGTCGGGTTTCGGGCGTCCCCGGTGCGTTACCCATAGGGGCACGATATCTGTCCTCGCCTCCGGGAACGATCGGACGGCCGTCCTCGGCCGGGTCCTCGGCGCGGTGACAGCGCGGGTATCGGGCCGGTCGCGGGCGGGTGAAGGACAGATTAAGCGGAACCGGACCAGACCAATCGGTTGCGACGGACGGCCGGAATACGTGGCAGTCGGCCGGGACACGCTAATGTAGGCAGCGATTACCTGTGATGACCTGCATGAGGTAGTGGCCGACAGTGCGGTAGCCACACACATGCCAGATGGGATGGAGGGCCCCCATGGAGCTGCTCCTGCTGACCTCCGACCCCAACCCCGAGTCGGTGCTGCCATCGCTCTCGCTGCTGCCGCACCACGTGCGGCCCGCACCGACGGAGGTGGCGTCGCTGCTCGAGGCCGGGTCCGCCGATGTGGCGCTGGTCGATGCCCGCACCGATCTGGCCGCCGCGCGCGGACTGTGCCGTTTGCTGGGAAGCACCGGATCGTCGGTGCCGGTGGTGGCCGTGCTCACCGAAGGCGGTCTGGTTGCCGTGAACGCGGATTGGGGTCTGGACGACATCTTGTTGCCCGGCACCGGTCCGGCCGAACTCGATGCCCGGTTGCGCCTGCTGGTGGCGCGCAACGGCGGTGTCGCGAGTCCGGAGAACACCGGCAAGATCACCCTGGGCGAGCTGGTGATCGACGAGGGCACCTACACCGCGCGATTGCGCGGCCGCCCGCTCGACCTCACCTACAAGGAATTCGAGCTGCTGAAATATCTTGCGCAGCATGCCGGCCGGGTCTTCACCCGGGCGCAGCTGCTGCAGGAGGTGTGGGGCTACGACTTCTTCGGTGGCACCCGCACGGTCGACGTGCACGTGCGGCGCCTGCGCGCCAAGCTGGGCACCGAGTACGAATCGCTCATCGGCACGGTTCGCAATGTCGGCTACAAGGCGGTGCGCCCGGCGCGCTCGTCGAAGGGCGATGCGGTGACCTTTCCCGATTCCGAGGGCGGCGCCGACGATTCCGAATTGACGACGGCGAACGGCACGATCTGATGGCTTCCTGCACCGACCGGCTGCCCAGCGAGACCGCCGCGGAGGTGCGGGAGCTGCTGGAGCGGGCCACCACGGCCGACGGTGTGGCGCCGGTTTCCGAACAAGCGGTGTTATCCCTGACCGCGGTGACGCCGGCGCGTCATCTGGTGGACATCCGGGACGGCCGGGTGGCCGGATACGCGAATCTGACGCCCGCGCACGGTGAGCACCCGGCCATGGCCGAGGTCGCGGTGGATCCGCCGGCCCGTGGGCAGGGTATCGGCGCTGGTCTGGTGGCTGCGGCCTTGTCGGCGGGCGGGCCCGGTGCGCGGGTGTGGGCGCATGGTGATCTGCCGCCGGCGCGGGCCGTCGCGGCCCGTCTCGGACTGTCCGTTTCGCGCGAATTATGGCAAATGCGGCGGGGTCTGGCTAATCAAGAGCTACCAGAACTGCGGGTTCCCGGCGATCTCGAGCTGCGCACCTACGCGGGCCCCTCGGACGACGCCGAGCTACTCCGCGTGAACAATGCGGCCTTCGCCTGGCATCCGGAACAGGGCGGCTGGACCGAGCGCGATATCGCGACCCGCCGCACCGAATCCTGGTTCGACCCGAAAGGTCTCTTCATCGCCGTCGATCCGGCCGATCCGGCCCGCATCCTCGGCTTTCACTGGACCAAGGTGCATTACGACGAAGACCCGAACATCGGAGAGGTCTACGTGGTCGGCATCGATCCGGCCGCGCAGGGCCGCGGCCTCGGCCGGCTACTGACCCTCGCCGGTCTGCACTACTTGCGCGAACGCGGTCTGGGCGAGGTGCTGCTCTACACCGAAGGCGACAATACGGCCGCCGTGCACACCTACACGAGGCTCGGTTTCACCCGTTTTCACCTCGATGTGGCGTACTCCGCGGCCTCGTAAATGCCGCCCCGCTACAGTGCGGCAAATGTCACACAAGATGCGCCCCAATCGGGGCGGTGTGTTCATCCCCCGTTCACCTGCCCAGGTCCAACTGTCAACCGAGCGCACCTACTTTGCAAGAGGGCCGCATACCGCTGCCTGGTGCGCTAGTTCGCAGCGAACAGCCGCCACATGACGCCCGTCCGACCGTTGAGGGGTTGGACGCGCGGACCGTGATTCCCGTGGAGGAATAGGTGAATCTCAAGCGCAGCAGCGCCCTGATCGGTGTGCTTGCCGCAACCGGCGCCCTGACTCTGTCCGCCTGTGGCAGTGACAACAACAGCTCGTCCGGCAGCACGTCGGCGATGAACATCGCCTGCGGTGGCAAGAGCGCGCTGAAGTCCAGTGGCTCGACCGCCCAGAAGAACGCGATGGACCGCTTCATCGCCGCCTACGAAGCCAACTGCAGCAATGCCAAGCTCGACTACACCGCTTCGGGCTCCGGCGCCGGTGTGAACGAATTCCTCGGCAAGCAGACCGATTTCGCGGGTTCCGACTCCGCGCTGGACCCGAAGAAGGGTGAGCCGGACAAGGCCGCCGCCCGCTGCGGCAGCCCGGCCTGGAACCTGCCGGCCGTCTTCGGCCCGATCGCCGTCGTCTACAACCTGCCCGGCATCACCGACCTGGTGCTGGACCCGCCGACCATGGCGAAGATCTTCGACGGTGAGATCACCACCTGGAACGACCCGGCCATCAAGGCGCTGAACGCCGCCGATGCCGACAAGCTGCCGTCGGACAAGATCGGCGTGATCTTCCGTTCCGACGAGTCGGGCACCACCGACAACTTCCAGCAGTACCTGACCTCGGCCGCCGGCTGGACCAAGGGCGCGGGCAAGGTCTTCAACGGTGGCGTCGGTGAGGGCGCCAAGGGCTCCGACGGCACCTCGGGCGCCATCGCCCAGCAGAAGTACTCGATCACCTACACCGAGTGGTCCTTCGCCAAGGCGCAGAACCTGTCGATCGCGCAGGTGCTGACCTCCGCGACCTCGAACGACCCCAAGCCGGTCGCGCTGACCCCGGAGACCGCCGCCAAGTCCATCGACTCGGTGAAGGTCAAGGGCCAGGGCAACGACCTGGTGCTGGACAACACCTCGATGTACAAGCCCACCGTCGGTGGCGCGTACCCGATCATGCTGGCCACCTACGAGATCGTGTGCTCGAAGTACAGCGACAGCGACACCGCCACCGCGGTCAAGGCGTTCCTGACCTCCGCGGTCGGCAACGGTCAGAACGGTCTCGCCGACGCCGGCTACGTGCCGCTGCCGGACGCCTTCAAGACCAAGCTGACCACCGCGATCAGCGCCATCAACTGATCGCCTGATCGAAGAACCACGATGACCGTGCACGACGAAATTCACTCCGGCGCTCTGTCCGTCTCAGCGGGACAGCCGGAGGACCGTGCCCAACAGCCGGGGGATACTGCGCTCATGCCGACCGAACCCAGTACCACCCCGGCGAAGGGCCGAGCACCGAAGAAGTACGGCGCGGAGTTCGCATTCCGTTCGGCGGCCACGGCCGCCGGCGGGATCATCGTCGCCGCCATCGCGCTGATCGCGCTCTTCCTGCTGATCCAGGCGTGGCCGTCGGTGATGGCGAACAAGGCGAACTTCTTCACCAGCGCCGAGTTCAACACCAACGATTCGACGAATCTGCGGTTCGGTATCCGGGACCTGTTCATGGTCACGGTGCTGAGTTCGCTGTTCGCGTTGGCGATCGCGGTGCCGATCGGGGTGGGTATCGCGTTGTTCCTGACGCAGTATTCGCCGAAGGTGCTGAAGCGTCCGTTCTCGACCATCGTGGATCTGCTGGCGGCGGTGCCGTCGATCGTGTTCGGTCTGTGGGGTGTGCTGGTGCTGGCTCCGAAACTGGAGCCGGTGCAGACGTTCCTGAACGGTCACCTGGGTTGGTTCTTCCTGTTCGCCGACGGTGATGTCACCATCGCCGGCGGCGGCACCATCTTCACCGCGGGTGTGGTGCTCGCGGTGATGATCCTGCCGATCATCACCTCGGTGAGCCGTGAGGTGTTCGGTCTGACGCCGCGTTCGCACATCGAGGCGGCGCAGGCGCTGGGCGCCACCAAGTGGGAGGTGGTGCGGCTGACCGTGCTGCCGTTCGGCCGTTCGGGTGTGATCGCCGGTTCCATGCTGGGCCTGGGTCGCGCGCTCGGTGAGACGATCGCGGTCCTGATCGTGCTGCGCACCTCGGCGACCTCCGGCAAGTGGTCGCTGTTCGACGGTGGTTACACCTTCGCCTCCAAGATCGCTTCCGCCGCTTCGGAATTCAGCTCGAAGCTGCCGACCGGCGCCTACATCGCGGCCGGCTTCGTGTTGTTCGCGCTGACCTTCGTGGTCAACGCCCTGGCTCGGCTCGCGGCCGGTGGGAAGGTGAACGGATGACCGCCACACTCGACAAGCCGATCAAGGCTCCGACCTTCCGGCACGTCAGCCCCGGCCGTCGGATCAAGAACAATCTCGCCACCGGCGTGGTGTGGGCGTGCTTCGGCATCGCGCTGGTGCCGCTGCTGTGGGTGCTCGTCATCGTCATCGAAAAGGGCTGGCACGCGGTCGTTACCGCGGACTGGTGGCAGAAGTCCCAGAAGGGGATCCTGCCGGAGCAGACCTCGGGCGGTGTCTACCACGCCATCTACGGCACCATCGTGCAGTCGGGCGTGGCCGCCGTGATCGCGGTGCCGCTGGGCATTCTGGCCGCCATCTATCTGGTCGAGTACGGGCGTGGCTGGCTGGCCAAGACCACCACGTTCATGGTGGACATCCTGGCCGGTGTGCCGTCGATCGTCGCGGCCCTGTTCATCTTCGCGGCCTGGATCGCGACGCTGGGCTTCCCGCAGAGCGCCTTCGCGGTCTCGCTGGCGCTGGTGCTGTTGATGTTGCCGGTGGTGGTGCGTTCCACCGAGGAGATGCTGAAGCTGGTCCCCGACGAATTGCGGGAGGCCTCCTACGCACTCGGTATCCCGAAGTGGAAAACCATTGTGCGGATCGTGGTTCCGACCGCGGCGCCCGGCATGATCAGCGGCATGCTGCTGGCCGTGGCCCGTGTCATGGGTGAGACCGCGCCGGTGCTGGTGCTGGTGGGCTACTCCAAGTCGATCAATACCGACATCTTCAACGGCAATATGGCTTCGCTGCCGCTGCTGATGTACCAGGAGCTGGCGAACCCGACCGCGGCCGGCCGGGAACGCGTGTGGGGTGCGGCGCTGACGCTGATCCTGATCATCGCGGCGCTGTACGCGCTCGCCGCGGTGGCCAACAAGCTGCTCACGCGGAACCGATAGGACGGAAAGACTGATGGCCAAGCGAATTGACGTCAAAGACCTCAATATCTACTACGCAAAGTTCCATGCGGTCGCCAACGTGTCGCTGACCGTGCTGCCGCGCAGTGTGACGGCGTTCATCGGTCCGTCGGGCTGCGGTAAGTCCACCGTGCTGCGCGCACTCAACCGCATGCACGAGGTGACCCCGGAGGCCCGCGTCGAGGGCGCGGTGCTGCTGGACGGCGAGGACATCTACGGCGCCCAGGTCGATCCGGTCGGCGTGCGCCGCACCATCGGCATGGTGTTCCAGCGCCCGAACCCGTTCCCCACCATGTCGATTCGCGACAATGTGGTGGCCGGGCTGCGGCTGCAGGGCATTCGCAACAAGAAGCAGCTCGACGAGGTGGCCGAGCAGTCGCTGCGCGGCGCCAACCTCTGGAACGAGGTCAAGGACCGCCTCGACAAGCCGGGCGGTGGCCTGTCCGGTGGTCAGCAGCAGCGTCTGTGTATTGCCCGCGCCATCGCGGTGTCGCCGGACGTGCTGCTCATGGACGAGCCGTGTTCCGCGCTGGACCCCATCTCCACGCTCGCGATCGAGGATCTGATCACCGAGCTGAAGAAGGAGTACACGATCGTCATCGTCACCCACAACATGCAACAGGCCGCGCGCGTGAGTGACCAGACGGCCTTCTTCAACCTGGAGGCCCAGGGCAAGCCGGGCAAGCTCATCGAGATCGACGAGACGGAGAAGATCTTCTCCAACCCGGGCCAGAAGCAGACCGAGGACTACATCTCGGGCCGCTTCGGCTAGACCGTCACGACCGGACCGCGGCGAGCATGCGGTCCTTTCCGGAGAGAATATGGGCTTCCATCCGGCGGCCCGTCTCTTCGGCATTACCTACCGTCAGGTACTCCAGAATCCCCGCATGCTGGGAATTCGAGGTGTGCCTGGCGTTTTCGGTTTCCAGGCCGTGCCGGCGGAACAGGTGTAGTTCCTTCGAGACGTCGTTGTAGAGATCCAGCAGCCGCGGATTGCCGGACAGCGCAACGAGATCGCGGTGCAGGTCCACGTTCCCGGGGTAGTAGTCGTCGACCTGCGGCACCGCCCGGTCGAGCCGGGAAACCTTGGTGTGCAAGGTTTCCAGGATCTCGGGTGTGACGCCGCGTTCCGCCGCGAGCCGGCCCGCGAGTCCGAACAGGGATGCCCGGATGTCGTAGAGCCGGGCGGCCTCGTCCACCGAGATCTGGCGTACGAACATGCCCCGGTTGGTGCGGAATTCGACGAGGCGGCTGAATTCCAGCTGCCGCAGGGCTTCTCGCACGGGTCCGCGGCTGGTGCCGAGTTGGGTGGCGAGCGCGGATTCGTTGATCCGGTCGCCGGCTACCAGCGTGCCGTTGATGATCATCTGCTCGAGTTCTCCGGCGATCAGGCCGAGCAGCGAGCTCGCCTGTCGTTCGGCCACTCGCTGCTGTAGCGCGTTGATCGCGTGGATGTGCTCACTCATAGCGTCCGCATCCTCGCACGGCCGATTGTCAATTGCAAATCGTTGACAGTTGACGATTCACGCGCCCACACTCGGTCCATGCGAATCAAGGACATCCGGGCCAGCGTGCACACCACCTCGATCGATGTACCGCTGCTGGAGCACAAGGTGCGCGGCTACGGCCGGGAAGAGCAGCGGGAGTTCGTCTTCTGCGAAGTGGAGACCGACGAGGGTCTGACCGGCGTCGCCCTCACCGGGCACTTCCTCTCCCATGCCGTGGTGGTGGCGCTCGAGAAACACTTCCTGCCTGCCGTGGTGGACATGGACCCGCGCGAAACCGAGGCCATCCACCAGAAGGTCTGGCGCACACTGAATCCGCGCACCATGACCGGCGTCGTCTCCAGCGCCCTGTCCCTGCTCGACATCGCGCTGTGGGATATCCAGGGCAAGGCGGCGGGCCGCTCGGTCGCCAGCCTGCTGGGCGGCGCCCGCACCCGGGTGCCGGTCTACGTGACCTTCGGCTTCCCGCAGTACGACCGCGAAACCCTGGCCGCCGCCGCGAGACTGCAACTGGATCAGGGCGTTTCGGCGCTCAAACTGGTGGTGGCCGTGGACGAGGGCGGCTGGCGGGAGGACGCGGCCCGAATCCGCGCCGTGCGCAGCGAGATCGGCGACGACATCGACCTCATGATCGACGCCAACTATCTCTTCACCCCGCCCGAGGCCAAATTCCTGTGCGGCGCCGTGGAAGACGTGAACCTCACCTGGTTCGAGGAGCCACTGCACCAGAACGATGCCCGCGCGCTGGCGGATCTGCGGGCGCACACCAGGATTCCGATCGCCGCCGGCCAGATGGAGGGGCATCGCTGGCGGTTGCGGGAGCTGGTCGAGAAGCAGGCCGTGGACATCCTGCAGCCGAATGTCTGTTACTGCGGCGGCTTCACCGAGGCGCGCAAGGCCGCGCATCTGGCGCAGATCTACAACCTGCCGCTCGCGCACGGCGGCGGCTGGCCGCTGTTCAACCTGCACACCCTGGCCGGGCTCATGAACGGCTGGATCCTGGAATGGCATCTGGGGATGGTGCAGGTCGGCGAACTGCTCTTCCCGGACGCGCCGAAACCGGTGAACGGGATGATCACGGTGCCGGACAAGCCGGGCCTGGGTCTCACCGTGGACCGGGATGCGTTGCGCTCGACCCTCGTACCGGCCAAGTGAAACCGGGTGAGTCGGATGAGCAGTATCACCGTGGATACGCCGGCGGACGCCGCGGCCCCCCGGCCGCGCTGGCGCCGGGTGCTCGGCAACACCACCTTCCAGGTATTGATCGCGGCCGTGGTGGCCGCCGTGTTCGGGATCGTCACGCCGGGCGCGGCGGCCGGAATGCAGCCGATCGCCAATGCTTTCATCGATCTGATCCAGATGCTCATCGCGCCGATCGTGTTCCTGGTGACCGTGACCGGGATCGTCGCGACGGGCGGTATGAAGGCGGTGGGCCGGATCGCGGGGCGGGCCCTGCTGTACTTCGAGGTGGTCACCACCCTGGGCATGTTGCTGGGCCTGCTCGCGGTGAATCTGCTGCATCCGGGTTCCGGAGTGTCGGCGCCGAAGCATGCGCCGGGTGAGATCGGCGCCTATGTGAAGGGTGCTGACGCGAACAACTCGTTCACGTCGTTCCTCGCGGATGTGGTGCCGGACAATGCGGTCGGCGCGTTCGTGACCGGGCACATCATTCAGGTGCTGATCTTCGCGGTGCTGTTCGCGGTGGCGCTGCTGCGGCTGCCGGATACGGTCTCGCAGCCGATCGTGGCGGGCTGCGGCAAGCTGTCCGAGGTGTTCTTCCGGATGATCCGGATGATCATGCTGCTCGCGCCGGTCGGCACCTTCGGCGCGGTGGCGGCCACGGTCGGCAGGTACGGGCCGGAGACGCTGACCGCCTTGATGAAACTGGTGGCGGTCTCCACGCTGGCACTGCTGGTCTTTGTGGTGGTGGTGCTGGGCACGGTGGCCCGGCTGGCCGGATTCTCCCTGTGGCGCTTGATCTTCACGCTCCGCAAGGAGCTGCTGGTGGTGCTGGGCACGTCCTCCTCGGAGGCGGTGCTGCCGCAGTTGATGGAGCGGCTGGAGCAAGCCGGGTGCCGGCGCAGTGTGGTGGGCCTGGTGGTGCCGACCGGGTTCTCGTTCAATCTCGACGGTGTCGCGGTGGTGGTGCCGATCTGTGTGGTGTTCATCGCGCAGGTGTACGGCGTGCCACTGGGTTTCGGGAATCAGCTGGGGTTGTTCCTGGCGTTCCTGGTGCTGTCCAAGGGCACCGCGGGGATCAGTGGTTCGGCCTTCATCACGCTCGCCAATACGGTGGCCGCCACCGCGCTGGTGCCGATCGCGGGGCTGGCGCTGGTGTTGTCGGTGGACCGATTTCTTTCTCTCGTCCGGGCTTTGACGAATGTGCTCGGCAATGCGGTGGCCACCGTGGTCGTCGCGCGCTGGGAGCCGGGCGGGCTGGATCCCGAGCCCGCGCTCGCCGCTCTCGGATATCGCCCGAAAACTGTTCAAGGAGTATAGATATGCCTCGTATTGTCGCCATTCACGAAGGTGTGGTGCCGATCAGTTCGTCGATGAGCAATGCGTTCATCGATTTCAGTGCCATGGATTGTTCTATCGTCGCGGTGGAGTCCGATGTCATTCGCGACGGAAAGCCGGTGGTGGGTTACGGATTCAATTCGAATGGCCGATACAGCGCGGGGGAGATTCTGCGCCGCCGGGTCATTCCGCGGCTGATGCATGCCGCGCCCGAAGAATTGCTGACCGCGGACGGTGCGTTCATCGATCCCGCGAAAGCGTGGAATCTGATGACCCGCAATGAGAAACCCGGCGGGCACGGGGAACGCTCGGTCGCGGTGGGCGTCGTGGATATGGCGTTGTTCGATCTGAATGCCAAGCTGGCCGGATTGCCGCTGTACCGCTGGCTGGTGCGGCACTACGGTCTCGGTGAACCGGATTCGGAGGTGTTCGTCTACGCGGCGGGCGGCTATTACGCGCCGGGTAAGGATTTGCCGCAGCTGCAGGACGAGATGCGCGGTTTCCTCGCGCAGGGCTACGACGTGGTGAAGATGAAGATCGGCGGCGCGCCGCTGGCCGATGACATCAAACGGATCGAAGCGGTGCTGGAGGTGCTGGGCGGCGACGGTGCGCGGCTGGCCGTGGACGCCAATGGCCGTTTCGATCTGGCCACCGCGCTGGAGTACGGCCGGGCGCTGGAGCCGTACGGGCTGTTCTGGTACGAGGAACCGGGTGATCCGCTGGATTACGCCCTGCACGCCACGCTGTCGGAGCAGTATTCGGGGCCGCTGGCCACCGGTGAGAATCTGTTCTCGCTGCAGGATGCGCGGAATCTGATCCGCTACGGCGGGATGCGGCCGGACCGGGATTACCTGCAGTTCGATCCGGTGCTCGGGTACGGCCTGGTGGAGTATTTCCGCATTCAGGAGATGCTGCGTGCGCACGGCTGGTCGTCGCGGCGGTGTATTCCGCACGGCGGGCATCAGTTCTCGCTGCATATCGCCGCGGCGCTGCGGCTGGGTGGCAACGAGTCGTATCCGGGGGAGTTCCAGCCGACCGGCGGTTTCGCCGATGACGCGGTGATCCGGCACAGCCGGCTGCAGTTGACGGAGTCGCCGGGTATCGGGTTCGAGGACAAGGCCTCGCTCTACCGCGTGTTCCGCGACCTGCACTGACCTGCGTCGAGTGTGTCCTGCGTCATACGACCACAGCATGATTGTGTGACACCGTCAGTTACAGATAGCCTGACCTTCACTGGGTAAACCGATCGGTTTAGTAGGGAGGTGTCGGATGACGGTGTCAACGGCGATCCGGGGATCCGGACAGACGGTGGCGACGCTGTCGCAACGCGGGAAGATGGCGGCCCTGGTCGCCATCTGCCTCGCGGAACTGCTTGTGGTACTGGACAACACACTCGTCAACGTCGCACTGCCGTCCATGGCGGTGCAGCTGGAAGCCGATATGAGCGGCCTGCAGTGGATCGTGGACGCGTTCACCCTGGCGTTCTCCGGCCTGTTGCTCGCCATGGGACACCTCGGCGACCGCTACGGGCGGCGGCTCTTCATGATCATCGGCCTCACCGGCGTCGCCGTCATGTCCGCGGCCGGCGCACTGTCCTCCGGACTCGGCCAGGTCATCGCCGCCCGCGCCGGCATGGGCGTGTTCGCGGCCGTCGTCTTCCCGGCCACGCTGGCCCTCATCACCAATATCTTCACCAAACCGCGGGAACGCGCCGCCGCCATCGCACTCTGGACCGCCATGGCCGGCATCGCCATCGCCATCGGGCCGACCATCGGCGGCTGGCTGCTGGAGTACTTCTCCTGGCATTCGGTGTTCTGGATCAATGTCCCGGTGGCCGTCGTGGCCGTCGCCGCGGTCCTGATCACCGTGCCGGAATCCCGTGCGGACCACGTGGATCGGCTCGACCGTATCGGCATCGTGCTCTCCCTGGCGGGCGTCACCACGCTGGTGTGGAGCATTATCGAAGCCCCCAAGCACGGGTGGCTGTCCACGGAAAGCCTCGCCGGATACGTGCTTTCGATAGTGCTGCTGTCGGTGTTCGTGGCCTGGGAACTGCGGGTGCGCACCCCGGTGCTGAACATGAACCTGTTCCGCATCCGGCGCTTCGCACTGCCCTCGCTGGCGATCACCGTCTCCTACTTCAGCGCCTTCGGCTTCCTGTTCCTGATCACCCAGTACTTCCAGGGTGTGAAGGAGCTGAGCCCGCTCCAATTCGGGCTGCACTCACTGCCTTTCGCGGTGGCGGTCGGCTTCTTCGCACCCCTCGCGACCATGGCGGCGCAGCGGCTCGGCACCACGGCCATGGTGGTGTCCGGCCTGCTCATCCTGGCCGTCGCCATGTTCATCGCCGGGCAGGTGAAGGTCGACACCCCGTACGTGGGACCGGTGGTGATCTCGATGATCCTGATGGGTCTGGGCTTCGCCGTGGTGCAGGGACCGGCCACCGAATCCATCATGGGCTCAGTGCCGTTGGAAGAGGCCGGCGCAGGTTCCGCGGTGAACGACACCACCCGCGAGGTCGGCGGCGCGCTCGGGGTCGCGGTGCTCGGATCCATCATGACCTCGGTCTACTCGCATCGGATCGCGAGCCGGATCGGGAGCATTCCTGAGGCGATCATGACCGCGAAACAGAAGGATCTGGCGAGCAATACGCCGATCAGCGTGATTCAGATCGTCAAGGCGCCGGTCAATCCGTTCCTGGCCTCGGCGAAGGCGGATCTGATCCACGCGATGAAGGTTGCGGCGCTACAGGGTTCACAATCCGCGTCGTTCGTCGCGGTCGGCGCGCTGGTCGTCTGCGCCCTGATCGTCGCGGTCGCCCTGCCCTGGCGGCCGGAGGGCGGACAGTCGATGCTGCTCGCCTGGCGCGAAAAGGAACCCGCCGCAGCGGATTCCGAGGGCTGATACGACCAGGCGCCCGCACCGTGCCGTGCGGGCGCCTGGTCTTGCGCCTGATGGGGTTTCAGGGGTTTACCCCTGAGTGGGCGCCGGAGAGATCAGATCGACTCTTTTTCCGAGTCCGGGTCGGGGGGCAGGACGCCCGTGACCAGGAAGACCACGCGGCGGCCGATCTCGACGGCGTGGTCGGCGAAGCGCTCGTAGTAGCGGCCCAGCAGCGCCACGTCGACGGCCGCGGCCACGCCGAACTGCCAGTCGCGGTCCATGATCAGCGTGAACAGGTGCTTGCGCAGGTCGTCCATCGCCTCGTCGTCATCGGTGAGCTTGGCGGCCCGCTCGGGGTCCCGGGTCTCCAGGACTTCCTTGGCGGTGGCGCCCATCTTGACGGCGACCCGGCCCATTTCGGCGAGGTAGCTGTTGACCGCTTCCGGCACGGCGTGATTCGGGAACCGGCGGCGCGTCATCTTCGCGACGTGCAGGGCGAGCACGCCCATCCGGTTCACGTCGGCGACGATCTGGATGGCGCTGACCACCTGCCGCAGATCGCCGGCGACGGGGGCCTGCAGGGCCAGCAGCGCGAAGGCCTTCTCCTCGGCCAGCTGAATCATCTCGGCAATGCGGTCGTATTCGGTGATCACCTGCTCCGCGAGCTCGAGATCGGCGTCGAGCAGCGACTGGGTCGCCCGCTCCATCGCCGATCCGGCGAGCCCGGCCATGCCGCCGAGCAGATCGGCGAGTTCGGCCATTTGTTCGTTGTAGATGACACGCATGAGTCAAGACATTAGCGACAGCCGCTGACCAAGTCACCAACGGTGGGTGAACCATCGGTGCCGGTCGGTCCCGGTGTCGTCGCCGCAGTTCCGCCCGGGTGCGGCGGCACCCTACTTACACAGGTCGTCTGCCGCGTTGACGTGTTCCAGATCGGCCGGCAAGGTGACCGGAGCCGCACTCGGACCACCCGCGTCCATCGGCGTGTCGGGCAGTTGCCGACCGAACGCGGTGGGCGCCTGCACGGTGCCCGCGAAGTCGGTGCCGGCGACCACTTCGATAATGCTGCCCAGCCCACTCGCCGGTTCCAGCACCGCGCCCGGCACCGCGCTCGCCACGGTGCCCGCCTCGGCCTCGTGACCGCTCGAGTAGCGGACCTTCGTGCGGGGCGAGGTGCCGTCGGTGTAGTTGCCGGTGCTGTAGATCTGGAAACCCTGATTGGACAGTTTGGTGGCGGTGGTGGCCGCGACCCCGGCCTGCCCCGAGCCGTTGGAGACCTGCACCGACACCGTGCTCGGGTCGACGGCCACGGGTTTCGGCTGCTCCGTGGGAGTTTCGGTGGTGGCGGTGGTCGCGGTCTGCGTCTCGCCGGGCAGCGGCTGATCGTCGATGACGGCCCGGAAGATGGCCTTGATATCGGATTCGCGCGGAATCTCATTGCCGTACGAGGTGGTTCCGGCGGTCGGCGTGGTCAGGAAGGTGATATTGCCGGCCTGCATCTTCTGCAGCGAACGACCCAGTGTCAGCAGGTCTTTCGTATTCACATTGTCCATGAACGAGTGCTGCGCGAAGGCGTCGATGAACCCGTTCAGCTTGCCCGGATCGAGCAGCACCTTGTTGGACAGCGCACCGCGCAGCAGTGACGACAGGAAGCGCTGCTGCCGGTTGATGCGGTCGTAGTCGCTGCGTTCCTCACCGTAGACATGGCGTGCGCGAACGTAATTCAGCGCGGTGCCACCATCCACCACCTGCTTGCCCGGATCGGTGAGGACGGTGCCGAGGATCTCGTCGACGAGCGGTTTGCTGCTGCACACCTCGACACCGCCGACCACGTTCACCATGGATTCGAAGCCGGCGAAATCGATGCCGATGAAATGGTTGATCTTCAGGCCGGAGAGCTTGGTGATCACCTTGGTCAGGCATTTGGGCCCGCCGAGGGCGTACGTTGCGTTCAGCTTGTCGCCGATGGCGGCCGGGTAGTTCGCGCCGGTGTAGGCGGCCTTCTCGTTGTCCCAGCCCTCACAGACCGGGCGGGACACGTCGAGGTCGCGGGGGAAGGAGACGGCGACCACGCGCGCCCGGCTGGCCGGAATATTGACCAGCATGACGGTGTCGGATCGGGCGCCCTCGGCATCGTCGGTGGTGCCCGCGCCCAGGCTGCCGTTCACGCCGGCGCGGGTGTCGGTGCCGACGAGCAGGAAGTTCTCGTCACCGTTCTGGCCGTCGGCGTCGACCACGTCGGTGGAGTTGTCGTCGAGCGCGGAGACCTGCTGGAAGTTGCTGTCCTTCGCGCGCAGGTAACTCCAGCCGCCGCCGGTGATGAGCAGCGCGACCACCGCGAAAACCACCAGCGCACTGCGCCCGGCCAGCTGGATCCGGCGATTCCGCTTGCGCCGGTTGAGCATCGGCTTGGTGAGCGGCAGGCCACCGACCGGCGACGGCAGCGCGGTGGTCGGGTAGTCGGCGGGTGAGCCGACCCGGCGCGTCAGCAGGAACTTCCCGCGGGTCGCGGGTAGCGCGGCGGCGACGGCTTCGGTCACCGTCGGCGCCACCTCGATCGGAGCCGGGGTGCTTGCCTGCCCGCCGGTTACCGCCGGTAGTTCGCCGCTGACCACCGGTAGTTCTTCGGTGACGGGATCGGCGGGCGATCCGGTGGCCCGTACTCCGGCCCCGCCTTCGGCTGCCCGAAATGTACTGGAGTGCACCGTTTTCGGTGTATTGTCCTGTTCCGCAGCGTTTTCCGCGATCTCCGCTCGCGGAATACCTCCCGCCCCGGACGGCATCGCGGGCACCGGCCGATACAACGGCGCACTACCCACCGTGGGCCGATCCACAGGGCCACCGGAGTTTTCGAGGGCAGGCGGCTCGGCCGGGGCCTGAGCATCCTCGTCCGCGGGGAAGCGCTCCCAGGGGGCGCGACCACCGGGGCGCGGCGTCCGCCCATACCGATCGTCACCCACCAAAGAACCTCTCTTCGCTCTAGATGCCGCCGTCATGATAACGATTTCGCCACGACGAACCACTCGGGCAACCGTCCACCGCAGGTAGTGCAGAGAGAAGTGTGCCAGGGCGACCCCGTCCCACCGCGGAACCTACGGTCACAATCGGCGGCGAGGCCGGGCGCCGGTTACCCGCCGCTGTGCATGACATCGGCGGCCGCGGGGACGGTGTCGTCCTCCGGGTCGTCGAGCCAGCCGTCGGGGAGGGCGACCTTGGCCTGGGGGGAGCCCTGGCGGCCGCGGGGGCCGAGGGCGTCGGTGGGGAAGGGGATCTCGGGGTCGAGCTGGGCCACCAGGTCGGCGATCTGGTCGAGGCCGGTGACAGTGGCGAATTGGCGGCGGAGGGCCGAGCCGACCGGGAAGCCCATGAGGTACCAGGCCATGTGCTTGCGGATATCGCGCATGGCCTTGTCGGCGCCGTCGTGTTCGACGAGCAGGGCGGCGTGCCGGTGCAGGATCTCGCCGACCTTGCCGAGGGTGGGGCCGGCGGGAATGGGCTCGCCGCGCAGGGCCGCGGAGAGTTCGGCGAAGAGCCAGGGGCGGCCGAGGCAGCCGCGGCCCACAACGACTCCGTCGCAACCGGTTTCGGCGATCATGCGGAGGGCGTCGTCGGCACTGAAGATATCGCCGTTGCCGAGCACCGGAATGCTGGTGACGGCTTCCTTCAGACGGGCGATGGCGGTCCAGTCGGCCTGGCCGGAGTACAGCTGCTCCGCGGTGCGCGCGTGCAGTGAGACCGCGGCGGCGCCCTCGGCCTCGGCGATGCGGCCGGTGTCCAGGTAGGTGTGGTGCTCGTCGTCGATGCCGATGCGGAACTTGAAGGTGACCGGGACCTCGCCGGCCGCCGCCACCATCTCGCGCACGATATTGGCGAACAGCCGCCGCTTGTACGGCAGCGCGGACCCGCCGCCGAGCCGGGTGACCTTCCGGACCGGGCAGCCCAGGTTCATGTCGATGTGGTCGGCCCAGCCCTCGCCGACGATGATGCGCACGGCCTCGCCCAGCGTCTTCGGGTCGACGCCGTACAGCTGCATGGACCGCGGTGACTCGTCGGGCCCGAAGGACATCATGTGCAGCGTCTTCTCATTGCGCTCGACCACCGCCCGCGCGGTGATCATCTCGCATACGTAAATCGAGGTGCTGCTGCCGAATTCGCGGCACAGCCGCCGGAAGGCGACATTGGTGATGCCGGCCATCGGAGCCAGCACGACCGCCGGGTCGACCGGGTACGGGCCGATCCGCAGGGCGGTCTTGGGGGCTTCGAGCGACGTCGTCACGTCGTCCAGTGTCTCATCCGCGCGGAAGTGCCCTGTCCCACATGCCCGCCGGTATGGCCCCGCTCACAGACCGCGTCGTTCACAGGATGCGCAACCCGCGCCACCGCATGAACCAGACCGCGAGGACCGTGCCGATCGCCCAGACGGTCAGCCCGACGCCGAGATGGATCAGCGCCCGGAAGTCGGCCGGCATGCTCCGGCCCAGGTGGTAGCCGAGAATGCCGCGCTGCTGGCCGTCGATGGGGGCGACGAAGTAGTAGAGCGCATAGGGCAGTCCGAGGTGGGTGACCCAGGGGAGCGTCGTCCGCCACTGCCGGCGTTCCTGCCAGCGCCGCATGAGCGATCGGGGCTGCACGGCGAGCAGCGCCGACACCAGATTGCCCACGCCCAGCCAGGCCAGGATCGGCAGCGCGACATCGGGCACCGTGATGGCGATGGCGTGCAGCGAATGCCTGGTCGTCGCCGCGGTGATGATCGCCGTGGCCGCCAGCGTCGGCACACCCACGATCACCAGCAGGGACAGATTCTTGACCAGCAGGATCCGCCACATCGGCAGCCCCTCGCCCAGGCTCAGCCGTACCCGCGCGGTATCGACGCCGAGCACATTGGTGGTGGTGACGTCGGCCAGCACGAAGGTCGCGAAGTAGACGCCGATGATGACCACCCACCCGTGCTTGTGCAGGGTGAGCGGTGAGATCAGCAGATACAGCCCGGAGAGCACCACATTGAAGGCGATGCCCTCCAGCCAGAGCGCGGGTGGCGTGAACGACCAGCGCACCTCGCCCGCGACCTGCCGCCACAGCCGCTGCTGCAGCGGGATCGGCCGCGGCGCGAGCGGGGCGCGCTCGTGCTGGAGCTGCGTGAGCGCGCGGTCGCGAACAGCGATGATGGTGCCACGCATGGGTTCACTCCAACGAGTCGACAAAGGCGCCTATCCGGGCCGCCACCACGTCGGGTACCCGCCGCGGCAGATGGTGACCGCCGCCCTCGACCAATTCGAGTCGCGCTTCGGGTAATCCGTCGCGCAGGGCGTAGGCCGTGGAAATCGGCACGACTTTATCGGCCGGATCGGCCAGGATCAATGCCGGGACGCGAATCTGCGCGAGTTTGTCTGTCCAGCTGCCGAGTTCGTGCAGCAGCGCCCGCTGTTCGACGAGGAAGCTGCGCCAGACCGGTCCGTGCTCGTGGTGCACGCCGGCCAGCAACTGCCAGTACTCCGGCGCGGTGCGGGTTTCGGATCGGTTGTGGTCCAGGCCCTTCCGTGCCAGCCAGGGCAGCAGTGACCAGGCGGTCAGGGACAGTGCGGGCCCGGCGACGGGCAGGGCCAGCAGTTCGTCCAGCGGGTTCAGGCAGTGCGGCCCGACACTGGCCACCAGGACCAGGCCGCGGACGCGTTCCGGGGCGAGGGCCGCGGCGGCGAGTGCGACGCCGCCGCCGTACGAGTGCCCGGCCAGCACCGCGCGCTCGATGCCCGCCCGGTCGAGGGAGTCGAGCAGCCAGCGGGCATTGTCCTCGATGGATCCGGCGGGCCGGTGGTTGGCGCCGTAGCCGGGCCGGTCCCAGGCGAGTGCGCCGACGCTGCCGGGCAGCCGGGGCAGCACCAGATCCCAGTCGGATCGATCTCCTGGCTGACCGTGCAGCAGCACCACCGGTTCGGTCTCGGTCGCGGCGCGCGCGGACTGCGCGGCCCGGTCCTGGTCACCGGACCGCGAGAAGGCATGCGCGCCTGATCCTTCCGGATCCCGCAACTCGAGGCTCATTTCTCCATGGTCGATCACCAGTGCTGGGCCGGCCTGTGCCGGAGCCGACAGAATGCTGTGAGTGGCGCTCGCACCTGGGAATTATGGCCGCGGGCGGGCACTTCCACGCGGGTTCCGGTGGCACGCGCGGAACGGCCCGGTGACACGCGGTCACCGGGCCGTCCGGGGGTTTCGTGTTCGATCGGGGCTCGCGCTGCGGGGTGCGATCAGTGCGCCGACGCGGCGGCGAGGTCCTTCTCGCGCTTGGCGGCCTCGCGGGCCAGCATGCGGTCGCGCTGCTCCTCGAACTTGTCGACGTCCTTGCTCAGCTTCTCCAGGAAGAGGCCGAGCCGCTCGCGAGTTTCCTCGCCGCGGGCGGTGAAGTCGGTGCGCTCGAAGATGTTCCACTTCTTGAGCACGGGCAGGACCACTTCCTCCAGGTGCTGGCGGAGGTCGTAGATGCCGTGCTTGGCCATCAGTACGCCGTTGCGGCGGAAGTTGGGCATGCCCGCGCCCGGCATCTGGAAGTTCTCCAGGATGAGGGTGATGGCGTCGAGGGCCTGGTCGGGGCTCAGGTCCAGGGCCGCGCCGCACATGTTGCGGTAGAAGATCATGTGCAGGTTCTCGTCGGCGGCGATGCGCTGCAGCATGCGGTCGGCGATGGGGTCGTCGCACACCTTGCCGGTGTTGCGGTGCGAGACCCGGGTGGCGAGTTCCTGGAAGGTCACGTAGGCGACCGAGTGCAGGAAGCCGGCGTCCGCCTCGGTGGGGGAGGCGAATCCGTTGGTCATGTGGATCATGCGCGCTTCTTCGAGCGCGACCGGGTCGACGCCGCGGGTCACGACCAGGTAGTCGCGCATCACGATGCCGTGCCGGTTCTCCTCGGCCGTCCACCGGCCGACCCAGGTGCCCCACGCGCCGTCCTGCGAGAAGTTCTCCGCGATTTCACGGTGGTAGGAGGGCAGGTTGTCCTCGGTGAGGAGGTTGGTGATCATGGCCGCCTTGGCCAGCTCGCTCAGCCGCGATTGGGAGGGGTCCCAGTCGATGCCGCCCATGGCCGCGAAGTTGCGGCCTTCGTCCCACGGCACGTAGTCGTGCGGGTGCCATTCCTTGGCCAGGGAGAGGTGGCGGTTGACATTCTCCTCGGCAACCGGCTCCAACTCCGCCAGTAGCTCGAGTTGAGTCAGATCCCTTGCCATATATGTGCCCTTCGTGTCGAACGTGTAGCGGTTGTACCCTCGCTGGCCTGCCGCCGCGGCCCATACCTTACGTCACCGTATGGTGATGTGAAACTCATCCGTGCGCCATTGCGGGGCCAGTGAGAGATGTCATAAGAAGAGCGGCCCACGGCTTGTGTGTATCGCCGTGGACCGCAGTTCGTTAGCCGCGCACCGGACTCCGGTGCTCCACTGGAGATTTCACTTTTTGCCGAGTAGTCCGCCCAGCACATTGCCGAGCACGTTGCCCGCGTTCTGGCCGACGGCCTTGCCCAGGATGTCGCCCAGTCCGCCACCGCTCTTACCTCCGGTGGCGCCGCCGAGCAGGCTGCCGAGGATGTCCCCGATGCCGCCTCCGGCACCGGATTCCGCGGCCGCGCCGCCGCCTCCACCCAATGCCTTCTTACCAAGATAGGCGAGAACGATGGGGGCGAGCATGGGGAGCAGCTTGGACATGAGGTCCTGGCTGATGGCATTGCCGCCGACATTGCCGAGGGCGCTCATGACGGTGTTCTTCTCGGTGCCGAAGGTCTGATCGACGATCTGGCTACCGTGACCGGTGTCGACCTGGTTCATGTCGACACCGCCGTCGAGCAGGCCGGCGGGCTGTTTGGCGATCGCGCCCTCGATATCCGCGGCTGCCTCGGGGTTGCTGGCTTTTGCCTGCAGACCGCCCAGTAGGACCGGGACGGCCGCGGTGATGGCGGTTTTCGCCGTCGCCTCGTCGACGCCGAGCTTCTCGGCAATCTGGGCGACCGGAACGTTGGAGAGCAGGTCATCGAAGGAAGTCATGAACTCCGCCTGTGGTGATGGATCCCGGGAATAGCTCTACTCAGGTCACGGTAGGTGAAATCCGGACAGATTGCTACAGATTCGCAGATGTGGCGAGGGGCCCGGAGTATGATTCCGGGCCCCTCTCCGTACTCCTGGACCGGAGCGCGCTGTGCCCCCACCAGGGCTCGAACCTGGGACCTGCGGATTAAAAGTCCGTAGCTCTACCAACTGAGCTATAGGGGCGCGGGACGACAGTTTACGGTGCCGACCGCGCAACTGTTAAATGAGTATCCCATTGTGCTGGATGGCTCGATGTTTGTGCAGGTCAATGGGGTTGACACGGGTGGGGTCCGGGCGTGCCCGGGGTGTCGGCGGCCGGGCGGCCCCGATGATCGGCGGCGGCAGGCCCGGTTGACGGTTTGTGCGATGCCCGGCTGACCGCCTGTGCCGATCCGGTGACCGCCTGTGCCGATCGGCGCGGCATAGGGGTGTCGGTCGTTGCAATCGGGGGGACGATGAGGCGCTGTGAGGGTGCGGACCGGTCGGTGGGGCACGCCAGTGGATAAAACCGGGGGGTCGGTAGCGTCCAACACGGATGCGTCCGGGGTGGGAGTGTGGGTGCCGGACGGTGCATCCGGAGGTAAGCGCCCGCTGAGGTCGGGGGGTCATCCCGGGTTCTGCAATCGTGTTGCCACTCAGTTTGTTTCGTTGAGGCAAGGTGTGAATATCATCCAATGGTGATGCGTGGCAAGCATTTTGGTGTAGGGGGAGGAGAACGGCGACAGCCGATGCCGGTGCGGGGGCGCCGGACGCACGGTGATGCCGCATGCGCGGACACGTTTCGGGCATGTTTCGAACCTGTGGCGAACGCCCGTGGGATATGGGCGAATTCGTCCTTTCGGACCAATCGCCCAGCTGGTAACTGGGAATTTGCGATTAACGTCAGGGGGTGCACTGGCTAACTGACTTTCCGGTACACCTCACGCGGGGTGTGCATTACGGGTACGGTGACCGACTGGTGAATTCCCGAAGAACCGGGATTGCCCCGGCGGCACGGGATTCGGCCTATCGTTGATGTGCCCGAACGTGTCGCGACCGGTCTGGCCGATCGCGACTCGAACCGATCGAGGTTGCGGGAGGCGGACCGAGACAACTGCGCCCGAGTGCGCACCCCTCGTGGTGCACCCGGGCGGGAAAACTATACCAGTTGGTGTGTTTCAAGTTTTTCGCGCTTTTTCGTACCAAAAGTTTGGTAATTCGGGCAAGAGCCCGTTCTGAAGTATTTGAAAGACACGTAACTTTGCGTCGGGGACAGTTCTCGTAACCGATCCGCGACGGTAGCTAGCTTCGGAGGCGTTTCGAGCATGGCACGGCAGCAAGAGCGGGCCCGCCGGACACGCGCGGCGATCATCAGGTCCGCCGCCGTTGAGTTCGGGAAGAGCGGCTATGCCGCTGCATCGCTCAACCGCATATTGGAAGGTTCACGGGCGACCAAGGGCGCCATGTACTTTCACTTCGATTCGAAGGAGGATCTGGCACGCGCGGTGCTGGAGGCAGCGGTCGACCGCTATCGCGCCTCAACGGAAAGATGGCTTGCCCGAACAGATCTCGGGCCACTGGATGTCCTGCACGGCATGATCGACGAGATCGCGCTGCGCCTGGAGAACGACATCATCATCCAGGCGGAGTTCCGGCTCATCATCGAGCCGGAGTTCTATCGCGACATCCAAGCCGGCGGTGGCCGCATTCTCGGCCGCGCCATCCGGCTGCTGACGGTCCGGGCGACGGAACACAAGCAGTTGCGACCGGACACCGATCCGGACCGGTTCACCCGCACCCTGGCGGCGGCGCTGGCGGGCCAGCGCTACATCGCCGATGTGCTGGGTGGTCCCACGGATCTGCGTTCCCGGTTCACGGAGGCGCTCGAGATGATGGTCGAGGCCGTCGGCACTCCCGAGTGGAGTGAAGAATTCCGCCGGGTGGGCTGGCGCACGTCCGCACGCCTGGAAGATCTCAATTTGGGACTGTGACCAGCAGATTTGGGATTAACGCGGATGCTGTCATAAGCTATCTCCGCTCCCAACGGAAGCCGTTGAGCAAACGGTCCGGAGAAATCCGGCGGGCCCCCTTCGTCTAGCGGCCTAGGACGCCGCCCTTTCAAGGCGGTAGCGCGGGTTCGAATCCCGTAGGGGGTACCAGCGATGGCAACATCACTGGTGTGGAGCAGCAAGGCCCTGTGGCGCAGTTGGTTAGCGCGCCGCCCTGTCACGGCGGAGGTCGCGGGTTCGAGTCCCGTCAGGGTCGCAAGTACAAGCTCGGCATTCGAATCGGGTGCCTACGGCCAGGTAGCTCAGTTGGTACGAGCGTCCGCCTGAAAAGCGGAAGGTCGCCGGTTCGATCCCGGCCTTGGCCACCACGACGATCCCCCCGGTATCCCCGGGGGGATTTCGCGTTTCCGGGGCCACTCCGAAAATATGTAGCGCCACAAGGAGTTCGGCGGGATCATCGGGCGGTGAAATCTCGTCGGGGGGCGGGCGGCGCACGGCGGCGTCCGAATCGGATTCATTCACTCAGGCGTCCGGACACTGCCCGGACCCGGTTGCACCGCGCCGGCCGTGCGGTGGTTGGGTGGGGTGGCTGGGCGAAGATGGCGGCCATGGCGACGACCATCGCGGCGGTGGGGGCGCTCTGGTTCACGAGTCAGTCGTTGCACGCGACCAATGATCAGTACGCGCTGGCGCGGCAAACGGCAGTGACCGACCGGTACGCGAAGGCGGTCGAGGAGCTCGGCAACAACAGTCTGGAAATACGATTGGGCGGCATCTATCTGCTCGAACGACTCGCGAGCGATTCACCGGCGGACCGACCGTCGATCTTCGCGGTGCTGAGCGCTTTCGTCCGGACGCACGCACCGAGTGGGCCCGGATGCGGCGGGGCCGACCGAAGTTCGGCTCCGGCGACCGACGTGCAAGCGGTGCTGACCGTCATCGGGCGTCGCGATACGAAGGGCGCCGAGCAGATCGATCTGTCGAACACCTGTCTGGTGAAAGCCGATCTGAACGGCGCGAATCTGCGTGGGGCGAAGCTGAACCGCGCCGATCTGACTACGGCGGACCTGGCGAACGCGGACCTGACGGGCAGCAAGTT
Source organism: Nocardia sp. NPDC088792 (assembly GCF_044750615.1). Lineage (NCBI taxonomy): Bacteria > Bacillati > Actinomycetota > Actinomycetes > Mycobacteriales > Nocardiaceae > Nocardia > Nocardia sp. NPDC088792. The sequence goes on from NZ_JBIVKC010000005.1 coordinate 773,751, forward strand.
GGCGGATGCGAGCCTGCAGACCGCGGCCTTGCTGAATGCCCGGCTGACCGGGGCAGACGTGAGCGGGGCGGACCTCAGGCACGCGAGCCTGGCGGCGGCCGGCCTCGAAGGCGCGGACTTCTCGAATGCCGACGCGCGTGGCGCGTTCTTCGATATGCCGCACGGTCCCAATGGCGGCGCCATACTCTCGGTCGACACCGGTGACCCGGCAAAAGCGCAGCGGACCTCGATGGACAACGAATGGGGAGGGGCGGACTTCGCATTCGTGGCGTTCGACGCGGACACCGTGTGGCCCGTCGGTTTCGTGCCCAAGGTCGACACCGATCGGTGATCTTGGTGCCATGCTGGATTCATGGCTGATGAGCAGTGGTACTACTGCCTGAAACATCATCGGGCGGAGCAGGGGAAGCGGTGCTGGTTCGCGGATCGGATGGGGCCCTATCCGGACCGCGCGACAGCGGAGCGGGCATTGGATATTGTGCGGGAACGGAATCGGCGTGCGGATGACGCCGAGGATTGACACCGGGCCGGCGGGGGAGGACGCGCCTTCCGGTGCGCTCACGAGCCACTCAGGGACATCGAGTACGGTTTCTTGAGCAGAAATCGTCCAAGCGGGAGGGCAAAGCCTTGAAGGTCACCGTGGTGGTGCCGACCTACAACGAGCGGGAGAACCTGCCGGTGGCGGTGGAGCGGCTGACCGCGCTACCGGTGGCCGACCTGCACGTGCTGGTCGTGGACGACAACTCCCCGGACGGTACGGGCGAGGTGGCCGACAAGCTGGCCGCCGACCTGCCGAACGTGGTGAGCGTGCTGCACCGCACGGAGAAGGACGGCCTGGGCCGCGCGTACATCGCGGGCATCACCGAGGCGCTCGACGAGGGTGCGGACGTGGTGATCCAGATGGATGCCGACCTGTCGCATCCGGCGGAGGTCATTCCGGCCATGCTGGAGAAGCTGGAGACCAGTGGCGCCGGTGTGGTGCTCGGATCCCGTTATGTGCCGGGTGGTTCCACCGCCGAGGAGTGGAAGTGGCATCGGAAGGCGTTGTCCGCCTGGGCCAACTTCTACGTGAACCTGATCCTGCGCCTCGGTGTGAAGGACGCCACCGCCGGTTTCAAGGCGTGGAAGGCGGATACGCTGCGCGCCATCGACGTGTCCTCCATCAAGAGCAACGGGTACTCGTTCCAGGTGGAGATGAACTACCGGACGGTGAAGAAGGGCATCGCGATCGCGGAGGTCCCGATCCGGTTCGAGGAGCGCACCAAGGGCGCGTCGAAGATGACCCTGAAGGTGCAGCTGGAATCGGCCGCGATGCCGTGGAAGCTGTTGTTCGGCCGCTCGGTTTAACTTTCGGGCCAGTTCAGCAGGGTTTCGACGAACAGTTGCCGGACCCGTTCGACGTCCGCGTCCATATGGGCCGGGTCCCAGCTGCTCACCTCGATGGGCGGTAGTACCGCCACGTCGACGACGCCTTTGCGCACGACGGCCGAATTGCGCCACGAGATTTCGCCCGCATTGCGGATGACGACCGGGATGATCGGCACGCCCGCCTGAATGGCGATATGGAAGGCGCCCTTCTTGAACGGGCCGAGGCGCGGTGTCATCGATCGGGTGCCCTCGGGCGCGATCACGACGGACAGTCCGCCGCGCAGGGTTTCGACGACGGGTTCGAGTGCGGCCTTGGCGGCGACCGTGTTCGCGCGGTCGATGAAGGTGACTTCGACGAACCGCATGAGCGGTCCGAAGATCGGATTCTTCGTCACCTCCTGCTTGGCCACCCCGGTGATGCCGGCGCCGAGCACCTCGGCGAGCACGATGATGTCGAACTGGCTCTGATGATTGAAGATGAACACGGCCGGGCGCGGGGAGCGCGCGTGCTCGGCTCCGGCGACCCGCACTTTCACCCGGCTGCCGGCGAGCGTGGATCCCGCCGCGCGGACGAGCATCGAATCCGCCATCTGCCGCCGTTGTTTCGTATGTGCCTTGGCGGCGACCCCGAAGAGCGCCCCGCCGAGTAGTCCGGCGAACCCGCCGAGGGTGCGCGCGTAGTCGGTGGCCCGGGGTGACCGACGGGGCCGGAAATGCAGGATCGGCCAATCCTTCTCGGCGGCTTCGAGGGCCACCCGCGGGTCGGGGTTGACGGCGGTGGGCCGTCCGGCGAGCTGCAGCAGTGGCAGGTCCGCGGCGCTGTCGGCGTAGATCCAGCTCTGGGCGAGGTCGATGTCGTGGGTGCTCGCGAACCGGCGCACGGCGTCGGCCTTGCCGTTGCGCCACAGTGGTTTCCCGGCCACGTGCCCGGTGAGCAGTCCGTCCTGTACGGCCATGGTGGTGCACAGCACGTGCGGGATCCCGAGTTCGTCGGCGACCGGTTGCACCTGGTAGCGGGTCACGGAGCTGACCAGTACCAGGGTGTGCCCGGCGGCCTCGTGTTCGCGCACCAGCCGCCAGGCCTCCGGGTAGATGTGCCCGTATACGCTGCGCCGGAACAGGTCCGCGCCGAGTTGCTCGAGTTCGCTCTCGGGTACGCCGGCCCAGTTGTACATGGCGTGCTGCAGGAAGCGTTCGTATTCGCCGGCGCTGCGGGCGCCGCGGATGCTGCCGAGCAGGGTGGCGGTGAGCGCGCGCTGACTGTCGCGGCGCAGCATCCGGTGCAGTAGTGGTGGCGGGTTGAAGCCGCCGACGACGGTGCCGCCGAAGTCGAAGACGGCGGCGACGTGCGGTCCCTGAGGTCCGGTGCGGATGGCGTCGACGGCGGTGTCGAGCTCGCTGTCGCCGAGAGCCCGGATCGGCCGCGCGGGTAGGGCGCCCTCCGATGTCCGGTGTGTCACAGTGCTTCCATCCGGTTGGACGGGTCGAGGGTGGCGGCGCGGGAGATGCGCCCGCCGATGGCGCGCAGTTCCGCGGCGAAGTGGCTGCGGCGGGCGGCCAGGTCGGCGGGGTCGGCGGCGGGGGTGAGCAGGCCGTGGTTGTCGGCGAGTTTGACGGCGCTGCCGAACAATTCGGAGGACACCGATTCGGGGCTGTGCAAGCGTTGTTGCAGCAGCATCTGTTTGCCGACGAGCAGGCATTCGTCACCGAACGCCTTCTTGTCGACGGGCAGCGACGGATCGCGGGCGGCGAGGCGTTCGGCGACCACCAGCTGGGCGTCGAAGAAGGAGCGCAGGACGCGGTGCGCCATGATGAAGCCGGATTCCGCGAGTCGCGCCAGGATGTCGGCGCCGACGGTGCCGGCGGCGGTGCGGCGATGCCAATCCGGGTCCACCAGCAGCATTTCCGTGGTCAGCTGACTGGTGAATTCGGCGCGTTCGGGGAAGAAGAACTCGAATTTGAGCAGATCCCGCAGCCGATACGCGGCCTCCCAGCCGACCCGCAGCTGATCGCCCTCGGGCGCTTCGACGGCGGTGAGGATGGCGAGTTCGAGAATGGCGCGATTGACGAACCAGTGCACGGCGCTGTTGCGATAGAACGCGGCCTCGAGATGGGCGCCGGGATTGATGGAGTAGATCGGTTCCAGCCCACCGCGATACACGGTCACGACCTTGGCCACGGCCAGCTGTTCGAGCACCACCGCGAGCCCGTGATCGTCGCGCAGGGTGTCGAGTTCACCGCGCGGCAGATCCCGGTTCTCGATGTAGCCGAGCACGGGTGCGATGGCGGTGCGCAATTCGCCGCGGGTGAGGGCGCGTTCGTGCACACCGAGCAGGACGAGGGTGGTGAGGGCGTTGACGGTGATCGGGGTGACGGCATTGATGCCGACCGCGACCTCGAAGGCGAGGCGCTGCACGGCCAGGTGCTCGGCGTCGGTCGTCTCCGCGGGCTCGCCGGTCTCCCCGGTGGATTCCGGGGTGCCGGCGGCGTGCAGCGGGTCGCCGAGCGCGGTCAGCCGCTCCCGCGCCGAGAGTGGCTGACCGAAGCGCACGTACACGTGTCCGGCCGAATGCTGTTGGTTGCGTACGTAACTGGCGAGCCAGGTGAGTCCTTCGGCCTGCTTGCTGCCGCCGGTCTGTTCGTCGGCGATGGCGCCGATCTCGTTGAGCCGTTCGTAGGTGATGGATACGGGTACCAGCATGACGTCGTCGATGCGGGCCGAACGCAGTGCCGCGGCAAGGTAGTTCAGCAGTCCGTAGCGTGGCGGCCGCAGTTTGCCGGTGCGGGTGCGCCCGCCTTCGAAGTACCACTCCAGGTTGAAGCGTTTGGCCAGCAGGTAGGCGAAGTATTCCTCGACGACGGCCTTGTAGACCTCGTCGTCGCCGAAGCTGCGGCGGATGAAGACGGTGCCGGTGCGGCGGGCGATGGGCCCGAGGGGCCAGAATTTGAGGTTGGCCCCGCCGACCACGTGGTTGGGCGGGAAGTCGTTGCGCGCGAGGATGTCTCCGAGGACGAAGGCGTCCACATAGGACCGGTGTGACGGCAGGAAGACGAGCGGGTGGGTCCGGTTCAGGGTGCGCAGCCGGTCCAGTCCGGTCTCGTCGGCGTCGACCTTCCAGGTGGAGGCGTGTACGGGCCGCATGGCCTGGGTGAACAGGTCCGATACCAGCCGGCTCTGGGCGGCGACGAGTTCGCGCAGCGCTTTTTCGGCGCGCCGGTATACCTCGCGTGCGGGTGTGCCGCTGTCGGCGGCGATGGCGTCGAGCCGGCGCAGGAATTCGGGTGAGTCGAGGATTTCCTCGACGACCAGTCGCGGCACCTTGTAGCGGTCGCCGATGACGGCGCGTTCCGCGCGTTCGAGGGCGACGATGCCCGCGCGCACGATGGCGCGCGCGAAAGCGTCGGGTGCGCCCGCGGATCCGGGATTGTTGGCGCGCAGCTCGCTGAGCCGGGCGGGCTGTCCGGTGAGTACCAGGTGCCGGTCGGGCGCTTTGTTGATGAGCCGCCGCTGCATGATCGGGTGCGGTTTGCGCGGGTTGGTGAGGGTGAGCAGATCGCTGAAGGTGGTGCGCCGCACGCCGTCCCGTTCGGGTGGCAGCCAGAGCACGCGGACGGGTACCACGAGTGGATCGTCGTGGCGTCCGACCAGCCGGGCGCCGACGGCGCCGGGGTCGAGGTCGAGTTGGGTGACGGGGGCGGTGAGGCCGAATTCCTGGGCGATGCCGCCTTCGGCGAGCCAGTTGCCGATGAGTTCGCGCTCGACGCGGGAGGCGGCGTCGACGAGCGCGACCACCGAACTCGGTGCGGTGATGGCGGCTTCGGGAAGCCGGCTGTCGTGATCGAGCATGGTGGTTTCCTCCGCGCATGAGACGCCGTAACCCATTGAAGCCCAAACGGGGGCGTGGAGTCGGCGGGTCGCGCAATTCGCCGATCGCCCGGCGGGTTTCGCATGCGGTGTCGCGACGACCTGGGTAACGCGGTGTGCGCCCGGGTGACCGACCTCGCTTTGCCGCGCTCCCACTCATGAGCAAGGTAATGCTAACCTCACAGCACGCAGTTAGGTAAGCATAACCTTGGAGGTCTGGTGTCGGCCACGGACGAACGGCTAAGGCTCGCTGGTGAGCAGCGTTGGGGCGAGTACGTCAGCGATCCGGTGGCGGCGGTGTCCGCACTGGCCGCGGCCGATCGTTTCGGTGAATACGTGGTCTACGAGCGCCCGGGGGAATGGGTGTTCGCCGCCGATCCCCTCGGCGGCGTGGAACTCGACGCCCACGAACTACGGACGACCTGGAACGGAGCGGTCACCACAGGTCCGTGGACAGGTTCACCTGCCCAGGCCGTCGACCGTGCCCTCGCCGGCCTGCCCTCGGACGGCCGCCAGGCCTACGGCTGGATCGGCTTCGAATTCTGCGCTTGGTCGCTCGGCGCGACCGGGCACGTGCACCCGCGAGCCACCCTGGCCCACTTGATGATTCCGCGTATCGAGGTCCGGATCGACGCGTCCGGCGTGCGAGTATCGGGCGCCACCCCGGCCGAGACCGGCGATATCCACGAGCTCATCACGGCCGCGCAGGGCAGCGCGCTGCCGGTATCCCACGCCGTGGATATCACCGTGGACCCCACCGGCTATCAGGACCGGGTCGCGACCGGCGTCGCCGAGATCCGCTCCGGGAAGTACCAGAAGGTGATCCTGTCGCGGAAGGTGGAACTGCCGTTCGCCGTGAACATTCCGGCGACCTACCGGCTGGGCCGCGAGCACAACACGCCCGCGCGTTCGTTCCTGTTGCGGCTGGGCGGGCTGGAAGCGGCCGGATTCAGCCCGGAACTGGTGGCGGCCGTGGACGCCGACCGGGTGGTCACCACCGAACCGCTGGCCGGTACCCGCGCCTTCGGCCGCGGCGCCGAGGCCGATCGGGCCGCTCGCGCCGAACTGGTCGGCGACCCGAAAGAGATTGTCGAGCACGCCATCTCCGTGCAGACCTCGTTCGCCGAGATCGCGGCCGTCGCCGAGCCGGACACCACGGTCGTCTCCGACTTCATGGCCGTGCGCGAGCGCGGCAGTGTCCAGCACCTGGCCTCGACGGTGCAGGGCCGGCTGGCCGCCGACCGCAGCCCGTGGGAGGCGCTGGAAATGCTCTTCCCGTCGGTGACGGCCTCCGGTATCCCGAAGTCCGCCGGCGTGGACGCCGTGTTCCGGCTCGACCACGATCAGCGTGGACTGTATTCCGGTGCGGTGGTGACGGTTTCGCCGGACGGCGCGCTGGAGGCGACGCTGGTGCTGCGGGCGGTCTATCAGACCGGTGCGGGCGCGTGGCTGCGCGCGGGAGCCGGCGTGGTCGGGCAGTCGCGGCCGGAACGCGAATTCGAGGAGACCTGCGAGAAGCTGAGCAGCGTGGCGCCTTACGTGGTGCGTGCCTGAGCTTTTCACTACAGCGACACACGCGGTCCGGACACCGTCCGGCGTGCCCGGGCCGCATGCGATGATCGGCGGGTGCGTGGGCTGCGCACCCGCCGATCAGTTTTCGTCGATCGGTTCAGCCGATCAGATCGGGAAGTTCACGCCTGTCAGCTGTTCGGCGAGTTCCCACAGTTGCCGGGCGGTCTTCTCGTCCCGGGCGCCGGCACTTTCCCCGACCCGCTTCGGATATCCGCGCCAGTCGAACCATTCGGGTCCGTAATAGCCGCCGGGTTCGACGTCGGCGGTGGCGGCGTAGAGGGTGGGCAGCGCACCCATGTCGGCGCTCTGCGCGACCAGCCGGTTGCCGAGTCCGACCAGTTGTTCCAGGAAATTCTGTGTCTTGGAGCTGATCTCGGTGGCCGCGTAGCCGGGGTGGGCGGCCAGCGCGAGCGTGGGTGAATCGGCGAGCCGTAGTCGCCGCTGCAGTTCGTTGGTGAACAGCAGCAATGCGAGTTTCGATTGCGCGTAGGCGCCGAACCGGGAGTAGGCGCGGTGTTCCCAATTGAGGTCGTCGAGGTCGATGCGGCCGATGTAGTGGGTGATGCTGGAGACGTTCACGACCCGGTCGGTGATGCGATCCAGCAGTAGCCCGGTCAGCGCGAAGTGGCCGAGAAAGTTTGTGCCGATCTGCATTTCGAAGCCGTCGGCGGTGGTCGATTTCGGTACCGCCATGACGCCCGCATTGTTGATCAGGATGTCGGCGTGGTCGACGCTGTCGGCGAAGGCGCGCACGGAACCCAGGTCGGCGAGGTCCAGCGACCGCACCTGGACCTCGCCCGCGATCGAATTCGCGACGGCCTGCGCCTTGACCTGATTCCGGACGGCGATGGTCACCCGCGCACCGGCTTCGGCGAGGGCGCGCGCGGTGGCCGCGCCCAGGCCGCTGGTGGCTCCGGTGACGATGGCCGTCCGGCCCGTCTGATCAGGAATATCCGATACGTTCCACCCGCCCATGGGGAAGACCCTATGTCAGCCCTGGGCGGCCAGCATCTTCTTGTCGATCTTGCCGACCGCGGTGACGGGCAGCACGTCGGCGCGGCGCAGCACGTCGGGCAGCTTGTAGGTGGCCAGGCCGCGCGCGGTGAGGAAGGTCTTGATCGCCGCCAGGCTGGGCAGGTCGCCGTCCACCACCAGGACGGCGCAGACCTTTTCGCCCAGTGCGGCATCGGGCAGCCCGACGGCGGCGGCATGCCGGACGCCGGGATGCGCGAGCAGATGTTCCTCGAGTTCGTCGCAGGAGATGTTCTCGCCGCCGCGATTGATCACGTCCTTGATCCGGCCGGACACCATCAGATGCCCGCTGGGCAGGCGGCGCACCAGGTCACCGCTGCGGTAGAAGCCGTCGGGGGTGAAGGCGCGCGAATTGTGCTCGGGGGCACGGTAATAGCCGCGGATGGTGTACGGGCCGCGGGTGAGCAGCTCACCCTCCTCGCCGTCCGCGACCTCCCGGCCGTCGGCGTCCACCACGCGCACCTCGTCGGCCGGAGACAGCGGGCGGCCCTGGGTGGTGCACACGATCTCGTCGGAATCCTCGGTGCGTGTGTAGTTCAGCAGCCCCTCGGCCATCCCGAAGACCTGCTGCAGGCGCACTCCCAGGGCGGGCGCCACGTCGCGGGCGTTCACCTCGGCGAGGCGCGCGCCGCCCACCTGCAGCAGCCGCAGCGAGGACAGGTCGGCCTCTTCCCATTCGACTGCGGCACACCACAATTGAGCGAGCGGCGGCACCACCGCGGTGACGGTGACCCGATGCCGTTCGATGGCGGCGAAGGCGCTCTCCGGGCTGGGATCGGTGACGAAGGCCATGGCCGCCCCGACCGCCAAGGCGCCGAGCACGCCCGGGCAGCAGAGCGGGAAGTTGTGCGCCACCGGCAAGGTCGCCAGGTACACGTCTTCGGGACCGAGTTCGGCTACCTCGGCGCTGGCGACCGCGTTGTAGGTGTAGTCGTCGTGGGTGCGGGCGATCAGTTTCGGCAGGCCGGTGGTGCCGCCGGAGACCAGCATGAGCGCGATATCGGAGGCGTCGACCGCGGGCAGCGGATCACCTTCGGCGGGAACGGAATCCAGCGCGGTGAAGCGGCCCGGCTCGCCCAGCACCAGCACGTGCCGCAGGTTCGGCACGGCGGCGGTGATCTCCGCCGCGAGCGCGCGGTAGTCGAAATCCCCGGCCCGGTCGGCGATCACGTAGGCGACGGCGCCGGACAGCCGGGTCAGATGCTCGATTTCGGCGCGGCGGTGCGCGGGCAGCGTGAGCACCGGAATGATCCCGGCCCGCAGCAGCCCGAACAGCACCGGCACGAATTCGGGGACGTTCGGCAGCTGCACCACCACCCGGTCGCCGGGTGCGATGCCCAGTGCGAGGAGGCCGTGCGCCATGCGGTCGGCGTCCCGGTCGAGTTCCGCGTAGGTGGAAGGGTTCTCGCCGAGCAGGGCGGGCCGGTCGGGTGCCCGCCGGGCGGTCTCGCGCAGCAGCTCGCCGAGCGGGCGGCCGGCCCAGTACCCGGCCTGCCGGTACTGCTCGGCGAGGTCGGCGGGGAAGGGGGCGAAGCCGTCGCGGTGCTCGGTGGCGGCGGTCGATGTCGATGTCACGGCTCAGACCTCAGGCAGATAGGGTGCTGTTACATAGGTTAGGCAACCCTATCTCACGAGGGGTGGTCACCCAACCCCGCTATTCGCCGGCCGTGCAACCGCCGCTGAGGATCCCCAGATCGTGGAACAACCGGTAGCAGGACGGGTCGTCGGGCAGGAACCAGTGGAAGCCCGCCAGCGCGAACACCGACACCAGATTGATGACGATCACCAAGCCGCAGAACCAGATAGCAAACTTGCCCAGCAGCGTGTGCAAGCCACCGGTCGGAATGCGCTCCGCCGCGGTCACATTCGACAGCGACAGCACCACACCGATGGTGGTGATGGCCGCCACGAACAGGATCCACGCCCACACGTACAGGTGCAGACCCAGCACCGCGCCGCCGTACCCCTTGTCCCCCGGCAGGAGATGCAGCATGGTCTGCCGCCAGGCCGCGAACCCGCCGCCGAAGCAGCCGACGACGCACAGGCCCCAGCCGATCATGTAGTCGCGCCGGGCGATGCTGCCGGACAGGCCTTTTCGCACGATGTACGCGCCGCCGAGCGCCGCCAGGATCATGAAGTTGCGCTGCACCATGCACAGCGGGCACGGATAGTCCCAGCTGCCGAACTGGACGCCCAGCCCGCCGCACACCACGGCGGTCCAGCCGGCGACGAAGATGACGGCGAGCCAGTACTGCACCTGCCCGAGCGGCCCTGACCCGGACGCCGTGGTCGCGTTCTCGTTCGCCGGTGCGGTCACCACGTGTACCCCAGTCCGAGGCCGCTGGTGATGTGGTGCCGCAGCAGCATTCCGGTCAGGAGCAGCATGACCCACCACGCGGCCTGGACCGTGCGGCGCGAACTCTGTCGATAGATCAACACCAGAACGACCAGCAAACCCGCCCAGATGAGGGTGTCCATGGCGCGGACGCTACCGGTTTCAACAGGGCAGATCGGCGCAACGGGCGGCTGACACGCCGCTCGGGCGACACCGTCGGACCCGCTCCGGGCGAACTTCCGGCATCGCATGGTTCGATCCGAGACCCAGCGGTCGGGAGCGCACGCCCCTAGACTCGTTCCTGTGAGTGGCTGGGACATCTCCGACATCCCCGATCAGGGCGGTCGCACGTTCATCGTCACCGGGGCCAACAGCGGACTCGGCGCGGTCACCGCGCGGGCTCTCGCCGGCGCCGGTGCGAAGGTGATCATGGCGTGCCGCAACGAGGTGAAGGCGCGCCCGGTCGCCGCCGAGATCGGCGCCAATGCGCAGGTGCGGCGCCTGGACCTGGCCGATCTGTCCTCGGTGCGCGAGTTCGCGGATTCCATCGACGCCGCCGACGTGCTGATCAACAATGCCGGCGTCATGGCGATCCCGCTGAAGCGCACCGCCGAGGGCTTCGAAATGCAGATCGGCACAAACCATCTCGGCCATTTCGCCTTGACCGGCCTGCTGCTGGACAAGATTCGCGACCGGGTCGTCACCCTCTCGAGTGGCATGCACGCCATGGGCCGCATCGACCTGGAGGACCTCAACTGGGAGCGGCGCAAGTATCAGCGCTGGGCCGCGTACGGGCAGTCCAAGCTGGCCGACCTCATGTTCGCCCGGGAACTGCAGCGCCGTCTCACGGCCGCCGGATCACCGAAACTGTCGGTCGCCGCCCATCCGGGCTATGCCGCCACCGACCTGCAATCGCATACCGAGTCCCTGCAGGACGCCCTCCTGGCGGTGGCCAACCGGGTCGTCGCGCAGAGCGCCGAAATGGGTGCGCTGCCAAGCCTTTACGCCGCCACCGCCGACGTGAAGCCGGGCGGCTACTACGGCCCGACGGGTCTCCGCGGCCTGCGCGGCCACCCCGGGCCCAGCGGATCCTCGGCCGCCTCCAAGGACGAGGTCACCGCGCGCCGCCTGTGGGAGCTCTCCGAGCAGCTGACCAAAGTGAGCTACTCCTTCCCGCGGCGTTAGCCCGCCCCGGTGCCCGTGTTGCACCTCACACGCCCTTTTCGCGATCTCTGGTACAGTCCCCGACATGCAGCGCACGTATTTCTGGTTTAGCCAGCCGGCCCCGGGTGGGTCGTGCGGCGTGAACCTGCGCTGACATCCTCCACCCCGAGCCGGACGAAACCAGACCGGCTGCAAGGGGTTTCCCAGTGACTCTGCGTGGATCGGCCTGAGAACAGGAACCCACGATCATGAATCCCGCCGCCGATATCGACCGGCATGCAGACCTCGACGACCAGCGCACGCTCAGCGTGAGCCCGCTGCGTTCGCCGCGTCAGGTCCGCGAGGCGCACCCCATCGACGATGTCCTCGCCGACACCGTGCGCGCCGGTCGCAAGGCCACCGTCGAGGTGCTGAACGGGGACGACGACCGCCTGATGGTCATCGTCGGCCCGTGCTCCGTGCACGACACCGCGGCCGCCATGGAGTACGCCCGCCTGCTGGCGGCCAAGGCCGCTGAGCTCGGGGACCGGCTGCACGTGGTCATGCGCGTCTACTTCGAGAAGCCGCGCACCACGCTCGGGTGGAAGGGCCTGATCAACGATCCGCGCCTGGACGGCAGCTTCGACATCAACACCGGACTGGATCTGGGCCGGCAGCTGCTGGTCGACATCACCGCGCTCGGGCTCCCGGTGGCCTGCGAATTCCTCGATCCGATCACTCCGCAGTACATCGCCGACCTGGTGTCCTACGGGGCGATCGGCGCGCGGACCGCGGCCAGCCAGGTGCACCGGCAGCTGTCCTCGGCGCTGTCCATGCCGGTCGGCATCAAGAACGGCACCGACGGCGACGTGCAGGTAGCGGTGGACGGCGTGCGCGCCGCGGCCGCCTCGCACGTGTTCCCCGGCACCGACCTGGACGGGCGTTCCGCGCTCATCCGCACCGCCGGCAACCCGGACTGCCATGTCATCCTGCGCGGCGGCTCGAACGGCACCAACTACGACGCCGCCTCCTGCGCGGAAGCCCTGCTGCGCCTGGAGAAGTCGGCGCTGCCGCAGCGGCTCGTGGTGGACGCCTCGCACGGCAACAGCAACAAGGACCACAACAAGCAGGTGGATGTCGTCACCGATATCGCGGGCCGGATCGCGGCCGGCGAGACCACCGTCACCGGGCTCATGATGGAGAGCTTCCTGGTGGCCGGTCGCCAGGACCTCACCCTCGGCCACGCCGAGGACCTCACCTACGGGCAGTCCATCACCGATGCCTGCCTCGACTGGAACACTACCGCCGCACAGCTCGACCGCTTGGCCGACGCTGTCACCGAAAGGAGGGCCCGCCGTGTCTGAACAACCTGCGGCCCAGGCGCTTCCGCGCTTGATCCGTAGAAGTAGAGCTCGCCTCGCCCGCTACGCCGTGAACCGCCTGGCCGACGGCACCGCCGATCGCCAGGCCGGGAACGGCCCGCGCGGGCGCGGCGCGGCCACGCCGCAAACAGGGGCCGGTCCGGCGCGAGCGGCGAAATACGCCCCGCGACAGATCGACTGACCGATTCGGCTTCGGCACCGCTCTGGCATTGTCCTCGAAGTCCAATCTCCACAGGACAATTCGAGGGGAAAACGAAGCATGATTCGCAAGACCGCCGCCGTCGTCGCGGTGGGGCTGGCCGCTGCCACCGTCGCGGCCGGCGCCGCGCACGCCGATCGCGGCGACAATATCTTCACGCAGGCCGATCGCGGCGACAAGGCCTACGAGTGGCCGATCGACTTCTCCGGTGAGTCGTTCGCGATCCGGCCGGGTTCGTGGCTGCTGTACCCGCTGCCGGAGAGCAACGCCTGCATCTACGCGTTCGAACCGAACGAGGGCGCGGATCCGTCGACCTGGTGGGGTGTGGGCAAGATCAGCGGGCCCACCTGGGTGAACATGCCCGCCAACGCCTACCTCGTATCGGACTGCTATCCGTTCGACGATCAGAACACCCGGCGCGCACCGAGCCTCGGCACGGGCAGCGCCGGCAGCTCCTAGCACCCGGCGTCCCGAACGGCCCCGGCCTCCCGGCCGGGGCCGTTCGCGTTGTCCGGACGTGCTCGGGCCGATCGTTCAGACGCTCTCCGGCCAGTCCGGGTCCGGGGTGCGGGGGTCGGTGGGGAGGCGGCTCGCGATCCAGCAGTCGCGGCGCACGCCGCGTTGCACCACGCCGCCGCGCAGCAGGCCCTCGAAGCGGAAGAAGGCGCGGCGGGCCACGGCGGCCGATGCTTGGTTGCCGATCATGGCGCGCCATTCGACGCGTTCCAGGGACAGGCCCGTAGGAGCGAAAGCGACCTCGCAGACCATGTCCACGCCCTGGGTCATCAGGCCCTGCCCGCGGGCGGCCGCGGCGAGCCAGAAGCCGATCTCGGCGGCGCCCGGATCGCGGCGGCCCGCGATCGTGCCCAGGCCGATCATGCCGATCACCGGGCCGTTCGCCGCACGGCGCAGCGCCCAGGTCGGGCGGCCACCCGCCCAGCCCGGGGCGACGATGTCATAGAGGAACTTCTCGGCGTCGGCGCGGTGATAGGGGACCGGCATGGTGGTCCACCGGCCGATGGACGGCTCCTGGCAGCAGGCGGTGATGGCGTCGATATCGTCAACCGTCGGCGGCGAGAGCCACACGGTTCCATTCGATAGGAATTCCGCGTCCATGGCCGCCATGCTGTCACGGAAGTGCCCGCAGGTCACCGTGTTTCCGCAGCCCGCACCGTATTTCCGTGGCCCGCGGCAGGGGACCGGGTCCGGTGCCGGGGCGATTCGAGCACGGCCGTAGGATCTGTTCGGTGGTTGCCGCTCTCCTCGCCGACTTGTTCGAATCGCATCGGCCGCATCTGCTCTCGGTGGCCTACCGGCTCACCGGCAGCGTCAGCGACGCCGAAGATGCGGTGCAGGAGAGCTGGTTACGGCTCGCGGTGGCCCGGCAGTACGAGATCGAAGACCTGCGCGCCTGGCTCACCACGGTGGTCGGCCGCATCTGCCTGGACCGGCTGCGCAGCGCCGCGGCACGCCGCGAAACCTATGTGGGGCAGTGGCTTCCGGAGCCGGTCGTCACCGCCGTCACGCCGTCGAGCACACCCGATCCGCTGGCCGCGGTGGTGCGTAAACAGGATTACCGTTTCGCCGCCCTCGTCGTGCTGGACACCCTCACCCCGCCGCAGCGGGTGGCCTTCGTGCTGCACGAGGGCTTCGCGATGCCGTACGAGGAGATCGGCGAGATCCTCGGCATCTCCGACGACGCCGCCCGGCAATTGGCCGCGCGGGCGCGGAAAGCTGTGGCGCGCACGCCCGAACCGGTCTCCGACACGGAACACGACGCGGCCGTCATGAGCCTGCTGACAGCGCTCGCCCGCGGCGATATGGAGGCCGTGGTCGCCGTCCTGCACCCGGACACCCACACCATCGGCGATGCGGGCGGCACCACCGCCACCGCCCTCAATGTGGTTACCGGCGTGGACAAGATGGCGCGCCTGTGGCTGGGACTGCGCCGCATCCACCACATGGACGAATCCACGCTGACCTCCGGCGAGCTCGAACTCGTGCTGGTGAACGGTCAATTGGGGGTGCTGGTGCACGAACGCGCCTCCTGGAACGGGGCGCCGGGTACGCCGCCGCGCGTGTACGGGTTCACGGTCGTCGACGGGAAAGTCTGGGCCGCATACGATCTCGTGAATCCCGCCAAGCTGAAGGGCGTCCGGGTGCCGCACTGAGGCGCCCGGACACCGAAGCGTGGCGGTATCGATCCCGCTGCGCCGAATCATCGACATCTCGGCGCGGACAGATCGCCCCCTGAGGGGTGGGTCGCTGACCTCGGTGTGCGGAAAAGCACCCGGTTCGGTGGGCTATCGTCGGGTCATGCCGCAGATTCCGACCGTCGACCGCCTGCGCCCCTTCGCCTCGACGATCTTCGCCGAGATGACCGAACTCGCCGTCCGCCACGGCGCCGTCAACCTCGGGCAGGGCTTCCCCGACACCGACGGTCCCGCCGGCATGCTGGAAGTCGCCCAGCAGTCGATCGCCGGCGGGCTCAACCAGTACCCGCCCGGGCGCGGCATGCCCGTGCTGCGGCAGGCCATCGCCGCCGACCGCGCCCGCCGCTACGGCACCGAGTACCACCCGGACACCGAGGTGCTGGTCACCGTCGGCGCCACCGAGGCCATTGCCGCCACCATCCTCGGCCTGGTCGAACCCGGCGACGAAGTGGTGCTCATCGAGCCCTACTACGACTCCTACGCCGCCGCCATCGCCCTGGCGGGCGCCCAGCGCCGCACGGCCCGGCTGGTCCCCGACGGCGACGGCTTCGCCCTCGACCTGGACAGCCTGCGCGCCGCCATCACCCCGAAAACCCGCCTGCTGCTGGTGAATTCACCGCACAACCCGACCGGCACCGTGCTCTCGCACGCCGATCTGACCGCCATCGCCGACATCGCTATCGCCCGCGACCTCTATGTCATGGCCGACGAGGCGTACGAACACCTCTACTTCGACGGGCACCGGCACATCAGCCTGTCCACCTTGCCCGGCATGCGCGAGCGCACCGTGGTGATCTCCAGCGCCGCCAAGACCTTCAGCGTCACCGGCTGGAAGATCGGCTGGGCCTGCGCACCCGCACCGCTGCTGGATGCCGTGCTGGCCGCCAAGCAGTGGCTCACCTTCGTCGGCGGCGGGCCCTTCCAGCCCGCCATCGCGCACGCGCTCGAACACGAACAGCAGTGGGTCGCCGACCTGCGGGAGGGCCTGTCCGGCAAGCGATTGCAGCTCTCCGCCGCCCTGTCCGACGCGGGCTTCGAGGTGAAGCGCAGCGACGGAACCTATTTCGTCTGCGCCGACATCCGCCCGCTGGGCGCCACCGACGGACTCGCCTTCTGCCGGGAACTCCCGTCCCGCTTCGGCGTCGCCGCGGTCCCGGTCAGCGCCTTCGCCGACGATCGCGCGTCCTGGAACCACCTGGTGCGCTTCGCCTTCTGCAAGAAGGACGCCGTGCTCGACGAAGGCGTCCGCCGACTGCGCTCGGTACACACCGCACCCTGATCGAGAGGCGGGGTCCACCGGGTTTCGACTGGACCGCGACCCGGCAGGCACCTGTCGCGCAGGATGAGCGAATGATCGAAACGACCGCGGTGCTGGGAGTGGCGGCCGCCGCGCTGGGGCTGGTGCTGACGCCGGGGCCGAACATGATGTACCTGGTGTCGCGCACCGTATCGCAGGGGCGGCGCGCGGGGTTGATCTCGCAGTTCGTGGTGACCGCGCACGGCCGGGTGTGGCTGCAGAGCCTGTGCCTGGGTTCGATCCAGATCGCCATCGCGATCAGCGTGAACGGGCTCATCGTGCTGAGCGCCGGGGCCATCGCGGGCTTCCTGGCGGGACGGCCGCTGTGGCTGCGCATCCAGCGCTTCGTCACCGGCTCGGTGCTGGGCGCGATGGCGGTCCTGGTCGTGAGCGACCGGGCCCGGCCCATGCCGGCCTAGCGCGAGCGATCAGGCGCGCAGCGAACCCGGATACAGGAAGTCGTCCGACGGGCGATCCTCCCGATCCAGCCAGGCCGCGAAGAAACCGTCCAGTGCCCGCGGTGTCCGGGACTGCATGAACGTGCGGAACTCCGGCATGGACGCATTGCCGTACTGGTGCGCCGTCACGAAATCGTGGATCGCCGGGAAGAACGCGGCATCGCCGATCGTGCGGCGCAGGGCGTGCAGGAACAGCGGGCCCCGGTAGTAGACGGACGTGAATTCCCGTCCGGCGCCGGGATTCTGCAGTGGGATCTGCCAGAACTTCGGATCGTCACGGTATTTCGCGACCGTGTCCCGGTACATGCCGTCGACGTCCTTGCCCTCCTTGCGTTCCGGCCACAGGTAGTCGGCGGTGTAGCTGGCGAAGCACTCGTTCAGGCACACATCCGCCCAGTAGTGCACCGACATGGAGTCGCCCCACCACTGATGCGTGATCTCGTGCACCAGCGTGTCCATATCGGTCCACGGCGCGTAGATGGGCCGGGACTGCGTTTCGAGGGAGAACTTCAGATCGGTGTCGACGTAGATGCCGCCGCCCGCGTCGAACGGGTACGGGCCGTACAACGCCTCCTGGAAATCCAGTACCTCCGGCAGCCGCGATTCGATCTCCTTGTCCTTCACCGCATCCGGGGCGAAGCCGCTCAGCAGCGGCATGCCGTTGGCGCGCCGCTGCTCCAGGAAATCGAAATGCTCGACCGCGATGGTGGTCAGATAACCGGCGACCGGCTGCCGCATCTCCCAATCCACCGTGCGGTTCGCGCCCTGCACCACATCGCGCACCCGCACCCCGTTCGACATCACCTCCCATTCCTGCGGCACGGTAGCGTGCACGGTGAAAGTCGCCTTGTTCAATGGTGAATCGTTGAGCGGATACCAGGTGGACGCCGAATGCGGTTCCCCCGCCACGAAAGCCCCGCCGCTCGGGGAGAAGACCCAGCCCTCGCCGTCGGTTCCGGTCACCGGGCCCGCGTAGTCCACCCGCACCTGGAAGGGCAGGCCGGGCAGCAGCGGCAGCAGGGGAGTGATCGCCAGTTCGTGCTCGCCGGTGCTGTCGAACTGCGCGGGCTGATCGTTGACCCGCACCTGCGAGATCGGCGGGCCGCTGTAGTCCAGATCGAAGACGCGCAGCGGCTGGGTGGCCACCGCGTCCACGCGGGTGGAACCGGTCAGTTGATGGGTCGGCGGATCGTAGTCGACGGTGACGTCGTAGTGCTGGGCGTTGTAGCCGCCATTGCCGTCGAGCGGATAGTACGGGTCACCGAGTCCGGGGGAGCCGGCGAACGGATCGGCCCGGTCCGCCTGTGCGAGCGGCGCACTCGCCGCCGCCAGCAGTACCGCCCCCGCCGTCGTGTACCGCCGCCACCTGTGTCCCATACGCAGAGCCGCCTCTTTCCGCGCCGAAAACCGATTGCCGAGCACTGATCGCCGATCGATGACCGCCGTGCACCGACCTGCCGATGCTAATCGGCGGTCTGCTCAGTTGGTCGACCCGGAGAGCGCGACACTCGCACCCAATCCGATGATCATCACGCCGCCCGCACCGCCGATCGCCTCCAGCCGCTTGGGCGAACGTGCGAACCAGCCCCGCGCGGTGCTGGCCACCAGCACCCACACCGAGTCCGAGACCAGCGCGATGACCAGGAACAGCACGCCCAGGAACAGCATCTGCAACGGCACCGCGCCGGAATGCCGGTCCACGAACTGCGGCAGCACCGCCGAGAAGAAGATCATGGACTTCGGATTGGTCAGGCCCACCAGCACCGCCTGCCGCAACGCCCGCCCGCGCGATACCGGTTCGGCCTTGGCCTGCATGGCATCCCACAGTGAACGCCGCTGGCGCACGGCCTGAATGCCGAGGTAGATCAGGTACAGCGCACCGGCCACCTTCACCACCGACAGGGCGATGGCCGAGGCGGCGATGATGGTGCCCAGCCCGGCGGCCACCAATCCCAGGATTACCAGCACGCCGAGCGAATGCCCGAGCACCGAGAACAGGGCCGCCTTGCGACCGTGCGTGAGCGCCCGGCCGATGACGAAAAGCACACCGGGGCCCGGGATTACGATGATGACGAAGGCGGCGACGAGGAAAGCCACCAGATTCGCGGCGGGAATCATCGATCCAGCTTATGCAGGCGCGCAATACCTGTCGCCCCAATAAATCTGCCGTCTCGCGGTCGGCTCCGAAGTCCGTTCGGCCGGGCCTCAGTTCGAGCCGCGTAGCTCGCTCGGTAGCTGCTGCGGGTCCAGTAGCAGGCGGTTGGAGTCCGCGCCGCGCACCTTGTCGGCCAGGTCCAGGTTGTCGCTGAGCAGCTGCCATTCGACCTCGCGGATGGAGTTGCGGGCGCGGTCGATGATGTTCAGGTCGCGAGTGCCCCAGGCGATCGGCATGGCGCTCACCGACTGCCACATCTCGCCGACGCCCGGCGCGCGGTCGATGCGCACGGTCACCGCCGGGACGCGCTCCCCGGTGCGGGCGCGATGGCCGGGCAGCGAGCGCACGGTGCGGGTCACCAGGGCGTAGCGCGGGCCGTGCGCGTCCGGCTTGGCCATATCCACCAGGGCCAGCAGGGTCGCGCCCTTGCCATCGGCCTCCGATACCACCGCCGGGACCAGCTCGCCCGCGGCGTACAGCTTGTCGACCCGGCCGCGATGCGGCGTCCAGTAGCCGATGAACAGCGCGGTGACCGCGCCGAGCAGGAACGCCACCGCCAGCAGCCAGGACCACGGATGGTTCACCCAGACCAGGAAGGCCGTGCCCAGGCCCAGGAAGACGGCAGCGGCGTACGCGAGCACCCGGAGCCGCCGCAGATCCGCGACGACTTCGTTGACCGCTCGGGCATGGTCGCGGTCCACCGCGAATTCGAAGCGCCGCACGTTGCGTCCCTCCCGCCTTTCGGAGGCTCTTCCTCCGTTTATCCTATCGTCGGGCCGAGCAGATCGTCGGCATCGGTGATGCGATAGGCATACCCCTGTTCCGCCAGGAATCGCTGACGGTGTTGGGCGTATTCGGCGTCAAGGGTGTCACGTGCGACAACAGAATAGAAGTGAGCCTGTCCACCATCATGTTTCGGCCGCAACAGCCGTCCCAGCCGCTGCGCCTCCTCCTGCCGTGAACCGAAGGTGCCCGAAACCTGGACGGCCACAGACGCTTCCGGTAGATCGATGGAGAAGTTGGCCACCTTCGACACCACCAGCACCGGAATCTCCCCGCGCCGGAAGGCGTCGAACAGCTCCTCCCGCTCCTTGGTGCGGGTGGAACCCTGGATCACCGGGGCGTTCAGATGCTCGCCCAGCTCGTCCAGCTGATCCAGGTAGGCGCCGATGACCAGGCTCGGCGCATCCTTGTGCCGCGCCAGGATCGACTCCACCACCGGCAGTTTCGTGCGCGCCGTGGAGCACAGCTTGTAACGCTCCTCCGGTTCCGCGGTGGCGTAGGCCATGCGCTCGGTCTCGGTCAGCGTGACCCGCACCTCGACGCAGTCAGCCGGCGCGATCCAGCCCTGCGCCTCGATGTCCTTCCACGGCGCGTCGTAGCGCTTGGGGCCGATCAGGGAGAAGACGTCACCCTCGCGGCCGTCCTCGCGCACCAGCGTGGCGGTCAGGCCGAGCCGGCGGCGGGACTGCAGATCGGCGGTCATGCGGAAGACCGGGGCGGGCAGCAGGTGCACCTCGTCGTAGATGACCAGACCCCAGTCGCGGGAGTCGAACAGCTCCAGGTGCCGGTACTCGCCCTTGGTCTTGCGGGTGATCACCTGGTAGGTCGCGATGGTGACGGGGCGGATCTCCTTGCGCTCGCCCGAGTACTCGCCGATCTCCTCCTCGGTGAGCGAGGTGCGGGCCAGCAACTCGCGCCGCCACTGCCGGCCGGCCACGGTATTGGTGACCAGGATCAGCGTGGTCGCCTTGGCCTTCGCCATGGCCGCCGCGCCCACCATGGTCTTGCCCGCGCCACACGGCAGTACCACCACGCCGGAACCGCCCGCCCAGAAGGAGTCGGCCGCCATCTCCTGGTAGTCGCGCAGGTGCCAGTGGCCGTTCTCGAAATCCAGGTCGATCTGATGCGCTTCGCCGTCCACGTACCCGGCGAGGTCCTCGGCCGGCCAGCCGATCTTGAGCAACATCTGCTTGATGTGGCCGCGCTCGGAGGGGTGCACGATCACCGTGTCGTCATCGATGCGCGCACCGAGCATGGGCGCGATCTTCTTGTGCCGCAGCACTTCTTCCAGCACCGCGCGATCCAGGCTGACCAGCACCAGCCCGTGCGCCGGATGCTTCACCAGCTGTAGCCGCCCGTACCGGCCCATGGTGTCGACGATGTCGACCAGCAGCGGCTGCGGCACGGCGTACCGGGAGAACTTCACCAGCGCGTCGACGACCTGCTCGGCATCGTGGCCGGCCGCGCGCGCGTTCCACAGCGCCAGCGGCGTGATGCGGTAGGTGTGCACATGCTCCGGCGCGCGCTCCAGCTCGGCGAACGGGGCGATCGCCTGCCGCGCCGCATCGGACGACTCGTGGTCGATCTCCAGCAGCAGCGTCTTGTCACTCTGGACAATGAGCGGACCGTCGGTCACGGCACCTCCTGGGGTCGGGACCCGTGTCCGGGCCGTCGTCCATTCTCCCCGAAGCCACCGACACGGCTACGTGACCTGCGCCCCTTTCGCTGAGAGCGCAGTTCAACTGGGGATATGCCGAATCTGGTCAGGTTGTGGGCGCTGTGGCTACGATCACTCGAAAATCTGGACGCTTGTCCATTTAGGTGCTCGACTCGGATCTCGTGAGGGGAAACCCATGGCAGGTCTCGGTAGACGATGGTTGGCCGCGGCGGCGGTCCTCATCGGCACGGCGGGGATGGTGACGACACCGGCGGCGGCCGCACCGGCGGGGAACGCCCCGCCCGGCATCGGCGCGATACACGTCGAAGGCAGCCGATTCGTCGACGAATACGGGCGGGTCGTGCTGCTGCACGGCGTCAACAATGTGGACAAGCAGGCGCCGTACCTCGAACCCGGCGATGGTTTCACCGTCACCGCGCAGGATGCCGAGCTGCTGTCGCGGCACGGATTCGACACGGTCCGGCTCGGGGTCGGCTTCGACGGGCTCATGCCCACCAAGGGGGTCGTCGATACCGCCTACCTGGATCGTGTCGCGAACATCGTGGACACGCTGGCGCAGTACGGGATTCACACCCTGCTCGACGATCACCAGGACGGGCTCTCGAAGATCTGGGGCGGCAACGGCTTTCCCGAATGGGCGCTGCAGGCCCGGCCCGGACCACTCGAACCCAACCCGGGCTTCCCGCTCTACTACCTCATGCCCAGCATGAACCGGGCCTGGGACGAGGTGTGGAACAACACCGACGGCGTGCTCGGCTACCTCGGCCAGGCGCTCGGCGCACTCGCGGACAGGATGAACGGGCATGCGGGCGTGCTCGGTATCGAATTGCTCAACGAACCGTGGCCCGGATCGGCGTTCCTGTCCTGCTTTCCGAACGGCTGCCCGGCCTTCGACGTGAAATATCAAGCCGCCATGCAGCAGCTGACCGACGCCGTGCGCGCCCGCAACGGCGCTCTGATGGTGCTCTGGGAACCCAATGTCACCTGGAACGAGACCATGCCCTCGAATCTGGGTGAGAATCCGCCCATCACCGCACCCGATATCGCCTTCGCGCCACACGATTACTGCATTCCGAGCCAGCTCGCGATCTATCTCGGGCTGCCCGCCGCACTGCGCGGCCTGTGCCCGGTGCAGCAGGACAAGACCTGGGGCAATATCGACGCCTTCACGCAGCGCACCGGAATTCCCACGCTGGTCACCGAATTCGGCGACGGTGATCCGGCCGTGCTGCGCAATACCCTGGTGAATGCCGACAACCGATTCGTGAGCTGGCAGTACTGGCATTACGCATCGAGCTTCGGGCCCGGCGGGGCGAAGCCCGATCCGTTCCTGGGCGACATCGGGCAGCAACTGGTGCGGACCTATCCGCGGGCCACCGCGGGCATACCGGACCGGATGGTCTTCGATGCTGCCACAGGGGATTTCGCTTACCGGTACACGCCGCGGCCCGCCGCTGCGCCGACCGAGATCTATGTATCCGATGTGCATTATCCGGACGGTTATGCGGTGCGGGCCGACGGCTGCACGGTCACGTCGCCGCCCGCGGCGCGAGTGGTGACGCTCGAGTTCTGCGGGACGGGGCCGGTGACGGTATACATCAACCGTCGGGGTTCGACGGGGGCATCCCTGTAACGGGGTGTGGACGGCGAACGACACCAAGCGGGGAGGGCCTATCTGGACATGCGCCCAGATGGTGAATTGTGAATATAGGAGAAGAGGGAATCTCGTGAACGTGCTCGGCCTGATGCTCATGAACAACGTCCTGCCCACCATCCTCAACCTGTCCATGCTCGGCATGCTCGGCACTCACCGCTACTAGTCATAACGGCCGGCTACCGAATACGACCATCTACTGATGCGGTCCCCAGCAGGTCACAGGTATTCTCACGCCGTTCACAAGCCGTGAACTGTTCGGTGAGAAAGGTTTTCGCTAGTGAAGCTCGCAGGAACGAGGCATATTGTGCGCCTCGTACTCGCCCTCGTGGCGGTGGCCGTGGCCGTATTGGCCGTATCCGGCTGTTCGATGCTGAAGGACGCCAGTAAGTCCGATACCGCCAAGGCCAAGGTCGGGGATTGCATCAACGTCATCGCCGGCTCGGCCACGGACTCCAAGACCGCGCCCATCGACTGCGGTGACCAGAAGGCGGTCTACAAGGTCGCGGCGGTCTACGACCAGAAGACCGACTGCAAGGAAGAGCAGACCTCCTACGAGGAAACCCTCAATGGCGGGACCACGGCATTCCTCTGCCTGACACCGAACTTCAAGGAAGGCGCCTGCTACAACGAGAGCCAGAACACCGGCTACAAGTTCGTGGACTGCGCCGCCCCTGAAGCGTCCTTCAAAGTCACCAAGCGCATCGACGGGGTGGCCGACGAATTCCAGTGCGATGCGGGCACCGCTGTCGGATTCCGCGTCGTACCGGATCCGAAGACCACCTTCTGCCTCGGCAGCCCGAAAAGCTAGACCCGCGCTATTCGACCAACGCGACCGACGCGATCCGGTGCAGAGTGAAGTGCCGGACCGCGCCGGTCACGGGGTCGAGCGCATCCAATTGGCCACCGCCGACCTTCAACGGCTCCACCACCCGCTGCGACGCCACGCCTGAAGCATCCACGTAGCCGATGTGCACCGGACGCCGGGTCCGCGCGGCCAGTTGCAGCAGATTCAAGGTCGCGGCCGTGCTGGTCCGGGAACCGTCCGAACGGACGGCCTGCCCCGGACGGGCATGCGCCGCACGCTCACTCGCCCGCAGCTCCGCCACCAGTGACCGAAGCTGTTCCGTACTGGGCGGATTCGGCCGCCAGTTCGGCCGCTGCTGCTGCCGGGCCGAGATCCGCGCGCCCCGCGGCCGCAGATCCACGATCACGCCCGAGGAATCCTCGCCCGCCGGACTGAAACCCGCCGCCCGCAGGTGCTCCAGCACCTCGCCGAGCGGAGCCTGGGAGATCGCCACCGTCGGCGCCACCGCCCGCAGGGCCAATGCCCCGGCCACCGGCGCGGCCAGCACCTCCGCCAGCAGGGCCGGATCCTCACTGCGCACGAAGGATTGCGCCATGCCCGCCCGCAACCGGCCGTGCCGGCGGGCCACATCGTCGATCAGATAGGTCAGCGACTGCGGCACCGGCGTGCGCGAATGCGTGGTGAACAGATTGTGCAGCTCCGCCGCGGTCGCGCCCGCGTCCAGCGCGCGGCGCACCGAGGTATCGCTGATGCGGTACACCGTTGCGGCGCCCGCGGATTCGACATCCGCGACCAGCGATACCCGATCCTGCAGCTCCGGTGTCAGCGGGCCGGGCGCGATGACGGTCAGATCCGCCTGCACCAGCACGTGATCCACCGGATCCGGCAGCGCGCTGTTCATCTCCGATTCGGCGTCCTCCGGACTGCCGTGCAGCAGTGCGCGTCCCGCCGAGGTGACCGCGCCCCGCGCCACCAGGCCCAGCGCCTGCGCCTCGGCCAGGGTGCGTTCCACCGCCTCCAGCCGATAGTGCCGCCGCCAGCGCGGCTGCCGCCACGCCAGCACCCGGCCCAGATCCGCGGCGGAAACCTCGGTGCCGGAAGGATATTCGGCGAGTGCCCGCAGGATGGTGTGGCGGTCGCGGACCGCGTGCACATTCCGCAGTTCGGCCGACAGCGCCGCCAGCGGTTTGTCATTGGCGTCGCGCAGGCCGATCATCCACGGGAAGCGATCCAATTCCAGCCACGCCTGCGCCAGCACCACCCAGCGGCGCGGCGGCACCACGGCCAGCCAGGCGTCGGTGGTCGTGGTGGGCGCCCAATAGTCGTCCGTGCTGTCCGGATCCGGCGGCGGTTCCGGGGTGCCCTTGTCGAGTAGCCGTGCGGCGGCGAGGATTTCGGCGAGCAGGCCGAGGCGGGCCTCGTCGATGCCGGTCTGCTTGGCGACCCGGCGCAGCTCGCGCACGCCCAGGCCACCCGAACGCAGTGCGGGCGCCGGATTCTGGCCCAGCGCGTCCAGGATGGACGTACCGTGCCGCAGCAGTTCCCCCACCTCGCCCGCGGCGGCCGCGTTCACATCGGCGGGCGAATGCTTGATCGGTTCCGGACGCGGGGGCGTCAGCGCCTGCGGATCGGTGACGGGTTCGCCGCGCAAGACCTGACCGACCGAGACCGGCAGCTCCACCGTCTCCTCGTCGATCCAGTTGAGCAGCCGGCGCGCCAGCAGTCGCTGCACGGGCCGGTCCTCCGGTGTGCCGGGCGCGGCATCGCGGGTGCGGCCGCGCGGGCCGGTGGTGGCCAGCTTCTCCAGCAGGCCGCGCTCCTGCGGCGTCGAATCGGCCAGGGCCGCGACGATTTCGGGTTCGGCGAGCGCGTCCGGCAGTTCCGTGGTGCTGCCCAGCGGCCACGGCAGCGCCTCCTGGGCGGCCGTGGTGAGCCGCAGGGCGGTGTTCGGACCCCAGACGATGGCGCGGGCGCGCAGCTTCGCCAGGGCCGCGTCGACGGTGGCGGCGGGCACGCGGTCCCGCAGCAGTTTGCGCACACGGGTCACCGGCACCGGCTCGGCGCGGCGGCCGTCGGCGGCGCCTTGCACCACAAGGGTTTCCATCACCGCGAAATCGAGGGTGTCGAGTTCGTCCGTGGCGCGCAGCACGGAGGCGCGCTGCTCGGTGCGGGCGGCCAGGATCGCCATCGAGGCGGGCAGCGGGACGGCCAGATCGGGCCGCAGCTCGAGCAGCGTCACCAGTTCCGGGTCGCTGCGCGCGGCCAGCCATTCGGCCAGCGCGGGGCCGGCCGCACCGGCGGCGGCGTCGCCGGTTCCGGCGGAGGTGGCGGTATCGGTCACTTCACCCGATCCAGGCAGGAAACACAGAGAGCCGGGCCGAAGGCCCGGCGGGAACGGTATACGGGACGCGGTTCAGCGGCCGCCGCGATGACATTCGTCCATTGTGCGGCGGCCGCTCGGAAACGAGCCGCGCCGTCGACCGCATTGTTGTCGGTTGGTGGCCGTCTCAGCGGTTGATGACCGTGTGCGGGTGCACGTAGGGCAGCTGATCGACCGGCAGCGGGAACTCGGTGTCCTCACCGTACGGGGACAGGCCACCGGAGCGGGTCGAGGAGAGCTCGGTGACGGCGTGATCGCCGTTCTCCGTGCTCGGCCAGCCGTTGTCGACGTAGGGTTTCTTCGATTTGTTCACCACGCCGCCCATTCTGGCATGAGCACCCGGAGCCTGCCTGCTCCGGCACCCGGAAGTTTGCTCGGCGCACGGTCTTCCGCCGGGAAACAGCGTCCGTCGACGGGCAGCGCACCGTCTCCGGTCCGCAAGCGGCCCTGGGAATCACGAAACGCCCCGCATCTCCATTGATGCGGGGCGTTTGCGTGCGGCGAATGTCGTCCTGCCCTACTGCGGCAGGAGGTTCTTGTTCGCTTCGAAGAAGTTGGTGATCGCGGGGTCCAGCTTGACGCCACTGGCCTTCTGCGCGTTGAGGAAATCGAGTGCGGGCTGCGGGATGTTGATGCCCTGCTGCTGCGCCACCTGCACGGCGCGGTCGACGGCCTGGAAGACATCCTTGGTGCTGTCGTTCCCGGGGTTGCCGGCATTCGGGCCCGCCGACTCCTGAGCACCGGGTGCCCAGTGGGTGTCCGCGGTGGCGGGGAGGTCGCGCTGGCTCGGACCGCTGGAGAGGCCGAGATGCGAGGAGCAGGAGGGCCAAGCGCCCCAGCCCTGCGTCGCGAGCACCTTCTCGGCGACGGCGATCTGCTGTTCGCGGGTTGCCTGGTTGGCGGTGGGGGCGTACTCGCCGCCGCCGGCCGCGGTCCAGGTGCTGGGCGAGAACTGCAGTCCACCCTGGAATCCGTTACCGGTGTTGATGCCCCAGTTGCCGCCGGCTTCGCACTGTGCGAGGCGATCCCAGTCGGAGTCGGGTGCCGCGCTGGCATTGCCTGCCATGGCCACTCCTGCGCCGCCCAGGGCGATACCCGTCAGGGCAACCTTGGCGACGGTGCGGCCGGTGTTACTCGGCTTGCGATGGCGTCCACTCATTTTCGGGTCGTTTCCTCTCGTACGCGCCTGCGAGGCCGACTACCGGGGTCGAACTGAGAGGTGTCGTCCGGCCCGGCGCACTGGATGTGCGCTGTTCCTCGCCTTCGCCCCTCGTTCCAGTTGGGGGTCCGTACCCGCGGGGCGAAGTGTGGTGCGGCGGGCCGGTGGCGCCGGGCTGACCCGGCTGGTGAGAGACATTACGACGACTCCCGCGAAAAATCACCATTTGGTAACCGCCGTGTCTGTCCGGGTCACGAACCGGCGCAAGGGGTTCCGCTTCCCGTCTTTGCAGGTGGTCACGGCGAGTCCCGGCCGATAGGGGTCTGTCACCGCTCCGTGACCATCCTGTTATGTGACTAAGATCACATGCATAGCTGGGTAACAGAGTGGGCAACGCGCGTGTTGCAGCACATCACGATCACCTTGCGCAAGCCCTACCGCGATCAGCGAGCGCGGCGGCCCTGCCAGAGCGCGATGAAGACCGACAGCAGGAAGCCGAGCGGCGTCGCGGTCATCGAGACCACGTACAACCACAAACCCGGCTTCGAATCCGTCAAGAGCCCTATGCCGAAGATGGCCACGATCGCCAGCAATCCGATCGCGAACAGTCCCATGGCGAAGTACAGCAGCCGACTCCCGGAGCTGCGGGGAGCCTGCTTGGCAGAAGTGTCCGACACCTCTGAACCGTAAAACTGATGTGCTTCGCCTATTCACACCGGGGTAGACTCGATGTTCTATCGCGTCCTGCATAGCTGTGTGGGGCGCGTTCTTTTCGCAAAAGGAAAGGTTGCGGACGATTGGTCCGTCAACCACGACTGTGCCCGGCACGCCCGGGCATCGAATGACGAACGGGTGAGCGCAGTGCCGACCGGCAGGGTTAAGTGGTACGACGTCGAAAAGGGCTTCGGCTTCCTGTCTCAGGATGAGGGCGAGGACGTCTATGTTCGATCGTCGGCGCTGCCCGAAGGTATCGAGGCCCTCAAGCCGGGCCAGCGCGTCGAATTCGGCATGGCGGCCGGCCGCCGCGGCCCGCAGGCCCTGAGCCTCAAACTGCTCGAAACCCCTTCTCTGCGTAACGAACGCAGCGATCGGAGCGAGCGCGGCGGCCGCGGCCCCCGCACCGACGCCCCGGTCCAGCGCAAGGAGCCCGACGAACTGCACGGCCTCATCGAGGACATGATCACGCTCCTCGAAACCAAGGTGCAGCCGGATCTGCGGCGCGGCAAATACCCGGACCGCAAGATGGCCCAGCGCATCGCCGAAGTGGTGCGTGGCGTCGCGCGGGAGCTCGACCACTAGATCGCGAAAACCGAAGCAACGGAAAGGGCCCCGGCGAGCAATTGCTCATCGGGGCCCTTTCCGCTGTGAAAGCGGTTGCCGTCAGCCCAGACTCGGGGCCAGCTCCTGGAACGCCGGGGTACGGATGGCCCAGATGCCGCTGGAGATGAAGCCCTCGTTGCCCTCCGCGTCCCGCGCCGGGATCGGCAGGTGGATCTCGATGGTGGCCAGCTTCAGGCGCGGATCCTTCGGCGTGGGAATGGTGATGGCGCGGGCGCCGGCCGCGTAATCACGATGCGTCGCCATGCGCTGCGCGGGCTTGCCGTCCACCGAATAGAGCAGCAGCATCTCCCACGGCGCGTCCACCACCTGGCTCGGCAGCGAGATCTGCAGCGGAGACCCCGGCGGCACATCGAGATCCGATACCGACTGACTCTTGTCGCAGTTGTTCAGCTGCAGCTGCCTGCCCTCGATCGACACCGTGCAGTACATGTACGGCTGCACCGTCACCGACTTGCCGTGCGAGTACGCGGTCAGCGTCGGCTCCGGCTTCTTCGCATTGTGCGCGAGCACCGCGATCCCGGCGAAGTACGCGACGGCCACCACGAGCAATGCCACTAACAGAGCGATGATCGTGCGGCCTTTGGGTGTGCTCACCGGTCCTGGTTCCTGTCCGTCACTGGGTGGGTTCTCCCGCGCCGTGCGCGTGGATCTCCTGTTTCGCATGCTGAGGTCGGTTGCCGCCCAAACCGGGCAGCAGCGAATGACCACGGTAGCTGACCACGGTTTGGGTCAGACCGAGCGCCATGACCGCCGAGACCACAGCGAAACCTTTCCACCACTCCGTCGGCAGCAGCACGCCCATGGCGCCACCCAGCACCCACGCCAGCTGCAGCACGGTCTCGGAGCGGCCGAAGCCGGAGGCGACGGATTCCGGTGGCAGGTCGTCCTGAATGGAGGCATCGAGGGACACCTTGGCCAGCGCACTCGTGCAGGACGCGACCAGGGCGGCCACCACCACGCCGATCATATTGCCGAGCACCGCCGCGACAACCGCCGCGGCCACACAGGAAATGGTGCAGGTCAACACGATCAGCTGCGGGCGGCCGAGTTTCATGCGGGCGCCCGTGGCATTGCCCGCGAAATTGCCGATGGCCGCGGCCGCGCCCGCCAGGCCCGCCATGGCGACCTGCTGGGTCGCGTGATGCGGGCTGCTCTTGATGACGAAAGGGATGTAGAAGAACAGGAAACCGGTCAAGATGCGGACGGTGCCGTTGCCCCACAACCCCGTCACCACCGAACGGCCCAGCGGCTGCCGGCGTTTGCTCGGCTTCACCTTCTCGGCCTGGCTCGGCTCCAGCACCTCGGTGCGGGAATCCTCGCCGTGATAGCCGATCGTCGCCGGCACCTCGCCCTCGGTGTCCTCCACCCAGGACGGGATGTTCAGGCTCAGATACGCACCCGCCGCGGCCAAAACGGCCGCGAACAGCAGCGCACCCGTGGAATGCGCCACGAACGCGATGGCCGCCGCGATCGCGCCCGCCCCGAGCGTCCCGCCCACCAGACCGAAGACCGTGAGCCGGGAATTGGTGCGCACCAGGTCGATTCCCGGTGGCAGGACGCGCGGCGTGACCGCCGATTTCAGCACCGAGAACGACTTGCTGAGGATCAGCATGCACAGGGCCAGCGGATACAACGCCCAATTGTCGATATTGAAGATCAGCAATCCGGCGATCAGCACCCGCAGCGCGAACGAACCCGCCAGCGCCAGCCGGCGACCGCGCTGCAAACGATCCAGCATCGGCCCGATGACCGGGGCGATCACGCCGAACGGGGCAATGGTGATCAGCAGGTACAGCGCCACCTTGGTCTTGGATTCGGCTGTGGCGCTGGCGAAGAACAAGGTGTTGGCCAGGGCGACCGCCACCGCGGCATCGGTCGCGAAATTGGCCATGGTCGCGTAGACCAGGGCCGTCAATCCGGATTCCTCCGCGCCGTCCGCCTTGGCCGCGCGCTGGAAGGTGGCGAACCCGCGTTCGGTGAGCTCGATGCTGCGCCGCGCCGCGACCCGGGTGACGGTCAGCTTGCGTGGGGGTTTGTGCAGGCCGGCGGTGGTCGTGTCATCGCCGGGATGGTCCGAATGTGATTGCAGGCGCGTGTCTTCCGGGTGATGCGGTCCGGACTGCTGACCGCGGGCGGCATCGGGTCGTGCGGGGGGCGGATGCCCGGATTCGTGGCCCCGCAAACGCGAGGCGGGGGATTGCGGCGTCGGCCCGGCGGGCGGCTGTGGTTCCGAGCGTGACTGTGGCCCCGAGCGCGCTTGCGGTTCCGGCGGATACGGCGGGCGCGCCTCGAATCGGCCGGTGCGCGGCTCGGATTCGAATCGGCCGGTGCGAGGTCCGGAATCGGACCCGTGAGCCGGCGGTTCGGTCTCGAAAGGGCGGGTCGGTCGCTCGGTCTCGAATCGCCGCGTCGCCGGGGCGGATTCGGATGGGCCCGCGGGGGTCGACGGCGGCCGGGCCGAGCGCGGTTCCGGCCGGGCCGGCTGGTTCGGCTCGTGCGGCGCCTTTTCCGCGCGGCGGCGGCGCGACCAGCGCGAGGTGCGCGCCGCGCCGGACTCCGCACCGGTTCCGGCGTGCGGCTCGGCCGACCGGCCCGCGTACGACTCGGTGGGGCGGTCGCCGGGATGCGGCTCGGCGGGGTGGTCGGGTGCGCGGCGGGCCAGGAAGTCGGGCAGATCCGGCTCGTCGCCGCGGGGACCCGGCCGTCGCGCGGCCTGGTTGGCCGGGGGATATCGGTCGAATCCGGGATGCCGTTCGATCAGTGGAGAGTCCTCGTCGCCCCACCGACCGCGATCGGCATCAGGGTCACGGGGAGCAGTCACCCCCCAATTCTTGCAGTGCCGACCGGAACCGGCTCCACTACCGCACGTAAGCGGTGCCACACAAGCCGGAAATCCCTGGGAATTCGCTTCGGGAATGGGTATGGACCCCTCGTGTGTCCTGTCTCACGCGGGGACGAAACGGACTTCGTAACTGGTCGGCCACTTCTTGCCGGTGAGGAGGAAGTGATCGGTACCCGGCAGGCTCGCGATGCCGTTCAGCACATCCGTCCCGGGCGTGCGCGCGGATTCCGGGAGCAGGCCGGAGGCATCGATGACGGCGCGCACGTCACCGGTCCGCGGATCGATCTTCAGGATGTCGTCCGTGGGCCACGCATTCGCGTAGACGGAACCGTCGGGCGCGCAATCCAATCCGTTGAGCTGCGTGTTCCGGTGCGAGGTGAGCGCGACCGTGCCGGTCACCGCGAAGGTCTGCGGATCGCGGAAGGTGAGGGTGCTGCTGCCGTTGCTCATCACCACGCGGTTGTCGCGCGTGCACAATCCCCAGCCCTCGCCCTGATAGGTGGTGCGGCGGATTTCGGCGAGGGTCCGCGGATCGCGGGCGAAGGCGATGCCGTCCTTGTAGGTGAGCTGCCACAACACGTTCCCGGCGCGGGTGATGCCCTCGCCGAACAGGGGCGCGGGGAGATCGACGCGCGCGAGCTGGGCCCCGGTCTCCAGATCGGTGGCGCGGACGAACGACTGTCCCGAGAGGCCGGTGCTCTCGTAGAGGGTGTTGCCGTCGATTTCGAGGCCTTCGGTGAAGGCGTTGGTGTCGTGCGGGCGTGTCGCGATCACCTCGGCGCGCAGGCGCGGGGTGGTGTCGGCGGCGTCGCAACCGGCGGCGGTCGAGGCCAGGGCCAGCGCGGCGGTCAGGATCAGCGGGACGGTCGCTACCGGTGCACGGTGTTTGCGCTCCATACGGCAAAATGTAGGGCGTGAGCGCGGTTGGAGTTTCGGAGTCCGGTGTGCGACCCATCCTGGCGGAGGCGGTCCAGCTGGCCCGTCGTGCGCTCCTGGACCTGGAGCCGGTGGGTGTCGGCGCACATCTGGGCGTGACTTCCGAGGAAGAATCCTCGGCCACCCATCATTTCGAGGCGACGCTGCCCGGCTATCACGGCTGGCAGTGGGCGGTCGTGGTGGCGGCCCCACCGGAGGCGACCCGCGCCACGGTGAGCGAATCCGCCCTGCTGCCCGGCCCGGACGCGCTGGTCGCGCCCGACTTCATTCCGTGGGAGGAGCGCGTCCGCCCCGGCGACCTCGCGCCCGGCGACCTGCTCGCCCCGCGGATCGACGATCCCCGTCTGGTCCCCGGCTACCTCGCCACCGGCGACCCGGTCGTCGACGAGGTGGCCCTGGAGATCGGCCTCGGCCGCACCCAGGTCCTCAGCCGTGAGGGCCGCGAGGAGGCCGCCGACCGCTGGTTCTCCGAATACGGCCCCGACACCGACATGGCCCGCGCCGCACCCTCCACCTGCGGCCTCTGCGGCTTCTACGTCCCCCTCGCCGGTTCGCTGCGCGCCGCCTTCGGCGTCTGCGCCAACGCCATGGGCGCCGACGGCCGCGTCGTGCACGTCGCCTACGGCTGCGGCGCCCACTCCGACGTGGCAGTCCCCACCGGCGGCGGTTCCCCCGCCTACGAGGCCTACGACGACGCCGCCTTCGACCTCATCCCCGACGCCGAATTCCGCCCCCGGGCCATCGACACGGATCCGGTTGCCGCCGAAGCGGATTCGCCGGCCGGCGACATCGAAGACAACACCGCCACGACCGAGACCCCGGCTCCCGCCGTGGAAAGCGCTGCGCCCGAGGCCGAGAGCGACACCGCCGCCGCTTCGACCGAGTCCGGTGTGGCCGTAACCGAGGTCGAAGTGACCGCGGTGGGCGCGGAGATCGCCGGTGCGGCCCCGGCGCCGGTGGTGGCAGCGGTGGAAGCCGAAGTGGCGGTGGCGGAGTCCGCGGCACCGGTGCCGGCCGCCGCGGACAACCACGTGGTCACACTGTTCGATTTCGATCCGGATGCCGGATACGACGATGCGTGGGCCGTCACCGCGGTGCGGGTCGAGCCCGACACCGGTAAGCCCGGCGATTCCGGGGCGGCAGAGGCGCACTGAGCAGCGGGCCCGTGCGGCCCGACCGCATCGAAACGGCCGTCCGGAGGGTATCGGCGGGCCCGGGTCGGGTCATTCGTGGCCGGCGGTTGCGAGTCTGTGGACTGTCCCCGTGAATTCGGCTCAGCGTGCCGCGGGGAGTGATGTCGTTCCGGGTGGGTGAGTCGGGGGGTTGGGCGGTAGGTTCTGGCGGTGCCGAGGTGGTCGGTGCGTGGGTCGAGAGGGGAAGGCTACGTGGTGGGTGCTGAGGCGGGGGATCCGTTCGGGACGGCTGCGCTGCGGGAAGGGGTGATCGCCGCGTGGCGTGGATCGCCCACGCGGTTGCGGGAGGACGCCACCACCGAGGCGGATCTGGTGCGGTCCGGCTATCGGGATCGGCTGCTGACGGAACTCGCGCAGAACGCGGCCGACGCGGCGGCGAAGGCCGAGGTGCCGGGGCAGGTCGCGGTGTGGCTGGACGGGCGGCGGCTGCATGTGGCGAATACGGGGGTGGGGCTGGATGTTTCGGGCGTGCACTCGCTGACCGCGCTGCGCGCCTCCGCCAAGACGACGGCGGAAGCCTCGGTGGGGCGGTTCGGCGTCGGGTTCACCGCGGTGCTCACCGTGGCCGAGGAGATCGAATTCCGGTCCGGCACCGGGTCGCTGCGGTTCTCGCGCGCGGAGACCTGGGCCTTGCTGGGTGCGCAGGGGATCGACATTCCGGCCGGGGAAGGCGATTTCGTGCCGCCCGCGCTGCGGCTGGCCTGGCCGATCGCGGAACGGCCCGCGGCGGGTTTCGACAGTGAGATCGTGCTGCTGCTGCGCGCGGACGTGGACATCGTCGCCCTGCTGGCCGCCATGCGGGCCGAGGCCGTGGACCTGCTGCTGGAACTGCCTGCCCTGCAATCCATCCGGATCGGCGACGACGAGATCACCAGTACCGTCACCGATCTCGTTTTCCCGGCCGGGGCACCGTCGGAACCGGATTCCTGGCAGCCCGCAGGCAAACCGGCCGATCCGGTGGCATCCGAGCTGTGGGCCGTGGAATCCGCTGCGCCGCTCGGCGAGAGCGAGCCGGTGGCGGACGAGATCGATCCGTTCGTGGCATGGAGCGAGTCACTGTCGGGCGGCGGGCGTCCCACATCGGCGGAGACGGTATCGATCGCCGATCGGCGCAACGGCGTGCCGTTGTCCGATGCCGATCGGGGCGCGGCCGTGGTGGCGGCCGGTACCGGCCTGCAAGAGATCCGCGTTTCCGGGCCGGACGGCGAGGAACGGGTGTGGTGGCAGTTCCGGACGGGACGGGCGCGCTGGCTGGTGCCGGTGCGGGACGGGCGGCCGGTCGCCGCGCATCCCGATGTGTTGCGGGCTCCCACCCGCTCCGATGAGGAATTGTCGCTGCCCGCCCTGCTGATCGCCGATATTCCGATGCAGCCCGATCGCCGCCGGCTGCTGCCGGGCGTGCAGGCCGGTGAATTGGTCGCGGGCTACGCGGATTTCGCGCGGGCGCTGCCGCCGCGGGATCGCCTCGTACTGGTGCCGCTGCCGGGCTTCGCGCGCAGTGAGGCGGATGCGCAGTTGCGTGAGGCCATGGTCGCCGAATTGCAGGCGGGTGAATGGCTGCCGGTGCTGGGCGGCCCGGCGGCCGCGCCGCGGCGGGCCAGCGTATTCACCGGTGCCACAGTCGAATTGGCGGACCTGCTGGCGGATATGATCGGGCCGCTGGTGATTCCGGAACTGTCGGAGCGTGGCCGCGCGGACGCGCTGGCGGTACTGGACGTGCATCGGATCGGGTTGGCGCGCATCGCGGACCTGTCGAGCAGCCTGGAACGCGAACCGCAGTGGTGGTATTCGTTCTACGACGCACTGGAACCGTTCGTCACCGATCCGCTGTCGGTGGAGGAGCTGGGTGCGCTGGCGGTCCCGCTGGCCGACGGCCGGCTGGTGACCGGTCCGCGCACGGTGGTGCTGGATGACCGCCTGGAGCAGGCCATCCCGGTGCATTGGGCGCGCCTGGCGCATCCGGAGGCCGTGCACGAACTGCTGGGCCGGCTGGGCGCGCGCCCGGCCACGCCGGAGGATCTGCTGAACGATCCCGGCCTGCGCCTGCTGCTCGACGACGATCCGGGTGATCCGGACACGGTGGACGCCGTGCTCACGCTGGCCGCGAACGTCAATGCCGCCCCGGGCGTGCTGCCGTCCTGGCTGGGCCTGCTTGAGTTGCCCGACGCCGCAGGCGAATCGGCTCCCGCCGACGAGCTGCTGTTGCCGGACGCCCCGCTGGCCCGGGTGCTGGCCGAGGACGCCCCGTTCACCACCGTGGACCCGGACCTGGTGGAACGTTTCGGCGCGGACGCCTTGCGCGCCGTCGGCGTCGGCTGGGGTTTCACCGTGGTCGCGGAAACGGATCCGACCGGCCCGGATCACGATCTGGACGATGAGGAAACCTGGTGGGAGGGCCTGGCGGAGGATCCGCCGGAACTGCTCGCCGTGCGCGACCTGGATCTGGTCGACGACGGCGAATGGCCGGAAGCCTTGCGCCTGTTGCTGTCCGACCCGGTGATCCGCCCGCTGCTGTCCGACCGCAATGGCTATACCGCCTGGTGGCTGCGGCATCACGCGCATATCGACGGCATCTCGCTGGGCTTGATGCGGCATCCCGCCGACGAATTGTTCGCGGGCCTGCTGCCGCAACTCCCCGGCTTCTCCACCGAGGACCTGGCGGTACTGCGCGCGATCCTGGCCGACCCCGAGGTGGTGAACGCGCACCTGGCGGAGGAACTGCTGGACGCGCTCGCGGATCCCGCGAAAACCCCCATTCCGGAGGCGATTTCGCAGACCTACCAGCTGCTGGCGGAGGCGCTGGCCGACGGCCGCCTGGACGTGGAGGAACTGGTGCTGCCGGACCTGGTCCGCGCGCTGTCCGGCGCCGTGATCCCGGCTGCCGATGCCATCGTGCTGGATAAGCCCTGGTACGGCCCGGCGCTGCCGGCGGACCGCCTGGTGGTCGGGGACATCGCGAGCGCGGGTTCTCTGGCCACACTGCTCGACCTGCCGCTGGCCTCGGAAGCCGTGACGGCCGACGTGCTGGGTGCGGGCCACCGCACCACCTGGATCGCGGATCCGCTCGGGGTCCTGCTGCGCCTGCAGTTCGACCTGTCCACCCGCACAGGCGAACTGGTCATCCACGATGAACTGCTGATCCGCCTGTCCGGCGCGGTCGAGGACACGGTCGCCGTCGCCTGGTGGCAGGAAGGCGATGCGACGCACGTGCGCGCA
This sequence comes from Nocardia sp. NPDC088792, assembly GCF_044750615.1. NCBI lineage: Bacteria > Bacillati > Actinomycetota > Actinomycetes > Mycobacteriales > Nocardiaceae > Nocardia > Nocardia sp. NPDC088792. Next base: position 810,760 of record NZ_JBIVKC010000005.1, read on the forward strand.
CCGAAGCGCTGAGTGCGGCGAGCCGCGGCGCTGGTGACATGCGCCGCGGCACTGCGTCATCCAGCGCATGACCGAGCCGCACACGCAGGACTGTCATCCGGCGCATGCCGAGTCGGACGCGCAGGACTTCTGCCCGCGCCGGAATCTCCGGCGCGGGCTTTGTTTTCGACGGGTCAGGCGGTGGCGTTCGGGTCAGGCGGTGGCGTGCGAGGCGACCATGCCGGCGAGGACATCCAATTGCTCACGCACGGAGCCACTGTCGTTGTCCACGAGCCAGCGCAGCACGATGCCGTCGATGGTTGCGAGGATGAAACGGCTCAGTGTGCCGACGGGAACGGTCCACTGGCAGCCGGTGGCTTCGCGCGCATGCTCGATGATGTCTGCGACGGTCGAGTCGTTGAAGGTGTACTGTTCGCGCGCAATTGCGAGTTTCGCCGGAGTTTGTTCGCCTTCACGCAGTGCATAGGTGGTGGTTTCGTAGGTGAGCAGCTGGCGTTCCGGAGTGGCTTCGATGTTGAGCCACATGAGTTCCAGCCCCGCACGCACCAAATTTTGAAGGGCTGCTTTTCCTGTTCCGACGTCCTGCCATACTGCTTCGTTGGCATCCACGGAATCTCGCAATTCCATAGAAAGTGCCTTGACCAGCTCGGTCATCAGCTGATCTTTGTTTTCGAAACAGTAATGCACCACACCGAGCGAAACACCGGCTGCCTGTGCAACATCGCGCGTGGTAACTCCTGCCACGCCCTTTTTTTCGGCAAGGCCGATGGCTGCCTCGATAAGGTGGGCCCGTCGTTCTTCGACGCTCAATCGGGAGGACACTCCAGGGAGTTAAGCGCTCGCGGCGCGCGCAGTCAATTCGCACACTCCGAAAGTCCGCTTCCCGCCGCTTGTCTGGACGCGCGTCCTGGATGTGCCCCTCATTCCAGACCGAGTTGCGCGCCCTTGTCGCCGCGCCGGGCGCCGCGACGTTGAATCGCGAAAATGGTGTACCCCAAGGCGCCGACGGCCAGACCCATCAGACATACCGGGCGCGCGGTGGCCCAGCTGTCGTTCAGGAATACCGCGATGGTGGCGATGAGAAAACCGATGGTGCCGACCGCCAGCACCGGGCGCGGGTCGGTGAGGCGCGGCGGGATCTCCGGCACTGGTGGCGTCACCCCTCCAGCCTAGAAGGTCCGCGCACCCGATGTGCCGCGCCGGTCCGTTCCGCCTGCGTACCGGTAGGTTCGCTGTGCGATGGCCGGAACCGAATCCTGCATGTCGAGACCGGTGGGTGTGGACCACCCGAACACCCGACTCCTGCGCGAACGGTCACGTATCGTTTGCCTCTGTGACAACGCCTTCCGACATACGCGCGCTTGCTGGTGAACTCTCACTGGCGGTGGTGCGCTTGACGCGACATCTGCGAGGTAGGCGCGCCGATGCCCAGATTTCGCTGACTCAGCTCTCCGCCCTCGCAACGCTCAACCGCGAGGGCGCCATGACGCCCGGGGCACTGGCCGCCAAGGAGCGCGTGCAACCGCCGTCCATGACCCGGGTGATCGCCTCGCTGTCGGAACTCGAACTGGTGGAACGCAACCCGCACCCGACCGACGGGCGGCAGATCATCGTCTCGCTGTCGGAGGCCGGGCGGGCCCTGGTGCTCGACGAGAACCAGGCCCGCGAAGCCTGGATGACCGACCAGCTCTCGAACCTCTCACCCGACAAGCTGAAGGTCCTCGGCGAAGCCGTCTCGATCATGAAGCAGATCGTCGACGAATCGGAATAACTCAGTATCCGTAACGCCGGTCGCTGTCGACGATTTCGCGGCCCAGCGGGAACAGCGAGATCGGGATGAGCTTCAAGTTGGCCCAGGCGAACGGGATTCCGATGATCGTCACCGCCAGCGCGATGCTGGTGAACAGGTGTCCCAGCGCCAGCCACCAACCGGCCACGATGATCCAGATGACATTGCCGATCATGGACGGAATACCCGCCCCCGGCTTCTCCACGGCCTCACGGCCGAACGGCCACAGCACGTAATTGGCGATGCGGAACGAGGCGATCCCCCACGGGATGGTCACGATGAGCACGCAGCAGATGAGTCCCGCGATCACGTACCCGATGGCCATCCAGATCCCGACCAGAACCAGCCACAGGACGTTCAGAATCAACTGGATCGGTTTCATGCCATCCACCCTGCCAGCGGGACCGGTTCCCGGCCACCGGGAAAACCCTGATTTTCCCGGTACCGGAACCCTGATCCCCAGGTCAGAAGAACCATCCGAGCTGTGCGTCGCGGTCGGTGGTGAAGGCCTGATCGAAGGCCCGCAGCACCGCCGGATCCTTGGCCTGGATCCGATTGGCGGCGGCGAAGGTACGGGCGCGATGCCCGCCGAAGTAGAGCCCGCCGAGCACGTCCAGGCCGAGTTCCAGCTCGGGCGTGCGGTCGGTGCGCGCGCATTCGGCGACCCCGTCGCGGATGCGTAGCGCGAAGGTGCCGCCCGCGTTCCGGAACGGGTCGTCGACCGAGATCACCGTGTCCAGGTCCGCCTGGTAGCTGCGGGCGGTGAGTGCCGCGGGCACGTCCATGACGCGGGTCCACAGTGTGTCGAAGCGCTCGGTCACCTTCACCAGCCGCGGGTCGGTGACCAGGTAGGGGAGCGGATCCCCGTCGGTGAGCGGCGCCTCCACCTTGGTGAGCAGGTCCAGGCTCAGCAGCACCCGCCACAGCGCGAGATGCGCCTCCGGGGTGACGGCCCGGAAGTCCGCGACGATCGCGGTGGACTTGTGTTCCTCGTATTTGCGGCGGTACAGCACGTACCCGTCCGGATGGGTGAGCACGAACAGTGAGGACGCGCCCTCGCGGTAGCGTTCCGGATCGCCGAACCACATCTCCCAGTTGGCTTCCGGGCGTTCCTGTCCGCCGGGTACCAGTCGGCGCCAGCGGTCGTACACCTCGCGCAGGTGATCCTTCGAGTCGGCGAGTGCGGCGATCCGGACGCCGCCGGGATCCGGTGTGCCGGGCCGGAATTCGGCGCGGCGCCGATCGATCTCCACCCAGTTCTCGGCAAGGCTCGGCGCGTAGCCGAAGCGGCCGTAGATGGTGCCCTCGCTGGCGGTGAAGACGGTGAGCGGCAGGCCGTCGTCCTCGACGCGGCGGTGCAACTCGGTGTAGAGGCTGCGCAGGATGCCGCGGCGGCGGTGGGTGGGTGCGACCGAGACGGCGGAGACGCCGCAGGCCTGCACGGTGTGCTCGCCGGGGACGGTGAAGGTCATGGTGCGGTCCACGGTATGACCGACGATCTGATCGCCGTCGACGGCGACGAACGCCCGCTCGGCCGGGAAGAGATCGGGGATGTGCTCGAGCTCGACCTGGTCGTAGCGCATCCCGAAGCAGGTTTCCAGGAGCTGGACGATTGCGGGGAAGTCGTCCTTGGTGGCCGAGCGCACGGTGATGCCATTCGTCGTTGCCATGTCCGAATCGTCCCATGGGCCCGATTACCCGCGCATCCGAATTTCCGCGGGCGGAACCTGCCGTCCCCTCCATGGCAGGTGCCGCCCGCGGAATCCGATTGCCCCCCAATAGCCCTCGGATCGGGCGTCGTGAGATCTGTTCCCTCCCCAGGGAATCACCTCCGTCTCACAAGAAGAAGCATGCCGGTCCCCGCCAGCAAGATGCTTAACAAGACCTTGTAAGAGGACACCGCCCGAACGCGATGTGTGACAGCCGCCCAGCGCGGGCGCGCCGGGCGGCCGGCGGCGCGGCCTCCCGGAAACGAAAACAGCCCGCCCGCACCGGGATCGGTGCGGGCGGGCTGTAGTCCGGAGGAGACTAGCGGCTGGTGATGCCGTTGTAGTCGCGCTCGCCGTAGCCGGTGTAGATCTGGCGCGGACGGCCGATCTTCAGGGGCTCGGTGTGCATTTCACGCCAGTGCGCGATCCAGCCCGGCAGCCGGCCCATGGCGAACAACACGGTGAACATGCGGGTCGGGAAGCCCATGGCCCGGTAGATGACGCCGGTGTAGAAGTCGACGTTCGGGTACAGGCGACGCTCGATGAAGTACTCATCGGTGAGCGCGGCCTCTTCCAGGGCCTTCGCGATGGCGAAGAGCTGGTCGTCGCCGCCCAGCTTGCTCAGGATGGAGTCGGCGTGCTGCTTGGCGATCGTCGCGCGCGGGTCGTAGTTGCGGTAGACGCGGTGCCCGAAGCCCATAAGCTTCACGCCGTCTTCCTTGTTCTTGACCTTGCGGATGAACTCCTTGACGTCACCGCCGTTGGCCTTGATGTCGTCCAGCATCTCCAGCACGGCCTGGTTGGCGCCGCCGTGCAGCGGGCCCCACAGCGCGTTGATGCCACCGGACACCGAGGTGAACAGGTTGGCGTCGGAGGAACCGACCAGGCGCACGGTCGAGGTCGAGCAGTTCTGCTCGTGATCGGCGTGCAGGATCAGCAGCATGTCCAGCGCGGCGGCCACATCCGGGTCCACCTCGTACGGCTCGGCCGGGAAGCCGAAGGTCATGCGCAGGAAGTTCTCCACCAGCGACAGCGAGTTGTCCGGGTAGAGGAACGGCTGGCCGACCGACTTCTTGTAGGCGTAGGCCGCGATGGTCGGCAGCTTCGCCAGCAGGCGGATGGTGGACAGCTCGACCTGCTCCGGATCGCGCGGGTCCAGCGAGTCCTGGTAGTACGCCGACAGCGCGTTCACCGCGGAGGACAGCACCGGCATCGGGTGCGCGTTGCGCGGGAAGCCGTCGAAGAACCGCTTCAGATCCTCGTGCAGCAGGGTGTGCCGCCGGATCCGGTCGGTGAAGTCGTCGAGCTGGGCCTGGGTCGGCAGCTCGCCGTAGATGAGCAGGTAGGAGACCTCGATGAAGGTCGACTTACCGGCCAGCTGCTCGATCGGGTAGCCGCGGTAGCGCAGGATGCCCGCTTCACCGTCGATGTAGGTGATGGCCGACTTGGTCGACGCGGTGTTCATGAAACCGGGGTCGTAGGTGACGTACCCGGTGCTGGCGAGCAGCTTGCCCAGGTCGATCCCGTCATTGCCCTCGACTGCCTTGGCCACGGTCATCGGGTATTCGCCGCCGGGGTAGGTGAGTACCGGCTTGGCGTCGTCGTCGACGTTGATGATGTTCTCAGCGGGCACGGAAGGATCCCTCTCAGGCTTGAAACCGTAGGCACCGGACGCGGTCGGCGCTCAGTGCGCTTACCTCAACGCTAGCCGCTGTCCTGTACGACCGACTAACGAGGGTCACTCTCACTACCTCACAGTCACCTTCGCGGCAGGTGAGGATCTGTGACGTTATGTGGTATGTGCATCACCGCACTCAGGCCGTCTGTAGCCGAGAGTGCGCACGTACCACCGCATACCGTGCGAAAGCCGGAAACGCGACGGCCGCGATCACCATGCCGACCACCACCAGGGCGCCACCGCCCGCCGCTGCTGCAGCAGTACCCACGGCAGCGGCCGCGAAACCGTGCGCAACATCACCGATACGCGGTCCACCCGCCACGACGACGATGAACACCCCCTGCAATCGCCCGCGCATGTCATCGGTGGCCACCGACTGCAGCATGGTGGTGCGCAACGCCGCCGAGAACATGTCGACCGCGCCGCCGAAGGCCAAGCAGCCCAGCGCCATCCACAGTGCGACCGTGGTGCTCATGGCATGTCCCGCCATGCCGACCGCCAGCCCGAAGCCGACCATGCTCACCCCCCACAGCACGATGCACAGCATCACGGCCAGACCCTGCCGGCTGATCCGCGTCAGCCAGCCGGAGAACACGCCGCCCAGCACCGCGCCTACTGACATGGCCGCGAACAACAGGCCCAAAGCCGTTCCGCCGCCATCGGAATCGCCGAAGGAATCGTGCGCGATCTCCGGGAACAGTGCGCGCGACATGCCGAACACCATGGCCACCACGTCGACGGCGAAGGAAGCCAGCAGGATTCGCTGCCCGGCCAGATAGATGAAACCGTCGGCGACCTCGCGCAATCCGGCCCGCCGGGTCTCGCCCAGCGGCGGGATGGGCGGCAGTTTCCAGACGGCCCACAGGGTGGCCAGCAGTGCGATGGAGTCCAGGAGATACAGCGTGGACAGGCCGGTCACCGGGATCAGCATGCCCGCCGACACCGGTCCGGCGATGGCGCCGAACTGCATCACCGTCATGGTCAGCGAATTCGCCGCAGGCAGTTGCTCGGCGGGCAGCAGGCGCGGGTAGATGGCGCTGCGCGCGGGCTGATTCATGGCGAAGAACGCCTGCTGCACCGAGAACAGCACCAGCACCAGCCACGCATTGTTCAGCTGCGCCGCGGCCTGCGCCCAGAAGAGCAGGGAGGTGACGCCGGTGCCGGCCGAGGTGATCAGCAGCAGTTTGCGGCGGTCCATGGCATCGGCGAGCGCGCCGCCCCACAGGCCGAAGACGATGAGCGGGATCAGTCCGAACAGCCCGGCGAGACCCACATAAGAGGAGCTGTGTGTGATGTCGAACAGCTGCTTCGGTACCGAGACGACGGTGAGCTGCGCGCCGATGACCGTGACTACGCCGGTGGTCCAGAGTCTGCGGTAATCAGGATTCCGTAAGGGCGTTATATCGGCGAGCAACTTCACCGACAGAACATTAGCTCCGCAAAAGGTGAGCCGGCCAGCCGATTTGGGACGATCATCCCATCATTTGGACGTGATTCATCCCACGACCGAAACCCTTGCGATCATGGTTGCAGGCGTTCGATTTTCATCGCCGCGACATCGGTGTTTCCCGGCTCCAGCGTCACCCGGATGCGATTGTGCATGCGGCTGCGGCGTCCCTGCCAGAACTCCACATAGTCCGGCCGGATCATGAACCCGCCCCAGAACGGCGGCACCGGAATCTCGGCGACTTCCTCGAAACGCACCGCGACCTCGGCAAGCTGATTGTCGAGCGCCTCCCGCGAGGCGATCGGCCGGGACTGCTTCGACGCCCACGCACCCAAACGCGAACCGCGCGGCCGGGACTGCCAGTACAGCGCGGTCGTCTCCGGCGGCACCTGATGCACCGGACCGCGCACCGTCACCTGCCGGCCCAGCGCCGGCCAGACGAAGGTGGCCGAGGCATACGGCGTTTCGGTCAGCTGCCGGCCCTTGAAGGATTCGTAATTCGTGTAAAAAGTCACACCCTCCGGAGAGAGGCCTTTGCACAACACGGTTCGCGTGGTCGGCCGCGGGCCGTCCGCCGCGACCTCGATGGTCGCCAGCACCATCGCGTTCGGATCCGTGACCCCCGCGCTGGTGGCGTGTTCGATCCAATTGCGCAGCAAGGCTTCCCAGCCGTCGGTCAGCCAGCTCTCGTCCAGATCGGTCTCGATGCCGGGGTGATTGTCACCCTGATCCACGCCGTACTCCACGCGCATGGCCGCGATGTCGAGGTCGGGAGTGGCGAATTTCTCCTGGTCGGGCATGGGCCAGACGTTACTCCGCAGTAATCGGGGAGTTAAGGTCTAGGAGATCGGCGTGGCTGCCCTCGGATCGGGTAGCCCGATGTGCAAGGAGAGTCACAACATGACTGCCGCTGCGGTTCCCAGCTCTGCCATCCCCGATGGCTTCGTCGCCGGCCTCGAGGGCGTAGTCGCCTTCACCACCGACATCGCCGAACCGGACAAGGACGGTGGTGCGCTGCGATACCGCGGCGTCGACATCCAAGACCTGGTCTCGAACCACATCACCTTCGGTGACGTCTGGGCCCTGCTGGTGGACGGCGAATTCGGCCGCGGCCTACCGCCCGCCGAACCCTTCCCGCTGCCGGTGCACACCGGCGACGTGCGCGTGGACGTGCAGGCCGGCCTGGCCATGCTGGCCCCCATCTGGGGTTACCAGCCGCTGCTCGATATCGACGACGACACCGCCCGCGACAACCTCGCGCGCGCCTCGGTGATGGCACTGTCCTATGTCGCCCAGTCGGCGCGCGGCATCTACCAGCCCGCCGTGCCGCAGAAGAAGATCGACGAGTGCACCACCATTACCGAGCGGTTCATGACCCGCTGGCAGGGTGACCCGGACCCGCGGCACATCGAGGCCATCGACGCCTACTGGGTGTCCGCCGCCGAGCACGGCATGAACGCCTCCACCTTCACCGCCCGCGTCATCGCCTCCACCGGCGCGGATGTGGCCGCCTCGCTGTCGGGCGCCATCGGCGCCATGTCCGGCCCGCTGCACGGCGGCGCCCCGGCCCGCGTACTGCCCATGATCGAGGCGGTCGAAAAGTCCGGTGACGCCCGGGCGCTGGTCAAGGGCATCCTGGACCGCAAGGAAAAGCTGATGGGCTTCGGCCACCGCGTGTACCGCGCCGAGGACCCGCGCGCCCGCGTGCTGCGCGCCACCGCCAAGCGTCTCGATGCCCCGCGCTACGAGGTCGCCGCCGCCCTGGAGCAGGCCGCCCTGGCCGAACTGCGGGAGCGTCGCCCGGATCGCGCCATCGAAACCAATGTCGAGTTCTGGGCCGCCGTCATCCTCGACTTCGCCGAGGTGCCGGCGCATATGATGCCCGCCATGTTCACCTGTGGCCGCACCGCCGGCTGGTGTGCGCACATCCTCGAGCAGAAGAAGCTCGGCAAGCTGGTCCGCCCGGCCGCCATCTACACCGGCCCGGCCCCGCGCAAGGCCGATACGGTCGCGGGCTGGGACCTGATCACCAAGTGATGCCGGCTCGGAGCAGCAGGTAATCGAACCCGTCCGGCCCGCAGCGAGATTCGCCGCGGGCCGTTTCGTACCCGCTGGGACGGCCGATGATTGAGATAATGGCCAGTCCGATCCTGGCTTGTGAGATCGATTTCGCATAGCCTGCACCGGTGTTCGAAGAGGGACTGCCCCGACGTCGCCTGCTGGCCGCGGGCGCGGCGATCGCCGCTGGCTTCGTGACCGCCGGATGCGCCACGGCCAAGGGAAACTCGGCCGATCGAATTCTCGCGCCGCCGATGGGCACGCCCGCCGCTGCCACCACCGCCGTGCCGCCACCCGCCGCCGCGCCTGCCGCGCCCACCGCGTCCCCGGCCGCGGTGGCCGCCAAGTTCGCCGGGCGGCAGCCGCAGGGCTGGGGCATGGACCTGGACGGCATCCGCACCGGATTCGATGCCACCGGAAAGCAGTTCGCGATCACCTTCGACGCGTGCGGCGGCCCGAACAACAATGACATCGACGAGAATCTGATCGCCTTCCTGCAGGCCCAGCAGATTCCGGCCACCCTGTTCCTGAACAAGCGCTGGATCGACGCCAACAACAACCGGGCCGCGCAACTCGCCGCGAACCCATTGTTCGAGATCGGCAATCACGGCACCAAGCACTGCCCGCTGTCGGTCACCGGCCGGCCGGCCTACGACATCGACGGCACCGGCTCCGTGCAGGAGGCCGTGGACGAGGTGTGGGGCAACCATCAGCGCATCATCACGCTCACCGGAAAAGCCCCGCGCTTCTTCCGCACGGGCACCGCGCATTACGACGATGTGGCCGTCGCCATCGTGCAGGCCCTGGGCGAGACGCCGGTCGGCTTCTCGGTGAACGCCGACTACGGCGCCACCGCCTCCGCCGCCACCGTGCAGTCGAACATGGCGACCGCGCAATCCGGCGGCATCTCCCTGGCGCACATGCACCGCCCGAAATCCGGTACCGGCCCGGGCATGCTCAATGCCCTCCCGGCCCTGCGGTCCGCCGGTTTCGAATTCGTGCATCTGCCATAGGGATTCCCGGATCGAGCGCGGGCTCATTCACAGTTCGCGGGAGGTCAGCCAGTCGACCGCCACGGATTCGCCGTGGTCGACGGTGAAGAACGCGACCTCCAGATGCCGCCCCAGATCCACCAGTTCGAGGGCGGACAGCGGCACCGGCTGCACCAGGCGGACGCGCCACGGCCGCGGCTCGTCCCAGGCGTGCAATTCCAGATCCAGTCGCAGTACCGGATCGTCGCGGCCGGTGTAGTCGGCCGCCACGGGGGTGGCGGCCAGGACGGTGGCGCGGGCCCGCCGGCCGTCGCTGAGGATCTTCCCGATATTGGTGCGGCTGGTCTCCTCCGGTGCGGGCAGATACAGCACCATGCGATCGTGATCGCCGGGATCCACCCGGCAGGCGATGATGTCGCCCGGTTGCATCCACTCCCGATCCACCGCGGAAACCCGCTGCCGCACCCGCGTTTCGTACGGATGTCGTCCTTCCAGCTGGATTCGGACCCAGAATTCGTCGCCGCGGTCGAGTTGATCCGCGGCTCGCTCCTCGGCTCTGCGATCCGCCGCGAGGCGCGCGTCGACCCGGCGCTCCGCGCGGGTTCGGATATCCACTGTCGGCGGGACCGTCGAATCAGGCGGGGCGGGCGGCCTTTTCACGGGGGAGCGGACGCTGAGGATCGTCGCGGTGCCCTCCACACCGTGCAGCAGCAGCTCCCGCCGGGCGGCATCGTCCAAGGCCGGACCGCGCCGAGTGAGTCCGCGCGAACCGAACTGCGACGACAGCCGCGTGAACAAGCTCGGCCGCGGCCGGTTCGCGGGCTCGGGCAGGCGTTGCGGCCGGCCAGGATTCACCTGGGTTTCCGGATCGGGGGTGGTGGTGCCGGGACGGTCGGGCGGCGCCATGTCCATGGCGGTAAACCGTAGTGGTTGTGTGGTATGTGCCACAGGAATACGCGCCGTTTGTCGAAGCTCGAGGTCGGATTGTTTTATGGCCTGTACCCACTCGCGTGCGCGTGCGATACCACCTCTACCCTTATCGCCATGACCTCTGCGTTCCCGACCATCCCCGCCGATCTGAAGCCCGCCGACGGACGGTTCGGCTGCGGACCCTCCAAGGTGCGTCCCGAACAGCTGCAGTCCCTCGTGGATACCGGCGCCTCCGTGTTCGGCACCTCCCACCGGCAGAAGCCGGTCAAGGATGTGGTGGCCAAGGTGCGCTCCGGTCTGCGTGAATTGTTCTCGCTGCCCGAGGGTTACGAGGTCGTGCTGGGCAATGGCGGCACCACCGCGTTCTGGGATGCGGCCGCCTTCGGCCTGATCCGCGAGAAGTCGCTACACCTGAGCAACGGTGAGTTCTCCTCCAAGTTCGCCGCGGTCGCCAAGGGCAACCCGTTCATCGGCGACCCGATCGTGGTGAAGTCGGAGCCGGGCGACGCCCCCGAGCCGACCTCCGACCCGTCGGTGGACCTCATCGGCTGGGCGCACAACGAGACCTCGACCGGTGTGGCCATTCCGGTTTCGCGTCCCGCGGGTTCGGAGCACGCGCTGGTCGCCATCGACGCCACCTCGGGTGCGGGCGGTCTGCCGGTGAATATCACCGACGCCGACGTGTACTACTTCGCGCCGCAGAAGTGCTTCGCCGCCGACGGTGGCCTGTGGATCGCGCTCATGAGCCCGAAGGCCCTGGAGCGGGTGGAGGAGATCAAGAACTCGGGTCGCTGGACTCCGGAGTTCCTGTCGCTGCCCGTCGCGGTCGACAACTCCACCAAGGACCAGACCTACAACACCCCGGCGCTGGCCACCCTGCTGCTGTTCCAGAACCAGATCGAATGGCTCAATGGCAACGGCGGTCTCGATTGGGCCGTGAAGCGCACCGCGGATTCCTCGTCGCGCCTGTACAACTGGGCCGAGACCAGCGAATACGCGACGCCGTACGTCAAGAACGCGGCGCTGCGCTCGCAGGTGGTCGGCACCATCGACTTCGCGGATTCGGTGGATGCGGCGCAGGTCGCGAAGGTGCTGCGCGCCAACGGAATCGTGGACACCGAGCCTTACCGTAAGCTGGGTCGTAACCAGTTGCGCATCGGCATGTTCCCGGCCATCGACCCGGAGGATGTGTCGCAGCTGACCCGCTGCATCGACTGGGTTGTGGGCCAGATCGGGTAATCCCGAAACGAGCAGGAACCCGCAGCGCAGCGGAGGGTTAAATTAGACACAGTATGCGGCGCGGTAGTCCAGCAATGGATTTCCGCGCCGCGTGTCTTGCCCCATGATCCTCAGAAGTGCACTACTGTTCCAGATCGTGGGCAGTATCGTACGGTGCTACCCCGATAGCGGTGTCGCGAGCGCGAGCCTGGCTGTGACGGACGCAGCGATAAGGAGGTAACGGTGCGTGAACTTCGAGTAATCGGATTGACGCCCGATTCCGCGCACATCGTGTGCATCGATACCGAGACCGGCCAGAAGTACCGGCTGCCCGCCGACGATAAACTGCGCGCCGCCGCCCGTGGAGACCTTGCCCGATTCGGCCAGATCGAGATCGAAATGGAAGCCACGATGCGTCCACGCGATATCCAGGCCCGTATCCGCGCCGGCGCCTCGGTCGAGCAGGTGACCGAAGAGTCCGGCATGCCGCTCTCCCGGGTGGAGCGTTTCGCCTATCCGGTGTTGTTGGAGCGCGCGCGGGCCGCCGAACTGGCACAGAAGGCGCACCCGGTCCGCAATGACGGCCCGGCCATCGAGACCCTCATCGAAATCGTGTCCGCGGCGTTCGCGGAGCGCGGCCACACCATCGAGGTCGCCGAATGGGACGCCTGGAAGGACGAAAAGGGCTACTGGGTGGCCCAATTGCAGTGGCAGGCGGGCCGTTCCGTGATCGCCGCGCACTGGCGCTACCAGCCCGACGCGCACGGCGGCTCGGTGGTGCCCCTCGACGATCCGGCCTCCGACCTGATCGATCCCGACTTCGGCCGCGCCCTGCGCGGGCTGGCGACCATCCTGCCCGCGCAGAACGAACCGGCCGCTCCCGAGCCGATCGTGTCCGCCGGCAGCACTATTCACGCACCCGCCCCGCGCGAGGAGCGAGTGGCCGACTACGAGCCCGCGCCCACGCGCGTCCCCTCGCAGCAGACCGCGCGGGTCGCGAATCAGCAGGCGCCGGCCGCGTATTTCGAGCAGCGCGCCGCGGTGGGTGACGGCACCGTGCCCGCGGTGACGGCCGCGGCTCCGGCCCCGGTCGCGCCCAAGGAATCCGCTACCGCGCCCGCCGCCCCGAAAGAGCCTGCGGCTCCGGCGCATTCGGCCCCGGCTCCGGCCGCGGCACAGTCGAGCCCGGCCGTGACCGCTTCGGCTGCGGCGCCCGCGGTTCCGGCGCCCGCACCCGCGACTCCGCCGACCGCTGCTCCTGCCGCGGCGCAGGCGCCCGCCGCCGCGTCCGAATCGGCGTCCGCCGACGCCGAGGCTCCGGCGCAGTCGGCGCCCAAGCCGAACGCGCAGAAGGCCAATCGCGCCAAGCGCGGTGGCAAGGCGCCCATGCCGTCCTGGGAGGACGTGCTCCTAGGCGTGCGCAGCTCCGGTCACTGAGAGTTTGCTAGTGAATTGAGCCCGGCGGTCCGGGGATTGTCGCGCCGCGCCGGGAACCCGCTTGCGCAACAGCGACATTTCGGCTGTCGTCCGGGGTAGATTCAATTGTGGTGGCGGTGCACGCAGGGCCGACCTCCTGCCGACGCCGTGCCACGGCCGCCCCATGTTGCTCAAGAGTTGCCAGCTCGTATGCAATGACTTCGGGAGGTGACGTAGGTGCCGTCCACAGTGTCATCGATCTGGTACGTCGACGCCTCCGATCCGGTTTCCGTCCTGCGCGAACACCCGGGCCCCGATCCGGAGGCCGCGTGGGCCCTGGCGCGCCAGCTCAATCCGGATCGCGATGTGGTCCCCGCCGCGTCCGGCACCATGAAAGTCTGGGCGGGACCCGATCCCGAATCCGTCTACATCGGTTGCTATCCCGGCGTGACCGTCGTCTGCTCCACCCAGGCCGCGCTGCCGCGGCCCACCAAACTGCCGGAGCTGCTGGTCCGCCCGCTCGCCTCCGAGCACACCTTCCTGATCTCCTACGACCTGTCCCTCGGCTGGGGTGCGTTCGCGCATTGGGAGCGCGGCGAATTCCGGCGCTCCTTCAGCGCCACCCGGGTCAATATCCTGGAGGACGAAGGGCTGCCGCGGGTCTGGGAGCGGCCCTACTGGGCGGGCGACCATCCCATCGAACTGCAACCGGGTGAATTGCCCGATCCGCAACTGCTGCCGTTCGATCCACCGGACTTCGCCGACGCCGCCAACGAGGTATGGCTCGGCTTCCGCTACCGCGGTAAGACCCCCGCCGAGGCCCTGGACTCCGAAGAGATTCAGGTGTGCGGCTTCTCGCTGTTCCCCAAGGGCGAAGCACCGGAACCCGAGGCCGCACCCGAACCGGAGCTGGAACACAATGGCAAACGCGGCCTGTTCGGCTGGCTGCGCGGCCACGACCGCGTCTCCTGACGTGATCGAATACGGCTGACGCGGAGCCGGATCGGCCTCGCGCCCGGTATCAGTGGAACAGCGCCGGCAGGATGAGCGCCAGCCACGCGCACAGCACGCCCGCCGCCAGCCCGGCGATCACCCACCGCGTCACCGGGGCGAAGCGCCAGCGCCACGCCGTCGGCGCCGCACCGCCCACCGCGATCAGGTTCACCGCTATCGACAACAGCGGATGCACATGCGCCAGCGCGGCGCCGAACGCGTAGACGCCGCAGGTGGCGAGCGCGGCCACGAGCACGGCGACGGTGATCCCGGTCGCCCACGGGGTGGGCTCGGAGTATCCGTAACCGTAGGGTCCGTCCGGCGGATGACTCACTGTGCTCGCACTCTCTCGTAGAAGGCCATGGCGGCAGCGGTGGCCACATTAAGCGAATCGGTGCCCGGTGTCATGGGTATGCGGGCACGAATATCGCTGGCGGCCATGGTCTCCTCGGTGAGGCCGGGACCTTCCGCACCCAGCAGCAGCGCCACCTTGTCGCCGGTCATGGCGGCGGCGAGGGTGTCCGCCTTCGGGTTCGGGGTGAGTGCGATGGTCTGGAATCCATTGCGGCGCAAGATATCCAGGCCGTCCGGCAGCGGCGGCAGCTGCGCGAAAGGCACCCGCAGCACATGGCCCATGGACACCCGCACCGAGCGCCGGTACAGCGGATCGGAGCAGCGGTCGCCGAACAGCACCGCGTCCGCGCCGAGGCCCGCCGCATTGCGGAAGATCGAGCCGATGTTCTCGTGATCGTTCACGCCCTCCAGCACGGCCACCGTGCGCGCGGTAGCCAGCACCTCTTCGGCGCCGAACTCGCGCGGCCGGTGCGCCGCGGCCAGCACACCCCGGTTCAGGTGGAAACCGACGATCTCCGCCATCACCTCCGCGGTGGCCCGGTAATACGGCACCTCCACCCCGGCCAGATCGTCCCCGAGCTGCTCGTGGCGGCGTTCCACGCCGAGCAGCGCGAACGGGGTGAACCGGGAGGCCAGCATGCGCTGCACCACCACCACGCCCTCGGCGATGACCAGGCCCTTGCCGCCGGGCAGGTCGGGTCGCCGGTCGGCATTGTTGAGGTCGCGGAAGTCGGCGACCCGCGGATCGGCGGGGTCGTCGATGTCGATCAAGTGGGCCACGGCTGTGAATTGTGCCGCTCGATGGTTGCCCGGTCGCGCGGCGGGGTAATAGGGACCTGGCCACCGGCTCGCCCGGATCGGCGTGGGGCCGGCCCCGGCACGGGCCGAGCCCCTGAGTTATGCCGTGGGTCACGCGGCATAAGGTGATAACAATCGTTCCCTAACGAAGAGGACTATCCATGACCAAGCCCGAAGTCGAGTTCCAGGATGGCCCGGCGCCCGCTGAGCTCGTGATCAAGGACCTCGTCGTCGGCGACGGCGCAGAGGCCAAGCCGGGCGACACCGTCGATGTCCACTACGTGGGCGTCGAGTTCGACAATGGCGCGGAGTTCGACTCGTCGTGGAGCCGTGGCGAGTCCATCACCTTCCCGCTGCGTGGCCTGATCCAGGGCTGGCAGGACGGCATTCCGGGCATGAAGGTCGGCGGCCGCCGCCAGCTCACCATCCCGCCGCAGCTGGCCTACGGCCCGGCCGGCGCGGGCCACCACCTCTCCGGCAAGACCCTGGTCTTCATCATCGACCTGCTGGACGTCGTGAACTGACCCATTGCGCCACTCGCGCAACAAGATTCGGGCCCGCCGCGCAAGTATGCGCGGCGGGCCCGATCGCAATTGGAGGAGGTTGCTGCCGCGGGCGTGATGGGCGGCGGGCTCGATCGGTGGTGGGGAGTTGCTGCCGCGCGCGTAAACGCGCGGCGGGCCCGGGCTGTGTGGGAGTGGGATGGCCGATGGTGTCGTACGGTCCGGGACGGGCCCGATCGAGCGGTGAGTGCGGGCGCCGGCGCACGCCGTGGCCTCGATCGTTCTTGCGGAGGGGTCGGTGGTCGCGCGGCCACGGGTCTCCGGCGGCGGGGTGGGTGTGCGTGGGCCGGGGCCGGAATTGGCAGCGCCCCGAATCCCCGGGAGGGGATCAGGGGCGCGGGGCCGGTGGTCGGCCGGGGCGGGGGTACCGCTCAGGAGCCGACGACGGCGTTCATGATGGTGCCGGCGCTGGTGGCGGTGGCGCCGCCGACCATGGCGTTGGCGATCATCTTGGGGGAGGCGGAGCCGCCGCCCCACTTCTCCCAGGCGAAGCGTCCGCCGCCGTAGGTGATGGCGGCGATGCCGGACATCTGGGTGAACCAGGTGAAGTAGCGGAACATCTTCATCATCTTGTCCGCCATGGGTGGGGTTTCGGCGGTGGGGTTGCCCATCTGGGCCAGGACCGAGCCGTACATGTCGTGCGCGGCCAGCAACATGCTCACGATCGTTTCCTCTCCGGTACCGTCGGTGAACCTGGTGAAACGGGTCGATTAGAGCAATCCGGACGCAATCCTATCCGGACGAACCGCCGATTGTTGCCAACTATTTGCGAACGTTATTTGCGAACGATCTCCACCGGATCGGTCAGCACCGATGAAATCGCCGCCTGCTGTTGCACTCCGCGCTGCGGCAGCGCCTGCAGTGCCTGATTTGCCTGCTTACCCAAGTTGTTCGACACCGTCTGCAACTGCCCGACCCCACCGGTCATCGCCTGCAGCGCGGCCGTCAGCTCGGTGCTCGCGGTATCGGCGATCTGCGGGATGCTCTGCGCCAGCTGCGCACCCTGATTCAGTTGGACGCTTGCCTCGGTCAATTTGCCCGCGGCATCGCGCAACAACTGCCCGACCTGCGTATCCGAAGTGAGCTGCGTTCCGGTCAGATTCGCGAAACCGGACAACTGGGCGTTCGCCTGATTCGCGATGGTCTGCAAGCCCTGTAGCTGGGTGATGATCGGCGCCAGTTGCGGATCGTTCGCGAAGGGCAGCGCCTGCAGTAGCGGCAGCACCAGGTTCAGCCCGGTGCTCAGCCCGCTCGCCGCATTGCTGACCTGGCCGATGGTGACCCCGGTCGAATCCAGCGCGGTGGCCAGCTGATTCGCCTGTGTGGTGGCCGCGCCGAGGGTGCCGTTCAGAGCATCGATACCCGAGGTCAGCTGTCCCGCACCGGCTTTCGCCTGCTGCAGGAAGTCCAGCATCTGCCCGGCCCCGCCCTGGAACTGGCCCGCGCTGTCGGCGGCGGCCTGCACGCCCGCGTTGAGCAGCTGCGAGGTGAACTGGACCTGCGAAACCTGGCCGCGGGCAGTGTTCATGGCGGTGAAGAGGCTGTCCAGTCCGGCCGCGCTGATGCGCTTGGTGACGTCGTTGACCGCGTCGTTCACCGTGTCCTTGTCGGCGCGGCGCGCTGATTCCACCGTGACCTGCGCCTTCTGCGGTTTATCGGTGGCCAGCGAGGTGATGTCGGCGGACAGGTCGGCGGGCAGGGTGATGACGGCCGCGTAGTCGGCGGTGCTCGCCGTCCCGACCACATGCCACTGGGTCCCGTTGTCCTGCAGGGCTTTCGCGATCTTCGCGCCCTGCGGTCCGGTGTCGTGGTTGACGAGTGCGATGCCTGTGGGTGATTTCGCGAGGCGCAGATATCCGACGGCACCCGCGGCAACCACGGCTGCGACGAGCAGAACGATCAGGGCCCAGCGGGTACGTTTTCCGAACACCGTTCAGACCGTACGGGTACGGATTATCCGTACCTCTGATGATTGTCTGAGAGTTCGCTAAGGGCTGAGTTCGCTCAGGGCCTGGGCCGATCGGGGAGCTCCAGCACCAGCCGGGCGCCGCCGAGCCAGCTGTCCTCGAAATAGGCCCGGCCGCCGTGCAATTGTGCCTGCTGCGCGACCAGCGCGAGCCCTAGCCCGGACCCGCCCTTGGCGGCCTGGCTGCCCCGGAAGAAGCGTTCGAACACGGCCGCGCGTTCCGCCGTCGGAATACCCCGCCCATTGTCGTCGACGGCGATCACGATGAACCCGAACGGATTCCGATGCGCCGACACGATGGCCAGGGTGGCCCCGCCGTGCCGCGCGGAATTGGTGAGCGCATTGTCGACGGCCAGCCGAAGCCCGGTGGGCAGGCCGCGGGTGATCAGTTCCGCGTCGGTGTCGATGCTCACCTTCAGAGCGGGGAAGTGCCGCATGGCGTCGTGGGCGGCGGCATCGCAGAGTTCGGCGACATCGGTGGCGACGTGGTCGCGCTGGTTGCTGAGATCTCCGGCGGCGAGTCGTTCCAGCGCGCCGAGCGTGTTCTCCACGCGTTTCTGCCCGCGCTGCAGGTCGTTCAGGATTTCCCGGCGTTGCGCCTCGTCCAGGTCGAGGGTGCTGAGCACTTCCAGGTCGGTGCGCATGGCGGTGAGCGGGGTGCGCAGTTCGTGCGCCGAGACGGCGGCGAAGTCGCGGGCGGTCTCCAGCGCGGCGGCGGTTTCGGTCTGCGCCACGTCCACGCGCTCCAGCATGGTGTTGACCGCCTCGGACAGCTTGTCGGCCTCCTTCACGCCCGAACCGTCCACGGGCAGTGGGGCGCCCGGCTCGCCATTGGGCCCGTGCTGGTCCACCGCGTGGGTGAGCAGCACGATGGGCCGCACCGCCCGGCCGCCGAACAGCCAGCCCAGCCCGGCCGCGGCCGCGACCGCCGCCACCGCCGCGAACAGTACGAAGCGCCGCTGCTGCGCGGTGGCCCGATCGGTTTCGGTGGTCGGAATGCCCAGCGAGACAATGCGTCCCGTTGGCTGGTTCTCGGTGGTGGTGAGTATCCGGAAGGTATTTCCGCCCACGGTGGCGGTGTGATTTCCGACCGGTTCGGCCGGCAGTTGCGTCGCGGTGCTGACCACGGAACCGTCGGCATTGCGCACCGTCAATGCCATTGTGTTATTGGCGCCGAGGATGTTCAGCACCGTCACGGAGAGAACGGGTTCGAGCAGCACCACGCGCGAGGACACCGCCAGCTGCTGATCCGCCTGCGTGAGATTGTTGCGTTCGATGGCGGAGATGGTGACCCAACTGAGCACGGCCACAATGATTGTCGCGCCCAGCGCCGCCGCACCGGCGACCCTGGTGCGCAGGGAATAGGAGTGGCGGCGTCTTTTCATCGGCGCTGCGTCATTTCGGCGCGCGTAACACGAATCCGACACCGCGAATGGTGTGCAACAGCCGCGGGGTGTCGTCGATCTCCAGCTTGCGGCGCAGATATCCGACGAAGACGTCCACCACATTGGTATCGGCCGCGAAATCGTAGCCCCACACCAGTTCCAGCAGTCGTTCGCGGCTCAGCACCACGCCCGTACTGCGCGCCAGGGTGGACAGCAACTCGAATTCCCTTTTGGTGAGCTCGATTTCGCGACCGTGCAGCAAAGCCCGGTAACCGGCCACATCGACCTCGAGGGGGCCGACGGTGAGGGCGCCGGGGATGGTGGAGGCCGGCACGTCGGTGCGGCGGCGCAGCAGCGCCTTGATGCGCGCCACCAGTTCGGCGAGCACGAACGGTTTCACCAGATAGTCGTCGGCCCCGGATTCGAGTCCGGCGATGCGGTCGTCGACGGAGCTGCGCGCCGACAGCACGCAGATGGGAACCTCGTTGCCCATGGCCCGCAGGGCGGTGACCACGCCCGCGCCGTCCAGCACGGGCATGTTCATATCGAGCACGATGGCGTCGGGGGATTGCTCGGTGACCGAGCGCAGCGCCTCCGCGCCGTCTCTGGCGATCACCACCTTGAAGCCGGACAGCCGGAGTCCGCGTTCGACGGATGCCAGGACATCCTCGTCGTCGTCGACGACAAGGACCGTAGGTAACTCACCGCGTTCGACCACGGACTCCATTCTGGCAGCCGCTAGCTCAGTAGTTGTGGCACGAGTCGGCGACCTGCTGAACGGTGGCGGCGAGGCCGCCGGCCCGCGGGTCGCTCTGGGCCTTGTTCGCGGCGTCCGGGTTGGCGTCGATGTACGCCTGCACGTCGGCCTTGCGCTGCTCGGGCGATTCGTCGAACTTGGCCTTGATCTGGGCCTTGGTGTCGGGGTTCTGGTCCAGGTACGAGGCGATGGCCGGGGCCTTGTCGTGCAGCGCGGCGTCGACCTGGGCGAAGCTGCAGGAGGTGTCGAGCAGCGGCGACAGCAGATCCGCGGGGCTCGCGGACGCCGTGGCGGGCACCAGCGCGATGGCGAGCGAGGCGAGCGCCCCCGCGCCCAGTGCCGCTGCCGTCCGCCGATTACGCATGAAACTCATTCATCAGGCCTTTCCAGATCGGTCTGGCACGCGGATGATCCGCGCCTGCCCGACGGTAGGGCATGCCGATAGGGCACTGATGAACGGACTCTGAGAAAACAGTGAGGCTAGCCGGTGACCGACGAATCCCCGACCGGCGGTGTGGGATTCCCGTCGGGGTGGGGGAGGTCGATGCGGCGGAGGGGCATGGTCAGGGCGGCGGAGGATTCGGCGGCGGCGATGCGTTCGCGGTCTTCCATCACTGTGACGGCATCGCGGATCTGCTTTTCCAAGGTGGGGAGCATGGCCGAGTCCTCGATGGTGGGCGGGACCTCGTACTCGTCGCCCGCCGCGATCTGACGCATGGTGCGGCGCAGGATCTTTCCGGAGCGGGTCTTGGGCAGGGCGGTCACGGCGACCACGTCGTAGAGGGTGGCGATGGATCCGACGCGCTGGCGCACCCGCTCGATGATCTCGGCGCGCAGCACGGCGGCGTCGATATCGATCCCGGTCTTGAGCACCACGTAACCGATGGGCCGCTGGCCCTTGAGTTCGTCGGGAATGCCGACGACCGCGGTCTCGGCCACGGCCGGATGCCCGGCGATGGCGGCCTCGATACCGCCGGCGGAGAGCCGGTGGCCGGCCATATTGATGACGTCGTCGCTGCGGCCGAGGACGAACAGGTAGCCGTCCTCGTCGAAGAAGCCGGAGTCGCCGGTCAGGTAGTGGCCGGGATAGGCGGAGAGATAGGAGCGTTCGTAGCGGGCGTCGTCACGCCACAGCGTGGTCAGTGTGCCGGGCGGCAGCGGCAGCCCGATGACGATGTTTCCTTCGGTATTGGGGGCGACCGCATTGCCCTCGGAATCCAGTACTCGCAGCCGATATCCGGGCACGGGCACCGAGGACGAGCCGGGCTTGATCGGAAGTGGTTGCAGTCCGAGCGGATTGGCGCAGATGGGCCAGCCGGTCTCGGTCTGCCACCAGTGGTCGACCACCGGGCAGTCGGTCCGGTCGGCGAGCAGGGTGTCGCGCGCCCATTCGTAGGTGGTGGGGTCGAGGCGTTCACCGGCGCAGAAGAGGGCGCGCAGGGTGGACAGGTCACGCCGGTGGGCGAATTCGGCGTCCGGGTCGGCGCGGCGGATGGCGCGCAGCGCGGTCGGTGCGGTGAACATCACGTCGACCTTGTAGTCGTCGACGAGCCGCCAGAAGGTGCCGGGATCGGGCGTACCGATCGGTTTGCCTTCGTAGAGCACGGTTGTCGCCCCGACCAGCAGCGGCGCGTAGACGATATAGGAATGCCCGACGACCCAGCCGATATCGGAGGTCGTCAGCATGACCTGCCCGGCGTGCACGTCATAGATATTGCGCATCGACCAGGCGAGCGCGACCGCATGCCCGCCGTTGTCGCGCACCACGCCCTTGGGCTTACCGGTGGTCCCGGAGGTGTAGAGGATGTACAGCGGATCGGTCGCGGCGAGGGAGACGGGCGCGGCGGGTTCGGCGTCGCGGACCGCGTCCTCCCAGTCGAGCCAGCGGGCGGCCACGGTCTCCGAGGAGGCGGGCAGGTGTTCGGTGGCGGCCTGTTCGGCGGAGAAACGAATGGTGGGGAAGCCTTCGCGCTGCTTCACCAGCACGGTGCGGGGTGCGGTGGTGGCGGCGAGGTCGAGGGCCTGCAGCACGATCGGCGGGTATTCGATGCGGCGGCCGGGTTCCAGCCCCCCTGACGCTGTGATGATGAGCACAGGTTCGGCGTCGTCGATGCGGGCGGCGAGTTCGGGGGCGGCAAACCCGCCGAAGACCACCGAGTGCACGGCCCCGATGCGGGCGCAGGCGAGCATGGCGACCACGGCTTCGGGAATCATCGGCATATATATGACGACGCGATCGCCGGTCCGAACACCAAGGCGCAGCATGGATCCGGCAAATCGGGCAACTTCGTCCAGCAACTCGGCATATGTATAGACGCGCCTGGCGCCTGTCATAGCGGAGTCGTATATTAGGGCGGGCTGATCAGCGCGACCGCCCTCGTGACCGCCGGTCGATTCCTCCGAGGGTGTGATCTCGCGCACATGCCGATCCAGCGCGTTGTAGGAGGTGTTGAGGCGAGCATCGGGAAACCACCGAGCCGTCGGGCGGGCCGTGGTGTCGAGAATCTGCGTGGGAGGCACATCCCAGCTGATGAACTCGGCCGCGGTGCGCCAGAACTCCGAGGGATCGACCAGGCTGACCTGATAGGCCGGCCGATACTCCTGCTTCGCGTTCAACCCCGTGACTCCCTAGCTCCGCCTCGATGCCCGCCTCGATAGATCTGCCTGATTGTGGCAGACTTCACGCGACGTCCGGGCGGACGCCGCGACCTTTGATTTTGCCTGGAATCGGCAGGTCAGAGCCCGGTGGTTGCCAAGAAGTCACACAAGAAGTTATTGATCCGTTAGAATCGCATGTCACATATTTCGGCCGTCTTGGACGCAATTTCTCGGCCAGCCGCAGTTCTCGGCCAGCTCTGTCTGTCGAGCCCAGCGTGCGATCGCGGAGGCTCGCTGATGGCGCGTGGCTTGGGCCAGTTTGGAAAGTGAGTGGGAGATGCGCGACGCCGCTAGGTCCGGCAGCAATAAGCGCTGGGCGCTGAGCAACTGGGACCTGCGCTGGAAGGTTACGGCGGTGCTCGCCGTGCCGCTGCTGGTCGCGGTGGTGCTGGGTGCGTCCAGGATCTCGGCGGAATTCGCCGACTCCAGCCGGCTCTCGACGGCGGTCGATCACGTCGGGGTCATCCCGGCGATCACGGGTTTGAGTGCGTCGGCGGGCCAGGTGGCCTCCGGTCAGATGGTCATGTTGGGCGCCAATCAATCGATGACGTCCGATCCCGAACTCGCGCAGTTGGATACCGCAATCCAGTTCGCCGAGAAGGCGGCGTCCCGGCTGAGTGATGTACCGAGCGCGCGGGCCGCGCTCGACGAGATGATCGTGGGCGCCAAGGCGATCCGGGCCCAGGGTCTGGCGCCCTCCGCGTCGATTCCGGACACGGTCGCGCAGGAAGAGAAGATCCGCGGCGACAGCGTGAAGACGGTGGAGAACATCGTCTCCAGCATCGCCGACAAGAGCGTGGACCAGTCCAAACTGCAGTTGGTCGACTCGCTGAACGCCCGCTGGATGCTGTTCAACGAGGTCGCCGGCATGGCCGAGGCGCTACGCAACAACCCCAAGGACGGGTTGAAGGACATCCAGATCGCGGTGAACACCGAGCGCCAGATGCTGGCCGTGCTCGCGCACCGCTTCAAGGATGGCGACCCGATCATCTCGGATCTGCAGAAGGGCGCCGACAATCGCGTGCAGCTGGTCAACGGCCCGCAGGCGCAGGCCGGGCAGCTGCCGGTGTCGGATCTGAAGGACTCGCTGGTCGCGAGTATCGACAACTATCAGAGCATTGCGACCAACTCCACCAAGGACATCGTGTCCCGCGTGGATGATCTGGCCGCGCAGGCGCGTTCGGGCGCCATCCGCTACTCCATCATCGTCATCGCCACCATTCTGGGCGCGCTGGCGCTGGCCGTGCTGATCGCGCGCGCGATGATCGTGCCGCTGCGCCGTCTGCGCCTGGCCGCCCTGCGCGTCGCCGAATACGACCTGGGACAGGAGGTCGCCGCCCTGCGTGAGGGCGCCGACCCGGAAGAGGTTCCGCTGGAACCGATGCCGGTGCACACCGACGAGGAGATCGGCCAGCTGGCCCGCGCCGTCGACGATATCCACGGGCAGGCGCTGCGCCTGGCCGCCGACCAGGCCGCCATGCGTACCCAGGTCAACGACATGTTCGAGACCCTGGCCCGCCGATCCAAATCGCTCGTCGATCACCAGCTCTCGCTCATCGAGGCGATGGAGTACGACGAGAAGGACCCGCGCCTGCTCGAAAACCTCTTCCGCCTGGATCATCTCGCCGCGCGTATGCGCCGTAACGGTGACAACCTGCTGATTCTGGCTGGCACCAAACAGCGCCGCACCAAGTCGGCGCCGGTCGAGATCGCCGACGTGCTGCGGGCCGCCATCTCCGAGGTCGAGGACTACGAGCGCGTCAAACTGGGTGCGACGCCGCGTGGTTCGCTGGTCGAACCGGCCGCCTCCGATATGGCGCACCTGTTCGCCGAGCTGCTGGACAACGCGCTGCGCGCCTCGCCGCCGGAGACGGACGTCAAGTTCACCTTCGCGCAGGCGCACGATCAGGGCCTGCTCATCGAGGTCGCGGACCGCGGTATCGGTATGCCGCCGTCCGAAATGGCCGAGATCAACCGGCGCTTGGAAGCAGTGGCCGAGGTCGGTCCGGATACCGCCCGCCACATGGGTCTGTTCGTGGTCGGCCGGTTGGCCGAGCGGCACGGGTTGACCGTGCGGCTGCGCCCGACCTTCGACACCGCGCGCGATCCCGGTGTGACCGTGACCGTGCACGTGCCCAAGCCGCTGATCGTGGCGCAGGGCGGCGCGATCTCGGTGCCGCCGCAGCCGAATCCGATGACGCAGAATCCGGATCCGGCCGCCGCGCCGCAGGGTGCGGGCAATCAGGCGGGCGCGCCGTCCTCCATGCAGATGCGTGCGGTCACCCGTACGGCGACCGGCAATGTGATGGTCACCGTGGATCCGGGTGTGAGCGGGCCGATTCCGGCGAACGCGGCACCGTCCGTGTCCGCGCCGCCGGCTCCCGCCGCTCCGGCTCCGGCCGCCGCGAGTGCGGCCACCGGTCTGCCGCAGCGCAATCCGGGCGCCGCGGCGCCGGGTATCTCCGGGCCGGGTGGCGGACTGCCGCAGCGGCAGCCGGGCGTGAACGGCCCGACCGTGAAGCACACCGTGGCCGCTCCGGTGGCCCCGGGCGGTGGCAGACCCGGCGGCCTACCTCAGCGCGAGCCGGGTGCGCACGGTCCGGCCGCGCCGCAGTCGCAGCCGGCAACGAACCTTCAGCCGCGGCAGTCGGGCGAGGCCCCGGCCGCACCGCGGGGTGGTCTCGCCGCGAACATGCTCAAGCGCCAGGGCGGCGGCACGCTGCCGCAGCGACCGGGGGAACCGGGCCAGGGTGGCGGACAAGCGCTGGGCGGAGGACCGGCGCCGCGCGGTCCGGGTGGACCGGGCTCGATGCCGGGACAGAACCAGTCGGGCGGCCTGCCGCCGCGCGGCCCCAACCCGTCCGTCGGACTCCCGCAGCGCGGGGACTCGGCTGGTGGGCAAGCGCAGAGGGGTGGAGCGGCGCAGCGCAATCCGGGCGCCAATGGCGCTCCGGGTGCGAACGGCGCGCCGCGGGATCCGAATTCGGGTCTCCCGCAGCGGCCTGCCGCGGGTGGGTTGCCGCAGCGGGAGCCGGGTGCGAACGGTGCACCGTCCCGCGACTCTTCCGCCACCACGCGTGATGGTGGCCCGGGTAACGGCCTCCCGCAGCGGGATTCCGCATCGGGCGGCTTGCCGCAGCGTGATGGCGGCATCGGGTTGCCGCAGCGTGAGGGTGGTTTGCCGCAGCGTGATTCGGGTCCGATCCGTCGTGATCCGGCGGCGGGCGGTTTGCCGCAGCGTGATGCGAGTGGCGGGTTGCCGCAGCGTGATTCGGGTCTGACCCGTCGTGATCCGGCCGCAGGTGGTTTGCCACAGCGCGATGCCAGTGGTGGCCTGCCGCAGCGTGACGCGAGTGGTGGCCTGCCGCAGCGTGATGGTGGCAGCGGTTTGCCCCAGCGCGACGGCGGTGCGCCGCAGCGTGAGGGTGGCTTGCCGCAGCGTGATTCCGGTCCTACCCGTCGTGATCCGGCGGCGGGCGGTTTGCCGCAGCGTGATGCCAGTGGTGGATTGCCGCAACGTGATCCGGCCGCGGGTGGTCTACCCAAGCGCGATGGTGGTTTGCCGCAGCGCGATCCGGGCGTCAATGGTCTGACCGATTCGGGCCGCCACGGGCTTCCGCCGCGTGATGGTCTGAGCAGCTTGCCGCAGCGCGATCCGGCTTCCGGTGGTCTGCCGCAGCGGGACCCCGCTGGTGGGGGTTTGCCGCGTCGCAGTCCGGGTGGCAATGGTGCGCCGCAGGCGGAGTCGCCGTTCGGTGGCAGCTTGCCGCAGCGTGATCCCGCTTCCGGTGGTTTGCCGCAGCGTGATCCGGCGGCCGGCGGTCTCCCACAGCGTGATGGCGGTCTCCCGCAGCGTGATCCGGCCGCAGCCGGTCAAGGTGGCTTGCCGCAGCGTGATCCGGCCTCCGGTCTCCCGCAGCGGGATCCCGCCGCGGGTGGGTTGCCGCAGCGGCAGCCGGGTGCGGGCGCGCCGGGTCTGCCGCAGCGTGGGGCCGGTGGGCTGCCGCAGCGTGATCCGGGTGCGGGTCTGCCGCAGCGGCCGGCGCCGATTCCGGGCGTCGGGCTGGCGCAGGGTGGTGGAGCGGCGCCGAATGGTTCCGAGGATGGCGTGAAGGAGCCGGGCCGGCACAGTTTCCGCTCGAATCCGCAGAAGGCCGCCTCGTTCTTCCAGACGCGGCTGCAGCCGGCCGACGCCGGTGACCCGATCATGGGCGGCACGCCGATCTTCGCCGAGATGATGTCGGCGTGGTTGTCCGATCCGAATGCCGACCGGTCCCAGGTGGCCAACTCCTTCGAATCACCGGGTGACGAGGGTTGGCAGGCCGCGCGGCGCGCGGTGGAGTCCGCGGCCGACAAGCGGACGGCGGCCGGTCTGCCGCAACGCGATCCGGGTAACCGACTTGTTCCCGGCGGTGTGAACGGAAACGCTGACAAGGCACCCCATCGGGACCCAGAATCCATCAGGTCAAGTCTGAGTCGTCACCAGCAGGGCGTCCGGGATGGCCGCGCGATGAAAGCTATGAACCTAACCGGAGATAAAGGAGACCGATGAACCCCGATCTAGGTGGAACGAAGCGTCAGCTGGATTGGCTGGTTTCGAACTTCGCCAATGAGGTTCCCGGCGTTGCGCATGCTGTGCTCGTTTCGGCGGACGGCCTGCTCATGGCCGCGAGTGCGCAGCTTCCAGTGGACCGTGCCGAACAGCTGTCCGCGGTGACCGCGGGGCTCGCGAGCCTCTCGGTGGGTGTGTCGAACCTTTTCGAAGGTGGCACCGTGTTGCAGTCGGTCGTCGAGATGGAGCACGGCTACCTACTGCTCATGGCGGTCGGTGACGGTTCCTACCTCGCGGTGCTGACGAATACCTCGTGTGACATCGGACAGGTGGGATACGAGATGGCGTTGTTGGTCGAGCGGGTG
Organism: Nocardia sp. NPDC088792; assembly: GCF_044750615.1. Classification (NCBI taxonomy): domain Bacteria; kingdom Bacillati; phylum Actinomycetota; class Actinomycetes; order Mycobacteriales; family Nocardiaceae; genus Nocardia; species Nocardia sp. NPDC088792. The sequence goes on from NZ_JBIVKC010000005.1 coordinate 838,388, forward strand.
GGCCAGACAGTCCAGGCCACACCTCGCGTCACGATGGGTTCCTGATGGCGGGATGGACATAGACAACGAACGCGTAGGGAGCGCCGAACCGAGCTTGGTTCGCCCCTATTCACTGACGGCCGGTCGGACACGGCCGAAGGTGGAGCTCGCCTTGGAGGCGCTCGTCGCATCGCATCCGGTCGCCTTGGAGCGGCAGTTCGAACTCACCAACATCGAGACGTCAATCGTGGAGTTGTGCAGAGAATCGCCGTCGGTTGCCGAAGTTGCCGCACGCCTGGGTATCCCGATCGGGGTCGCCAGGGTGCTGGTCGCCGACCTCATCGAAGCCGGCCATGTGCGGGTATCGGCGACATTGAAAGACGATTCCAGCGACGATGAACGTCGCGAGCTGATCGAAAGGGTTCTCAGTGGACTCCGGCGTATTTGATTCGACGACACACGTCGACACCCGCACCAGCAAGCCTACGTCGGCCAAGATCGTGGTGGCCGGTGGCTTCGGTGTGGGTAAGACGACCTTGGTCGGTGCCGTGTCGGAGATCGTTCCGCTGCGCACCGAGGCGTTGGTGACCAATGCCAGTGTGGGCGTGGACTCCCTGACCGGGGTCCCGTCGAAGGCCACCACCACGGTGGCCATGGATTTCGGCCGTATCAGCCTGGCCGACGACCTGGTGCTGTACCTGTTCGGTACGCCGGGTCAGTACCGCTTCTGGTTCATGTGGGACGACCTGATCCGCGGCGCCATCGGCGCGGTGGTGCTGGTCGATACCCGCCGGCTGGAGGACAGTTTCGCCGCCGTCGACTACTTCGAGGCGCGGCACCTACCCTTCCTGGTGGCGATCAACGAGTTCGACGATGCGCCACGGTATCCGGTCGAGGACATTCGGGCGGCACTCGCGGTGCCGGCCGATGTTCCGATCCTCTCCATCGACGCGCGCCGCCGGGAGCCTGTGAAGCAGGCCCTGGTCGCCGTCACCGAGTACGCGCTGCGCAAGGTCGTGCAGGGCTACTAGTTTCACCTGTGCGGGGCTACTGGTCATAGCTGTCGCACGCAAGACTTCTGGTAGAGCGGTGCAGGGCTACCGGCAAGCTAAGCTCGCGCCGTGAAGATCTCGGCGCGAGAACTGTTCGGCGAGTTGCTCGATCCCGGTTCGTTCGTGAGCTGGGATCGACCGCCGGTATCGGTACCTGTGTCCGCCAGGTACGAGGCGGAACTGCAGGCTGCCGCGGCAACGGCGGGCGTCGACGAATCGGTGCTCACCGGGGAGGGGTTGCTGCGCGGACGGCGGGTTGCGGTGGTCGCCTGCGAGTTCGGTTTTCTCGCGGGTTCGATCGGCATCGCCGCCGGGGAGCGCATCGTGTCCGCGGTCGAGCGCGCCACCGCGCAGGGGCTGCCGCTGCTGGCCTCGCCGACCTCCGGCGGTACCCGGATGCAGGAGGGCACAATCGCTTTCGTGCAGATGGTGAAGGTCGCCGGCGCCATCGCGACGCACAAGGCGGCGGGGCACCCGTATCTGGTGTACCTGCGCAATCCGACCATGGGCGGGGTGTTCGCGTCCTGGGGTTCGCTGGGGCACATGACGTTTGCGGAGCCGGGGGCCTTGATCGGGTTCCTGGGGCCGCGGGTGTACAAGGCGTTGTACGGCCGCAGTTTTCCTGAGGGCGTGCAGACGGCCGAGAACCTATACCGCAACGGCGTCATCGACGGTGTGGTGCCGGTCCCGGTCTTCCGCCGCATCGTGCATCGCGCGCTCACGGTCTTCCTGGACGGTCCGCTGCCGCTGCCGGAAAAGGAAAGCGACCCAAACGAATCCAGTAATGGGGTGGGCGACTTCCTGGCCGGACACGAGGAGGGGCCCGCATTGCTGGACGTCCTGGACGTGCACGCCTGGCAGTCGGTCCTCATTTCCCGGCGTGCCGATCGACCGGGTACTCGCGAGCTGCTGCGGCACGCCACCGAGCGAGTTCCGTTGTCCGGCACCGGACAAGGGGAGCTGGATCGCACGATCGTGCACGCGCTGGCCCGGTTCCGCGGTCAGCCCTGCATCGTGTTCGGTCACGACCGCGCGGGTCAGTCGCCCGACAACACCATGGGCCCGGCCGCCCTGCGGGAAGCGCGCCGCAGCATGCATCTGGCCGCCGAACTCCGGGTTCCGCTGGTGCTGGTCATCGATACCGCGGGGGCGTCCCTGTCCCGGGAGGCCGAGGAGCGTGGCCTGGCTCCCGAAATCGCCCGCTGCATAGCCGATCTCGTCACCCTCGATACTCCGACGGTGTCGGTGCTGCTGGGTCAGGGCAGTGGTGGTGGCGCGCTCGCCCTGCTGCCGTGCGATCGGGTGCTGTCGGCGGCGAACGGCTGGCTGGCGCCGCTGCCGCCGGAGGGCGCGAGCGCCATCGTCTACCGCGATACCTTCCACGCCCCGCAACTGGCAGCCGCACAGCGCATTCGCGCCTCGGATCTGAAGGCCGACGGCATCGTGGATCGGATCGTGCACGAGTACCCGGATGCGGCGGATGAACCGGTCGATTTCGCTTTGCGCATGGTGGAGGCCATCGCGGAGGAGCTGGCCGCCCTCACCGCGACTCCGGTGGAGAAGCTGGTGGCCGATCGGCACCGCCGTTACCGCCGCCTGGGACTGTCTGCTGAGAGTTAACTGACCCCTTTCTGGTGCTACGGTCGGAGTGGTGACTTACCGCAGTGAGACCAGCGATATCCCCGCGATCGTCCTCAATGACGGCCAGGTCATGCCGAAGCTGGGGTTCGGTGTGTACAAGGTCGTCGGTGACGAGGCCGTGGGCACCATTCACACCGCTCTGGAGCTCGGCTACCGCAGCATCGACACCGCCTCGTTCTACGGCAATGAGGAAGAGGTGGGCCGGGCCGTCGCGGAGTCCGGGCTCCCACGCGACGAGGTCTTCGTCACCACCAAGCTCTGGAATGCTGATCAGGGTTACGACTCCGCCATGCGGGCGTTCGATACCAGCCTGAAGCGGCTGGGCCTCGAGTACCTCGATCTGTTCCTGATCCACTGGCCGGTCCCGTCGGCGGGCCTGTACGTCGATACCTTCCGGGCCTTGCAGGCGCTCAAGCGTCAGGGCCGCGTGGTCTCCATCGGAGTGTCGAACTTCACCAAGGCGCATCTGGAGCGGGTGATGGCCGAGACCGGTGAGACGCCCGCCGTCAATCAGGTCGAGCTGCACCCCTACTACTCGCAGGCCGAGTTGCGTGCCTTCCATGCGCTGCACGGCATCGTCACCGAGGCGTGGAGTCCGCTGGGTCGTGGCACGGAATTCAATGATTCGGTGATCATCGGTCTCGCGGCGAAGTATGAGCGCACGCCGGCGCAGATCATCCTGCGCTGGCATATGCAGCTCGGCAATGTGGCCATCCCGAAATCCATGACCCCGTCCCGCATGGCGGAGAACCTGGCGGTCTTCGATTTCGAGCTGACCGGCCGCGAGATGACGCAGATCGCCGCGATCGACAAGGACGGCCGGCAGGGCGGCGATCCGGATACCTTCGATATGGACGCGCCCGTCTAGTGCGCCGCTGTCCGAATCCCTAAGTATTCGGTCAGTTCCACGGCGGCCGCCCGCCCTGCCCGATTTGCCCCGATGGTGCTGGCGGAGGGTCCGTAGCCGATGAGGTGGATCCGCGGATCGGCGGCGACCTGGGTGGCGAGCCGTCCGGTCATGGTGATGCCGCCGCCCAGTCCGCGGAGTCGCAGCGGCGCGAGATGATCCAGGGCGCTGCGGAATCCGGTGGCCCACAGGATCACGTCGGCCCGCTGAAACGTCCCGTCGGCCCAGCGGACACCCTCCGGCTCGATCTCCGCGAACATCGGATGCCGTTGCAGCACACCGCGTTCCCGGGCCGCGCGGATCCGGTCGTTCTCCGGTAGCCCGGTCACCGACACCACCGATCCCGGCGGTAGCCCGCGCCGGACCCGGTCCTCGACCATGGCGACCGCGCGCCGCCCGTCCTCGGCCGCGAATTCGCCGGTGCGGAAGACGGGTTCGCGCCGGGTTACCCAGGTGGTGCCGGCGACCTCCGAAATCTCGTCCAGCAGTTGGATGGCCGTGATCCCGCCGCCGACCACGACCACCTGCTTGCCCGCGAATTCCGTTGCGCTGTGGTAGTCGTGGGCGTGCAGTTGCCGTCCGGTGAAGGTCTCGGCGCCGCGGTAGTAGGGGATGAAGGGTTTGTCCCAGGTGCCGGTGGCATTGACCAGGCCGCGGGTGCGGATCGGGTCGCCGGGTTTCACCTCGGCGTGCAGCAGTCCGTCCACTTCGGCATTCGGGCAGGTGGCGGTGGTGGCCCGGTCGCAGACGACGGTCACCGAGACGGGCCGGTGCACCCGCAGGTCGAAGGTCTTCTCGTAGAGCGCGAAGTAGTGCGGTACGGCGGTCGCGGCCTGCGCGTTCTCCGATCCGTCGGGCAGGGTTTCGGCGAACGACATCCCCGGCAGATCGTGCACCCGATTCACTGTGCTCAATGTCAAAGAAGGCCACCGGAACTGCCAGGCCCCGCCGGGCGCCGGGGCGTGGTCGACAATGAGAAAGTCCTGTTCGGGCCGTAATCCGAGCCGTTTCAGGTGGTAGCCGACGGAGAGTCCGGCCTGCCCCGCACCGATCACGAGGATGTCGACATCGGGTGTTGCTGTCACGGGCCCGACGTTACGCGCGCTTAGAGTGGGGTTGACCATGGGTAGGCAGCACAGTGGGGAAGGGCAAATGCTCGGTATCAGCCGCGATGGCGAGGTCGTCACCATCGAACTGCAGCGTCCGGAACGCCGGAACGCACTCAATGAGGAGCTGGTCGGGGAGCTGCGTGCGGCGATAGCGGACGCGGCCACGGTCGCGCGGGTGATCGTGCTGACCGGCCAGGGCCCGTTGTTCAGCGCGGGCGCGGATCTGGACGGGGTGTATTCGGACAGTTTCCTGTCCGGGTTGCTCGGCATGCTGCGCACCATCGAGACGGTGCCGGTGCCGGTGATCTCGGCGATCAATGGCGGGGCGTTCGGCGCGGGCGTGCAACTAGCCTTGGCGTCGGACCTACGGGTCATGACGCCCGACTCGTTCATTGCCATTCCGGCCGCGAAACTCGGTATCTCCGTTGACCGTTGGACGGTGCGGCGGCTGGCCGCCCTGCTCGGGCCGGGTCCGGCGCGCACGGTGCTGCTGGGCGCGGAGCGGATCCAGGCGGCCGACGCGTACGCGTTCGGGTTCGCCAACAAGATCGGGACCCTGGCCGACGCCCAGGAGTGGGCGAAGCAGATCGCCGAGCTGGCGCCGCTGTCGTTGCGGCATATGAAGCTGGTGTTCAACGATGACGACACCCGCGGCCTGGACACGCCGGAGCAGACCGCGGCCCTGGCCGCGGCCTGGTCCAGCGCGGATGCCCAGGAGGCGCGGGTGGCCCGGCTGGAGAAGCGCCCGGCGAAATTCGCCGGCCGATGAACAGGAAGCGCATGGGGATGAATCCGCGGAGACTGTTAGGTATGGCTGCGGGTACTTTCGGTATTTCCTGGTTGGTCCGGGCGGCATGGGGGATTCCCTCCGCCATGGGTGCGTCGGTATCGGCGATCGCGCCGACCGCGCGCGGCGCGACCACCTATCGCAATCGGCAGTTCCACAACACCGAACCGAGCACGCAGATCTCGGGTTCGATGGTGGAGGTGCTGTATCAGCTGGCGACCCAGCGCAATCACGGCCGCCCGCCGGGCGTGATCCCGCTGGAGCGGCCGGCGCTGCCGGAGCAGGCCGGGGAGCTGGCGGTCACCTGGTACGGGCACGCCACCTGCCTGGTGGAGGTGGACGGCTACCGCGTGCTCACCGATCCGGTGTGGAGCGAACGGGTTTCGCCGTCCGCGCTGGTGGGGCCGGCCCGGTTGCATCCGGTGCCGTCGCCGCTGGAGGAGCTGCCGCCGCTGGATGCCGTGCTCATCTCGCACGACCACTACGACCATCTGGACCGTGAGACCGTGGACGGGCTGGTGGCCACCCAGCAGGCCGTGTTCATCGTGCCGATCGGTATCGGCGCGCATCTGCGGCACTGGCAGGTGCCCGAGGACCGTATTGTCGAATTGGATTGGGCCGCTTCGGTTTCGCTGTCCGAACTGGACCGGGATCGCGGGGACGGCACCGATCTGGTGATCACCTGTTCGGAGGCGCGGCACTTCTCCGGCCGTGGCCTGGTGCGTAATACGACGCTGTGGGCGTCGTGGTCCATCAGCGGTCCGACCCGGCGGGTCTACTTCGGCGGCGACACCGGATACACCAAGGCCTTCGCGGAGGCGGGCGCCCGGCTGGGCCCGTTCGATCTGACCCTGCTGCCCATCGGCGCCTACGACAAGCACTGGCCCGACATTCACATGAATCCGGAGGAGGCGGTGCGGGCGCACTCGGATCTGTGTGTCGGCGACCCCGGGTACGGGGTGCTGGTGCCGATCCACTGGGCGACCTTCAATCTGGCCTTCCACGGCTGGTCCGAACCGGTCCAGAGGTTGGTGGCCGCCGCCCAGGAGGCGGGGACACGCATCGCCGTGCCGAAGCCGGGCCAGCGGATCGACCCGATTGGCCTCCCACCACGGGATTCGTGGTGGGAAGATGTTCGCCAGTGACCGAAGACCGAGAGTGAGAGGAGCAGGGCTGTGGGTTTTGTTGATTCCCTCAAGGGACTGGTCGGCAAGGGCAAGGAAGTGGCGGCCCAGAACGCCGATAAAATCGAGCAGGCGGTGGACAAGGCCGGTGCGGCCATCAAGGAGAAGACCGGCGGCAAGTACGACGCGCAGATCGACAAGGGTGCGGAAGCGGTGAAGCACGCCATCCCGACCGACGAGTCGGCTCCGGCGGCAGCTCCCGCCGAGGCGGCAGCGGCTCCGGCCGAGCCCGCGGAAGCGCCGGCCGAACCGGCCCCGGAACCCGCGCCGGAAGCGCCGTCGGGCGAGCAGCCTCCGGCCTAGTCCCGGGGCGGTTGTGCACGGGTCGTTCGGGTGCGGCTGGGGTGCCGCAGGTGATCTGAACGGCCCGTTGACTTTTCGCGGGTGTGCCGGTGTTCGGCGAGTGCCACGGTTTTGTCGGTGCGCGCCCGTAAACTGCTGTTATGTCCTCCCGCAGGGATTTCGGGGGTATCGAGGTTGCGCTGACCAACCTCGGCAAGGTGCTGTACCCGGCCACGGGTACCACCAAGGGGGAGGTCATCGACTACTTCACGGCCATTGCGCCGGCCCTGCTGCCGCATATCGCGGGGCGGCCGGTGACGCGCAAGCGGTGGCCGAACGGGGTGGACGAGCAGTCGTTCTTCGAGAAGAACCTGCCGGAGCACGCCCCGAAGTGGATCGAGCGCTACACCGTTCAGCATTCCGACCGGCCGGTGGTGTATCCGGTCTTCGATTCGGTGGCTGGCCTGGCCTGGCTCGGCCAGCAGGCGGCGCTGGAACTGCATGTGCCGCAATGGCGCTTCGACGGGGCGGAAGTCGGCGACATCACCCGCCTGGTCTTCGACCTCGATCCCGGGCCCGGTGCGGGCCTCGCGCAATGCGCGGAGGTCGCGCTCATCCTGCGTGACGTGGTGCACGAGGTGGGCCTGACGGCCTACCCGGTCACCAGCGGCTCCAAGGGAATTCACGTCTACGTGCCCCTCGATCGCAAGCTCGGCCCGAACGGGGCCTCGGCGGTCGCCAAGCAGGTGGCCACCAATCTGCAGCAGCTACGGCCGGAACTGGTCACCGCGACCATGGCCAAATCCGCCCGGGAGGGCAAGGTTTTCCTGGACTGGAGCCAGAACAATCCGGCCAAGACCACCATCGCCCCGTACTCGCTGCGTGGCCGCACCGAACCGTGGGTGGCCGCACCGCGCACCTGGGACGAGATCGAGGACCGGAAACGCCTGCGGCACCTGCATTTCGACGAGGTGCTGAAGCGGTTCGCCGCCCGGGGGGATCTGCTCGCCGAGCTCGACGAGGCTCTCCCGGAACGGGCTCCGGACCGCCTCGACACCTATCGCTCCATGCGCGACCCGGACCGCACGCCGGAACCCGTGCCCGCCACCGCACCCGCGCCGAGCGCCGGGAATCGCTATGTGGTCCAGGAGCATCGGGCCCGGCGACTGCACTACGACCTACGCCTGGAACGGGACGGCGTCCTGGTGTCCTGGGCCGTGCCCAAGGGCCCGCCGACCGATACCCACGAGAACCGGCTCGCCGTGCACACCGAGGATCATCCGCTGGAGTACCTGGCATTCCACGGCTCGATCCCCAAGGGGGAGTACGGGGCCGGGCAGATGACGATCTGGGATACCGGCACCTACGAGACCGAGAAATGGCGTGACGACGAGGTCATCGTGCGCCTGCACGGGGAACGGCTGGACGGGCGGTACGCGCTCATCCAGACCAACGGCAATCAGTGGCTCATGCACCTGATGAAGGATCAGCGCGGTGATTTCCGGGAAGGCAGTGGATCTCCGGAAGGCAATGGCGCGCGGCCGAAGCCGGTGATGCGATCGGAAACGGCCATGCCGCACGGGATCACGCCCATGCTGGCGACCCCCGGCGACGTCTCGACCCTCGACGAGGAGCACTGGGCGTTCGAGACCAAATGGGACGGCTTCCGCCTGATCGCCGAAATCGAGGACGGCGCGGTGACCTTGCGCAGCCGCGCGGGCCTGGTGGTGACCGGCAAATATCCCGGCGTGGCCGTGCTCGGCCAGGAGCTCTCCGGCCATCGCGCGGTGCTGGACGGCGAGGCGGTGGTCTTCGACGATCACGGTGCGGCGAATATCGGCCTGCTCCGCGAGGATTCGGGCCGCGCCGTCTTCCTGGCCTTCGACCTGCTGTATCTCGATGGCACCTCGCTGGTGCGCAAACGCTACGAGGATCGCCGCCGGGTGCTGGAAGCGCTGGCGGCGCAGGCCCCCTCGCTCATCGTCCCGCCGCAATTGCGGGGCTCGGGCGCGGAGGCCTTGCGGTACAGCCAGGAGTACGGCATGGAGGGCGTCGTAGCCAAGCGCCGCGACTCCATCTATCTACCGGGCAAGCGTGGCCAGTCCTGGATCAAGACCCGCAACTGGCGCACCCTCTCGGTGGTGGTCGGCGGGTATCGCCGCTCGGCGGCACGGCAATTCGCGTCCCTGCTGGTCGGGGTGCCGCACGACGGTGAGCTGTTCTACCTGGGCCGGGTCGGCACCGGTTTCACCGAGCAGGAGCTGAGCGAGCTGTCGAGCAGGCTGCAGCGGCTGGAACGCAAGACCAGCCCGTTCGGCAATCGGCTCACCGCCGACGAGACCAAGGATGCGGTCTGGGTGAGCCCGAAGCTCACCGGCACGGTGCGTTTCATGAACTGGACGGAGACCGGGCGCCTGTGGCATCCGGCCTGGATTCCGTCCTCGGATTAGCCGGTCTTCTCCAGCAGCGGCAGCAGGGTGTCGGTGTCGGTGACCATGGCATTGCCCTGGAAGGCGAATTCGTCCCAGGCGCGGGCCAATCCGGCCTGATCGCGTCCGCCGACGCCGTCCCGCACCACGACCGGGATGAAGCCCAGGTCGGTGGAGTGCGCGACGGTGGGCGCGATGCCGATCTCGAGGGCGACGCCCACGATGGCGTAGGCGCCGATCCCCAGGTCCCGCAGGGTGGAGGCGAGCGGCGTGCCCTCGAAGGCCGACATGGTGGTCTTGTCGAGGACGATCTCGTCGGCGCGCGGCTGTAGTTCCGGCACCAGCTGGGCGCCGTGACTGTCGCGCTGCAGGATCGGCGTGACCGCCTCGACCGTGTCGACGCCCTGCCAGCTCATGGCCATGCGCAGGGCGAAGGCGCCCATGAAGCGTTTGGGCAGGAACATGTGCCGCAGGAAGACGATCGGATAGCCGCCGCGCCGGGCGGCCTCGACCACCCGGACCACGCGGTCGATGAGCTGCTGCCCGTCCGCCAGCTGGGACAGCACGCCGACCTGCATGTCGTACACGACGAGCGCCATTCGCTCGGGCGCGCACACGTCCTCGAGAGTCTCCGGAATGTCCAGCCCGTTACCGTGTCGCATCGCTCTCCGTTATCGGTAGCTCCCACAAGGCGTTTCGATCTTCCACCCTACCCGGCTCCGATTCCGCGGCCCGGTGAACGGTGTGGAACCCCGGCAGGTAGTCGTGGACCAGCGGGATGAGCAGGTGGATGAGCGGCCCGATGCCGAGCGCGTACAGCACGGTGCCGACGCCCACGCTGCCGCCGAGCAGGAAGCCGGTGGTCAGCACGGTCACCTCGATGCCGGTCCGGATGAGCCAGACCGGGCGGCCGGTCCGGCGGACCAGTCCAGTCATCAGGCCATCGCGCGGGCCCGGTCCGAAGCCCGCGCCGATGTAGAGCACCGAGGCGATCGCATTGAGGACCACCGCGCCGAGCATGGCGCCGACGCGCAGCGGCAGGCCGTGCAGCTGCGGCAGCCAGTTCAGGCCCGCGTCCACCGAGACCGCGATGACGAAGACATTGCTGATGGTGCCCAGACCGGGCCACTGCCGCAGCGGAATCCAGGCCAGCAATACCGCGGCGCCGGTGATGGCGGTGATGGTGCCGAAACTGAGCGGGACGTGGTTCGCCACTCCTTGGTGGAACACATCCCAGGGATCCAGGCCCATGGCCGCGCGAATCATCACGGCCATGGAGAACCCGTACAACCACAATCCGGCATAGAGAGCGAGGAGACGACGAACCAGCATCGATCAATCATCGAGCGCAACTGGACCCCGAATACAGAGCCAGTCGAGGATTGCTGGCCTGGCCTCAGGCGGCGCTGCTGCGAGCCGGACCGGCGGTGCGAATCGGATCGGCGAGCCCGAAGCGGATGAGGCTCTCGGCGGTATCGAAGAGCGTCTCCTCGACAGGACGCTGCGTCCAGCCGAGTTCCCGGCGCGCCTTGGCGGCGGAGACCCGCTCCTCGCGGCCGAGGTAGAGGGCGGCGGTGCGGGCGGTGGCGTCGAAGCGGGCGACCAGGCGCACCAGCCAGTCCGGCAGTGCGCGGGTGGGCACGCGGTACCGGGTGGCGAGGATGCGGGCGATCTCCGGGAACGAGATCTGTTCTCCCGCGGCGATGTACCGGTTCCCGGCGGCTGCGGGCGTCTCCATGGCGAGCCGATGCGCGAGGGCCACGTCCCGCACATCCACGGTGGCGAAGTTGAGTCGCGGCACGCCGGGCATCCCGGCATCGAGCAGCACCCGGATACCGTCGACCGAGGTGCCGACACCGGCGGCGGACTGCACCGGGCCGATGATCATGCCCGGATTGACCACGGCCAGTTCGAGTTCCGGGTGATCGGCGGCGAAATCCCAGGCGGCCCGCTCGGCGAGGGTCTTGCTCTTCGGGTACGCCGGAGCGACGCCAGGATCGGACCAATCCTGTTCGGTGAGTACGTGATTCCAGTTCCCGAACATGATCGCGGCCATGGAGGAGGTCAGCACCACGCGGTCGGCGCCCGCCGCGGCGGCCGCGCGCAGCACGCGCCGGGTGCCGTCGACGGCGGGGCGGATGAGGTCGTTCTCATCCTTGGGCGGACTGCTCGGGAAGGGGGAGGCGGTGTGCACGACGTAGCGGCAGCCGGCCGCCGCGGCTTCCCATCCGGTATCCGAGGTGAGGTCGGCCTGGACGAGTTCCACGCCGGCGGGCAGGTGGGCCACCGCATCGGTGCGGGCGAGGGAACGGACGGTGCCGCGGACGCGGTAGCCGTGGTCGATGAGTTCGGTGATGACATGCCCGGCCAGATAGCCGGAAGCGCCGGTGACGAGAACGAGATCAGCCATTGCCTTGCTCCGATCTGAGCAGTGTTAAGAATGTAATCACTGTATAGATTCGCGGACCCGGCCCTGTCAACCCCGTACTCTCGATCCATGCCGACCAAGGACCGCTACCACCACGGAGACCTCCGCGAGGAGCTGTTGCGGGTATCCCTGCGGCTCATCGACGCCGAGGGCCTCGCGGCGGTCAGCCTGCGCCGGGTCGCCCGCGAGGCCGGTGTCAGCCCCGGCGCCCCCTACCACCACTTCGCCGACCGTGCCGCCCTGCTCGCCGCCCTGCGCGCCCGCGGTTTCGAGCTCATGCGCGACGAGATCCGGGCGGCCCGCGCCGCGGCCGCCGGCCCGGCCGACGCGCTGGCCGGCATGGGTGCGGCCTATGTGCGGTTCGCCGTGGGCAATCCGTCGTACTTCCGGCTCATGTTCCGCCCCGAACTGGTCGAGTCCGGTAAACACGCGGCCGCGGCCGGCGACGAACCCGATGCCGGCGACGACGCCTTCGCCGCACTGGAGGAGACGGTCATGGACGCGGTGCGCGCGGGCATCCTCCCCGCCGGCGACGCGGACGCCCTGGCCCTCATGTATTGGAGCCTCGGCCACGGCCTGGCCTCCCTCATCCTCGACGGCAAGCTCGGTCAGCGCGCCGACCGGATGGGCATTGCCACGGACGAACTCACCGAGCGCGTCACCCGCATGTTCGCCGCCGCCCTCATTCGACCGTGAATTCGCTTATCCCCGTGCGCCAAGCCGCATCCAGATCGGCGGTGTCCGGAAATCGGCCGTCGATCTCCAGGCTCACCATGCCGTGCGCGAACGCCCACAGCGCGCGCGCCCGATCCGCGTCGTAGCCGACCGCCGCCGCCAGCGGCCGGGCGCTGCGATCCTCCAGGCCGGCGGGCAGCAGATCCCGTTGCAGCGGGCGGTAATTCATCAGCCGATACAGGTGCGGGTGGGCGAGCGCCCACGCGCGATAGGCCCGCGCGATACCGGGGAGACCCCGCGGCGCAGCCGCTTCCAGGGCCGCCGCGATCTCGGTGAAGGCGTCGATGACGACCAGGTTTTCGAGGGCCGTCTTGTCCGGCACGTGCTTGTAGAGCGACGGCGCCTTGATGCCCAGTGCCTCGGCGACATTGCGCATGGTCAGCGCGGCCGGCCCCTGCTCGTCCAGCAATGCCCGAGCGGCAGTGGCGATCTGCCGCTGCCGCTCGGTGAGTGTCTCCGCGGACTCAGTCACGGATGAAGCCCTCCTCGGTGCGCAGGCCGTAACCGGCGATGCGGTCGATGCCGATGTGCAGCATCCACGCCAGCAGGAAGGTGAACAGCGCCGGGGCCTGCAGCGGGCCGAAGGCGTAGATCAGGCTGAGCGCCAACGGGATCCAGGTCCGGTGCGCGGCGTTGTAGATCGGCACCGCCCGGCGCGGGAATTGTCCCTGCTGCACCGGCTCTTTCGCGCCGATGGCCGCGAAGAAGGTGAGGTCCGGTGCGATGAGCCCGATGGTGAGCGCGATCCAGGATCCTGCCCCGTGCTGCACGCCTTCGAGGATGGCGAAGGCGGCGAGGAAGAGCGTCCACGCGATCCATCCGGTCTTGCGCAGGCCGGCCGGCAGGCGGTGCGCGGTGGTGGCCGATGGGGTGGCGGCGAGAGTGGTCATCGGTGTCTCCGGGGCTTCGAACTGCGGCTAACGTTGTTAGCTTCACTATATGGCTAATGCCGTTAGCCTGTCAACACTCGGGCTGTCGCGACGCGCGGGTGAACGTTGACCTTGCGCGACGGCCGAGTTAATTTGAGATCTCCGATGCGCTGGAGATCGAGTCGGCGCGGCAGCGAATCCGTTTCATACCTGGAGCGTCGGTCGATACGACGCTGGAGGCGGGTATGCGGCGGGTGGGTGCCTGGACTCGATCTTGCTGGCGCGCAGCGATGATCGGGGCGGTGCTGCTGCTCGCGGCCATCGTGGTGGCGCCGGGTACCCGGGCCGACATGCCGTATCCGGACGACGATCCGTTCTACGCCGTTCCCGCGGGACTGGACGGCGACCCCGCCGGCGCGGTACTGAACTCCCGCCCGATCTCGGTGCTGGGCTTGCCATTACCGGTCATGGGCTGGCAACTGCAGTACCGCACCACCGATTCCGCGGGCGCGGCCATCGCCGATATGGCCACCGTCATGGTGCCGGCGACCCCCTGGCTCGCGCCGGGCGGGCGGCCGCTGCTGTCGTATCAGATCGCCGAGGACAGTCTCGGCACCCGCTGCGCACCGTCTTTCGCGCTGCGCGGCGGTCGCGACTTCTCCATTGTGAACACCGTGCTGGACGTGCCCTTCCTGGCCGAGGCCATGCGCCGCGGCTGGGCGGTGGTGGTGTCCGACTACGAGGGCCCGCGGTCCCGCTTCTTCGACGGCGTGAACTCCGGCCGCGCGGTGCTGGACGGGGTGCGCGCCGCCAAATCCTTTGTGCCGCTGGGTATCACCGCGGACAGTCCGCTGGGCGCCTTCGGCTATTCGGGTGGCGCGTTCGCCACCCTGTGGGCCATGCAATTGCGTGCGAGCTACGCACCCGACCTCATGTTCGCCGGGGTGACCTCGGGTGGGGTGCCCGCCGACATTCCGGCCATCGCACGCGGTGTGGACGGGGGCTATCAGGCGGGGCTGGCGGTGCTCATCCTGATCGCCCTGGCGCGTGACGATCCCGGCTCCGGACTCGCGGCGACGCTCAATGACCAGGGCCGCGCGCTGATGGCGCAGGAGGCCACCTCGTGCGGCGGGGATCTGGTGCTGCATCACCTGTTCCGGCACGTGGACCAGTATTCGGATACCCCGGATCTGCTGGGGCAGCCCGCATTCGAGCGCGCCGCCCGGCAGCAGGAACTGGGCGGCTGGGCCCCCGATGTGCCGCTCTACCTGTACCACAGCAATGCCGACGATGTGGTCCCCGTGGCGGGCTTCAGCGCCCTGGTGGACCGCTACTGCGCCCTGGGCGCGAATCTGACGGCCATCCATTCGGCGGTGGCCGGGCACAATCCCGCCGCCATCGTGGAGTCCTGGGGCGCAATGAATTTCCTGGCCGACCGTTTCGCCGGGCGGCCCGTGGTTCCCGGGTGCACCGTGCGCTGAGACAGCACGGTGCACCCGGGGTTCAGGACCCGGAGACCGGGATCACTTGCCGCCGTTGGCCCACTGGGTGGTGCCCGGTGCGGCGTTGAGCGTGTTGATGAGGTTGATACCGGCGATCAGCAGGGCGGGGCCGCCCGCCACGATGGTGCCGATGATGGCGCCGACACCGGCGGCGACCGGTACCGTCGCGAATCCGAAGGCGCCGCCGGCGAAGCCGAGCAGGCCGATGCCGAACCCGATCGCCAGGCCGACGAAACTGCCGACGGCGGTGGCGATTCCGAACTGGGTGCCGAAGGCGTCCAGGGCGTGCTCGTTCTCCATGGGCGAGGCCACCTCGTGCAGGGCGACCGGGCGGGCCGCGGCCGCATCCTTGACGGCGGTCAGGCTCAGTGTCCGGCCGTCGTTGGAAATGTTCGCGGGGAGCGGGTATTCCAGGCCACCCTCCTGGAAGGACGCCGGCAGGCTCACGACCGTATTACCGGCCGTGTCCTTGATGTTCACCGTGGCACCGGCCAGCTCGAACGAGCCGTTCGTCAGCGTCGTCACCACGCTGTTGCCGACCAGGCCGGTCTGGTAACCGATGTTCGGTGCGTTGGTATCGGCGTGCGCCACACCGGCTCCGGCAATGGCGACGGCGGTGACGACGGGTGCGGCGACAGCGGTGAATTTGCGCAGCATCATGAGGTGTTCCAATCTTCATCAGGTTCTCGGGGCAACGCCCGGCCCGCGCGTAAATTCCCTCCCTGTGCACCTCGGGCCGAGCCGATGATGCGATAACGCGTTACAGCTAGTTACGGTAGCGCGATCCACCGACACCGCGAATAATTTTCGACTCGAGTGTCGATCAAAACAGCAGGTCGATTCCGCCGCCCACCACGCATACCAGCGCCACCAGCGCCAATGCGATCACGTCCCGCCGCCCCGGCGAGCTCGGCCGGGCGGTCAATTCGCCGGTGCCGCCGCGGGTGGTGATGGCCTCGCCGAGTTCGCCCGCACGCCGGCTGGATACCGCCATACTCGCGGTGAGGATATCGACGAGCGGATTCTCCGATGCCCGATGCAGCAGCGAATCCTTGGGCCGCAGTTTGCGTGCCGCGCGCAGCACCCGCATCTCCTCGAGCAGCAGCGGCAGCCCGCGCAGCATGAGCGCCACCACCACCGCCCACTCGTCCACCGGAATCGAATGCCGCACCCCGTGCCGCGTCCAGCCGATCTTCTTCAGCGGCGCACCCAGTTTGGCCAGGGCGGGCGCCACCTCACCCAGCGGCGTGGTCCACGCGATCAGGAAGGACGCGCCCAGCAGCACGAACCCGAACAGCACCACCTGCACGTACCGCAGTACCGCGGCCCCGCCCACCGGCACATTGATGGCGCCGCCGATGGCGATGCCGGCCCACAGCCACCACGGGAACCGCGGCAGCGTGCCCAGCGGCAGCTTGGCCAGGATCCACACCGCCACCAGGAAGGCGACGCTGAAACCCAGCAGCCACCAGGACGGCTGGAACATGAGCAGCACGCTGATCGCGAAGGCGCTGATCATCTTGGTACCGGCCCACAGCCGGTGCACGGGGCTCGCGACGGGAACCTCGCGCAGGACGATGCCGCTCATCGGGCGCCTCCGGTGACATCGTGGCCCTGCGCCGCGAAAGCCGGTGCCGTGGAATCGTTTTCGACCAGGTGGCCGTCTCGCAGGTGGACGGTCCGATCGCAGACGGCGGCCATATCGGCGACATCGTGCGAGATGACGATCAGGGTGAGACCCGAATCCCGCAGCCGGGCCAGCAGTTCCACCACGCCCGCGCGGCCTTCCGGATCCAGTCCGGCGAGTGGTTCGTCCAGCACCACCACCTGCGGCCGGCTGGCCACGATGGCGGCCAGCACCACGCGTTTGGCCTGTCCGCCACTGAGTTCCTCGACGGAATGGGAGGCCAGGGCGCGGTCCAGGCCGACGGCGTCCAGCGCTCGCGCGACCGCGGCGGAACCCCGCCCGCCCCAGTCCTCGATCTCGGTGCCCACGTCCTGGCGCTGCAACTGCAACCGCGAATGCTGGAAGGCCAGCTGTACCTTGCCGATTCGCCGGTGCACCGGATGCGCGCCGTTCGATTCGACCAGCTCGCAGCTGCCTTCGCTCGGCACCGTGAGCCCGGCCATGATCCAGGCCAGGGTGGACTTGCCGGAACCGTTGCCGCCCACGATGAGCAGCGCCTCACCCCGGCGCACGCTCAGGTCGATGCCGTGCAGCGCGGGCGCCTCCCACGGTGTGCCGCGGTTGTAGGTGTGCCGGACGCCGCGCAATTCGAGCACGGGTTCGCCCATGGGCCGGCGCCGGGTATCACGCACCGGGCGCGGCCAGGCGGGCAGATGGTCCACGGACCGGCCGTCGCGCAGGTGCACCACCCGGTCGGCGGCGGCCGCGTCGGCCTCGTGGTGGGTCACCAGGATCACGGCCATGGCGTGCCGGCGCGGCAGATCCGCCAGCAGCGCAACGAGATCCCGGCGGCCCTCCGGATCGATCATGGAGGTGGCCTCGTCGGCGATGAGCAGGGTGGGCCGCCGGGCCAGCGCCGCCGCGACCGCGAGCCGCTGCTGCTGCCCGCCGGACAGGGTCGCGGTCTCGCGCCGGCCCATGCCCGTCAGGCCGACCTCGCCCAGCAGTCCTTCGATATCCACCTCGGCGGCGATCTCGGTGGGCAGGCCCCACACCACATCGTCGGCCACCAGCACGCCCAGGGTCTGACTTTCGGGGCGCTGCAACACCATTGCGGTGCCGCCGAGTACGCCGAGACCCGCGGAGCCGGGCCGGGTGACCGTGCCGGTGCTCGGCGATCGGCCCGCGAGAATCCTGGTGAGCGTGGACTTGCCGGATCCGTTGTGCCCGACCACGGCCACGAATTCGCCCATCCTGATGGTCATGTCGATGCCGTGCAGGGCGTCGGTGCGCGCGCCCGGATAGCGGAAGGTGACCCCGTGCAAGGTGACCGGCAGCGGGGCCACCGCCCGGTCGTCGGCGGGCCCGTCGAGCAGATCGTCGCGGCCGGGCAGCCAGGCCAGCCGGTCCAGCACCGAGCCCAGCACGAACCAGGAGAAGACGCCGCTGACCATCATGGCGGCGACAATGCCGCCGCCGACGAACGCCCACCACCAATGCAGTACGTCCCCGGTCAGATTCGAGACGGCCCGGCCCAGCGGTTCCAGCTGCGGCTGGCGCGCCGCCAGATTTTCCACGCCCTGCGCGGAGTTGCGGATACTGTCGAACAGCAGTTGGCGTGACCCGGAGAAGAGCAGCAGCAGCCCGACGGAGAACGAAGCCATCGTCAGCCCGGCCAGCGTGGACAGCCCCAGCACCGCGAGCAGACCGCCGTGCCGGCGCTTGACCGTGCCGATGATGCCGCCGACCACCGCCACCCCGATCAGGTTGGTGGCGGGCACCAGCCCGGCGGCCACGAAGGTGACCAGCGTCGCGGCGATGGTGGTGCCGAGCAGCACCCGGAAGCGATGCCGATGCGACAGCAGGCCCATGGGCACCGCCGCCACCAGTTGCAGCGCCGCGGCGAACGGCACCAGCGACCCGACCGTCACCAGCCCGACCGTCGCACCGCCGAGCACCGCCGCGGTCGCGAATTCGATGGGACGCAGTGGGCCGTGCGGAAGGCCGGGCGCCGGAGCTCCGGCGGCGAGCACGCCGAGCCGGGTGGGCGCGGCCCCGTGGGCCTGGGACGAATCGGTCACGCATTCCAGTCTGCCGTGTCCGAGGGGGTCCCCAGGGTGACCTCTCAACATCTCCACAGGATCTTGCCTTCGGCATCTCATACTCGCGAGCGGAAGCAGGCCGGACTTTGGGACACGAACACACGCACGCCGTCGCGCCGGAGAGCGCGTCGGGCAGGTATCTGAGCAGGCTGACGCTGGCGCTGGGCATCGCGCTGGTGTTCATGGTGGTCGAATTCGCGGTGGCGGCGATCACCGATTCGCTGGCGCTGCTGTCGGATGCGGCGCACATGCTGACCGATGTGGTCGGGATCGCGATGGCGCTGTCCGCGATTCTGCTCGCCAAGCGCAGCAAACCCACCTATACGCGCACCTTCGGGTACTACCGGGCCGAGGTGCTGGCGGCGCTGGCGAACGCGGTGCTGCTGTTCGCCGTCGCGATCTACGTGCTGTACGAGGCCGTTCGCCGCATCGGTGAGCCGCCGGCGGTGCCCGGGGTGCCGGTGCTGGTGGTGGGCGCGCTCGGGCTGGCCGCGAATATCGTGTCGTTCCTGCTGCTGCGGTCGGGGGCGCAGGAGAGCCTCAATGTGCGCGGCGCGTATCTGGAGGTGTTCGCGGATCTCATCGGCTCGATCGGCGTGTTGCTGTCCGCGGCCATCACGCTCACCACCGGCTGGCGGTACGCGGACATGATCATCGGTGTGGCCATCGGCTTCTGGGTGCTGCCGCGCACCTGGCTGCTGGCCCGGCGGTCACTGCGAATCCTGTTCCAGCACAGCCCGGAAGGGCTCGATGTGGAGCGGGTCGCGAAGGCGCTGCAGGCGGTGCCGGGCGTGGCCGATGTGCACGATCTGCACGTGTGGACACTGACCTCGGGCATGGAGGTGGCGTCGGCGCACATCACCGTGAATCCCGGGCGTGTCGGCGACGAGGTGCTGCGAGCGGCCCAGCACGTACTGGCGGAGGACTTCCGGATCGAACATGCGACGCTGCAGGTGGAGGATATCGAATCGGCCCGCCACTGTGCCGAACTCTCCTGGTAGCCAGGCGATTACGGGGCGTTCAACCGATAGTCCGCGGTCTTCACGCGCCGGGTGCGGCGGCGGTAGCTGCGGGTAGTCCCGGGCCAGTTGTTGGTGATGCGGCCCGATGCCGTGCGATACCAGCTCGTGCAGAAGTTCCACGGCGTGCGCGCGAGCCGGCCCTGTAGCGCGGTATTGAATTCGCGCTCCACATCGGATTTCACCTCCAGGCATTGCCCAGGATGCTCGGCCAGTAATTGCACGGCGCGGCGGATGTAGCGGGCCTGCGATTCGATCATGTAAATGATCGACCCCACACCGAGATTCGTGTTCGGTCCGTACACCAGGAACATGTTCGGGAACTGCGGCACCGTGATGCCGAGGTAGGCGTGCGCGCCGCCGTCCCACACATCGGAGAGGTTCGCCCCGCCGCGCCCGCGAATCTTCATGGGCCACAGGAATTCCGTGCCCTTGAACCCGGTGCCGTAGATGATCACGTCCGCCTCGTGCAGCACGCCGTCGGCGGTGCGCACGCCCTCGGGCACGATTTCGCTGATGAGCGTGGTCTCCACGGTGACGTTCGGCTGGGTGAGCGCCGGGTAGTAGTCACTGGAGAACAGTCCGCGCTTACAGCCGATCGGATAGTCGGGAGTCAGTTTCGCGCGCAGTTCCGGATCGGTGACCTGCTCCTCGAGATGTTTCTCCGCGAGCCGCGCGACCATGCGCACGATGCCGGGGAACTCCACCAGGCCCAGCGCCACGAACTCGGCGATCGACCACCACGAGAGCCGCTCGGCCAGCGGCATTCCCGGAATCTCGATCAGGATGCGCTGATGTACCGGCTTGTAGTCGGTATCGAATTTGGGCAGGACCCAGGCGGCGGTGCGCTGGAACAGGGTCAGCCGTGCGACCTGCGGCTGGATCTCCGGCACGTATTGGATGGCGCTGGCCCCGGTGCCGATGCAGGCCACGCGTTTCCCGGCCAGCGGCACGCCGTGATCCCAGCGCGCGGAGTGGAAGGACGGCCCGGCGAAGGTCTCGACCCCGGGGATGGCGGGCATGGCGGGCCGCGACAGTTGTCCGACCGCGGAGATCAGGATGTCGGCGGTGCGGGTGCCGCCGTCGGCGGTGCGCACCACCCAGCGTCCGGCGTCCGGTCCGGGGCCGGTGACGAATTCGGCCTCGGTGACCTCGGCCCCGAACACGATGCGGTCGTAGAGGCCGTTGCGCTCGGTCACCTCGCGCAGGTACTCCCGGATGTCCGGGCCCGTCGAATACCGCTGCCGCCACTTGGGTTTGGGCTCGTGGGAGAACGAGTACAGCGGGGAGGGCACATCGCAGGCGGCGCCGGGATAGGTGTTCTCCCGCCACACCCCGCCCAGGTCGGCGGCCTTTTCCAGGATAGTGGACTCGCGGAAACCATTGCGCTGCAGCTCGATCGCCATGCCGAGTCCGCCG
The DNA here is from genome assembly GCF_044750615.1 of Nocardia sp. NPDC088792. Classification (NCBI taxonomy): domain Bacteria; kingdom Bacillati; phylum Actinomycetota; class Actinomycetes; order Mycobacteriales; family Nocardiaceae; genus Nocardia; species Nocardia sp. NPDC088792. The sequence continues at coordinate 859,459 of NZ_JBIVKC010000005.1, forward strand.
AAGCCCGCGCCGATGATGATGATCGACGGCATGTGGTGCTCCTCTACGTCGAAGACTCATCCAAGCCTAGGAGTGAGCGCCCGATTTGGTGGGCGACCTGATCGAGAATTTCGGCCATAATCCGTGTATGAGCACGGTGCAGGAGGCGGGGATCCGGGACTGGGATTTCCCGCGCGGGGTCGCGAGCGTCGCGCTCATGGCCGGATTCGCCCGCGAACACGGGGTACCGGCGGCCCGCATGCTGCAGGGCAGCGGGCTGACAGAGCAGGCCCTCGCCGATCCGGACGCGCAGATCGACGCCCACACCGAACTGGCGGTCATCCGCAATCTGGTGCGGGAACTGGGCCATCGGCCCGAACTGGGACTGGAGGTGGGGCGGCGCTACCGCATCACCACCTTCGGCATCTTCGGCTTCGCCTGCGTCAGCAGCCCCACGCTGGGGGAGGCCATCACCTTCGCACTGCGCTATCTGGAACTCAGCTTCACCTTCTGCATCCCGGTGGCGCGCTGGCAGCCGGGCGAGTTCGTGGCCCGCATCCACGACGAGCGCATTCCCGCCGATGTGCGGCGCTTCCTGGTGGAACGCGATGTCACCGCCATGTACCAGATGCTGTGCGATCTGGTCGGGCACCGGGTGGACCTGGTGCGCGCCGAATTCGACTTCCGCACACCGGAGCGCCTCGACCTCTACACCGAGATCTACGGGCTGCGACCGGATTTCGAGCAGCCGCACAATCTGTTCGTGCTCGACCCGGAGGTGCTGGACAAGCCGCTGCCGCAGGCCAACGAGCACACCTGGGCCATGTGCCTGGCGCAGTGCCGGGAACTGGTGTCGCGCCGCCGCGCCCGCACCGGCATCGCCGCGGAGGTCCGCGAACGCCTGGTGCCGCGCGGCGGCGTGGACGGATTCGCGGCCCCGCCCGGAATCGACGCGGTGGCACGGGATCTCAATATGAGCACCCGCACGCTGCGCCGACACCTGGACGCCGCCGGCACCAGCTACCGGCAGCTGCTCGACGAGGTGCGGCGTGCGCTGGCGGAGGAAATGCTCACGGCCACACCGTTGTCGGTCAGCGATGTGGCCATCCGGCTCGGGTACGCGGAGGCGTCCACCTTCATCCACGCCTTCAAACGCTGGACCGGGACCACCCCGTCGGCCTACCGGCGCGGCGCGATCACCGCCGTGATCCGCTGATCATTCGAGGGGTTCACCGAGCCAGCCGCCCATGGCGATGGGCCGGAAGGCGGACAGCAGCCCGCCGTCGGTGATCGAATGGAACACCAGCGACGGGTCCGGCGCGAAGTCGATCGGCACGTGACCCGGTGCGGCCGTTTCCCATTCGCAGCCGATGGTGGAGGACACGCTCGGCGCGACGATCAGCGGCTTGCCCGCGAACTGCGTCATCAGCCCGGAGTGCACATGCCCGGTGAGCACCGCGGCAATGCGGTCGTCGCCCGCCACGATCTGCGCCAGCCGTTCCGGATTGGTGAGCGGAATCGGGTCGACCACCGTGGACCGCACCGGCCGTGGCGGATGATGCATGGCCACCAGCACCACATCGTCATCGGGTGTGGCGGCCAGCAGGTCGGTGAGGAAGGTGTAGGTCTCGTCGTCCAGCAGGCCTTCCGGCTTGCCGGGAATGCTGGAGTCCAGCAGGGCCAGGGTGACGCCGTCCAGCCGGAAGGACTGATTGATCGGGCCGTGGCCGGCGTCCTGGCCGAACAGTACGGTGCGCATATTGGCGCGGTCGTCGTGGTTGCCGGGCAGGATCAGCACTGGCACATCGGCGACGAGTGCGGCGCGCGCCTGCTGGTACTCCTCGATATCGCCCTCGTCGGCGATATCGCCGGTGACGATGATGGCGTCCGGTCGCTGCGGTAGGTCGGCCAGGAAGGCCATCACCCGCTCGGTGCGTTCGCTGTTGCGCGCGCTCATGTTGAAGTGAGTGTCACTGAGCTGGGCCACCAGAACCATCGGCGTTCGCTTTCTGTGAAGGGCAGCAGCATTGCGCCCGAACGTGCCCGCAGCGTCGAAGGCACTCCTCACAGGCTAATTGACCTGCCTTGATGCGGCCTCAGTGAGACTCGCCACCGAATATAGCGTTTGCACATCACTTATCGGTGGAAGTGGTGTGGCTCATGAGTTCGCTTGCGATGCTCAGCAGTTGCTCCGGCTCGGCGGTGACGGGCTCCTGTCCGATGTGCCAGAAGTCTGCTCCCGGGTCCGCCTCGAGTTCCAGCACGCCGGTGTCTCGCCACGACGCGTCCAGGCGCAGACGCCACGAATGCAGGTGTGTGCGCTGGTGTGTGCCGGACCGGTCGAAGAGTGGATCGCCGACGATGGGGTGGCCGATCCAGGCCAGGTGCACGCGAATCTGGTGGCGGCGGCCGGTGATCGGGCGCAGCGCGAGCACGGTGTGCGAGTCGGTGCGGGCGAGGGTGGCGAATTCGGTGATCGACGGATAGTTCTTGCCCGCCAACAGATCTTGTTCGTTCACCCGCCAGGTATCGCCGTCGCGGCGGATGCTCTCCCGCGGTGCGGCAATGCGCACGCGGTTCTTGCGGCCGACGCTCAGCGGGAGGTCGATGACGCCGCGATCGGGCAGTCCGGTGGATTCGGTGACGGCCAGGTACGCCTTGCCGACCGTGCGCTTGTTGAACTGCCGGGTCAGCTCGCCGTGCGCGGGCAGCTGCTTGGCGAGCAGCACCAGGCCCGAGGTCACCTTGTCGATGCGGTGCACCGGGTAAAGCGTTTCCCCTTGGGCGGCAGCCATTTCCACGATGTCGGTATCGTGGCGTTCACCGGTCACCGAGATGCCGGCGGGCTTGTTCAGCGCCAGCACGGCATCGTCTTCGGTGATCAGGCACTGTTTCCGCAGCTCTGGCCAATCCATCTCCACCGGGTAAAGCGTAGAGAAGTGTCAGAGGACGGCTTTCTCCAGCTCCGTCAGACCGTTCTCCAGATGGTCGATCATGCGGTCCAGGTCGGGCACCGTGCGGCGGCAGCCGACCAGTCCGAAGTCGAGGTTGTCCCCGTTGGTGGTGAGGGTGATGTTCATGGCCTGCGATTCGAAGGGAATCGACAGCGGGTAGTTGGCATCCAGTCGCGCGCCCTGCATGTACACGGGCTTGCGTGGCCCGGGAACATTCGAGATCACCAGGTTGAACGGCATTCTCGGCAATGCCTGGAAACCCGGCAGCAGGGAGACGCCGAGCGGGGTCATCAGCAGCGCCGACAGCGCCATGGCCTCCAGCTTCGGCAGCTGGCCGAAGACCTGCTTGGCCTCCCGCATCGAGTTCCTGATGGCGGTCAGCCGCTCGGCCGGATCGTCCAGGTGGGTGGCCAGATTCGCGAGGCAGGCCGCGACCATATTGCCCTCGGAGGTATCGGCCTCGGCGACCGTGCGCACATTCACCGGCACCATGGCGATGAGCGGCTCGTCCGGCAGCGCATCGTGTTCGAGCAGATAGGACCGCAGTGCGGCGGAACTCATGGCGAGCACCACGTCATTGACGGTCGCGCCGGTGGCCTGCCGGATATTGCCGATGCGTTCCAGCGGCCAGGACCGCACCGCGATCCGGCGGGCGCCGCCGATGGACACGTTGAACATGGTGCGCGGCGCGGTCATCGGCATGGTCAGCCGCCCGTCCAGCACTCCGCGCAGCGGCGCGGCGATGGACCCGGTGCTGCGGATCATCCGCGGCAGCGTCCGGCGCAGTTGCTGCCAAGGGCTTTCGGGTTCGCCGGGATCCTTGACGACCGGCGCGGCGCCCCACGGCACCCGGACGCGTGAGTCGAAGGGATCGTCGGTGAGGGTGCGCTGCAGCAGCCGCATGGCCGACACCCCGTCGATGAGGGCGTGGTGCATCTTCATGTAGACGGCGAAGCGCCCGTCGTCGAGTCCCTCGATGACCCGGGCCTCCCACAGCGGCCGGTGCCGGTCCAGCAGGATGCCGTGCAGCCGCTCGGTCAGATCCAGCAGATCGGGCAGGCCGCCCGGGGCGGGCAGTGCGGAACGCCGCAGGTGGTAGTGCAGATCGACCTGGTCGGCATGGGACCACGCAATGCTGGAGAAGCCGCCCAGCAGGCGGCGGGGCTGCCGCCGGAACCGGGTGCGCACCTCGGTGGCGTCGGCCATGGTCTCGTAGAGGTCGTGGACGAAGTCCGGCCCGGCATCGGCGGGCGGTTCGAACAGCTGCAGACCGCCCACGTGCATGGGGTGTTCGCGGGATTCGATGGCAAGGAAAATGGCGTCGAGAGGGTTGAGAAGGTCCATGGGAGCCGCCTGGTACCGATGGGCATGCGAGCCCGGAGAGACACGGTGCGGCGACGCTGCCCCCCGCCTGCCTTAGCTGATGAATCAGGTTAGCACCGCGTTGGATTCGTCATGACTCGAGCGATCGTCCAAATCTAGGCGGCGGTGCTGCCCGGTGGTTGCTGACGCTCGAGATCGGTGCGGGAGGCGAAGGTCATGCTGACGCTGGTGCGCCGTCCGTGCACGAACGGATGCACGCGGTGCAGCGTGGTGTCGGTCCGCATCAGATAGAGGTCGCCCGCGTTCAGCTCCCAGGACTGAATCGGGTTGCGGGTCAAGGTCCGATAGATGTCGGCGTGGTCCCAGTCCCGGCGGGTGTGCGCCACCGTCTGCACGAACCCGCCGTCGGCCAGCGGCGGGCACTCCACCACCAGGACGAGCGTGAAAGCGTAATCGTCCCAGTGCCATTGGCCGGGCGCACCGTCGTGGTGCAGCCGGTTGACCGTGTACCGCGAGCTCCCCGGGCTGGGCAGGACGGGTTCGGCGGCCACCAGGGAGAGCCTGTCCCGCAAGGGTTCACAGTCGTAGAGCTGCGGGATGCAGCCCGCGTGCGCGTCGACCTCCTGCTGCGACAGGTCCACCGGCTGCTGCCGGGCGGTGTGCTCGGCGTCGGGCAGCAGGTCGCCCCATTGCCGATGGTGATCGAGCAGGGTCAGCGCCTCCACCGCCAGGGCCCGCTTCACGCGGTAGGGGAGCAGGAAGCCGAGCCGGGCTATCCCGGTCTCCGCCAATCGATTCCGAGCATGGTGCAGGGCATCGCCGTCCACTCTCGGGAGATGTCGTCGTGCCAGTTCGAGCATGTTGTTGTCGTGCACCGCTACGTCCTTCCCCGGACCGTCTCGCGCGCGGTCCGGCTGCCGGAAGACCGGGCCGTACCCCCGGGCGGCCCTGTTTCTGATTGTAATCCGTTGCCGGGCAACGACTATTGATTCAGGTCGCCGGTTGATCACGATCGGATGGCGGTCCGTGATCTTCCGGCGGTGCCGACCCGGACGTTCTGGACTCGCCGAGCCGACAGGGGCTCGGGGGAGCCGCAGGTCAGCGTGGGTAGCCTGGTATTCGCTATGGGCGATTACGGGCATGAGCTCAGGTTCGGGATCTTCGTTCCGCCCGAGGCGGCGCGCGGCCCGGCGCTGCTGCGGCTCATCCGTCAGGCCGACGAGGCGCGCCTGGAAGTGCTCGCGGTGCAAGATCATCCGTATCAGTCCGCCTTCCTCGACACCTGGACCCTGCTGTCCTACGCCGGCGCCATGACCCGCAATCTCACCCTCATGCCCGCCGTGGCCAATCTGCCGCTGCGCCCACCCGCCGTGCTGGCGCGCAGCGTGGCCAGCCTGGATCTGCTCACCGGCGGCCGGGTGGAACTCGGACTGGGCGCGGGCGCCTTCTGGGATGCCATCGAGGCCATGGGCGGGCCGCGGCGCACACCGGGACAGGCGCTCACCGCACTACGGGAGGCCATCGCGGTCATCCGGGCGCTGTGGGGTACGGACGAACGCCCGCGCGTCGAGGGGCAGTTCTATGCGCTGCGCGGCACGAAAGCCGGTCCGGCCCCGGCACATCCGGTCGGCATCTGGCTCGGCGTGTACGGCCCGCGCGCCCTGCGCCTGACCGGTGAACTGGCCGACGGCTGGCTCGGCAGCTTCGCCTACGCGCCGCCGGACCGGCTGGCCGCGCTCATGTCGGCGATCGACACCGGGGCGCGGGACGCGGGCCGGGTGCCCGCGCTCATCCGCCGCGCCTACGTGATCGACCCGACCATGACGCCCGCACAACTCACGGATGTGGCGCTGGCCCATGGCATCAGCGAATTCCTGCTCCCGGTGGATCCGGACGGCGAATGGGCGACCCAGCAGTTCGCGGCCGAGACCGTACCCGCGGTGCGGGCCGCGGTCGCCGCGGCCCGCGTGCTCTAGCGCCTGGTGGACCCGGGTGAACCTGCCGCTCGGCTACCCGAAGAGGCGGCTGTTCACGATCTTCCGGATGGGCGACAGGAAGCCGTCGCGGGCGACCCGGTCCGTGCGCACGGTGTGCATGCTGACATCGCCGCGCGCCGGATCCTCGCAGATGACCCGCAGATCCCGGCTGTTCGAATGCGCCGTCCCCAGCGTGAGGGTGACGGTGCCGTCGGAGTCGACGGTGCCCCACGGCCCGCTGACGTCCTTACCGGCGATCTGACAGCGATTGCTCGCCTTCTCGCCGGTGATCCTGGCGGTGAGATCGGAGTGGCCCTGGATGACGGCCTTGGGCTCGCTGTTGGCGGTCGCGACGCCCGCGGCCAGCAGGGTGCCGAGAGCGCCGACCACAGCGGCGGTGGTGATGCGGGTGCGCAGCGATCGACTCATGGTTCCGATAGTGAATCGTGGCTTGTGAGGATTTCGTGATGTAGCAGGGTGAATCGGCGATGAATTACGCGTCAAGAGTTTTTCCGGCCGGTCGGTTTGATACGTTTCCGGCGTCATGGACAGCGCTTTCGATCGACGCGCCATGCTCGGACTGGCCATCGCCGCCGGGCTGTCCCTCCCCGCGTGCGGCCGGTCCGCCCCTCCCGGAACTTCCACGCCGACGACCTTAGCGGACCGCGACGCAATCGCAATCGCCACCGACGCATACATTTTCGGCCTGCCACTGCTATTGGTGCACGCCACCAGGGATGCCGCCGGACCGGTCAATATTTTTCAACACGCGGATTACTTGCCGAGCGCCGACGATCGCCTGGTGGTCCGCCTCAACCTCGACACGCTCTACTCGATGGCGTGGCTGGACCTGGCCGCCGAACCCATGATCCTGCAAGTGCCGGCCGTCGCGGGCGGCCGCTACTGGCTCATGCAACTACTGGACGCCTGGACCAATACCGTCCACGACCCCAGCGGCCCCCGGCCGGGTACCGCGAATCCGCAAGGGCCCTACACCTATCTGATCACCGGACCGGACTGGACCGGCGAGGTGCCGGCCGGCGTCACGCGGCTGCCCATGCCCACCCGCACCGCCTGGCTGACGGGCCGGATCCAGATCAACGGCCGGGCGGATCTGCCTGCCGTGCACGCCATCCAGCAGGAACTGCGCCTCGCGCCGCTGCGCGCCTGGCTCGCCGATCCGCACGCGCCCACCCCGGGCCTGCCGCTCCCGGCGCGGTCCCTGGGCGCGGGCCCCGGTAAGGACGTCGCGGCCATGGACGGCCGCACCTTCTACGACCGCCTGTGCGCCCTCATGGCCGTCGACGCCCCCGCTCCCGCCGACGCGCCCGCGCTGAAACGCTTCGCTGCCATAGGAATCGAACCGGGCGGGGCCGTGGCCCACTACCCGGGCGCGACCCTGGCCGCCGCGGCCGCGGCGGGCCGCCGGCGCATCGCCGATTACGTGGACCCCGACGCCCGGACCGTGAACGGCTGGCGCATCGCCACCGACCTCGGCAGCTACGGCACCGACTATCTCTTCCGGGCCGGCACCGCCGCCACCGCCCTCGGCGTGAATCTGCCGTGGGACGCGCTGTATCCGACCACCCAGGCGGTGGCCGACGACAATGGCGCGCCGCGCCGCTTCCGGCTGCGTTTCGCACCCGGGCAACTGCCGCCGGTGGACGCCTTCTGGTCCGTCACCGCCTACGATGCCGATAGTTATCTGGTGGCCAATCCGGCGCACATTTACGCCGTCGGACACGAGATTCCGGTGGTGCCCGGACCGGACGGCTCGGTCGAAATCGCGGTGCAGAATGCCGACCCGGGACCGGCCGTGCCGCGCGGCAATTGGTTACCGATTCCGGGCTCCGGCAAGTTCTCCCTGACCATGCGCCTGTACGCTCCCAGATCAGATGCCATCGAGGGTCTCTGGCAACCACCCGAGCTGAAACCGGTGTCCTGACTACCGGTCGGAGTGTTCTCTGCCAGAATCGAATTGCTGTGAGTACGCTGATCGCCGTTCATTGCGGGTTCCGGAGCAGGTAATCCAGCTACGGACCAGACCTCGAGGAGGATGTGGTGACTGCCGTAGCTCCTAAACCGGAATCGGGTCTGGAGGCCGTTCGGCCTTATCCGGCCCGGCTCGGTCCCAAGGGCTCATTCGTATACAAACTGGTGACGACGACCGACCCGAAAGTGCTCGGCGTCATGTACATCGCCACCGCGACCTCGTTCTTTCTCATCGGCGGCCTGCTGGCCCTGTTGATGCGGGCCGAATTGGCCCGCCCGGGCATGCAGTTCCTGTCCACCGAACAGTTCAATCAGCTGTTCACCATGCACGGCACGATCATGCTGCTCTTCTACGCGACCGCGATCGTGTTCGGCTTCGCCAATATCGTGCTGCCGCTGCAGATCGGCGCACCCGACGTCGCCTTCCCGCGGCTGAACGCCTTCAGCTACTGGCTGTACCTGTTCGGCGCCAGCATGGCCACCGCCGGCTTCCTCACCCCGGGCGGCGCCGCCGACTTCGGCTGGACCGCCTACACGCCGCTGTCGGATATGCAGCATTCGCCAGGTGTGGGCGGCGACCTGTGGATCCTGGGCCTGGCAGTCTCCGGTCTGGGCACCATCCTGGGTGGCGTCAATATGCTCACCACCGTGGTCTGCCTGCGCTGCCCCGGTATGACCATGTTCCGGATGCCGATCTTCACCTGGAACATCGCCATCACCAGCATCCTGGTGCTGCTGGCCTTCCCGATCCTCACCGCGGCCCTGTTCGGGCTGGCGTACGACCGGCACCTGGGCGGGCACATCTACGACGCGTCGAACGGCGGGGCCATTCTCTATCAGCATCTGTTCTGGTATTTCGGGCATCCCGAGGTGTACATCATCGCCTTGCCCTTCTTCGGGATAGTCTCGGAGATCTACCCGGTCTTCAGCCGCAAGCCGATCTTCGGTTACAGCACACTGGTTTACGCGACCATGGCCATCGCGGCGCTGTCGATCGCGGTGTGGGCGCACCACATGTACGCGACGGGATCGGTGCTGCTGCCGTACTTCTCGTTCATGACCTTCCTGATCGCGGTCCCGACGGGTGTGAAGTTCTTCAACTGGATCGGCACCTTGTGGAAGGGGCAGCTCACTTTCGAGACGCCCATGCTGTGGTCGATCGGCTTCCTGGTGACCTTCCTCTTCGGTGGGCTCTCGGGCGTCATCCTGGCGTCGCCGCCCATCGACTTCCATGTCTCGGACTCGTATTTCGTGGTGGCGCACTTCCATTACGTGCTGTTCGGCACCATCGTGTTCGCGACCTTCGCGGGCATCTACTTCTGGTTCCCGAAGATGACCGGCCGCATGATGGACGAGCGGCTCGGGAAGTGGCACTTCTGGACGACGTTCATCGGCTTCCACACCACCTTCCTGGTGCAGCACTGGCTGGGTAACCAGGGGATGCCGCGTCGTTACGCCGACTACCTGCCGAGCGACGGATTCACCACGCTCAACACGATTTCCACCATCGGCGCCTTCATCCTGGGCGGGTCGATGCTGCCGTTCGTGTGGAACGTCTTCAAGTCCTACCGGTACGGCGAGGTCGTGACCGTGGACGACCCGTGGGGTTACGGCAACTCCCTCGAATGGGCGACCTCCTGCCCGCCGCCGCGGCACAACTTCTACGAGTTGCCGCGGGTACGTTCGGAGCGGCCGGCCTTCGAGCTGCACTACCCGCACATGATCGAGCGCATGCGCGCAGAGGCGCACGTGGGCTGGGGCTCCAAGCCCCACCAGGTGGCCGAGGAGGCCAAGGTCTCCGGCTGAGTCACCGCGCAACCGCTGTTCAGCGCGGCGGCCGTCCATTCGGGCGGCCGTCGCGCTTTTTAGGTTTGACATAGAAAGTCAGTTGGATCTAAAGTTGGGTCCGTACCAAGATTGAATCGCTCGAAAGGCACCCCCGTGCGCAAGATCAGCTTTACCGGTCGGCCGGAACTCACCACCGCCGAGCAGCCCGTGCCCGGCCCGGGGCAGCTGCTCATCCGGATCGAACTCACCGGGGTGGGGCTCGGGCTGGTGCGGATGATCAACGCGGGCAATGGGGTAGACGGGGGCGAGATCGCCGGCACCGTCGTCGCGGCCGGGGCGGATGTCGCGGAGTGGGCCGGAAAACGCGTGTGCGGACTGGTCTTCGAGGGCGCGTTCGCCGAATACGCCCTGGCCGTACCGCAATTGCTCACCGAGATCCCGGACGGCGTCGATGCCGCGGACGCGCTGGCGCTGGCGCGCGGTGGTCTCATCGCACAGGGCTTGGTGCGGACCGCGCGGGTCGCGAGGGGGGAATCGGTCCTGATCACCGGCGCTGCCAGCGGAGTCGGCCACCTGGCCGTGCAAGCGGCCAAGGCGCTCGGGGCATCTCGGGTGGTCGCGGTCGTAAGCAATTCGGACAAAGCCGAATTCCTGCGGGACTGCGGCGCCGACACTGTCGTGACCTACGACGAGCCGTGGGGCGACCCCGTGGACGTGGTACTCGACGGCGTGGGTGGCGACCTGGTGCAGCGTGGCGTGGATGCCCTTGGCACACAAGGTCGTCTGCTCGCCTTCAGTGCGGGCGGCGGTGCGGTTGACGCGAACAGTCTGCTGGCCGGGCTCAAGACCGTCACCGGGTTCTCCATGGGCCTGCTCAGCCGGACCCGCGCCGATCTCCTGGTCGCGTGGCGCGCCGAGCTGTGGGAACTGCTGGCGGCCGGTCGGATTCGCCCGCGGACCACGGTGCTGCCCGTCGGCGAGATCGAGTCCGCGATCGAAATTGTGGCGTCGCGGCGCAATCTCGGGCGGGTCGCGGTCCGAATCGCTTGATGGTGTCCAGCCCCGAAAAGTTAGGGCAAGTAACTTGCGATCTTCGGGGAACGACATTCATAGGGTCATAGCCCGGGTCGGGTAACAACGAAGGGGTAACGAATGAAGATGCGTGCGGTTCTCGGAATGGCCACGGCGGCCATCGCGGTCTCGCTGGTCGGCACCGCCACGGCGAGTGCGGACCCGGTGAATCCGAATGACTATCTGATCGGCAACACGGTGTACTTCAATGCCGGCCCCGCGCAGTGCTCGATCGGCCCGGACGGCACCACCGGTTGCGATATCGCACCGGGCATCGCCAAGTGGCTGGACATGATCCCGGTAACCGATCTGGCCATCGACGTGCCGTTCCTGCCGGCGCACCCGACCTTCGGCGTCTTCGGCGCCTACGGCCGATCCGACGCGCAGTGGCTGGGGCAGGGGCCGAACGGCTACGGCTCGACCATCAGCTACGCCGGCGCCACCTGCTCGGGCGGCGGCCGCGGGGGCATCAGCTGCAACTCGAAGGGACACAGCTTCAGCTTCGGCTGGTCGGGTACACAGACCAACTAGCACTGCTCGCCGGAGCCGCCCGGGACCGAGGTGGCGGGCTGATCATTTGTCCATTCAGCGCGCCACTCCGGGCCGGTATCGAATAGCAGTGAGCTTGCCATGGAGGTGCGGTACCCTCCGCAGGCACAGCGTGGAACCGCCACGCTTGCGATAACTTCGCAGGTCTCTACTCCGGGAGGGACAATGCTGGCCGATTCACCGGATGTTTGCGACACCGTACCGCAGTTCACCAGCCCGCGCGCCGGCGTGCTCTACACGCATCCGGCCGAGACGGCGGGCGCGGCTCCCGAGCTGATGACCCTGCTACGGCAGTGGAACGACACCAGCCAAGCCGTCGCCCTGACCCTGCCGCAGCTGCTCATCCGCGCGGCCGCCTACAACCCCGAAGCCGCCGCCGTGGTGTCCGGGGCGGGCACCATGACCTATCGAGAACTCGCCGCGCGCGTGAATCGCCTGGCGCGCAAGCTGATCGAGCGCGGCATCGGCCCGGAGGACGTGGTGGCCGTGGCAATGCCGCGGTCGCCGGAATGGGTGGTGGCCGTATGCGCGGTGGCGCATGCGGGCGCGGCCTTCCTGTCCGTGGATCCGGACGCCCCCGCCGGGCGGCTGCTGTGCGTACTGGCGGATTCCGATGCGGCCGTGGGGATCACGACCGCGGAATGGCGGCCCGCACTGCCGAAACTGCCGGGCGCGCAATGGCAGCTGCTGGAGACCGGCGATGCCGACGGGGCGGACGCGCCGCCGATCACGGATGCCGACCGGGTGCGGCCGCTGCGGCTGCAACATCCGGCGTATGTGGTGTACCCGGCCGTGTCCAGCGGAAAAGTGCTGGGCGCCAAGGTGACTCATGCAGGGCTCGCCAATCTGGTGGTGACCCAGGCGCAGCGTTGCGACTCCGATCTCGATGCCCGGGTGCTCGCCATCGCCGCGCCCGGTTCCGATGCCGCGGTGTGGGAGCTGCTGCTCGCCCTCGGCTCCGGCGCCACCCTGGTGCAGGCGCCGGTCCGTTGCGCGGGCGCCGATCTGTACGAACTGCTGGCCGGATCCCGCATCACCCATGCCGCGCTCACCCCGCATCTGCTGGCCACCCTCCCCGGCGCCGAACCGCTGCCCGAACTGCGGCTGCTCGCCACCTCGGGCGCGGCCTGCCCGCCCCGCATGACCGGAATCTGGTCCGCGGGACGGTCGTTCGTGAGCGGTTACGGCTGGGCCGAGACCACCGTCTGTGCGACCGTCAGCCGCCCCCTGGACCCGGTGGGCCCCGGCCATGCGGTCTCCATCGGCGGCCCGGCCGTGGGCACTCGCTGCTATGTCCTCGACGAATGGCTCAGCCCCGTCCCGCCCGGCGTCATCGGCGACCTCTACGTGGCCGGTCCCGGCGTCGCCCGCGGCTACCACCGCGGTTCCGGCGCCACCGCCCACCGTTTCGTCTCCGACCCCTTCACGCACGGCGACCGCATGTTCCGCACCGGCGAACTCGCCTCCTGGCGCGGCAACGGCGAACTCGACCACCACGGCCGCGCCTGATCCAGGCACTACCGCGGCGACCCAGGCTCTATCGCGGTGACCCAGGCGCTATTGCACGACGCCGCCGCTACGGCAGCTGCACGGCGGTGAAGACGAGGGCGGTGCTGTCCTGGCGGAAGTAATAGTCCGGCGGCGGGTTCTGGAAGCCTTGGAGATTGGAGTCGGAGAGCCAGGATTGGTCGGCGAGACGCAGATGCAGCGGACCGGCGGGGGCGACGAGCGTGACCTCGATACCCTGGGCCGGCGGCGCGTAGAAGCGGAAACCCTTGGCGGGGACGGGCGTGATATCCCGGCCGGCCACGCGCAGCGCTTGGACCGGGCCGTCCCAGTGCAGGTCGATGCGGGGCGCGCCGCGCGGTGACTGCAATCGCAGCCGGACCGTCCGATGGCCGGAATCGGTGCTGTCGGAAAGGATTTGGGCAGTGGGCGGGGTGAGAGCCTGATCCGCCGCCTGGCCGCTGGACACGGCCGCCAGCCACAGATCCGTGTACGGCGCGCCCGGCCCGGTGCCGATCACGTAGGTCCGGGTCCAGTCGTTCGGGGCGAAGGCCGAGATCCACCGGGCGTCGTGGTGGTCCGCGTCCAGCGCGTAGACGAGCTGGGTCACCCGCGGCCGGCTGTCGCCGTAGCGATCGACGGTCAGCCCGGTCGCGGCGAGCGCGGCGACCACCACGACCACGGTGGCCGGAACGGTCCAGCCGCGCCGGGCCGGCCAGCTGCGCGAGAGTGTCAGCAGCAGTAAGCCACCCAGCAAGGCCACCTCGGGCGCGACCAGGAAGGGTGCGCCCTCCAGCCCCGCCTGCGCCCCGGTCCACACGGTGACGCCCAGGAACACCGCCGCCGGCAGCAGCGTGATGGTGAACAGCGGCAGCCGCCACCGATCGGGCAGCACGAAGGTGAGCGCCACCCCGATCGTGGCGGCGCACGCCGGAATGACCAGCACGTAGGCCGGGGCCGGTGCGAGCGCGGCGGCCACCGCGGCGATCACCGCGGTCCCCGTCAGCAGCCCGACGGGCGCGGCCGTGGGCCCGAAGACGCGGCGCGCGAACGCATACCAGGCCAGCAGCGCCGCGGCCGCCGCCAGGATCATCGCGACCTGGTAGTACTGCGGCACATACGGGTCGACCCCCGCCTCCCCGTAGGCGGGCCGCACGGTCTTCAACAGTTCCCACAACCCGTAGGTGGCCACCGCCGCGAGCGGCACCGTCACCAGGGAGGTCGCGGCGGCGAGCAATACCCGGACCACACCCGCATCGCCATTGCGCCGCACCTGCCGGAGCACCCACGCCAGCGCGAGCGCCATGAGCGCGGCGAGCGCGATGATCACCCAGACGGGCAGCAGTACCAATGTCCCGAAGGGCAGCGTGAAAAACGTCCGGTCCGTGTCGTTTCCGAGGTTCCCGAGATCCCGCTGCCCGAAGGCCTTCGCCTGCGCGAGGGTGTTCTCGCCCAGCTGCTGCAGGGTGGGCAGGCCGATATGCGCCGGATCGTCCATGCGGTTGTGGTAATACGCGCTCTTACCCGCGTACGCCCAGTCCAGTACGCGTAGCCCGCCGGGCTGGAAGGCGCTGAAATCGGTGGTACTGGTGGTGGCGTCGCCGGCCAGTGCCGTGCTCACCGCATCGGTATTCGGATGCGGCGCCGCGCCACTGAGCGCCCGGATGAGCGGCGCGACGGGCCGGGTGAGCCGCCACAGCAGGGGTGGGCCGCCCGCGCCGCGCGCATCGTGATTGATCACCACGCTGCGGTCGCGATCGTAATTCCCGGCCGCCACAAAGGCTTCCGCGCCCAGCAGCCCGGGTTCCTCACCGTCGGTGAGCAGCACCACCAGGTCGTTGCGCAGCCCGGTCCCGCTCGCTTTCAATGCCCGGACGGTCTCCAGGATGGCTGCCACACCGGAACCGTCATCGTTGGCGCCCGGTCCGGAGGTCACGGAATCATAGTGTGCGACAAGGTAAACGGTGCCGGTGGCATGCTCACCCGGCAGCCGCGCGACGATGTTCTGGACCCGCCCCAAGCCGACACTGTCGTTCTTGAAGGCCACCGGCCATTTGCCGATCGCGGTCCGGATCTCGGTCTGCAGTCCGGCCGTCCGCAGTACTCCGGCGAGATAGTCGCGCACGCGGTCGTGTTCGGTGCTGCCGATCGGATGGGTGCGCCGCGCGATCTCCTCGATGGTCCGCAGCGCCCGCTCGGCGCTGAAGGTATCGGCGGGTGCGGATGCGGGCCGATAGCCGTGCGGTTGTTGCTCCCATGCCGTGGCCAGGGCCACGGCGAGCAGCAGTGCGAAGGCCAGACACCCCTGAAGTCCTCGCGCTGCCCGCATACGTCGATAGTAGGCAGCGGATCAGCGCGGGGGCGGGAGGTCGATCAGGCCTGCTGGGTGGGCAGGATGACGGCTTGCCGCAGGTTGACGCGGGCCGGGCGGCTGGTGGTGAAGGCGATGAGGTCGGCGATGTCGTCGGCGGTGAGCGCCTCCATGGCGTCGTACATGCCGTCGAGCTGGCCGCTCAGTTCCGCATTGTCGATGTGCGAGCCGAGCTCGGTGTCGGTGAGGCCGGGCTCGATATTGGTGACACGTACCCGGCGCGGCCCCAGTTCGGTGCGCAGGCCGGTGGAGAGCTGGGTGATGGCGGCCTGGGTCGCCCCGTACACGGCGTAGGTGGGGAAGGGGACGTGCGCGCCGATGGAGGAGATGTTCACCAGGTCGGCGGTGCGGCCCGCATCGGCGGCCGCGAGCAGGTCGTCGGTGAAGGCGCGGATCAGCCGCAGCCGCCCGGCGACATTGGTGTTCAGCATGCGCAGCCATTCGTCCTCGCGGCCCGCGGTGATCGGGTTGGGCAGCATGACGCCGGCCGAGTTCACCAGCAGATCCACGGGTCCGAAGGCGGCGTGTACCTGTGCGGCGGCGGCCCGCACGCTCTCGGAGTCGGTGACGTCCACCGGAACCGGCAGGGCGACACCGCCTTCGGCCTCGATCTTGGCGGCCAGGGTCTGCAGCCGGTCCAGGCGGCGGGCCAGCAGGGCGACGCGGGCGCCGTTGCGGGCCAGCAGCAGGGCGGTGGCCTCGCCCATACCGCTCGCGGCTCCGGCGATGACGGCGGTGCGGCCGGCCAGGTTCTCGTAGCTCATGATCTCGCTCCTCGGTGGTTCTCGCTGTTGCTGGAACCAATCCTGTGCCGGAGTGCGCGCGGCAACGAGGGTTCGGCGTTTCCTGGGTCTGCCGGTACCAGGATGGATTCGTAGGCTGGACACCATGAGCGAACTCGGCGACTTCCTGCGCACCCGGCGCGCCCGCATCCGGCCCGCCGAGGCCGGCCTGGCCGAGTACGGCCGGCGGCGGGTGCCCGGCCTGCGCCGCGAAGAGGTGGCGCAGCTGGCCGGGGTCAGCGTCGACTACTACATCCGGCTGGAACAGGGCCGCGGTAAGCACGCCTCGGATGCGGTGCTGGACGCGGTGGCGCGGGCCCTGCGGTTGAACGATTCCGAGCGGGCGCACCTCTACGCGCTGGCGCGGCCCGGCGGGACCGGCGGCACGCCCGCGCGCCCGGCCGGGAACGGCGGCGTGTACATCGGTGCGCTGCGGGACGGCGCGCGGCTGGTGCTGGACGCGATCACGGCGCCGGCCTTCGTGCTGGGCCGGCGAATGGATGTGATCGCGTGGAACGCCATGGGGGACAGGGTTTCCGGGTTCTCCACCGTGCCGCCGGCCGAATGCAATCAGGCGCGCTATCTGTTCCTGAATCCGGCCGCGCCCGAGTTCTATCCGGAGTGGGACACGGTGGCGGAGGAGACGGTGTCCTATCTGCGCCGGGATGCGGGCCTGCATCCGGGCGATCCGAAACTGGCGGCCATGGTGGCCGAGCTATCGGATCGCAATCCGGTGTTCCGGCGGCTCTGGGCCGATCATCCGGTGCGCGAGAAGACGCACGGCCGCAAGATCATCCAGCATCCGCGAGCCGGGCGGCTGCGGCTGGGATATGAGACGCTGGCGCTGCCGGGGGACCCGGATCTGCTGCTGGTGGTGTACACCGCCCCGGCCGATTCGGCCACCGCCGGCGCACTGGCCGAGCTGGCGGCCGAGCTCGGTGTCGGCGTCGTACCGGCCTGATATCGAGTGGGCGTAATCCCAGGTAGGGGCCGATTTTCGTGGTAAACCGACTGGTATGACGGTGCAAGTTGCTCCCGACGACCCGCCCACGGCGGCAGGACGTTCGGTCGAATTCTGGGGCTACAGCATGTGGGGGCTGGCCGGGCTCGCCATTGCGGGGCCCGAACTGGCGTCGGTGTTCCGGCTGGCCGGCTGGCCGACCATCTCGAACACCATCGGGCACCTGGAGACTCAGCACTCCTGGGTGCGGCTGGTGGTCGTCGCCGTGATCTCGGTGCTCGCGTATTACGCTGTCCCGCAACTCGCCATCGATCCGAAGCCGATCCCGGCCGGCGTCGGCGGCCGCGCCTTGACCGTCAACGGTCGTATCGCCAAGCATGATTCACCCGTCACCCTGCTGGGTGCGGGCTATCTGCTGACCGCGGTGGCGACGTTCGTCTTCGGCATCGCCTTCGCCGCCACCGATCGCGGCATGCATCCCGGATCGTATGTGGGCGCGTATGTGCTCTACGGCCTGATCGCCTTGATGTGGGTCATCGTGCCGAGCGCGCTGGCATTGTTCTTCAGCCGGGATGTCCCCTTCCCCACGCTGTTTCGGACCATCGGGTATCTCGAACGCCGGGCGCATCCGGCCGCCGCGCTGATCCTGGCGGGCCTGGTGGTACTGCTCATCCACCTGTCCTTCTACCCGTGGCCGAAGATCAACAGCTGAATCGGCGGAGCTGACCGAAATGGTTGTGCCGATGTGGATTTCGCTTACTTGCGACCCCGTAGCAACAGGAAGGCCATCCATGCGGCGCCCGTGAGACCGAGGACGACCACCACACCTATGGTTGTCAGGATTGCGTCCATACCAACGATATTACGGGTTGCGGGGCCGATGCGGGCGGCGTCGGACGGTCAGTCCATCGGCGACCGTGAGTACCAGTGTGGTGGTGTCGTCGGTGTGCGCCCACCAGCGGTGACGCACGCCCGCCGCACAGTAGTAGCTGTCCCCGGCGGTGAGGATCAGTTCCTCGTCACCTGCGACGACGGTGATGGCGCCGTGCACGACATGGATCAATTCGTCGTTGTCGTGCACGAATTCGCGGGCGCCGTGGGTGCGGCCGCCGGTGAACTCGAGTGCTCGCAGGTTGCGGTCGCCGTGCACCAGGGAGCGCACCGAGCCGTCCTCCGGATCCGCTTGCGGCAGACGGGTGTCCTCGGTGGCGCGCACCACGGGGGAGCGGGGTGCGGTGTCGGCGGCGGCGAGCAGTGCGGTGGCCGTGGTGCCCAGGGCATCCGCAATGCGTTGCAGCGAGCGGAGACTCGTATTGCTGCGGCCGTTCTCGAACTGGCTCAGGAAGGACTGGGACAGGGTCGCCTGCTCGGCGAGCTGAGCGAGGGTGAGGCCGGCCTCCAGCCGGTGGGCGTGCACTACATGACCCAGGCGCTGCCAGCGGCCTGGTTCCGCGATGTCCTGCTGAATGCTCACCCTCCGCCTTTCGTCCGGTGCCTCATTGTCTGCCCGGCGATCCGGTATCCCAGTGTTTACCTCGAGGTGATCGGAAACCTTCTGTTCGGTCCTAGCCTACTGAATATTCAGTGGAGCTGAATATTCGATGGAGGACCAGTGGAGCAGAACACTCTCAAGCGGCGTGGCACCGGGCTGATCGGCGTCGATCCGGAGCACGCGTTCCCCGGATACACCCTGTACGCACCGCTCGCGGGGAACGGGATCGTCGACCTGGTCGGCCTCGACGGCGAACTCGCGCACCGCTGGCAGCTGCCCTACCGGCCCGGCCGGCACGCCCGCCTGCTGCCCGACGGCACCCTCGCCTACAACGGCAACACCCTCGACGCGGGCGCGCTGTTCCCCATGTGGCGCAAATACAGCGGCGGGTCCATGGGCAGATACGCCCCCGACGGCACCCTGCTGCACGAACACCGCGACGACCTGCAACACCACGACGCACACCACTACGACGACGGCCGCATCATCTACACCGCCGTCGAACCCCTGGAAGGCGCTGCGGCGCAACGTATCCTGGGCGGCGTACCCGGCACCGAGGCGGACGGCGTGATCTGGGCCGACGTCATCCGCGAGGTCGACGCCGACGGCGCCACCCGCTGGGAATGGCGCGCCGCCGAACACCTCGACCCCGAAGACGCGGTGCTGCAGCCGCATTACTGGCGCGAACACTGGCCGCTCATCAACAGCGTCCACCCCCTCGGCGAGGACACCGTGATCGCCAGCCTGCGCAGCGTCTCCGCGGTCATCCTGATCGACCGCGCCACCGGCAAATACACCCTGCTCGCCGACCGCGCGACCCTCGCCCAGCAGCACCACGCCACCCCCGTCGGCGACGGCAAGATCCTCGTCTTCGACAACGGCACCTTCCGCACCGCCGAATCGGTCACCTTCAGCCGGGTCATCGAAATCGACCCGGCCACCGGCGAAATCACCTGGAAATACCAGGACTCCCCGCGCGAGGCCTTCTTCACCCCCTTCATGGGCGGCGCCCAGCGCCTGGCCAACGGCAATACCCTCATCACCGAGGCCGCCTTCGGCCGCATCTTCGAAGTCACTCCGGCGCAACAAATCTGCTGGGAATACGTGGTCCCCTCCTTCGCCGAATACCCCGACCCGGGCACCGCCGAAGCCTTCCCCGGCATCTCGAACGCCATCTTCCGCGCCTACCGCTACGCCGCCTCCGACATCCCCTGGCTGGCGGACAGATGAGCTCCGCGGGCGGATCGAAGAGCCCCATCGCCGCATCGGCGAACCGGACCGGCGGACCGAGGGAGCCGGCCGGTGGATCGCAGGCCACACCGGTCGAATCGGAGGACCCGGCCGGCGGAGCGACGAACCTGCCGGGCGGAGTCCCGGCCCCCGCCGGCGAAACAGTGCGCTCGGGGGTCGGATCGGTGGGCACAGCCGCTGCGCCGGTGCATCCGGTGGACGAGATACCGCCGCTCGGAAGGGCTTTCGCCGCGGCCGCGCAGCACCTCGCGGTCATGCTGGCCACGCCGATCACCTCGGTGCTGCTGATCACGCACAGCCTGCACCTGAACGACTCGACCGCCCGCGCGCTGCTCAGCGCCACGCTGTTGTGTTGTGGCATCGGCACCTTGCTGCAGTCCGGCGGGCGCTTCGGGCTCGGCGCGGGATTGCCTTTCGTCATGCTGCCCGGTGGCGCGGCGGTGGTGTTGTTCATTCAGATCGCTCAGGAGTCGAGTCCGGCTACGGCGAGTGGCGCGGTGATTCTCACGGCGGCCGCCGGAATTCTGTTGGTGCCCTTGGCGAAACGGCTCGTCACCCGGCTGCCTGCGGTCGTGCTGGCGAGCATGGTGGTGGTCATCGGCGTGAACCTGGTGAAGGTGGCCGGTGGCCTGATCGTCGCGCCCGGTGAGCGGGCGACCATGTCGGCCGTCGGGCTGGCGGCGGTCACCATTCTGGCGACCGTGCTGGCGCACCGGTTCCTGCCCGCCGGGTGGCGGCGGCTGTCCGTGCTGCTCGGCATGGTGGCCGGGAGTGCGGTGGCGGCGGCCACCGGGCAGTTCCGGCTGCGGCCCGGTTCCGGTCTGGCGCAGACGCCCGCGCTGTTCCCGTTCGGCACACCGCATTTCGATGTGCTCGCGGCGATTCCGTTGCTGGTCTTCAGCATCGGCTCGATGGCGGAGGCTACGGGCCAGACCGTGCTGAATGCCAAGGTGGTGGGCAAGGAGATCGATACCGCGGTGACGGTCGGGCGCACCATTCGCGGTGATGCCGTCACCTCACTGCTGTCGGGTGTCCTGGGCGGTCCGACCATGCTCACCAGTGGCGAGAACATCGGCCTGGTGCGGCTCACCGGGGTCCGCAGCCGGTATGTCACCGGGCTGGCGGGTCTGTTGCTGGCGGTGGCCGCCTTTGTCGCGCCGATCGGGCGGCTGGTGAATTCGCTGCCCGGTCCGGTGGTCGGCGGCACCGCGGCCATTGCCTTCGCCATGATCATCGTGGCCGGGATCGGCATGTTCGAGGGCGTCGATCTGCACGGGGACGGGACGGTCGTCACCGCGACGGCCGCGCTCGCCGCGGGCCTGCTGCCGATTCTCACGCCAGCGCTCTACCAGGGTTTTCCGGCCGATGCGCGCTTGCTGCTGGGCAGCGGTGTGACCATGGCGGCAGTGGTCGGGGTGGTGGTGCACCTGCTGTTCGCGCTGCGCAGAGCCTGACCGGCGGGCACTGCGGGCCGGACCCGATGGGCGTATGCAGGAGGTATGGGAAGCCACCCGCAGCGGACGCCCTTCTACGGGATGCTCATGCTGATCACCTTCATGATCGCCGGGCTGTATGTCCGGGATCTGCCGTGGTTGTGGCTGCGGGTGGTCAGCTATGTCGCGCTGGTCGCCTTCGCCATGGTGGGATTCGTGATGACCTTCCGGGATCTGTCCTGAACGGGAATCGACCGGTGGCTCGATGCGGTTGGAGCAGAGATGGATTCGGAGTTCAGCGCGTTCGTCACCGCCATGCGCGCCGTCGCACCCATTCCGGATGCGGAATTCGTGCGGGCGCAGGCCATTTTCCGGCCGGTGCGGCTGGCCCGCGGTGACCATTTCGCGCATGCGGGCACACCGGCCGACAAGGTCGGGTTCCTGGTCGAGGGCCTGCTGCGCGCCTACTACCTGACCGAGGACGGCGTCGATCGCACCAAATCCTTCCGGGAACCGGGGCAACTCGTCTGCCCGTACGGGGCCAGCCTGCGCAAGCAGGTGTCGGATCTGTTCATCCAGGCGCTCGCGCCCAGCGTCATGCTGGTCACCGACCGTGCCCGCTTCGACGAACTGACCATGGGCGATCCCGGCTGGGGCACGGTCATGCGCCGCCTCACCGAACGTCATTTCCTGGAGGAGGAGAGCGCGCACCGCCGCTTCCTGGTCGGCAATGCCGAGGCCCGCTACGACGAATTCCTGCACGACCAAGGGCATCTCGCGGACCGGTTGAGCGGCCGTCACACCGCCTCCTACCTCGGCATCACACCGGAGGCGCTGAGCCGCATCCGGACGCAGCGACGCCGCGCCGGCGTACACCGTTGAGCCCGCGGGGCATTGATCCGGATCAATGCCCGCGCCTCCGCGGATTCGTAGTTTCATCCGCATGAACACCACCAGAGCAATCACCATCGAATCCTTCGGCGGACCGGAAATCCTTCGCCTGCAGGAACTTCCGCTGCGCGCCCCCGAACCCGGCGAAGTCCTGCTGCGGGTCGAGGCCGCCGGCGTGAACCCGGCCGAGCTGGGCATGCGCGACGGCCGCTACCCCTGGGCGGAGGCGCCCCGCTTCCCACTGGTCCCCGGCTACGACGTCGCGGGCGTCGTGGAAGTGGTCGGCCGCGAGGTCACCGGCCTGGCCCCGGGCGATACGGTCACGGCGACCACCGCCCACTCCCACACGCAAATCGGTTCCTACGCCGAACGTGTCGTCGTCCCCGCCGACCAGGTGGTCCCGGCCCCGGGCCTGACCGCCGAGCAGCGCGCCTCCCTCCCGCTGGCGGGAACCGTTGCGCTGCAGGCTCTGCGCCGCCTCGGCCTGGAGCGTGGCCGGACCCTGCTCGTCAATGGAGTGAGCGGCGCGGTCGGCTCCTTCATCGCGCAGCTGGCCGTACTCGAGGGCATCACCGTCTTCGGCACCGCCTCCGCCGGCGAACACGATTACGTCCGTTCCCTCGGCGCGACCCCGCTGGACCGTCACGGAAACCTCGCCGACCAGCTGCGGGCCGAGGGTTTCGAGGCGGTCGCCGCGGCCTTCGACACGGTGGGCGGCCCCTCCGCTCGCACCGCCTTCACCCTGGTTCGCGATAACGGCCGCTACGCCACCATCGTCCCGCCCTTCTGGATCCCCGGCGGCCAGTTCGAATCCGAGCGCGGCATCATTCCCGAGATCGTCGTCTACTCCCACGTCCGCGCCGACCTCGCCGCCCTGGTGGCTCTCGTCACAGCCGGCCAGCTCCGCGCCCGCATCGCCGACACCCTCCCCCTCGCCGACGCCGCCGAAGCCCACCGCCGACTGATCAAGGGCGGCCTTCGCGGCAAACTCCTCCTCCGCCCCTGATCAGTGGCCTGCCAGCGGCCTATTGTTTCGAGCGCCGGCGCCCGGGAACAGTCCCTTCCGGGGGGTTCAGGAACCGGCCTCCGAGAGTTCCGGGAGTTGGTCTCACTGCTTGCATACATAGCGATGTATGCATATGGTGTGTGATCGGAACGGGACAAAGGAGGGCATATGGGCGCCGGGCACGATCATTCCGGGCATTCGCATGGTGCGACGGCCGACAGCGACAAGCGCTGGCTGGCCGGCGCACTGGCGGTCATCGTCGCTTTCCTGCTGGGCGAGGTGGTCGTCGGTATCGTCGCCCAATCGCTGGCATTGATCTCCGATGCCGCCCATATGCTCACCGACGCCGCGTCGATCGTGCTGGCGCTGTGGGCGATCCGGCTGGCCGCCCGCCCCGCCGCGGGCCGCATGACCTACGGCTGGAAGCGCGCCGAAATCCTCTCCGCGCAGGCCAACGGCCTGACCCTGCTGGGCCTTTCGGCCTGGCTGGCGTACGAGGCCGTGCGCCGCCTCATCGACCCGCCGCCGGTCACCGGCGGCCTGGTGCTGGGCACCGCCCTGGTCGGCATCGTGGTGAATGTGCTGGCCGGCTGGATGATCAGCCGCGCCAACCGCACCAGCCTCAATGTCGAGGGCGCCTACCAGCACATCCTCAACGACCTGTTCGCGTTCATCGCCACCGCGATCGCCGGCCTGATCATCCTGCTCACCGGTTTCGCCCGCGCGGACGGGATCGCCACCTTGATCGTGGTCGTGCTCATGGTGAAGGCCGGTGTCGGCCTGGTGCGCGCCTCGGGCCGCATCTTCCTGGAAGCCGCACCGGCGCACCTGGATCCGGCCGAGATCGGCCGCGAGATGGCCGCCGCGGCCAATGTGGTCGAGATCCACGATCTGCACATCTGGGAGATCACCTCGGGTGACCCGTCCCTGTCCGCCCACGTGGTGGTGGAGCCGGGCGGCGACTGCCACAAGGTGCGCGCGGACGTGGCCCGCCTGCTCGCCGAGCGCTACCACATCGACCACGTGGTGCTGCAGGTCGATCACGAGGAGCACGAGCACGGCGAGCACGCGGGATCCGCCGCGGATGACCACGACCACGGCGACCACGACCATGACGACCACGGTCACGCTTCGCACTGCGCGGATTCGCACGGCCCCGTGCACCGCAAGGTGATGCAGGCGCACTGAATCTCGTCGGCCGCACCGACTTTCGCAGGCCCACTGCGCCTTTCGCGGGCTCACGATCCTTTCGTGGGCCTACGATGGCGTGGTGACCATCGATCCGCTGATCGCGAAACTCCTGCGCCCGGGCGGCCTCTTCTACCTCGTCGAATTCCAGTCGAACCCGCCTAGCGCGCACTACCCGAGATACTTGCCGTACCAATCGTTTACGCGCTGCCAAGCCTCCGCGGCATCGGCGGCCTGATACCGCGGCCCGGTGTCGTTGAAGAATGCGTGGTCCGCGTTCGGCGCGACAAAGGACTCGTGCGTGAGTCCCGCCTTGTCGAGTGCGGCATCCGCGGCCGGCTTCGACGCGTCCACGCGCTGGTCCAGCGCGCCGTACACCGACAACACCGCCGTCTTGGAATTCGTGATCACGCCCCCATCGGGGAACGGCCCGTAGAACGGGGTGGCCGCCGCCAATTCCGGTGTCCCACTGGTGAGCAGCAACCAGGTCAGTCCACCCCCGAAGCAAAAACCGGTAGCCCCCAGCTTCTTTCCCGGCACCCGCCGCTGCAACTCGGCGATCCCGGCCTGCAGATCCGCGACGAACCGCTCCTGCGGAATCTTCGCCAGCGCCGCGGTGGCCGCCGCGTCATCGGTGAACGTCCCGGTTCCGCCTTCTTCCGAGAGCAGATCCACCGCCAGCGCCGAATACCCGACACCGGCGAACCGCCCGGCGACGGACTTGATGTGCGCGGTCAACCCCTTGTTCTCATGAATGACCAGCACCCCACCCCGCGCCTGCCCCGCCTCGGCCCAGGCCGCCTTCAACGTCCGCCCCTCGGGTCCAGCCAGCGTGATATCGCTGGTCTGCACCGCCGTGCTCATCCCGGGTGGCGTCCCGGTAGGCGTCGCACCCCCGGACGCTGCCGCAGCGGATGTCGTTGCAGCAGAGCCCGATCGGCTCGAACTGCTGGAGCAGGCAGCCAACAGTGCAACCGCCGCAGGCGCCCCCAACCCCAGCATCCCCAGCCGCCGCAACGCCTCCCGGCGTTCCAGCAGCCCCTCCGCATGATCGGTGGCGATTTCCTCCGCGATATAACGCTGCAGCGGCATCATGCGAGCCAGCCTAAGCCGCCCACCCCCGCCCGCCCTCGAACTCACACCGCTTTCACAGCGACGAGTCCTCGGCGGCTCGGGTGCTCATTCGCCGAGGTCGATCATGACGGTTTTGAGTTCGGTGTAGGCCTCGAGTGCGGTGCGGCTGCCTTCGCGGCCGAGGCCGGAGGCTTTCACGCCGCCGATGGGGGCGTTGGGCATGAAGCTGTAGCCGTTGACGCCGACCGCACCGGTGTGGAGCAGGCGGGATACGCGCAGGGCTCGGGTGAGGTCGTGGGTGTAGATGCCCGCGGCGAGGCCGTATTCGGAGTCGTTCGCCTGGCGGATGGCGTCCGCTTCGGTGGTGAAGGGGAAGACGGCCAGGACCGGGCCGAAGATCTCCTCGCGGGCCACGGGGCCGTGTGGGTCGAGGCCGGTGAAGACGGCGGGGCCGACCCAGTTACCGTCCGACAGTTCGCCGCCGGGGCGGTCGCCGCCGAAGAGCAGTTCGGCTCGAGCTTCCTGTTTGCCCAGTTCGATGTAGTGCAGCACCTTCTCCAGCTGCGCCTTGTTGATCATCGGCGCGGAGGTGGTGGCCTCGTCGAAGGGATCGCCGAAGCGGACTTCGGCGGCTATTTCCCTTGTGCCCGCGAGGAATTCGTCGTAGACGTCGGCATGCACCAGGGCGCGGGTCTGGGCGGTGCACTGCTGCCCGGTGAGTCCCATGGCGATCATGCTCATGACGGCTCGCCCGGCCGCGCGGGCGTCGGCATCGGGGAAGACCAGGGCGGGGCTCTTGCCGCCGAGTTCGAGGGTGACCCGTTTGATGCCGGCCCCGCTGGCTTCGAGGATGCTCTTGCCGACGCCCTGGCTGCCGGTGAAGCTCACCTTGTTCACGCCCGGATGCGAGGCCAGCGCCGCACCGGCCGCCGCACCCACCCCGGTGACCACATTGACCACGCCCGGCGGCAGGTCGAGATCGGCGAGGAGCTCGACGAATTCGAGCACGGCCAGGCTCGCGTACTCCGACGGCTTCACCACGACGGTGCAGCCGGCGGCCAGCGCCGGGGCGAGCTTGTTCGCCAGCTGCAGCACCGGCGCATTCCACGGCACGATGGCCGCCACCACCCCGATCGGCTCCCGGAAGGTCAGATACTGCAGCGTGTTCCGCTCGGTGAACTGCGGCACCGTCTCGCCGGAGAGCTTGTCGATCCAGCCCGCGTGATAGTCGAACAGATCGGCGGCGAATTCCGCCGACGCCCGGAAGGCGCTGGTGAAGCGCAGCGGAGTTCCGGTGTCCAGCACCTGAATACGGCTCATGCGCGGCGATGCGGCACGCAGCCGATCCCCGATCGTACGCAGCACCCGGGCCCGCTCCCGCGCCTTCATACGCGGCCACGGTCCCTCGTCGAAGGCGCGCCGGGCGGCCCGCACCGCGCGATCGGCATCCTCGGCGGTGCCGTTCGCGATGGAGGTGATGACCTCACCGGTCGCGGGATGCACATGCTCCCACCGGTCTTCCCCGGCCGAATCGGTCCATTCACCGTCGATGTAGAGACGTCCCGCGCCGATCTTCAACTCATCGCGGTACCCAAGCAATGAAAAGCCCACTACCCGTTCCCTTCTAGTCGTCACCATGACGCTAGGAAAACCGGACGGAACCGATCAACGGCCGATTACTGAACGTGCCATCAGCAAGACTGCACGATGACCCGGTCAGTGCTGCCACGGGTTCCGGTGGCCCGCCGGAATCATGCTGTCGAACATGGCGCGAGCCTCGGTGGGCAGCCGCAGCAGTTCGATGTAGGAGCCGAGCGCCCCGCCGGACAGGTAGGCGAATTCCATTCCGATCTCGGGAACGACGCAGTGCTGGACGATCTCGACACCCCGGGCCTGCGCCTGCGCCAGTGCGGTGTCGAAATCCTCCGGCACCCAGGCGATGTGGTTCAGTCCGGGACCCGACTTCGCGATCTGCTCGGTGTACAGGTTCTCGCCCGAGACCGGCGCGATCAGTTCGATCTGCTGCCCGCCGGCGTAACCCAGCGAGGTATCGATGGTGTAGTCGGCGGGTGCGCCCCGGTAGGTGGCCTGTTCCGGCCCGAAGGTCATGCGCGGCATGCGGACCCACTTCTCGACGCCGTAGCGGTCGGTGAATTCCTGCTCGGCGGCGTCGATGTCCTCGACCACCCAGGCCACCTGGAAGATCGGGCCGGAAACAATGTTGATCAGGTTGTTCGTCATGAGTAGAGCTTCGGCGGGACCGCTCACCGCGCACTCACCATCGGCTCACCGCCGCTCACCGATCGGCTCATGGGATGCAGCGCGGGCCGCGCCGATTGCGGGGCGCTCGCATCGCGGTGCCGGGGCGGTGGCGTCAGTGGACCTGTCGGCTGCGGCCGGCCCAATGGGGTGCGCGCAGGGCCTTCTTGTCGACCTTGCCGGAGGGATTCAATGGCAGGGCGTCGACGAACTCCACGGTCTTCGGCGCCCACACGCTGCCTTTGTGCTGCTTCACCAGTGCGATCAATTCCTCCGGTTCGACGACGTGACCCGGTTTGCGGACGACCACGGCGTGGACCGCCTCACCCCACTTGGCGTGCGGAATACCGATGACCGCCGAATGTGCGACGGCGGCATGGCCGGCGAGTACATCCTCGACCTGACGCGGGAAGACATTGAAACCGCCCGAGACGACCAGATCCTTCTTGCGGTCGACGAGGAACAGATAACCGGCCTCGTCGACATATCCGATATCGCCCGAGTGCACCCAATCGTCCCGCAGGGCTTCGGCATTCAGCGCCGGATCCAGATAGCCGGACATGCGGCCGAGCTGCCGGGCGCAGATCTCGCCGGCCTCGCCGACGGGCAAGTGCCGGTCATCGTCGTCCTGGATGGAGATGCCGACATTGAACAGCGGCCGCCCCGCCGAGCCGAGCCGGGCCACCGCGGCGGGATCGTCCAGGCGGTGATCCTCCTTGCGCAGGCAGCTGAGGAATCCGGGCTCGGTGCCCGCATAGGCCTGGACGAATACGGAGCCGAGCGCTTCGATCGCGGCCCGCAGCCGGTCCGGCGCCATCGGGGACCCGGCATAGATCACCGTGCGCAGCAAAGCCAGTTCCGCCGCAGCGAATTCCGGATGTTCGAGCATCAGGTAGATCACGGTCGGCACCACGGCGGTGGCGGTGACCCGATGCCGCGCCACCGCATTCAGCAGGGTGCCGACGTCGAGGCCCGGCAGGATCACATTGGTGCCGCCGCGCAGGAAGGTCGGCAGCGCGAAGATCTGCGTGAAATGGGTCAAAGGCGCACCGTGCGCGAAGATCTCGCCGGGCCGGGTATCGCCGATCTCGAGGCCCGCGGTGATCAGGAAATGACTGAGCCGCTCATGGGTGAACACCACCCCCTTCGGAGTGCCGGTGGATCCCGAGGTGAACATGATCTGGGCGGTATCGTCGGGCGCCAGTTCGATGCCCGGCGCGGAATCGGGCTGGGCGCCGAAGGTTTCGGCGTAGTCGAGTGCCTCGCCGGCCGGCTGATCGCCGAGCCGGATCAGGGTGCGCAGCGCCGGAACCCGGTCACGGATCTCTGCCACGATGGCGTCGAACGAGTAGTGGTAGATCAGTGTGGTGGCGCCGGATTCGGTGAGGAAATAGCGGTGGTCCTCGGCCGCGGCCCGGGCGGCCATCTGAACGGGTACGGCGCCCGCCTTCCAGATGCCGTACTGAGTGGGAAGGTATTCGAGCGTGTTCGGCATCAGCAGGCCGACCCGGTCGCCCTTGCCGACACCCTGTCCGATCAGCCCATTTCCGACGCGGTCGGACAATGACCGCAGCTGCGCGTAGGTCAATTCCCGCTCGCCGGCAATGAGGGCGACGCGTTCGGCGAAGTAGGTGCAGGCGCGATCGAGCACCTCGGTGACCGGACCCCACAGCGAATTCTGGCTCGGCATCGAATGTGTTCCTTTCAGTGACAGGTCATGTCGAACAAGTGGCGGTGGGCATCGCGGTATTGCGCCCGGACGCGCTCGATCAGCTCGGCGACCGAGCGGACGGCGTGCACGCCGGACACCGAATGCCCGGCGCTCCAGACCGTGCGGCCGTCCAGGAGTCGTTCCGCCTGGAAGTCACCTGCCGAAACGCTCTGCGGGGCCTGGGATTCCAGCCAGGCCGCGAGCAGGTTGGCGGGCAGTCCGGCGAGCTGTGCGGTCTGCCGGATATCGTCGAGAGTGGCCGTGACCACCGCCTCCCGGTAGTCCTGGGGCGCCAGGCTTTCCGTGGTCGCGATGAAGCCGGTGCCCATATAGGCCAGATCCGCGCCGAGCGCGCGGGCGGCGAACAGCGCGCGGCCGTCGCTGATCCCGCCGGCCAGTACCAGCGGCCCGGAGAAATGCTCGCGGATCGCGCGTACGAAGGCGAACGGATTCGCCGATCCGGTCTGCCCGCCCGCTCCGGCCGTCAACAGCACCAGCCCGTCGGCGCCCGCGTCCAGTGCGCGTTCGGCGTGACGCAGGGTGGCGACGTCGGCGAAGACCCGGCAGCCGGCCCGATGCAGTGGTCCGATCACGGCTTCCGGTGATCCGACGCTGGTGATGACCAGTTGGACGCCGTGCGCGATGAGCCGGTCCAGATCGCCCGCCAGTCGCGGATTGGTGCGGTGCACCACCAGGTTCGGTGCGATCGGCGCCGCGTCCGGGTGCGGCGCGAGTTCGCCGGTGATGCGCCGCAGCCAGGTATCGAGCGCGTCGACGGTCGGCGCATTGTGGGTCGGGAACGATCCGATGACCCCATTGCGGCAGGCCGCGGTCACCAGTTCGGGGCCCGATACGCCGGTCATGGGCGCGGCGATCAGCGGCAATGTCAGCCGATCGGCCAGCTCCGCAGGTAACGCCATTGTCCCTCCAGAATCCTGAGCTTGTGCATCATGTTGGCAACAAGGTGCGTAATATGCACTCTACAGCTAGTAGAGTGCAACTATCCGGCTGGTGTTGTTCGATGTCAACCGCGAGGTGGAGGACGAATGATCGGGACGAGCAGGAAGGATGGGGGCCGTGAACAGCAGCGAGACCCCAACCCTGCGCGCGGCTACCCGAGCCCTGGCCCGTCAGCGCATCCTGGAGGCCGCCGTGGAACTGGCCGGCGACACCGGCTGGAACGCGGTCCGCATGGTCGACATCGCCACCCGCGCGGGCGTGAGCAGGCGCACCGTGTTCAACGAGTTCGGCTCCAAAACCGGTGTGCTGGAAGCCATGTCATGGCACAACACCGAGCGTTACCTGACCGGCTCGCTGGCCGTCTTCGAACAGCACCGCGACGATCCGGTCGCCGCGATCACGGCCATCTCCGAATTCGTGCTGCGCACCATTGCCGTGGACCCACTGGCCGCCGCCGTGCTCGCGGCCGACCCGCAACAGCCGGACGAGATGCTGTCCATGGTCACCACCCAGTCCGGGCCGTTCGTCACCGCCGCCACCCGCCTCGCCCTCGCACACGCCGAACAGCACTGGCCGGACCGCTTCCGCCCCGGCCTCGACCTGGAGTTCTTCATCGAAAGCCTGGTCCGGCTGCTCTTCAGCCATATCGTCCAGCCCGGCGGCGAGCCGGAGCAGACCGCGCGATCCCTGGGACAACTCGTCCGGCTCGCGCTCACAGATCCCCCGTAGAAAGGACGCGTCAACGATGACGAATCCCGCAACCCCCGCCTCGGCCCCGTACTACCGCGCCGGCGCCGGCGAACCCCTCCTGCTACTGCACGGCGGCACCAGCTCCTGGCACTGCTGGAACACGGTGGCGCCCTTGCTGATCGACAGCTACGACGTCTTCGCCCCCACCCTGCCCGGCCATGCCGGAATCCCCGACCTACCCCGGCCCTACACCATTGCCGCCGCGGCCGACTGGCTCGAAAAGTCCATGGACGACGCCGGATTCGGCACCGCGCACATTGCCGGCAACTCGCTCGGCGGCTGGCTCGCCATGGAACTCGCCCGCCGTGGCCGCGCCCGCAGCGTGGTCGCCTTCTCCCCGGCCGGCGCCTGGAGCACCACCGAAACCCGTGTCCCCGCCATCTTCCGGGCCATGCGCCGGCAGCAGCGCCTCGGCTACCCGCTGATGCCGCTGGTCCTGCGCGTTCCGGCGCTGCGCCGCCGCACGATGCGCACCGTCTGCGAACACGGCGACCGCGTCAGCTCCGAGCAGGCCATCCTCGCGGCCCGAAACGCGCTGCGCTGCACCATTGTCGACGATATTCCGAGCGTCATAGCTACCGAATACGAGCCCTACGGCCCGCTCGATCTCCCGGTCCTCATCGCCTGGAGCGGCAGCGACCGCCTCATCCCCTACGACCGGTACGCCGCCGGCTGGCGCCGCTCGGCCCCCTCCGCCACCTGGCGCATCCTCCCCGATGTCGGCCACGTACCCATGTACGACAACCCGGCCCTCATCGCCGCCACCATCCGCGAATGGACCTGCCATCACTCCTCGGGTGAGCTGAAGCGGTCAGTGGGGTAGCTCGTACGTGCCTGCCGGGGCCGGGATCTCGTGGTAGTCGGTGACCTTGAGGGTCGGGATCCTGGAGGGGTCGCGTCCGGCGCTGCCCGGATCGACGATGCCACGGACCTCGAGCCAGGTGTTGTCCGCGATCCGATCGTGGATCCCGTCGAGATGGACGTACAGGTATCGGGCATCGGCGACGCAGCAGGTGATCAGCACGCGCGCCAGTTCGATGGTGGAATCCCCTGGGGCGATGACGAATCCGGAGATCCGCACCTCCCGTCCGTCAAGGGAATGGCTGGAGTCCAGCACCGCCCGCTCCACGAGGTCGTACATGGTCAGCGTGGGTGCGGGATCCTCCGGCAGCGGCGGGAACGGATGCTGCTGAGGCTGATTCGCGGCGACCGGCATGGGCGCCGAGGTCGTCACGGCCGCGGCGCCCAGCGCGGGCGGGCCGATGAGCAGCAGTGCGGCGGCGGGCGCCAGCAGCAACCATTGCGCGCGGCCGGTACCGTGTCGATGATCGTCCAGCGGCCGGGCGCGCCGGATATCGCGCACTATCGCAATGATTCCGAGCAGTACGAAGCCCGCACCGCTGATCAGCAGGAACGGGAACAGCCCGGGTTTCACGTAGCGGAGGTAACCGCCGTCCAGCGTCGTCCACAGCACCGCGCCACCGATCAGCAGCAGCAACAGATTCTGCGTTTCCCGATTCATCGCGCACCGCCCATGGTCATCGCGCACCGCCCAGGCAGAGATATCCGGCGACCGTGCCGCAGACCACCGCGACCGCGAAGGTCAACGGCGAGAAGCGAATCGCGAAGCGCCGCCCGAAACTGCCCGTCTGCATGGCGAACAACTTCACATCGACCGCGGGCCCGACCACCAGGAACACCAGCCGCGGCAGCAAGGGCAGCGCCGACATGCTCGACGCCACGAACGCATCGGCCTCCGAACACAGCGCGAGCACGATGGCCAGCAAGGCCATCACCAGAATCGCGATCACCATCTCCCCGCCCAGCCGCTGATACCAGGTGGGCGGCACCAGCACGTGCAGGGCCGCCGCGGCCGCCGCGCCCAGCACGAGAAATGCGCTGGCCTGCAACAGATCATGCCGCGCCGCCTCGGTGAACACCTCCCAGCGGGTCCCGCCCTCGGCGCAGTGCTCGTGCCCGCGGCTCCGCGGCAGCATCCAGCCCGGCCGCCCGATCCGGGACCAGAGCAGACCCATGACGAGAGCGGTGGCCAGCGACCCGATGAACCGCGCCCACACCATGCCGGGCTCGCCGGGAAACGCGACCGCCGTCGCGACCAGCACCACCGGATTGGTCGCCGGCGCGGACAACAGAAAGGCCAGCGCCACCGAACTCGGCGCACCCTGATCGATCAACCGCCGCGCCACCGGCACCACACCGCACTCGCACCCCGGCAGCGCCATCCCCGCCAGCCCGGCCACCCCGATCGCCGCGGTCTCGTTGCGCGGCAAGGCCTTACGCAGAAGCGCGGGTGACACGAAGGCCGCGATACCCCCACTGACCAGCACACCGAGCACCAGGAACGGCACCGCCTGCACGAAGACACCCACGAACACGGTGGTCGCGGTCTGCAGCCGCGCGAACGAACCCACCACCGTGGCCAGCCATGCCTGCGCGATGACCCCCACCGCCACCAGCCCGGCGAGCACATACGTCGGAGACACCTTGGCGCGCTCCGCGGGCGGCGCCTGCTGATCGACCATCGCTACATCCTCGCAGGCGAGCGGCGCAAGATCCTGGCAGTCGAGTCCGCCTGGCGGGCCTTACTCGCGGGTGAGCAAGACGGCGCCGCAAGTCACCGGGCGTCGGTTGTGCTGCGGCTGAGGGCGATATGCGGGAATTCGACCGGGGTCGGGGGTTGGCCGGCTTGGAGTTCCCACGCTTGCCCGGTGCCCTTGCCGTGCGCGATGTCCACGGCCGCGGCGGCGATCTCGTCCGGTTCGGCGACGGCGTAGCCCTCTCCGTGCAGGTGTTCGAGCAAAGCGCCGGGGACCATGCCGGTTCGGGCGAAACCGGGACAGATGGCGTTGATGGTGATTCCGGCCTCCGACCACTTCTCCGCGAGCGACCGCACCAGTCCGATGACCGCGTGCTTGCTGGCCCCGTAGATGGGATCGAACGGCGTGGGCGCCACTCCGGCGAGGCTCGAGGTCGCGACGATCGCGCCGCCACCGCGCGCACGTAGCGCGGGCAATGCGGCGTGGATGCCGAACATGACGCCATCCACATTGACCGCCATGGTCCGCCGGTATCGGTCGAGGTCGAAATCCTCACCGGCGCCGCCCGCGCCGCCGGTCCCGGCATTGAGGTGCACCACGTCCAGCCCCCCGAACGCGGACACCGCGACCTCGACCGCGGCCCGATTGTCGTCCAGGCGCGCGACATCGGCGGCGACGAAGTGCCCGCCGGTTTCCGCGGCGACCGCCAGGCCCGCGGCCTCGTCGATATCCACGAGCACGACCTGCGCGCCACCCCGCGCATAGCGCCGCGCCAGCGCCGCGCCGATACCGCTCGCGGCCCCGGTCACCAGGACCACTTCCGCGTGGGCCGCCGATTCGCCGCGATTCGCTGTCGATTCGGTCATCGTGTTCCCTTCGCTGATCATCGAAATCGCTTGCACCAACGAACATATGAGCTTCGGCCCGCCACCGACATGCGTTTGACTCCCCACCCAGGTGGGGCTGTCCCCACCTCGTCCGGTCGCGGGCTGTGTCACGCGGCCGGCCCGAGCGATTCCTTTCCGTGGTGGCCGAGGTCTACCTTGTTATGAGCCTTCCCACCACCATGCGCGCGCTGCGGCAGACCTCGCTGAACGGTCCGCAGGACCTGCGACTGATCACCGACGCACCGGTGCCGATCCCCGGCCGAGGGGAGATCCTGATCCGAGTCGCCGCCGCCGGCATCAACTTTCGCGATATCTCACAGACCCGCGGCGCCGGCCCGGGCGGTCCACCACCGCCCTATATCGCGGGCTTCGAGGCCGCCGGTGCGGTCGTTGCCGTGGGCGACGGGGTGACCGGCGTCGACGCCGGTGCCCTGGTTATCGGTGTCGGATACGGGGCCTTCGCCGAATACATGGTGCTGCCCGCGGCCGCGGCCGTACCGGTGCCGACCGGCTGGGCAGCGGAGGAGGCGCTGGGCCTGGTCGTGAACTGGCCCACCGCACTGGCCGCCCTCAGACCTCTGGGTGGCCTCACCGCCGGGCAGACCGTGCTGATCCACGCGGCCGCGGGCGGTACCGGTCAGGCCGCGGTGAGATTGGCCGAACACTATGGCGCAACGGTCATTGCCACCGCGTCACCGGGCAAGCACGAGACGGTGCGGGCGCTGGGCGCCGACCATGTCCTGGACTCCCGCAGCGCCGACCTCGCCGCCGAGGTATTCATGCACAGCGGCGGCTGACAACTTCACCAAGAGTGGGCGGACACCTCTCCGGCTGGGAAAAGATGGTTGAAATCAGCCTGGGAGTTTCCCCGGAACGCGAACGGCCGCGCACCCCTGGGGTGCGCGGCCGTTTCACCGATCCGCTGGGTGTGGGATCAGGGCAGGACCTGCGGGACAACGGACGGG